>NZ_JAHYSG010000033.1 GCF_022095675.1 Dactylosporangium sp. AC04546 | reverse complement strand
GACCTGGTGGTGACCGCGACCCGCGAGGACGTGGCCGCCCTGGGCACGGTGCCCCCGGGGGTCCGGGTGGCCGAGCACGTCCCGCTCCGGCTGCTGCTGCCGACCTGCGCCGCGGTCATCCACCACGGTGGGGGCGGGAGCACGCTGACGTCGCTGTGGGCGGGCGTCCCCCAGCTGGTGGCGACGTTCGCCGCCGAGCAGTCGGCCTCGGCGGCGCGGGTGGCCGCCGCGGGCGCGGGCCTGCACGTGGAGGGCCACGAGGCCACGGAGGAGACGATCCGTACGTCGGTGAAGGCGCTGCTGAGCGACCCGTCGTTCGCGGCGGCCGCCCGCGCCCAGCAGGCCGACATGGCGGCCCAGCCCACCCCGGCCGACCTGGTCGCCACGCTGTCCGCGCTGACCCGCTAGACGTAGAGCCCGAGCAGGTGCACGCCGGCGCTGCCGCAGACGGCGAGGGTCGCCGAGCGCACCGCCGGCCCACAGCCGCACCAGCAGCTCGGCCGCCACCTCCGCCACCCGGGCGCCGGCGCGCACCTGGTCGGCAAGGATCTTGTTCAGCAGCCGCAGCAGCAACGGCCAGCGCCGGGTCTCCGCCAGCAGCCCCTGCGTCACGGCGGCCGGCACCGGCGGCAGCCCGGCCGTCAGCAGCCGCGCCTGCTCGGCCGACATCCGCTCGACCGGGACGAGCACGCCGCCGTCCCCGGCGAGCGACGGCACCCGCGTGGTCACCAGGCGCGCGCACCGGCCGGTCACGGCGAACGGCTTGAGCTGCTGCGGATAGTCACTCGCAGTTGGTCGTGGTGCCGCCGCCCAGGCCGGCGCTGCACGAGTCGGTGCCGGACCCGCCGTCCAGGTCGTCGAAGCCGCCGTCGCCATTGAGCGTGTCGTCGCCCGGGCCGGCGGTCAGGGTGTCGTTGCCGGGGCCGCCCGAGAGGGTGTCGTCACCGAAGCCGCCCAGCAGGACGTCCGCGCCGGCGCCGCCGTTGAGGACGTCGCCCTGGCCGGCGCAGAGGACCACGCCGAGGCAGGTATCGCCGGTGAGCCGGTTCGCGCCGCTGTCGCCGGTGAGGGTGTCGGCCCCGGTGCCGCCGGAGAGGTTCTCGACGTCGGTGGCGACGAGGTCGTTCTCGCCCGGCGCGCCGTCGTCGGCGACGCCGTCGAGGTCGGCCGTGACCGCCTGGGTGTGACCCGCGTAGCTCGCGGTGTCGGTGCCGGCGCCGCCGTGCAGCTCGTCGGATCCGGCGCCGCCGATGACGGTGTCGTTGCCGCCCGCGCCGTCGAGCACGTCGTCGCCGGCGCCGCCCTCGAGCCGGTTCGCCCCGCCGTCGCCGGTGAGGGTGTCGCGCATGCAGCTGCCGACGGCGTTCTCGACCGACTCGTAGGCGTCGTCGCCGCTCGGGCCGCCGACGCCCGCGCCGAGGTCGACCGTCACGCCCTCGGCCGCGGTGTCGCACTTGGCGAACGGCGCCGGCGACGTCGCGTAGCTGACCGTGTCGGTGCCGCCCTGCCCGTCGAATTCCAGCGGCGTCGACCGGGTGAGCACCACGTCGTCGCCGGTGCCGCCGTTGAGCTGCACCAGGGAGCCGGACTCGGGGTTGGCGCCGGTCACGTCGGCCCGGTCGGCCCCGGGGCCGAGGTCGAGCCGCCAGTTCTGCGTGTCGCCGGCGATGGTGACCACGTCGTCGCCCTCGCCCGGCGCGATGGTGAGGTCGAAGTGGGCCGCGCACCGCGCCCGGGTGTGATCGGCGGCGTCCGGGTACCAGCAGTCCCCGCTGATCGCGAGCGGATGCACGTCGTCGACCTCGACCGTGTCGTCGTCGAACGCGGTCACCACGACGTTGTTGGCGAAGCCGAAGCGGCCGATGTACTGCATGTTGCCGTCGAACGGCGCCTCGACCGTGGCACCGGCCAGCTGGGCCGGGTCCGCTCCGGCGGCTGCCGGCGCGACGAGCACCCCAGCGGCGATCAGCACCAGGCACCACAGCACGCGTCCCATGCCCGGCACCGTAGAGACCGGCGCCCGTGATCGGATGCCAACTGTCCCTGATCGGCCACCCGGCGCCGGGTAAGACGCGCTCCCAGCCGCGGCGGGCGGGGCGGTTGCCCAGCCGCGCGTCGCGGCTGCGGTAGACGACGTACCCGCCCTCTCCGGCCGGATCAGTGGTGAAACCGCCGCCGCCCAGCATGGCGCTCAGCGGCCCAGCGCCTCCGCGAGCAGGTCCACCTGGGCCGGGTCGGGGTCGTTGCCGGTGAGGATCAGCTCGTCGCAGCCGGCCCGTTCGAACGCCTCGACGAGCTCGGTGATCTGCTCCGCCGACGTGCACGCGGCGGCGATGCCCGCGCGGGCCCACTCCTCGCCGGCGAAGGCGTAGTACGGGCCGATGGCGCTGGCCACCGACGCCGCGGCGTGCGGGCCGAGGGCGTACATCGCCGACACGACGACCCGGGGCGCGCCGTCACGACCGGCCGCGGCCCACGCCGCGTGCAGTTGCGGCAGGAAGTCGTCCAGGTCCTCGACGGTGGCCGTGCCGGCCAGCCAGCCGGTGCCGCGGCTCGCGATGCGGCGCAGGGCGGCGCGGGAGGTGCCACCGAACAGCAGGGCCGTCCCGCCGGGGGTGGCCGGCCGCAGTCCGGGCGCGCCGGTGTCGCGCAGCCGCTCCAGCAGCGCGGTGAAGGCCTGGCCGCGCCCGGCGTAGTCGACGCCGCTCGCGGTGAAGTCGTCCGCCCGGAAGCCGGCGGCCAGGCCGAGCTGCAGCCGGCCGGGTCCGGCGAGATGGTCGAGGGTCGCCACCGCCTTGGCGAACAGCAGGTGGTTGGTGTGCAGCGGGGCCAGCAGCACGCTGGTGAGCAGCCGGATGCGGCGCGTGGCGCCGGCGGCGGCCGCGAGGGTGACCAGCGGCTCCGGCGTCGACCAGCACAGCCGGTCGCTCACCGCGACGCTGGAGAACCCGCGGGCCTCGGCGCGGCGCGCCCACTCCACGAGCTGCCGCCCGTCGGTCCAGGGTGCGTGGCCGGGAAGGCCGATGCCGATGTCCATGGCGGCGCCCCCGGTCAGCCGGCGTCGCGCACGGGGAGGACCTCGCGCACCACCCGGTAGCGGGTCAGCCGCGGCGCCCCGACGCCGGTGAGCCCGCCGAGGGCGCGGGCGATGGCGGCGTCGAGCCCGGCGGTGTCGGTGGCCGCCTCGAAGGCGCGCAGGTCGGCCTCGCTGTCCCAGTGCACGAGGGCGCAGACGCGGTCGCCGCCGGTGCTGGCCAGGAACCGCGCGGACCGGTAGCCCCGGTGGTGGCGGACCCACTGCTCCTGGATCGCGGCGAACGCCTCGACGACCGAGGACTGGGCGGCCGGGCCGTCGACCGGGTAGTCGATGACGGAGACGAGCGGATAGTTCACGTGTGAACCGTTCATGTGTGCACGCTAACCGGGCAGAGTTCACGCGTCAACCGTTCGCCCGTACACTGCACAGCGTGGCGAGCGAGGAGCAGCTCGAGGCGTGGCGCGCGGTCTGGCGGGCCGACTCGCTGCTGTTCGCGCACCTGAACAACCGGCTGCGGGCCGGCGCCGGGATGACGTACTTCGAGCACGAGGTGCTCGCCGCGCTCGACCGGGCCGGCGGGCGGCTGCGGATGGCGCCGCTCGCGGCGGAGCTGATGATCTCGCGCAGCGGCGCCACCCGGCTCGTGACCAAGCTGGAGACCAAGGACGGCTGGGTGACCCGGGCGACACCGCCGACCGACCGGCGCGCCACCTGGGCGGAGCTCACGCCGGCCGGCCGCGACGCGCTCGCCGCCGCGCGGCCGCTCGTCGACGGCGTCGTCGCGGCCTTCTTCGCCGACCACCTGAGCCCGGCCGAGCTGCGCTCGGTCGCCCGGGCGCTCGACCGCCTCGCCGACGCCAACCCCGGCAGCTCCGACACCGAGTGCGGGCTGTAGAGCCCCTCAGTGCTCCTCAGTACTCGTCCGGCAGGCGCATGCCCGGGCCGCCGACCTGCATCCCGAGGGGTTCGGCGCGGCCCTTCGGCTCCTCCCACGGCTCCTGGCGGCCCAGCGCGGTGAGGTCGAGGTACCGGTAGCCGTTGTGGAACTCCTCGATGCCGCGGCCGAACGTGGAGTACGTGTGGAAGACCTCGTCACCCACGCGCAGGAACGCGCTGATGCCGGGCATCTCCGCGCCGTTCATGCCGGGCGTCCACGGGCCGCCGGTCCACGGCACGCCGTGCTCGCGCAGCTCGGCCTCGGTGCGGAAGTGCAGCAGCACCGGGGCGACCCGGTCGTCGAGGGTGGCGTGGTGGTCGTAGTTGAAGTCGCTGCCGTACGAGGAGTACCACGGGAACGTCCATCCCATCCGCTCCCGGAACGCGGCGAGCTTCGCGTAGGGCGCGCGGGACACCGCGACGAGCGTGGTGCCGCGCGCGTGCAGCTGCCGCAGGCCGGCGATGCCGTCGGCGGCCGACGAGCAGCTCGCGCAGGCGGCGTCCCAGTCCGGGGCGAACATGAAGTGGTGCACGACGAGCTGCGCCCGGCCGTCGAACAGGTCCGCCAGGCCGACCGGGCCGGCGGGACCCTCGAAGGTGTACGGCTTGTCGACGCGGACCATCGGCAGCCGGCGGCGGTCGGCGTTGAGCGCGTCGCGGGCCTTCGTCAGGGCCTTCTCTTTCGCCAGCAGCTCCCTGCGGGCGGCGAGCCACTCCTCCCGCGACACTACTGGGGGCAGGTTTCCAGTCATGCCCCCAACCTATCGCAACCATCGGTTGCGCGAAAGGCGAAACCGCATGGAGCTGCGGCAGCTCGAGATCTTCCGGGCCATCGCCGAGGAGCGGCACTTCGGGCGGGCCGCCCGCCGGCTGTTCCTGGCCCAGCCGTCGGTCAGCCAGCAGCTGCAGCGCCTGGAGGCCGAGGTCGGGGTGCGCCTCGTGCACCGCTCGTCGCGCCGGGTGTGGCTGACCGACGCCGGGGAGGCGTTCCTGCGCGAGGTGGAGCGGGTCTTCGCCGACGTCGACCGCGCGGTGCGGGTCGCCCGGCAGGTGGCCGCGGCCGGAGCCGGCGCGCTGCGGGTGGCCACCAACTACCCGGGAAGCCGCCTGCTGATCCTGCCGCTGCTGGAGCGGCTGCGGCGCGAGGAGCCGCACCCGGGGCTGCTGCTGCGGGAGATGGGCACGCCCGACCAGCTGGCCGCGCTGGCCCGCGGCGACCTCGACGTCGGGCTCGTCTACGGGCCGATCGAGCACCCCGACCTCGCCGCCCGGCACCTGCTCGACGTCCCGGTCGTGGCCACCGTACGGGCCGGGCACGCGCTCGCCGGGCAGGCCACGGTGAGCTACGGCGAGATCGCCGGGCAGCGGTACATCACCGGCTACCAGGGCGGCGGCACCCGGATCGAGGAGGTGCTGCTGGCCGAGGCGGCCCGGCACGGAGTGCGGCTGACCCCGGCGCGCGGGCTCAGCGACCTGTCGAGCTACCTGCTGGAGCTGGAGGTGGCGGACGCGATCGGGTTCAGCTCGGCGATCCGCGGCGAGCAGCACCGGGCCAGCGGGATGCACGTGTTGCGCCTCACGCCGACCGAACCATCACTGGAGATTCACGTTGCCTGGCACCGCCGGGGGGACGAACCCTCGGTGAACACCCTGGTCGAGCAGCTCACCGAGCTTGCCGCGGAGGCCCGCCGGGGCGCATAGTGCGCCCGCACATCGATCGGCCTCACGAATCGATCGTTCCGGATCCGCTCATTGATCGGCCCGTCGGCGCCTCGCCAGCATGGTGCCGTGCGACTCCTCCCTCTCGGCCGGCTCGCCGGCATGCCCGCGGACGGGCAGGCCAGCTCCGGCTACCTCGTCGAGACCGGCTCCGCGCGCATCCTGCTCGACGCCGGGCCCGGCACCGCGGTACAGCTGAGCCGGCACCTCGACGACGGCCTCGACGCGGTCTTCGTCAGCCACCTGCACACCGACCACGTCCTGGACGTGCTCCCGATCGGCAAGATGCTGCTGCGCCGCGGCGAGCGCTTGCCGCTGTTCGTCCCGGCCGGCGCGCGGGCGGTGCTCGACCGGTACGCCGCGCTCTTCCCCGTCGTCACCCACCCCGACCTCGACCGCGCCTTCGACCTCGCCTTCGAGGTGATCGAGTACCGGCCCGGCGAGGTGCACCACGTCGGCGCCGCGACGCTGCGCACCGCGCTGCTGCGCCACGCCGCGCCCAACTGCGGGATCCGCGTCGAGGCCGGCGGGCGCAGCCTCGTCTACACCGGCGACACCGGCGTGACCCCGGCGCTGCCGGAGCTCGCGCGCGGCGCCGACGTGCTGCTCGCCGAGTGCACGCTGCGCGAGACCGACACCAGCGGGCACGGCCACCTCAGCTCCCGCGACGCCGCCGAGGCGGCCCGGGACGCCGGCGCCGGCGCGCTCGTCCTCACCCATTTCGCGGGCCCGGACCCGGCCGAGCACGAGTGGCACCGCCGCCGCGCCGCCGAGGTCTTCGCCGGGCCCGTCACGATCGCCACCGTCGACCAGCGAGAGGTGCTCTGATGTACCGCATCATCCGGACCAGCCTGGCGGTCCTGCTGCTCTCCGCCTGCGCCGCCGAACCGGCGGGCGACCCCGCCGGCACCGTCACCATCACGTTCAGCTCCTACAACTACGGCACCCAGGGCGCGGCCGGCACGGGCACGCAGGCACTGCTGGACCGCTTCGCCGCGGTACACCCGGAGATCACCGTCCGCCCGGAGGCCGTCCCGGTCGCCGACGTGCTGACCAAGACCAAGGCGGCCGTGGCGGCCGGCGACGCGCCCGACGTGGTGCAGATCGGCTACAGCAAGCTCGCCGAGGCGTTCCAGACGCTGCCGACCCGGTCGCTGGAGTCGATCGCCGGCGCCGAGTGGCGCCCGCACGTCGAGGGCATCACCCCCGGCCCGGTGGAGACCGGCCGGTACCAGGGCGCCGTCCACGCGCTGCCCTACACGATCTCGATCCCCACCATGTTCTACAACGCCGACCTGTTCCGGGCCGCCGGGCTCGACCCGGCCGACCCGCCGGACACGATGGACGAGGTCCGCGCGGCCGCGCAGGCCATCACCCGCGCCGGCCACCACGGCGTGTACTTCGGCATCGTCGACTCGTCGAAGTCCGACTACCTCACCCAGTCCGTCCTGAACAGCGCCGGCGGGGGCCTGCTCGACGGCGCCGGCAAGGTCGCGATCGACTCGCCCGAGGCCGTCGCCGGCATCCGGCAGATCCAGCGGCTCACCACCGACAAGCTGCAGCCCGCGGTCGCCACCGAGGACGCCCTCGCCGCGTTCTCCGCCGGCCAGCTCGGCATGCTCGTCGTCAGCACCGCCGTGCTGGGCAACCTCCAGGCCGCCGCGAAGGGCAAGTTCGAGCTGCGCAGTGCCGCGTTCCCCAGTTTTGGCGCAGGTCCGGCGCGCCCGACGCACTCCGGGGCGGCGCTCATCGTGCTCAGCAGCGACCCTGCCAAGCAGCGCGCGGCGTGGCAGTTCGTCAAGTTCCTCACCGGCGACGAGGGCTACTCCCTGATCACCACGAAGATCGGCTACCTCCCGCTGCGGGCGCAGCTGGTGACCGGCGCGCTCGCCGAGCACCTGCGGCAGAACCCGCTGCTGGTGCCCACGATCCGCCAGCTGGACGCGATGCGGCCCTACCGCTCGTTCCCCGGCCCGCGCGCCAACCAGGCCACCGTCCTGCTCCAGGACGACGCGATCGCTCCGGTGGTACTGCGGGGAGCCGACGCCGACGCGACGCTGCACAAGGTCGCCGAGCGCATCCGCGACCTGGTCGGGCGATGAAGGGCTGGTGGTACCTCTCCCCGCTGCTGCTCGCCCTCGGCGTGTGGATCTACGGGCCGGCCGTCGCCACCGTCGTGCTGTCGCTCATGGACTGGAACCTCACCGGCCCGGCCGCCGGCTTCGTCGGGCTGGACAACTTCCGGCGCCTGATCGACGAGCCGGAGTTCGGCCGGGCCGTGGTGCAGACCCTGCTGTACGCGCTGGCCCTGCTCCCGTTCGCCACCGTCGTGCCGCTGGTCCTCGCGGTCATGCTGTGGCTGCGGCCGGGCCGGGCCGGGCACGTGTACCGCTCGCTGCTGTTCGTGCCGGCGATGATGGCACCCGTCGCGCTGGCCGTGTCGTGGCGGTTCCTGCTCAACCCGCTGGGCGGCCTGGCCAACGCGGCGCTCGGCGTCGCCGGCCTGCCGCCCGTGAACTGGCTCGGTGACCCGGCGACGGCGCTGCCGGTGCTCGTCGCCGTCACCGCCGCGCGTGTGGTGGCGTTCAACATGCTGCTGTACAGCGCGGCGCTGGCCACCCTCGACCGGCGCACGATCGAGGCGGCCCGTCTCGAGGGTGCCCGCCCGGCGGAGGTGGTGACGTTCGTCGTCGCGCCGCAGCTGGTGCGCACGACGGTCCTGCTCGGGCTGCTCAGCGTCGTGCTCGCCGGGCAGTGGTCGTTCACCAACGTCGCCGTGCTGACGCAGGGCGGCCCGGACGGCGTCACCGACACCATCTACTACCGCGTCTACACGCTCGCGTTCGACTTCTTCGACACGGGTGCCGCCTCGGCGGCGTCGGTGCTCGTCCTGGCCGGCTTCGCGGTGGTGGCGGGCGCGGCCGCGGTACTGCGGAGGCGTCATGCGACCTAGGATCGCGGTCGTCGGCTGGCATGCGGTGCTGGCCGGCACGGTGCTGGCGATGCTGTTCCCAGCGCTGTGGGCGCTGCTGTCGTCGCTGAAGCCGGCCAACGAGATCTTCGGTCTCGGGGGATTCACGCCGTCCGTCGAGCACTACCGCCACGCGCTGGCCGACTGGCCGATCGCGACCCTGCTGGAGAACACGCTCACGATGGCGGCCGGCGTCGCCGCCGGGCAGGTCGTGATCGCCGTCCTCGCCGCGTTCGCGCTGGTGCATCTCGCGGTGCCGCGCGGGCTCGTCCTCGGGCTGCTGTCGGTGTCCCTGGCCATCCCGCCGCAGGCGCTCATCATCCCGCAGTTCCTGCTCGCCGCCCGCCTCGGCTGGCGCAACACGGACCTCGGCCTGATCGTGCCGCAGCTCGGCGCGTCGGCCCTGGCGGTGCTGGTGCTCGTCCAGCACGTCCGGGCGGTCCCGCCGTCGGTGGTCGCCGCGGCCCGCCTCGACGGCGCCCGCCCGTTCGAGCTGCTCTGGCACATCGTGCTGCCCGCCCTGCGCCCGGCGATCGCGGCGGTGGCGATCCTCGTGTTCATCAGCACCTGGAACGAGTACCTCTGGCCGCTGCTCATCGCGCCGCGCTCCGCCGACACGACGGTGCAGATCGGCCTGACCCAGTTCCAGACCGCGGAGGGCAGCGACTACGGCGGGCTGCTCGCCGCGGCCACCCTCACCAGCCTGCCGATCCTGCTCGTCTACGCCGTGGCCGCACGGCGCATCACCGACGCCTTCCTCCAGACGGGACTGCGATGATCGAGCTCAGCGGGCTCACCGTGCGCTACGGCCGGGTCACCGCCCTGGACGCCGTCGACCTGCACATCCGCGCCGGCTCGTTCACCGCGGTCGTCGGCCCCTCCGGCTGCGGCAAGTCGACCCTGCTGCGGGTGGTGTCCGGCCTGGAGCCGCCGGCCGCCGGCACGTTCACCGTCGACGGCCAGGTCGCGATGGTGTTCCAGGACTACGCGCTGTACCCCCACATGACCGTCGCCGGCAACATCTCCTTCGGCATGCGCCTGGAGGCCCGCCACGACCGCCGCCACGGCCCGACCCGCCGCGAGATCGACCGGCGCGTGCACGAGGTCGCCGACCGTCTGGGCCTGGGCGCCCTGCTGCACCGCAGGCCGGCCCAGCTCAGCGGCGGCCAGCGGCAGCGGGTCGCCCTGGCCCGCGCGATCGTGCGGCGCCCGGCGGTACTCCTGCTGGACGAGCCGCTGTCCGCCCTGGACGCCCAGCTGCGCGGTGACGCCCGCGCCGAACTGCTGCGCCTGTACCGCGACATCGGCTGCACGGTGGTCCTGGTGACCCACGACCAGCACGAGGCCCTGTCGATGGCCACGGACCTGGTGGTGCTCCGCGACGGCCGCACGGTCCAGACCGGCACTCCCCGCGACCTGTACGAACGCCCGGCCACGGAGTTCGTCGCCCGCTTCGTCGGCGCCCCGCCGATGAACCTGTTCACCGACCCGGCCGGCGGCCGCTACGGCTGGCGCCCGCCGGAGGCCCGCCTGCTCAGCGCGGACGAGGCGCCGCAGGGCATCGTCACCGAGGGCGTGGTGGACGTGTGCGCGTACACGGGCTCGGGCCAGGACGTCCTGTGCCACTCCCCGGCGGGCGACTTCGTCTTCCAGCAACGCCCGGGCGACCACTGGCCCGGCCCGGGCGACAAGGTCCGCGTCACGGTCCCGGAGCACCGCGTCCACCGCTTCGACGAACACGGCACCCGCCGCCCGGCTGTGTGACGGCCCGTCGTCGCATGCAACCCCGGAGCCGGGGTGCGCCGGTCGTATCGGGTGAGAGAGCGGAACGCCCGGACGGTGGGAGGCGCCTTGGCCGAGATTGATGACGAGTTTCACGCGTTCGTTGCCGGGCGGCTCGAACGGTGGCGGCGCGGGGCCTACCTGATGTGCGGGGACTGGCACCTCGCCGACGATCTCGTGTCCGAGGCCGTCATCCGGCTGCACCGGCACTGGGGGAAGGTGCGGCTGGCCGGCAACGCCGACGCCTACGCGCAGAAGGTGCTCGCGCGCTGCTGGCTCAACGAGCGGCGGCGAGGGTGGCGGCGGCGCGAGCGGGTCGATGCCGATCCGCCCTCCCCGCAGTACCGGATGGAAGACCGGATCGTCGATCGGCTGCCCCTCGCCGACCTGCTGCGCTCGCTCGGGCCGCGGCAGCGGGCCGTGCTCATCCTGCGGTTCTACCTCGACCACTCCGTCGAGGAGACCGCCGACATCCTCGGCATCGCGCCCGGCACCGTCAAGAGCCAGGCCGCCCGGGCCCTGGAGCAGCTGCGGGCCGCGCGGGTGACGCCGTGAACGACCACCTCGAAGGGGAACCCATGCACCAGCTGTTCGACGAGCTCATCGGTACACCTCCGGAGACCTCCATCGACACGCGCGCCCTGGTCCGGCGCGACCGGCGCCAGCGGGCCACCCGGCACGCGGCACTCACACTGAGCGCGGTCGCGGTCGCGGCCGCCGGCATCACCGTCGGGGTCTTCACGAGCGCCACCACGCCGGCCGGGGCACCGCCCGCAGCGCAGGCGTCACCGACGCAGGACGACCGGTTCGAGCTGCGCTCGGCCACCCGGGCCGAGGCGGAGGTCAGCGCCGGGGAGCTCGCGGCGGCACTCGACGACGCCGTGCGCGCCGCCGTCCCGGCCGCGACCTGGGAGCCCGGGCCAGGCATCCGGGTCACGGTCATCGACTACGTGTCGCCGCCCGGCTGGCACGGCAGCGGCACCCTGCGGGTGTCCGGGGCGACCGGCGCGCTCACCGTCATGGCCCACACGTGGACCGCGCCGGGGCTGTCGTGCGCGACGCTGCCGACACCCCAGGTGCCGAAGGGCCGCGAGCCGACCAAGCCCGCGACGCCGCGGCAATGCGCCGACGTCCGGACTCCGGCGGGTGTACCGGCGGTGCTGCTGACCGGCGGCCCCGGCCCCACGCAGGGCTTCGAGCTGCGCGTCGCGCTGCCCGCCGATCGGGTGATGACGCTCATCGTGACCGGGTCCGACGACGGCGGGCCGACCGTGCTCACCACCGACCAGGCGCTGCTCGTCGCCGAGCACGCCGCCGGGCGGATTCGCTAGGTGTCGCTATCCTTCGCGGCATGGTGACATTCCCGGTCGACGATGTCGCACCGACCGCCGAGCGGCTGCCCACGCGGCCGCTCGGCGAGCTGTTCCCCGACGCCCTCGTGGTCGGCGGCGACCCGGCGCTCGACGTGGTCGGCCACGACGGGGTGCACCCGCTGCTGAGCGCCGTCGCGCAGGCGTTCGCCCAGCACCGGCCCCTCGTCCTGTCGCCCGACGCGGTGTGGCTGACGATCGCGGGCGGCGTCGCCCAGCACGTCCGGCTGCACGCCGAGCGGCTGCGGCCCCGGCTGGTCGGGCACCAGGGCAGGCGGCGGCTCGTCATGCCTGTCGACGGGCCGATGCCTGACGACGCCGCCTCCTGGGCGTTCCTCGTCGAGGGGCTCAGCAAGCAGCTCGACGACGTCGGCCTGTTCGAGTGCGACTTCTCCACCAGCACCGAGACCGACCGGATCGCCGGGCGCATCGTGCTGATGGACGTCCACTCGCCGTACTTCTCGTACTGGCTGACGTGCGTCTGCGGCATCCCGTCGGTCACGCTCAGCGGTACCGTCGAGGACTGGAAGCGCATCCGCGAACGGGTCGACGCCCTCGAGCGCTTCGAGCTGCAGACGTGGTGCCGGTCGCTCGCGCCGATCGCCGACGAGTTCGTGCGGGCCGCCGCCGGCGCGCCGGACGTGGCGTTCTGGCGGCGCGTCTACAACCCGGTCGACGCGTACGGCGGCGAGGTGATCACCGGCTGGGTCACCCGCTTCTACCCGTACCTCAAGGGTGTCAGCGTCGACGTGCCCAACCCGATGCTGGAGCTCCCGGTCGGCGAGCCGCGCGACGTGACCATCGCACCCGGCGACGTCTTCGGCTACACCGGCCCCGGCATCAGGAGCACCTCGGTGCCGGCCACGGTCTCGCGGGTGATCGTCAACGTCAACGACCGGGTCGCCCGCGCGAACCGCGCGGTGGCCCTGCACGGCGGGCTCGTCGCCGTCGCCCAGGACCCGGACGGCGCGCTGCGCCCGGTCGCCGGGTGGTACCTGGCCCCGGCGGCCGTCGAGATCGACGACGTCATCGAGCGGATCGTGCGCGAGCACGAGACGACCCCGCCCGCGGAAGACTGCGATCAGGGCCCGGCCGACCTGCTGGCGCTGTACAGCCGGATCGGCTCGGCGACCCTGTTCGACGGCCGCTGGCGGCTGGTGCCCGTGGCCGAGCGACGGCATTGCTACCACGACGGCTTCAGCGTCGACACGCTCGTCGAGCTGGCCGACGGCCGGACGATCGCGGGGGCGACCGGCAGCTCGGGCGAGACACACTGGATCGTGTGCCGGGTGGCCGAGGCCGAGGCCGACCCCGGCTCGTTCGCCCAGGACCGCATCGCCGACGACCCGGCCGACGTGCCCGTCCTCGGCACCTCGCTCGCGATGCTGCTCGAAGCGGCGCTCGACGCCGGCGGCGACATCGCGCACCTGGAGACCGGCCGCCTCAGCGACGTGCAGTGAGCGCCGCGGAGAGGGTCAGCACCCCCACCACCGCGAACGCGACGAGCGTCGCCCCGTCGGGACGGACCAGCGCCTGGCCGCGCCAGGCCTTGCCCCCATGGCGAACCCGAACTTCAACGGCTTCACCCACACCGACTCGCCAAGGATGACGCGGTCGTCGAAGACCATGGCGCCGGCGGAGACGACCGCCAGGCCGAACATGAGGGCCGCGTTGACGACGAGCGGCCGGTGCCAGCTACGGATGCTCACGCCGTTCAGCGTCGGCGCGCAGGCCCGGCGGAACCATCCGACCCACCCCCGTATCGGAGCGGGGGTCAGCTGTACCGTCCGGCCGTGAACATGGCGTGCGACGAGTTGTCGTTCGGAACAGGCGTCCTTGTTCCGGGGTTTCGCGGGGCACTGAGGAACCGCAACTCGGTCGACCGGCTGGCCCGTTCGGCAGCCTCCTCCCAGCCGTCGGTGGTGGCGTCTGCCGCTGCCAGGGCCCGGATCGCGGCGATCGAGCCGCCCGACGTGATGGCGTACCGCAACGGCGTATCCCCGTACTGGTCGCGGGCGTCGATGTCGAGCCCAGCGGCGAGGAGCCGCGCGAGCAGGGGCGCCGGGTCGGGCAGCCAGACGATCAGGTGCAGCATGGTGCGACCGTGGTCCGTGCGCAGGTGCGGGTCAAGACCGGCGTCGAGCCAGGCGGTCAGTGCCGGACCGTCGCCGTGGCGGGCCTGTTCTTGCAGGTGCGGCGACGCGTCGGCGAGGGCGTCGATGTCGAACCCGGCCAGGCGCCACGCCTTCCGCCACCCGCCGGCGTCCTGCAAGGCGATGATCTCCTCGGCGGTCCCCGGCGGCGAGGGAGTCAGGAACGGCAGCCGACCACCGTGGCGGGCCAACAGGTCACCGGTACGACGGGTGTCCCAACGTTCGCGGTTGACGTGCAGTCCGCGAAGCGGATCGGCCGGGCCGGCGAAACGCAGTACCAGACGCGGTCCCGGGCCGCCGTAGCGACGTGCGACCTGTAGGTGCCCGCCTGGATAGGAGCAGAGCAGGGTCGGCTCCCGGCGCGGCGCGGTCGAGCGGGCACGAGCCGGTCCACATGCCACCGCAGCAGATCCGGTGCGAGGTGGCGCAGGTCGTCCTCAACCGACTCGGCAACGGCCCGCGCATGGTCGCGGCCGATGGCAGACAGATCAACGTCCACCTCGACGTTGGCGACGGCGCAGGCGCCGCGCCAGTCACCGGCCAACCGCCGCACCGTGGCGGCCTCGATCATCCCCCGCGGCACGGCGAAGCGCCGCACACGCCGCCACCCCTCGAACACGGAAGCGTCAGCACTCATCGAGCAAGCTCAGCGGAGCATTCGCGTGAGTCACCCGACGACCTCCATGCGACGGTCCTGCGGTGCGATCAGGCGCAGCGACGGCAACAACATGAGCAACGCGATCCCGGTCAGCACAGCCGCCACCCACACAGGACCGAGGTCAGTGGATCCAGCCAGCGCTACCGCCCCGATCGCCGGGCCGGCGGCGGCCCCGATGTTGAGCGCGGCCGTTGCATAGGAACCGCCCATGGTGGGTGCTTCGGACGCCGCATAGAGCACCCGTGCGATCAAGGTGCTTCCCACCGCGAATGCCAAGACCCCCTGTACGAAGACCAGGATGAGTAGCAGCGCAGCGTGCCCCGCAAGCAGCGCGAGAGCCAGCCAGCCCAGGAGCAGGATGGGAGAGGCCACGCCGAGAGTCAGGCGAGGGTGCTGGTCGCAGAGACGCCCGGCGGCTGTGACTCCAACGAAAGACCCAATGCCGAACAGCACCAGCGCCAGCGGCACCCACGCCTCATCCAGCTCGGCGGTCCCTGTCACGACCGGTGCGAGGAACGTGAATGCAGCGAAGGTGCCGCCGTTGACCAGCGCCCCGAGCAGCATCGCGATGAACAAACGGGGTGCTCGAAGCTGGGTGAGTTCGGATCCCAGAGAAAGGCCACGGTCGGGACCTTCCGGTACTGGTTCCGTGCGGGTGCGGATCCCGGTGACGATGCCGGCCGCCGCGGGGACGCACAGCAGCGCGACTGCCCAGAACGTGGTCCGCCAGCCCATTGCCGTGCCGAGCAGTGCGCCTGCGGGGACGCCGGCGACGGTCGCGATCGTCGTACCGGATAGAAGCACCGCCAGGGCACGTCCCTTCTGATCCGGGGCCACAAGGCGGGTCGCGGTGCTGAGTGCGACCGCCAGGAATCCGGCGTTGGCAACCGCAGCCAGGACACGGGTGGCGAACAGCACGGAGAAGGTCGGGGTGATCGCAGCGACGACGTGACAAACGGCGAAGACCACCACGCAACCGAGGAGCGTGGCCCGTGCGGGCCAACGGCGGGCGAAGGCAGCCATGGTGGGTGCGCCGACGATCATCCCGACCGCGAAGGCGGAAGTGAGCAGTCCGGCGGTCCCGACCGAGACGTTGAGGCTGATGGCGATGTCCGGCACCAGGCCGGCGAGCATGAATTCTGAGGTGCCCATGGCAAAGATCGCGAGGGCAAGCAGGTAGAGCGCGAGAGGCATCGAGGACTCCGAGGCAGGAAACGGACGGAAGGCGTCTCGTCACTGCGGCCAGCCCGATGGGATGCCCGAACAACCGCCCATGCGTCAAGCAACTGGGCGAGAAGGCTAGAACCTCAGTGGTTCAGGGGGCTGACGGCGTGACCGAAAGCCCCCGCAGTGGATGCCTCGGGGCTCGACATGGACCTCACTCTACTGATGGCCACCCGGCACCGCACATCCCTTTCGGCGAACCACGCCATCGTCATCAACGTCCCGCCCCGCAACACCTAGGTTGCGGCCGGCCGAGCGGCTGAACGCAACGGCGTTGAAGTCGGTGAACGTACGCGATCTCGGCGACGACGTGCTCGATGTGGTGCAGGACCAGGATGGCCGCGGGGCGGGGAGGAAAGTCGGAGGTTCGGGACGGCTCGCGCCGCTAGACTGCGCGGCATGGAATGCTTCGCCGCCGGCCGCAGCCGTCACTGAGGGGCCACTCGCCGCCACCACGGGCCGCGAGTGGGAACGGCCATCCTTCCCTCAGCCCGAAAGGCCCCATTCCATGCTGGTTCGTTCGTTCCTTCCGCATGACCTGACCCGGCTCATCGAGCTCACCATCGAGACGTTCGGGCCCTTCTACGAGCACTCCTTCCGGCCCGCCGTGGGCGACGTCGTCTTCGCCAACCAGCACGGCGACTGGCGGGGCGACTACCGCACGCAGGTCGCCCAGCTGCACGAGCCGGAGCAGCACAGGTACGTGGCGGTGGCCGAGGTCGACGGCGCCCTCGCCGGGTACGTCGCGTGGAGCGTCGACCCGGCCCGCAGGAACGGCTCGGTCTCGCACCTCGCGGTCGCCGCCGGGCAGCGCCGCCACGGCGCGGGCACGGTCCTGTGCGAGCACGCGTTCGCCGACATGCGTTCGCGCGGCGCCGAGGTGGTGGAGATCGGCACCGGTGCCGACGCCTTCCACGCCCCGGCCCGGGCGCTGTACGAGCGCCTGGGCTGCACGCCGTTCCCGGTGACGTTCTACTACCGGGAGCTCTGACGCCGTGCCGGTGCGCGACGCACCCGTCACCGGATGACGGGCGAGGAGGTGTTGCAGGACGACCCGCACCGCCGGGTCGTCCGCATCGGCGACACCGTCCGCCGGCCCCTGCACCCCTGGTCACCGACGATCCACGAGCTGCTCCAGCACCTGGAGCGGGCCGGGTTCCCCCACTCGCCCCGCCTGCTCGGCATCGACGCGGACGGCCGCGAGGTGCTGTCCTTCATCGACGGCGAATCCGGCGGTACCGCATGGGCCAGGGTCGCCGGGGACGCCGGACTGGTCGCGATGGCGCGGCTCCTGCGCGACTACCACGACGCCGTCCGGGGGTTCCGTCCCGCGGCCACCGCCGGCTGGGCGGCCGCGGACGGCACGTTCGGCGCCGGCGACCTCGTCTGCCACGGCGACTTCGGGCCGTGGAACCTGGTCTGGCGGGGTGACCGCCCGGTCGGCATCCTGGACTGGGACTACGCCTGGCCGGCGCGGCCCCTCCACGACGTGGCGTACGCGCTGGAGTACGTCGCCCCGTTCCGCGACGACGCCGTCTGCCTGGCGTCGCTGCGCCATCCCCGGCCGCCCGACCGCCGGCGCCGCCTGGAGCGGTTCGCGGAGGCGTACGGCCTGACGACCACCGACGGCCTGGTCGACGAGGTCATCGCCCAGCAGGAGGCGGTGCTGCTGCGCGCCCGCCGGCTGGCCGCGCAGGCACGGCAGCCGCAGCTGTTCTGGCAGGAGACCGGCGCGCTGGACCGGGTGGCGCAGCGCATCGCCTGGAGCCGCGCGCACCGGCAGCTCTTCGACCCCTGAGATGATGCGGGGCGTGACGGACGACGGCGGGTACCTGCTCGACAACCGGCAGGCCGAGGCGGGCCAGCGCTTCGACGCCCTGGCGGCGCTGTTCGACGCGGCCACGTTCCGCCACGTCGAGGCGCTCGGCATCGCGCCGGGCTGGCGGTGCTGGGAGGTCGGCGCGGGCGGTCCCAGCGTGCCGTCGTGGCTGGCCGCCCGGGTCGGGCCGGCGGGCGAGGTGCTCGCCACCGACATCGACGTGTCGTGGATGCCGGCCGGCGCCGGGTACACGGTCCGCCGCCACGACGTGGGCGCCGAACCCCCGCCGTCGACGGGCTTCGACCTGGTGCACGCGCGCCTGGTCCTGGTCCACGTCCCGCAGCGCGCGGAGGCCCTCGCCGCCATGGTGTCGGCGCTGCGCCCCGGCGGCTGGCTGCTGCTGGAGGAGGCCGACCCGGCGCTGCAGCCCCTGGCCTGCCCGGACGAGCACGGCCCGGCCCAGCGCCTGGCGAACAAGCTCAAGCACGCCTTCCGCGCGCTGATGGCCGAGCGCGGGGTCGACCTGGCGTACGGCCGCACGCTGCCCCGCCTGCTCCGCGAGGCCGGCCTGGCGGACGTCGAGGCCGACGCGTCGTTCCCGATCACCGGCCCGGCCTGCGTCCGCCTGGAGGAGGCCACGGTCCGCCAGATCCGCGACCGCCTCCTGGCGGCCGGCCTGGCCACGGCCGGGGAGATCGACGAGCACCTGGCCAACCTGGCGACGGGCACCCTGGACGTCGCCACGTCCCCGATGGTGTCGGCCTGGGGCCGCCGTCAGCACCAGACGTAGAGGCCGTACTCCTCGTCCAGCCACGGCGTGACCCACGCGAAGAAGTCCTCCACCCACGCGTCGCTCGCCGCCGCCGGTCGGGGCGCGTGCGTCTTGAAACCGGCCGGGACGGCCCGGTTGAACTCGCCGACCTCCCCGTGCCACCACCGCCACCGCCCGACGACCCGCCGGGCGTCCGCGGGCAGCATCGTCGAGCAGGCCGCGGAGCGCCACTCGGGCGGGAACACCGGGTTGCGGACGACGGCACCGACCCGGAAGCTCGGCCACTGCCGGTTCACGACGGGAATGTCGAGCCGCTCGAGCAGCCCGTCGCCGGGCCCCGGCCCGGGGTCACCGGCACCGAACATCAGCCGCCGCACGAACCGCACCTGGACGTCGACCAGCCCGGCGACCTCGCCGAGGTCCGCACCGGCCCGCGGACGCGCCGGAACCCAGTCGACCCCCACGGCGCGCACTGTACGCGGCGGCCCGCTGTTCAGCCGACGGTGGCCAGGATGGCCGTCAGGCCGTGGTCGAAGAGGTCGTCGTCCGGCCAGCGGGTCTCGTCCAGGTGGCCCGTCGCGTGCAGGGTCGGGTACGACTCCATGCGGCGTCTGGTCTCGGCGCGCATCGTCGGGTCCGTCGTGCGGCGCCAGGTCGTCTCCGTCAGCGCGGCGCCGATCACGTAGTTGGCCAGCAGGCGGGTCATCACCGCCACCGTGTGGGTCCGCAGGCCGCCGCGGACCAGGGCCGACTGCAGGAACTCGGTGCGGGCCAGGACGTTCGGGCCGATCAGCGGGCGCCCGATCAGCGCCGGCGCCCAGGGGTGGGCCAGCATCGTCGAGCGCCACGACCGGATCAGCGTGCGGACGTCCGCCCGCCAGTCGTCCGTCGCCGGCGGCAGCGGGACCTCGCCGAAGAGCTCGTCCACGGCCAGGTCCAGGACGTCGTCCTTGGTCTCCACGTGCCAGTACAGCGCGGTCGCCGTCACCGCGAGGCGCTGGGCCAGGCGGCGCATCGTCAGGCCCTCGGCGCCCTCCTCGTCGAGCAGGGTCAGGGCCGCCCGCACGATGCGCTCCCGGGTGAGGGGTGCGGTGCGGCGCGGGCGATCGGGGCGGAGCCAGACCGAGGACATGTATTACACTGTACAGGAGACTTAACGCTGTTAAGGAGGGCCATCGGATGCCCCGGATACGCGTGCAGGTGGACAGCGATCGGACGACCGCCCAGAAGGTGCTCGACCTGCACCGGGCCGGCAAGGTGCACAAGGAGTCGCGCGACGCGGCCCGCGACGAGGTGTGGCGGCAGGGGCGGACACCCAGCGGCGAGCCCGTCTTCGTCGGGGTGAGCAACGGTGAGCCCGTCCGCCTGCAGTACGACGTGGAGGTCTACCTCGACGCGACCCGGTGAGCCCAGGTCGGGGTCCAGGCGTCGGCGGCCGCCGGCGCCCACCTGGCGGCCAGGAAGGCGCACAGCCGGGCCAGGCCCGGGTGCGGGTTGTCGGCGCGCCAGATCACCGACAACGGGTAGACCGGCGACGGCCCGCGGACCGGGATGCGGCGCAGGTCGTAGCTGTCCGGCCACAGGTACCGCGAGTGCTCCCCCACCAGCGTCGACAGCGTCGGCGACGCGGCGATGTCGGCCAGCTGGGCCTCGTTGCCGAAGACCGGGCCGGCCACGTCGATCGTGAGGCCGAACACCGCCGCCAGCTCGTCGTAGTAGGCGGCCCACTCGGTGTCGCGGGCCAGGCCCGGCATCGAGATGTGGTGCGCCGCCAGCTCGGCGGGCGTGACGGACGCCGCCGCGGCGAGCGCGTGGGCCGGGCCGACGAGCAGCTCGTGGGGCTCGTCGAGGACCGGGGCGGTACGGATCGCGGGCGGCGTGCTCCCCGGCGCGGGGACCGCGTGGAAGGTGGCGTCGACCTCGCCGGCCTCCACGGCGGCGATCGCGTCCGCGACGTCGACGGCGAGCGTCACCACGTCCAGGTCGACCGCAGGGTGCTCCCGATGGAAGTCCTGCAGCAGTACCGCCGGAGCAGTCCGCCGGTTGACGACGTCGACCCGCAGCGCCCGCCGGCCGGGGCGGACCGACGCGTCGGCGCGCCGCGCCACGCGCAGCAACTCCCGGGCGTGCGGCAGGAAGGCCTGGCCGTCGACGGTGAGGCGCACCCCGCGCGCCGTGCGGACGAACAGGCGCACGTCCAGGTCGTGCTCCAGGGCGGCGACGCGCTTGGAGACGGCCTGCTGCGTGATCGCCAGCTCGGCGGCGGCGTCCTGGAACCGGCCGGCGTCCGCGGCGGCGACGAAGGTGCGCACGGCTTCGAGGTCCACCGGCCACACCCTACAACCGGTGGTTGTGGCTCGCCGCGCCCGGCGTTGTTTGCTCGGCCGTGCCGGTCCTGGTGAGATCGCTGCCGTGGATCGGCGGTTCGGGTGGTTGTGGGCGGCGTACGCGGTGAGCGCGTACGGTTCCGGGCTGTCGTTCGGCGCGCTGCCGCTCATCGCCGTGCTCGTGCTCGACGCCGGGCCGGCGCAGGTGTCGGCGCTGTCCGCGGTCGGGCCGGCGGTCGGCGCGCTGCTCGCGGTGCCGCTCGGGCCGTGGGTGGAGTTCCGCCGCAAGCGGCCCGTGATGATCGCGATGGAGCTGGTGCGGTGCGCGGCGCTGCTGTCGATCCCGGTCGCGTACGCGTTCGGCCGGCTGAGCTTCGCCCAGCTGCTCGCCGTCACCGCCGTGATCGCCGCGGCGAAGATCGCGTTCACCGCGGCGAGCGGCGCGTTCCTCAAGGCGATCGTCCCGCGGGAGCACCTCGTCGCCGCCGGCTCCCGGTTCGAGGCGACGACGTGGAGCTCGATCGCGGTCGGGCCGCCGCTCGGCGGTGCGGCGATCGGGCTGTTCGGGCCGGTCGTCACCGTGGTCGCCGACGCGTGCAGCTACCTGCTCTCGGCGCTGGGCATCGCGGCGATCGGCGGCGTGGAGGAGCGTCCGCAGCGCACCGAGCGGGGACCCGGCGGCTGGCGGCACCTGCTCACCCATCCCGGGCTGCGGGCGCTGTACCTCAACCACCTCGTCGTCGCCGGGCTCATCATGGCCACCGAGCCGCTGCTGGCCGTGCTCATGCTGCGCGACCTGGGCTTCCCGCCGTGGCAGTACGGGCTCGCGTTCGCCGCCCCCTGCCTCGGCGGGCTGGTCGGGTCGCGCCTGGCCCCGCGGCTCGTCGCGCGGTACGGCAGCATCCCCATCCTGCGCGTGGTGGGGGCGCTGCGGGCGGTCTGGCTGATCGGGCTGGTGTTCGTGCGGCCCGGCGTCGCCGGCCTGCTGACCGTCATCGGCGTCGAGCTGGCGATCATCATCAGCATGAGCCTGTACAACCCGGTGGTCGCCGCCTACCGGCTCGACCACACGCCGAAGGACCGCGTCGCCCGGACGCTGTCGGCCTGGTCGGTCAGCAGCAGCGCCGCGATCGCCGTGCTCAGCGCGCTGTTCGGGCTGCTCGCCGCCGGCGTCGGCCCGCGCGGCGCGATCGCGGTCGCGGGCCTGCTCATCCTGGCCAGCCCGCTGCTGCTCAGGACCCTCGCGGATGCGGCTCCGCGGCAACCAGCCGGCGACCGTCCACCCGCGCGGACGTCAGCGTGACTGCGGGAACAGCCACGCGAGGCTGCGCTCAGCGGCCCGCGCGTGCTCGCCGCCGAAGGCGAGGTCCTCCAGCGCCGCGCACCGCGCGAAGAACGTGACCCGCTCGGGCGCGGGCGGCTCGCCGCCGTACGCGTCGAGCGTGTCGGCGAGGAACGCCGGCCCGAAGTCGCGGTAGAGCCGCGCGAAGTCCAGCGCCGGGTCGGTGACGGCCGCGTCGGTCCAGTCGATGACGCCCGTGACCGCCCCGTCGCGCTCCAGGAGGTGCTCCGCACCGAGGTCGGCATGCGCGAGCACCAGCCGTCGCGCTGGTTCGGGGACATCTCCCAGCAGTACTGCGAGCAGCTCGGCCGGCCCTTCGAGGTCGGCCAGCCACTCGCGGGGGTCGGCGCCGTCCACGGGGACCACGGTCGTCTCGATCGCGTGCAGCTCGCCCAGGAACCGCCCCAGCCGCCGCGCCAGCCCGTCCGGTGCGGGCCGCCCGAGCAGGGGCCGGCCCGGCAGCAGCGGATAGGCCAGGACGCCGCGGGCCGGGTCGGCGAAGCGCACCGCGGGGACCGGCAGGCAGACGGCCGGCGCGACCAGGCCCAGCAGGGCGGCCTCCCGCACGACCGTGTCGTGGTCGGTGACGCGCAGGACCAGGTCACCGGCGAGGAAGGCGGTGTTGTCCAGGCCGCTGCCCAGGTCGGTGACCGGCACGCCGGCCAGCTCGGGGGCATGGTCCCGCAGCGCCTGCGCCGCGCGCGAGCGGGCGCTCACCCGACGTTCCGGTACGGGCGGCGGAGGGTGAACACCGCGCGGTCGAACCGGGCGGCCGCCAGGTCGTCGGCGCGCATGAGCCAGTGCAGGAGCACGCCGTCGTCGCCGTGCCAGGCGATGTCGGCGTCGCTGCGGTCGAACTGGGCCAGCTGCTCCCAGTCGAGGGGGTCGCCGGCGACGTCGTACGCCACCGACCGGCGAAGCGCGCTCGGGTGGCCGCCGACGCGGTGCTCGGGCTCCCGGGCGGCCAGGGCCCGGGCGAACCCGAGAGCGTTGAGCGGGTGGCCGGGCGCGGTCACCGCGTCGCCGAACTCGCGGCGGACGAGGGGGTGGTCGGCGGCCGGGGCGGTGGCGCAGGGCCGCGCGCCGAGCCGGGTCCGCCCGTAGGCGTAGCCGCGCGCCGGGGTGGCGCGGGGCCGGACCGGCGTCCCGCCCGGCACGTGCACGAGCCGGGCCGCGTCGGGCGCGGGCGGCTCGTCCTCGTCGTCGTCCAAGTCGTCCGTGTCGGCCACGTCGTACTCGAACAGTGCCTCGTCGACGAAGAACACCAGCCGGCCCTGCGCCGGCAGGCCCGCCGCCTCGCAGTCGATGGTGGCCAGGTGGTACAGCGGCCGCCCGTCGCCGGTCACCGGCCACGGCACGTCGTCGGGCAGCGCCGGCTCCCCGCCGAGGTGCCCGGCCACGGTGGTCAGCACGTCGCCGACCGGCAGCGGGACGAGCCCCACGGCCGGCCGGCACAGCGCCAGCCACCGCTCGGCGACGTCGGCGGGCAGGTGCTCGCGGGCGAGGGCGGCCAGTTCGTCATCGGTGTGCACCCCGGCCATGATATTGACGCCACGCCGTACCGTGCCGGTATGGGGTTCCTGCGCCGGCACGGCCTGCTGACCAGGGCCGCCGCGGTGTTCCTCGGGGTGTTCACCGCCGCGGCCGTGCTCGCGGTCCTCACCCGCCTGGCCGGGATCAGCACCGGCCACTCGATCGCCATCGGCGCCGTGCTGTGGGTGGGCACGTTCATCCTGTCGGCGGTCCTGCTGCCGTCGGTCGGCGACCGGTACGGCCTGCGCTTCCTCGCGTTCCTGCTCTCGGCGGTCCTGCAGTTCCTCGTCCCGGCCGTGCTGTGGTCGGCGGTGCTCGCCACCCGCGGCGAACGGACGACGGCCACGGTCACCGAGGTACAGGTGGGCCCGCAGCAGAAGGTCCGCCACGTCTACTACCGCCTGACCGACGGCGCCGGCCGCCCGATCGAGGGCCTCCTGGAGGGCTGGCCGTCGGGCGAGGGCGCGGTCGGCGACCGCGTCGAGGTCGTGCACGACCCGGGCGGCCTGGTCGCCCCGCGCCTGCCGCGGGAGGTCGCGGACGCCCGCGTGTGGTGGGCGGTGGTACCGGCCCTGTACGTCACGCTCGTCGTGGTGTGCATGTTCCTGGGCCGCCCACCGTCCGCCCCCGCACCGCGGGAACGCCCGGCGCTCCCGGCCGCCCGCAACCGCCGCCACCCGCACAAGCGCCGGCGCCGCTGACCTTCGTGGCAGGTGCTGCGCTGTGAGCGGATCCGCCCACAGCGCAGCAGTGGTGGGTGTGTTCAACGTCGACCCGGAGCGCACGGCGGCGTCGATGCGGCGGCTGACCGGGCTCGGCGCCTCGATCACGTGCTTCGGGCACGGGCAGCCCCTGCTCGAGGCCGGCTGACACGGGCGGCCTGACCCGGGGCCTACGAGTCCAGGGCCACCGGGGCGGCGGCCCGTGCGCGGCGGCGGGCGCCCAGGCGGCTGCCCAGCCAGACCAGGCCGAGCCCGGCGGCGAAGATCACCGCGTTCACCACGAGGTAGGCGAGCAGCTCCGTGTCCGACGCGTCCGGGTACGCGCCGAACGCCTCGGTCGAGCCGCCCACCCACTCGACGAGCAGGTTCAGGGTCTGGGCCGTGAACACGAAGCCGTGCACGGCGACGTACGTGACGAAGGCCGCCGGCCGGTTGCGGACGAGCAGGCCGACCGGGAACGGCACGAGCAGCATGACGATGAGTTCCATGGTGTACAGCGTGGTGGCCGCGCGGCCGCCCGCCATCCGTGCCAGCGCCGGTCCTGCGTCTGTGTGCTGGCACGGATGCGTGCGGCGGGTGCGGTACGGCAGCATGGTCGCCGTGACCGTCCGGCGCTGGCTCGCGGTGGCCGTGCTCGCGTACGCCGCGGGCGTGGTCCTGCTGTTCGCCGTCTCGCCGGCCGGCGCGGCGGCGCAGGCGCTCGTCGCGCTGTCGCCGACGGTCCTGCTCGGGCTGCTGGTGGGGTGGCGGCGGCCGCAGAGCCCGGCCGGGCCGGCGCTCGCCGGGCTCGGTGCCGCGCCGGCGCTCACGTGGGCCCTGGAGGACTGGGGCGCGTCCTACGCGACGGCGCACCCGCTGCCCGGGGCGCATGTCGGCGCGCTGCTCGGCGCCGGGGGCTGGGTCTTCAACTTCGCCGGGTTCGTGGGGCTGTGCCTGGTGTTCCCCACCGGGCTGCTGCCCGGGCGGCGCTGGCGGGCGGTGCCGTGGGCGTTCCTCGGGGCGGCGGCGCTCGTGGTCGCCGTCATCGGCCTGGAGCCGCTGGGGTACTCCGACCGCGGCGGGCCGCTGCCCGGCACCACGCCGCTGCCGCTGGGCATCGCGGCGTTCCGGGTGCTCGACGTCGTGGCCGGGCTGGTGCTGCTGGCGGTGCTGGGCGCGGCGGTGGCCGCGCTCGTCACGCGGTACCGCGGCGGCGACGACCTCACCCGCGTGCAGCTGCGGTGGCTGATGCTCGGCGCGATGTCCGTGCCCGTGCTGCTCGCCGCGGGGTGGGTGGCCGAGTTCGCCGGCGTCCCGGTCGAGGTGGCGTACACCGGCTTCCTCGCCGCGATGGTGCTGTTCGTGCCGGCGGCCGTCGCGATCGCGATCCTGCGCCACGACCTGCTCGACGTCGACCGGCTGCTGAGCGGGACGGTGTCCTGGCTCGTCACGTCGCTCGTGTCGGCCGGGGTGTTCGCGCTCGTGGTGCTCGGTGTCGCGCAGGTGAGCGCGCGGGCCGACGACCGGGTCGGCATCACGGCGGCCGCGTTCGTCACCGCCCTGGCGCTGCTGCCGCTGCACCGGCGGGTGCACGGCGCCGCCGGGCGGCTGCTCGACCGGGAGCGGACCGTGATGGTGGCCTCGATCCGGCGGTTCGTCGGCGCGGTCCGCGACGGGCGGGCCCAGCCGGAGGAGGTGGAGGCCGCGCTGCGGGCCGGCCTCGGCGACCCGGCGCTGCGGGTGCTGCTGCGGCTGCCCGGCGCCGACGGTTACGTCGATCTGGCCGGTGCGGCGGTTCCGGTACCACCGGAGCACCTGCTGCCGCTGGCGGCACGCGACGCCGAGGTCGGGGCGCTCGTGCTGGGCCGCTCGACCGCGCGCCGGCGGCGGCAGGCCCGGGAGCTCGCGGTCGAGGCGCGGCTGCCGATCGAGGTGAGCCGGCTGCGGATCGAGCTGCGGCAGGCGTTGCAGGACGCGCGGACCAGCCGGGCGCGGCTCGTGGCGGCGGTCGCCGAGGAGCGGCAGCGGCTCGAACGCGACCTGCACGACGGCGCGCAGCAGCGGATCCTCGCGGTCGGCATGCGGCTGCGGTCGGTACAGCGGACCCTCGCGCCGGACGGGCCGGTCCACGCCGAGCTCGACGCGGCGGTCGCCGGTCTGGAGGCGACCGTCGCCGAGCTGCGCCGCATCGCCCACGGCATGCGGCCCAGCCGGCTCGACGAGGGCCTGGCCGCCGCGGTCGGCGACCTGGTGCGCGACTCCCCCGTCCCGGTCGACGTGCGGGTCGACGACGCGGACGTCTCCGAGGCGGCCGCCACCACGGCGTACTACGTGATCGCCGAGTGCCTCGCCAACGCGCTCAAGCACGCCGGGGCGACCCGGATCGGGGTGACGGTCCGGGCGGTCGCCGCGCGGCTGCACGTCGAGGTGGGCGACGACGGGCGGGGCGGGGCGGTCGCCGGGTTCGGGCTGACCGCGCTCGGCGACCGGGTCGCGGCGCTCGGCGGCCGGATCGAGATCGTCAGCCCGGCCGGGGCCGGCACGGTCGTGCGGGCGGTGGTGTAGTCGTGCGCGTCGTCGTCGCCGAGGACTCGGTGCTGTTCCGCGAGGGCCTCACCCGGCTGCTGTCCGAGGCGGGCCACGAGATCGCCGCCGCGGTCGGCGACGCCGACGCGCTCGTCGACGCCGTGCGGCGGGAGCGGCCCGACCTCATCGTGGTCGACGTGCGGATGCCGCCGCAGATGACCGACGACGGCGCCCGGGCCGCCCGGCAGCTGCGGGCGGAGCACCCGGCGCTGCCGATCCTGCTGCTGTCGCAGCACGTGGTGCGCCAGCACCCGGTGGAGCTGGTGCCGACGGGTGCGTTCGGCTACCTGCTCAAGGACCGGGTCCTGCACGTCGACGACTTCCTCGACGCGGTGCGCCGGGTCGGCGCGGGCGGTTCCGCGCTCGACCCGGCGCTGGTGGGGGCGCTGCTGCGCGACGACGGGCTCGCCGCGCTCACCGCCCGCGAGCGGGAGGTGCTCGGCCTGGTGGCCGAGGGCTGGTCGAACGCGGCGCTCGCCACGCGGCTCGTCGTGACCGAGCGGACCGTCGAGACCCACATGCGGGCCATCTTCCAGAAGCTAGGCCTGGTGGACTCCGACGACACCCACCGCCGCGTCCTCGCGGTGCTCGCCTACCTCACCCGGTGACGGCAGCCTCGCGGGCCACCACATCCAGCGGTCCACGTCCAGGGTCAGGGCGGTGACGAGGACCGAGCGGACCACGAGGGTGTCCAGCAGGACGCCGAACGCCACCGCGAAGCCGAGCTCCGCCGCGAAGACCAGGGGCAGCGACCCCATCGCCGCGAACGTGCCGGCGAGGACCAGCCCGGCCGACGTGATGACGCCGCCCGTCGCCGACAGGCCGGTCAGCGCGCCGCGGCGGGTGCCGTGCCGCACCGCCTCCTCGCGCACCCGGGTCACCAGGAAGATGTTGTAGTCGATGCCCAGCGCGACCAGGAACACGAACGTCAGCAGCGGGAACGACGCCTCCGCCCCGCCGAAGTGGAACACGTGCGTGAACACCAGACCGCTGACGCCGAGGGCGGCCGCGAACGACAGGACCACCGTCGCCATGAGCAGCAGCGGGGCGACGACCGCCCGCAGCAGCAGCGCGAGGATGCCGAACACCACCACCAGGACCATCGGGATGATGACGCGCGAGTCCCGCGCGGCCGCGAGCCGCGTGTCGAGCATGACGGCCGTGGTGCCGCCGACCTGCGCGTCCGCCCCGGCGATCCGGTGCACGGCGGCGCGGGCCCGTTCGACGGCGTCCATCGCCGCGGTACTGCTGGGATCGTCCGTCAGCTCGGCGAGCAGCAGCGCCTCGCCGTCCTTGACCAGCGGCGGCGCCACGCCGGCGATCCCGGGCACGGCCGACAGCGCGGAGCGCACCTGCTCCGCCGCGGCGGCGTCCGCGACGACGTAGACCGGGTCGCCCGAACCGGCCGGGAAGTGCCGGGCCTGGATCTCCTCCCCCACGACCGTCGGCGGCTTGCCGGTGAACTGGTCGGCGACCGACAGGCCGTCGGCCTTGAGCGCCGGCACGCCGAGCGCCATGGCGCCGAGAACGAGCGCGGTGCCGATCCACACGGCCCGCGGCCGGCGTTCGATGGCGGCGCCGACCCGGGCCCAGATTCGTCCGCCGCCGCTCTCCGACCCGACCCCCGCCCTGGCCGGCCAGAAGATCCACCGGCCGCAGATGACCAGCAGGGCCGGCATCAGGGTGACCATGGCGAGCAGCCCGACCAGGATGCCGATCGCGCAGGCCGGGCCGAGGCCCTGGGTGGAGTTCAGAGTGGCCAGCATGAGCAGCAGCAGGCTCACCGCGACGGTCGCGGCGCTGGCGACGATCGCCGGCCCGCTGCGGCGCAGCGCCTTGGCCATCGCCTCGTGGCGGTCCGCGTGGACGCGCAACTCCTCGCGATACCGGGAGATGAGCAGCATCGCGTAGTCCGTGGCGGCGCCGAAGACCAGCACCGTCAGGATGAAGCTCGTCTGCGTGTTCACGGTCAGCCCGGCGTGCTCGGCCAGCAGGTAGATCACCGCCTCCGACGTCACCAGCGCGACGCCGGCGGTGAGCAGCGGCAGCAGCGGGAGGATCGGGCTGCGGTAGGTGAGCAGCAGGATCACCACGACCACCAGCGCGGTGATCATCGTGAGGCCGCCGCCCCCGCTGAACGCCTTGATCGAGTCGGACGCCTGGCCGGCCGGACCCGTGACGTGGAACCCGAGGCCGTTCGCGTCCGCCCGGCCGACGGCCGTGATCGCGTCGACGATCCGGCCGATGCCGGCCCACCCCTCGCTGTCCTTGTGGACCTGCACGACGGTCTGGATGGCCTCGCCGTCGTCCGACCTGACCGGCCCCTGCGGCCGGCCGACGACACCGTCGAGGCGGGTGAACGCGTCGGCGTCGGCGCGGGCCTTGGCCAGATCGGCGTCGGTCACGCCGCCGGGCCGGTCGTAGATGACGATGGCGGGCACGGTGTCGCCGGGCTGGAACCGGGCGGCCCGCTCGACCACCGCGGTCGACTCGGCGTTGCCGGGCAGCCACGCCGCGTTGTCGTTCTCCTCGACGTCGCCGAGCCGGCCGGCGAGCAGCAGCGCCGGCACCAGCACGACGAGCCAGACGGCGACGACGATCCATTTCGCGATGCGCATCGATGGCTCCTAGTCGACGTGGGTGAGTTTGTCGGGGTTGGCGACGACGTAGATGCCGCTGACCTGCCGGCCGTCAGGCGTGAGGTCGAGGGTGACCACGGCGAAGGGCACGCCGCCGGTGACCAGCAGGGCCGACGGTTCGCCGTTGACGCTGCGGTACCGCACGTCGAGCCCCTCGCCCGACCTCCCCGCGAGCGCCGCGAGCAGCCTGGCGACCTTGTCCCGCCCCTGCATCGGCCGCACGCCGCCCGCGTTGCCGGCGCCGTCGCCCCACAGCGTCACGTCGGGCGCCAGGATCTCCATCAGCGCGTCGAGGTCACCGCCGAGCGCCGCCGCGAGGAACCGCTCGGTCGCCTCCCGCTGCACCCGCGGGTCGGGCTCGAACCGGGGCCGCCGCGCGTGCACGTGCTCCCGCGCCCGGTGCGCCACCTGCCGGACGGCCGCGGCGCTGCGCCCGAGGATGTCGCCGATCTCGGTGTGGGCGTACCCGAACACCTCGTGCAGCACGAACACCGCACGCTCGAGCGGCGTGAGCGTCTCCAGCACCACGAGCATCGCCATCGACACCGACTCCGTGTCATGCTCCTCGAGGGGCCGCACGATCGGCTCGGGCAGCCACGGCCCGACGTAGGTCTCGCGCCGCCGGCTGATCACCGCCTGCTGGGCGAGGGCCCGGTTGACGGCGACGCGCACCAAATAGGCGCGGGGGTTCTCGACGGGCTCGGCGCCCTGCTGGCGCCCGCTCCAGGCCAGCCAGGTCTCCTGCAGGACGTCCTCGGTGTCGGCGACGGTGCCGAGGATGTTGTAGACCACCGAGAACAGCAGCTCCCGCTGCTGACTGAACACCTGCGTCGTCGGGTCGGTCATGGATTGCCTCCTTCTGCCAACCTGAGAGCGAATCAGCCGCCCCGAACGTGATGCGGAACGACCAACTGTGACCGGCGTCTCAGCGGGTCGTCCGGGACAATGGCGCGATGGAGCGGTCGGCGGCGATCCAGGGGGCCTCGTTCGAGGTGGCGCGGCGGCGGACCGAGATCACCGGCGGCCTGTCGGCCGGCCTGGTCGAGCTGCTGGTCACGGCCGGCGTGTGGTCGCCCGCGGAGGCGTTGTCGCACGTCCCCCGGCTGGCCACGGACCTGGACCGGTGCGGTGTCCTGGAGTACCTCGTGCCGCTGCTGCCCGCCGACCTGCTGCCCTCGGCGCTCGCCGCGGCCGCGTCCGTCGACGAGGAGTGGCAGCGGGCCGAACTGCTCGAAGGGCTCGCGCCGCACGTGCCGGTGGAGACGCTGGCCATCGCGGCCGCGTTCGGCGACGAGGAGTTGCGCACCGGCACGATGGTCAAGCTCGCGCCGCACCTCCCGCCGGAGCAACTCGACGAGGTCCTGGCCGCCGTCCTCGCGGCACCGGCGACGGGGTGGGAGTTGCGCCGGCTCGCCCCGTACCTACCGGCCGACCGGCTGCGCACGGTGCTGGACGCGGCGCTCAGCATCTCCGCGCCCTTCTGGCGCGGCGCGGCCCTGGCCGACCTGGCGCCGCTGCTGCCGCCCGACCTGCGGGCCGGCGCACTGGACGCGGCCTACGCCATCACCGACCCCGACCCACGGTCCCGGGCGCTGCTCGGTCTCGTGCCGCACCTGGCAGCGCACGAGCGCGCGACGGCCGTCGAGGCGGCGCTGACGGCCGCCGCCGCGATCCCGTTCGAGCACGCGCGGTTCGAGCGGCTGACGGCGCTCATGCCGTACCTGCCGGCTCACCTGCACGGCCGGACGCTCGCCGCGCTCGACGACTTCGCGCCTGCCGGCTCACGTGCCGCGGCGGTGGTCGCCTTCGCCCCGTATCTGGAACCGGACCTGCGAACCGCCGTCCTGCGGCAGGCACTGGCCGACACGATGACCACCGCGCCGGGCAGCGCACGCGTCGCGAGACTGCTGCTCCTGCTGCCACACCTGCCCGACGACGCGTGCGCGGCCGCCCGCCGGCAGGCCCTCGCCGACGCCACGACCCTCGCGGACGACGACCTCACGGCCAGTGTCGAGTGGCCCGGGCTCGGCCGCGTCAAGCTGCTGACTCACGTCATCCCGCACCTGCCGCCGGACGAGCAGGCCGTCGTCGTCGTGCGGACCTTCGCCGCCGCCCTGGCCATCACCGACCCCGGCGCCCGTGGTGAGGCCATGACCAAACTGCTGCCGCACCTGCCGGAGCGGGACCGCGACACCGCCCTGCACCTGGCGGTGACCGGCACCCGCGCGATCCGCCGCGACCTGTGGCGGGCGCGGGAGCTGCTCGCCCTCGCGGAGTACCGGCCCGCCGAGGTACTGGCGGAGGCGGTCGAGGTTCCCGGCGAGTCCTGGCGCGCCCACCTCCTGGCCGAGCTGCCGATACCACCTGACCTGCTCCCCGGGGCGCTGGCCGCCGCCGTCGCCATCACCAGCCCCTACTGGAGGACCGTGGCACTGGCCGGCCTCGTTCCGCACCTGCCGCCCGACCTGCGGTCCCAGGCCCTCGATGCCGCTGTCGCCGTGCTTTCGTCGGCGTGACGCCAGCACCGTCACCGCCGGTGACGCCGGGCCGGTTCGACCCGGCGCACCTGGCAGCCGGTGCGCGCCCGCATGCCCTCGAAACCCGGTTGTGCCCGGTGCTGCAATGGAACCGTCGGAACTTCGTCGCACGGGGGTGTACGAGTTTGCACGGGAGGCCACGGCCGGGCGCCGGTTCGCACGTCGGTGACCGGATGAAGCTGCACCGTCGGCGGCTGTGGCTCGACGGCCGGGAGTACACCGTCGTGACGCTCCGCCCCGGCACTCCGATCCGGTTCAGCACGAACTTCTACCACGGCACGTGGCACGTGCTGTCGGACTGGGCCGGCGCACGTCTGCTGGGCCGGCTGCTGTGGGGCCTGGCGTACCAGCGCGTCCCCGGCACCATCGTCCTCATCGACCGCCCCCACCTGGACCTGAACCCGTTCGACGCGGAGCCCGCCGACCCCATCGCCCTCGTGCCGGCGCTCCTCACGCCGTTCACCCACAAGGCCGCACGCGACCTCCGGCAGCGCCTGCCCCTGCGCGGCGCCCCCGACGGCACGGTCAGGTGGCACACGCACGGCCTCGACACCGCGCTCGCCGCCCGGCGCTCCCTGCGGGACCAGCCCCGCGGCAGCTGGCAGGCCCCGTGGATCACGCCGCGCGGGTTCACCGAGCGGGTCGACCGCATCGGCGGCCTGGTGACCATCACGGCAACTCCGGACCTCCTCAAGGAGACCGCCGTCGACGTCTCCACGCTCGTCGACTACGCGTACCACGGCATGGCCTACACCGAGCTCAACTGGCCCAACGGCGAGGTCCAGGTGTTCCGCGACTACCGCGAGCGCGTCTCGGCCGCCGCGGTGGCCCGCCGCGAGATCCTGTCCGAAACCGATCCGGGCGTGGAGCCCAGGGCAGCGGCGAAGGCCCGCGCGAAGGCCGAGACCGAGACTGTGCCCCGCGCGAAGGCCGAGGCCAACCTTCGAGCCGAGGCCGGGGCCAACGCCGGAACTGCGGCCGGAACCGGAGCCGGCACCAGGGCGAGCACCAGGGCGGGGACCAAGGCGAGGACCAGCAGCGAGTCCCTGGCCGGAGCCGAAGCCGATGCGACCGCAAAGGTCCCGAGCCGGCTGGACCGGGACGCCCTCAACCGGCTCATCTGGGACCGCGGCACGGAGGTCCGCCGCCGCCGGCTGCGGCCCGGGAATCAGACGTCGCGGCTGCGCACCGACGCGTAGCCCGCGCCCACCGCGGCCGCTGTCCAGGCGATCAGCGCCAGCAGCGCCGGTAACGGGTCCTCGGTGTCCATCAGCCGCTGGCCGGCCTGGTCGGGCAGATACCGGGCGACCGCGGACACGCCCGGGATGCGGCTCAGGACCGGGCCGACGATGAAGAACAGCGGGATCAGGATGCCCAGCGTCAACGCGGTGCTGCGCAGGATCGCCGCCACGCCCGCCGAGAACAGGTAGATCAGCGTCAGGTAGACGGCCGCGCCCGCCAGCGCGCGGGGCACGCCCGGCGCGGCCATCGACGTGCCGTACGGCCCCAGGCCGGCCTGGTTGACCGGCCATGACACGAGCACCGTGGCCACCGCGACGACCAGCGCGGCGCCGCACCCCACGAGCAGCTTGCTCCCGTATGCCAGGCCACGCCGCGGCACCGCGGCGAGCGTCGCCCGCATGGTGCCGGTGCCGAACTCACTCGTCACCAGCAGCGCACCGAACGTGATGAGCGCCAGCTGCCCATACAACAACCCCACAAAACCGGAGTAGACCGGGTCGAAGTCGGGGCGCACCATGGCGGCGTTGCCGCTCTCGTACGCATTGCGGACGGAGAAGCCGCTGGCGGCCGCCAGACCGACACTGATCAGGAACGTGAGCGCCAGCGTCCACACCGTGGACCGGATCGTGCGCAGCTTCGTCCACTCGGCCAGCATCACGGCGGTCATCGAGCACGCTCCTGGAGGCGGAGATACGCGTCCTCGAGTGACGTCCCGTCACCGACGAACGACGCGAGCGGGGCGTCGGCCAGCAGCCGGCCGTGACCGATAACGATCAGGTGGTCGGCGGTGATCGCCATCTCGCTCATGAGGTGGCTGGAGACGAACACGGTGCGCCCCTCCGCGGCGAAGGAGCGCACCAGCTGGCGCAGCCAGCGCACGCCCTCCGGGTCGAGGCCGTTGACGGGCTCGTCGAACAGCAGCACGGGCGGGTCGCCGAGCAGCGCCGCGGCCAGGCCGAGGCGCTGGCGCATCCCGAGGGAGAAGCCGCGGATCCGGCGCCGGGCGACCCCGTCGAGGCCGAGCTGCGTGAGCACCTCGCGGACCCGGGCCCGGCCGATGCCGTTGCTCTGGGCCAGCCACAGCAGGTGGTCGAACGCGGTGCGGCCGGGGTGCAGGGCGTCGGCCTCGAGCAGCGCGCCGACGTGCCCGAGCGGGTGGGGGATCCCCTCATACCGCCGGCCGCCGACGCGGATCTCGCCGGCGCTCGGCCGGGCCAGGCCGACGACCATGCGCATGGTCGTGGACTTCCCGGCACCGTTCGGGCCGAGGAACCCGGTGACCCGTCCCGGCCGGACGGTGAAGGTGAGCGCGTCGACGGCCTGAATCCCGCCGTATCGCTTGGAAACTTCGCGGACCTCAATCACGGGCCCAAGGCTGCCGGATCGGGCGGCCGGAAACATCCGACCGTGGTCCGATCCCAAAGCTCCTACCGTGGTCCGAGGCGTGCCGCCGCGCCGCCGCATACGGTGGACCGCGTGAACGAGATGCACCGCCGCCTGCTGATCGCGCTGGACGGCCTGGCCGCTGCGATCGCCGCGGTGGTGTTCGTCGTGAGCGCGGTCGCCGGGCAGCACGGCGCGGCGGCGTGGGCCCGGGGTCTGCTGGCTGCCGCGGCCGCGCTGCCGATCGCGGCCGTCCGGCTGCGGCCCCGACTGGTGTTCGGTGTCGTGCTCGCCGCGTCGCTGGGCTGGTCGATGCTGGACGGGGCGCAACTGCCGTTCGTCGCCACTGCGTATGCGATGTTCCACTGCTCGTCCGCCACCTCGCGCCCGCGGCGGGTGCGCGCCGTGACCGCCGTGCTGGTCAGCCTCGGCGGTGTCGGGCTGCTCACCGCGGTCGGCAGCCCGCGCGGCGTGCCCGGCTGGTGGATCGGCCGGCCGCAGGTGCTCGCCCTGCTCGCGGCGGTGCTGGCCTGCACCTGGACGGCCGGGCAGATCGTCCGCGACCGGCGGCTGTTCGCGCAGCGCGCGGCGGAGCAGGCGGCCCGCAGCGCGGTCGCCGAGGAGCGCCTGCGGATCGCCCGCGAACTGCACGACAGCGTCGCGCACAGCATGGGGGTCATCGCGATCAAGGCGGCGGTCGCCGGGCACGTCGCCGACCGGCGGCCCGACGAGGTGCGCGACGCGTTGCGGGTCATCGAGACCACCAGCAAGGGAGCGCTGGCCGAGATGCGGCACCTGCTCGGTGTGCTCCGGTCGGATGACGACCCGGGCGAGCACGAGCCACCCGGGATGGCAGCCCTGCCGGCGCTCGCCCGCCGGGCCACGGCCGCGGGCGTCACCGTCGACGTGACGCTGCGGGACACCGAGCGATTACCAGCGACGCTGGAGCTCCCGGTGTATCGGATCGTGCAGGAGGCATTGACCAACGTGGTGAAGCATGCGGCGCCCACGCGCTGCCGGGTGGGTGTGACAGCAGCGGCGAGCGAAGTGAGCGTGGAGGTCTGCGACGAAGGCCGCCCAGACAGCGGGCCGCCGCCCGGCCGTGACCACGGTCGTAGCCCGCGCCGTCGCCCGGGCGGGCACGGCTTGATCGGGATGCGTGAGCGGATCGCCGCGTACGGTGGAACGTTCAGCGCCGGTCCACGTCCGGAGGGCGGTTTCCGAGTCCTGGCAAGGATTCCGTACCACGAGGAGCCCGCGTGACGGCCGCCATCCGCGCGCTCGCAACCGACGGCGGCGGTGCGACAGGGCCACAAGGAGGAAGCGTGACGCCCCCGATCCGGGTGCTGGTGGCCGACGACCAGGCGCTGCTGCGCGGGAGTTTCCGGGTGCTGCTGGAGACCTCGGGGATGGACGTGGTCGGCGAGGCCGGCACCGGTGTCGAGGCGATCCGGGTTGCCGGGCAGACGCGGCCGGACGTGATTCTCATGGACGTCCGCATGCCCGACATGGACGGCATCGCGGCGACCCGGGAGATCACCGCGACCTCGGCCGCACGCGTGATCATCCTGACGATGTTCGACCTGGATGCGTACGTGTTCGCGGCGCTGCGCGCGGGGGCGAGCGGGTTCCTGCTCAAGGACGCCGAACCGGCCGAGGTGCTGCGGGCGGTCGAGGTCGTGGCGGCCGGGGAGGCCTTACTGGCGCCCGCGGTGACCCGGCGGCTCATCGAGGAGTTCGCCCGGGCCGCGCCGCCCGACCTGGCCCCGCCCGCCGAGTTGACCGGCGTCACCGCCCGCGAGCGTGAGGTGCTGGTCCTCATCGCCCGCGGCCTGTCGAACGCGGAGATCGGCGACCGCCTGTACGTCGGCCAGACCACGGTCAAGACGCACATCGGCCACCTCCTGGCCAAGCTGCACGTCACCACGCGCGCGCAGCTGGTGATGCTCGCGTACGAGTCCGGCCTCGTCGAACGCCGGGCCCGCCGCTAGGCACGAGCGCAGGCCGGGAGGTGACGACCGCGGTGAGTGCGTAACCGCGGTGCGGGTCAGGTGGTGGCCGTGGCGGCGGGGCTCGGCCGGAGTTCCTCCGCACCGGAGTGCTCAGCCAGCAGCTGGATCGGGGCGCGGCGGAGGCGGCGGACCGGGGCGATGAGGAGGAGGGCGACGCAGACCGCCGCGGTCACCACCGTCGCTACGAGCAGCAGGTCGCGCGGAGCCACCACCGTCGATGCCGGGCCGACCAGGGCCTGACCCACGGCGGCGCCCGAGACCGAGCCGGCCACCTCGTAGGCCGTGACGCGGTTCAGGACCTCCGGGGCGACCTGCGTCTGGACGCTCGTCGACCACATCACCGACCAGAACGCCCACGCGGCGCCGCCCAGGAGGTGGCCGGCGACCAGCGTCGGCAGCGGGGACTCCAGGACGATCGTCAGGGGGATCGCGATGAAGCCGGTCAACGCCACCGCGCCGGCGGCGAGCGGACGGGCCGGGCGGAAGCGGATCGCTACCAGGCCGCCGATCACCGTGCCCGCGCCCAGACCCGCCATCGTCCAGCCGTAGGCGGCCGCGCCCAGGCGGTCGCTGATGAGCTGGGAGCCGAGCGGAATGTACGGGCCGAAGACGAACAGGCCGAAGAAGACCCACACGACGATCACCGACCACATCCAGCTGCGGGAGCGGAACTCCTGCCAGCCGCGGCGCAGATCACGCAGTACCGTCGAGTCACCGTGACGAACGCGGGCGGGAGCGCGGCGGATCAGGACCAGGCACAGGCCGCTCAGCAGGAACGTGGCGGCGTCGATGGCGTACACCGGGCCGGCGCCGGCGAAGGCCATCAGCAGCCCGGCGAGGACCGGGCCGGCGAGCTGGGTGGCGGCGTCGGCGATCTTCAGCGTGCCGTTCGCGCGCTGCGGGTCCTTCGCGACGAGCGGGACCATGCCGTTGACGCCCGGCTGGAACATGGCGGCGGCGGTACCCGAGAGCAGCGCGGCGGTCAGCAGCAGCCACAGCGGCGGGGTACCGGCGAAGAACGCCACCGCCAGGGCACCCTGCGTGACCACGCGGACAACGTCGGCGCCGACCATCATCGTCTGCGCGCCGATCCGGTCGGAGAAGACGCCGCCGAACACCACGAACAGGACATAGGGGGCGGTCCAGACGGCAAGAACGTACCCCACGCCGGACACGCCGTAGACGGCGCCGACCGCCAGCGCCGCCGCGACGGGCATCATCGCGTCGCCCAGCAGCGAGACCACGCGGGCGGTGCAGTACAACGTGAAATCCCTGGTCCAGAGCGAACTCCGGGCAGGCGTGACCGGCCCGCGGTCGACGACCGCGGTCATCTGACGAACTCCATGATCGCCAATTCTGGTCGCGACGGCGGGGTCGCGCAGGCGCCGGGAGGGACATCATTGGGTACATTCGTGCCATGCAGCACCGCGTGGTCGCGCTCGTCGGCCGGGGCCAGGAGATGTATCCGGTGACGTGCGCGTCGGCCGTGTTCGGCTACCACGGGACGGAGATCCCGCAGCACTACACGTTCCGGCTGTGCGCCGAGCGGCCGGGACTGCTGCCAACGACGATCGGCGCCGACATCCTCGTCGGGGCCGGGCTGGAGGCGCTCGCCACGGCCGACACGATCCTCATCGCGGGCTGGTGCCACGGGCCGCGGATCTCGGCCGACCTCGGCGACGCCGTCCTGGCCGCACACACCCGCGGTGCCCGGATCGTCGCGGTGTGCTCGGGGGTGTTCGTCCCGGCGAGCCTGGGCCTGCTCGACGGGCGCAGGGCGGCGGTGCACTGGGAGCTCGTCGACGAGCTGGCCCGGCACTACCCGCGGGTCCGCGCCGACGCGACGGTGCTGTACGCCGACCACGGCGACGTGGCGACGGCCGGCGCCTCGGCCACGACCGTCGACCTGTGCCTCAACCAGGTGCGGCGCGAGCACGGCGCGGCGCTGGCGATGCGCATCGGCCGGCAGCTGTCGGCCGCGCCGCACCGCGAGGGCGGCCAGCGCCAGTTCCCGGCGCTGCCGACGACCGGCCCGGTCCCCGACTCGCTCGCGCCGCTGCTCGACTGGATCATCGCGAACCTGGACCGGCCGCTGACCCTGCACGACATGGCCGCCGAGTCCGGCATGTCGCCGCGCACCCTCAACCGCCACTTCGCCGAGCAGCTCGGCACGTCGCCGGGCCGCTGGCTGCTCGACCGGCGCCTGGCCAGCACCCGGGCCATGCTGGAGGAGACCGACCTGCCGGTCGAGACGATCGCCAAGCGCGTCGGCCTGTCCTCGGCGGTGAACCTGCGCCGCCGCTTCCGCGACGCCCTGGCCACGACCCCGGCCGCCTACCGCCGCGAGTTCCGCACCTAGGCGAGCTCGACCTGGTCGTGCGGGACGGCGGCGAAGGCCTGGGCCGGATAGCGCAGGGTGCTCATGTACAGGTTGGTGTGCGCGACGATCTGCCGAGCACCGATGGCCACGCCGTCGAACGACGCGTCGCTCGTGGTGTGGCAGTCGCTCACGAGCGTGACGTCGAAGCCGTCCGCGGCGGCGCGCTGCATGGTGGCCCGGACGCAGAAGTCGGACTGGGCGCCCGCGACGACGAGCCGGCGCACGCCGAGCCCGGCGAGCGTCGCCCGCGTGGGTGTCGGCGCTGTACGACGGATGACAACCATCGCGCCCGCAGCGGCGTGATGGAGGGTATGAGTGCCGAACCCGCACGCGTCGAGGTCCGCGTGTCCGGCGGCCGGGACGAGCAGTTCGCGGCGTTCGCCGCCGCCACCGGCCCCTACCTGCTCCGGGTCGCGCTGCTGCTGTCCGGCGACCGCAGCCACGCCGAGGACCTGGTGCAGACCACGTTCGAGCGCACCTACCGGTCCTGGCCGCGGGCGGTCAGCACCGATCCGCGGGCGTACGCCCGCAAGGTCCTCGTCAACCTGCGGATCGACCGCTGGCGCGGCACCCGCCGCGAGGTGCTCACCGACGCGCCGCCCGAAGGCGCCGTGCCGAGCCACGCCGAGGCCGCCGACGACCGCAACGAGGTGGTCCGGGCCCTCGCCCGGCTGCCCGCCGCGCAGCGACGGGTCGTCGTGCTGCGCCACCTGCTCGACCTCACCGAGGCGGAGACCGCGTGGGAGCTCGGGATCTCGATCGGCACCGTCAAGTCCCACAACTCCCGGGCGCTGGCCCGGTTGCGAACCCTCCTGATGGAAGGGCGGCAGTGATGGAACCCACCGCCGACGACGCCGTCGTCGCGTACCTGCGCGCCCACGCCCCGGGCCTGCCCGCCGTGCGGTTCGACGGCCGCGCCGCCGCGGCGAGAGCCCGCCGCGCGACGCACCGCCGGCGCCGGCTGCGCGCCACCGCGTTCGGCGCGGCGGGCGCCTCGGTCGCGTACCTCATGCTGGCGGTCGCCGGCCCGATCCCGCTGCCCGGCGGCGGCACGGTGAGCCTGCCCGGCGGCGGCACGCTGCGCGCCGTGGTCGCCGGGCTCGTCCCCGGCGCGCCGCCCCAGCCCAGCCAGTGGCCGCGGGACGTGGAGCGGCTCGACACGACGGTCCGGCCGGTGGTCGAGGAGCTGCGGGTCTGGTACTGGCACCGGGACGGTGACTGCCGGATCCTGGAGTACGCCCACGGCACCTTCTACGACGGACCACCGCAGTGCGAGCCCGGCGTCATCCCGTTCGACGCCCAGGCCCGGGCCGACTTCGACCGGGTGGAGAGCGCCGTCAAGCGCTCCGGGATGCCGATCGAGCGCATCCGCACCAGCGCCGGCGTCATCTACGTCCAGGTGCCCGACTCGTCGTGGCAGTACAACTACGAGTACGCGTACCTGTACGCCACCGACACGCCGCCCCAGACGCGCTACCCCGAGGAGCGGTGGACCCACGTGACCGGCAGGTGGTGGTTCCACCGCACCCATGACGACTAGCGGGGCGTGCGGTAGACGGCGAACGTGGTCTCGCGCCGCAGCCGGAAGCCGAGCTGCCGGTACAGCCGGATCGCGTTGGTGTTGCTCGCCGCCGCGTGCAGCAGCACCTGGTCGCCGCGTGAGCGGATGTTGTGGGCGACGGCGTGCACGAGCCGGCCGGCCAGACCCTGGCCGCGATGCTCGGCGTCGGTGCAGACCGCGCTGATCTCGGTCCAGCCGGGCGGGTGCAGCCGCTCGCCCGCCATCGCCACGAGGCGGCCGTCGCGGCGGATCCCGAGGTACGTGCCGAGCTCGAACGTGCGCGGGCGCCACGGTCCGGGATTGGTCCGCGCCACCAGGGCGGCCATGTCGGCAGCGTCCGCGGCGCCGAGCACGACCGCCTCCGCGTCGGGGCGGGCGTCGATGCCGTCGTCGACCATCTGCACGCCCGTGCCCTTGGCCACCGGCTCCCAGTCGGGCGGCGGCGCGACCTCGGCGCCGGTGACCGGGACCTCGACGCCGGGGCCGGCGAGGGCGGCGAGGTCCGCCCACACCTGCTCGTCGCGGTGGTCGGGGAGACCGACGAACACCGATATGTCGGGGTCGTAGCGGCGGGCCGAGCCGTTGGCCTGCGCGAAGTGCGCGTGCGGACCGGTCAGCGAGTACCAGGCGGGGTTGTCGAGCACGGCGGCCTCAAATGCTAGTTTTCCGATAGGGATTGACAACATAGTGCAGGGCTCCCTACGTTCCCAGCAAGCCCCCTGCCGATGGAGCCCTCCCATGACCGATCAAGTCACCCTGAGCCCGCCGATCGACGAGCGCCGGCTGGACCCCCGGCTCGCGCAGCGCCGGGTCACGCCGCGGCTGCGCCCCTGGCGCTGGCTGGTCAGCGCGGCCGTGCTGGTCGTGCTCGCCCAGTTCGTCACCGGGATCTTCACCAACGAGCACTACGAGTGGCACAAGTTCGGGGCGTTCTTCACGCGCGAGTCGATCCTCGACGGCGTCGTCGTCACGATCCAGGTCGTCGCGCTGAGCGCGCTGTTCGGGCTGCTGCTCGGCGTGGTCGTCGCGCTGGGCAGGCTGTCCACCAACCCGCTGATCGGCGGCCTCGCCTGGGCCTACGTGTGGTTCTTCCGGGCGCTGCCGCTGCCGTTGCTGCTGATCATCACGTTCAACTTCTCGTACTTCTACCCGAGCCTCGGCGTCGGCATCCCCTGGGGCCCGGTCTTCGCCCAGGTCCAGACGAGCAGCCTCACCCCGCTCGCCATCGGCGTCATCGCGCTGAGCCTCAACGAGGCGGCGTACGCGGCCGAGGTCATCCGCGGCGGCATCCTGTCCGTCGAGCACGGCCAGATCGAGGCCGCGAACGCGCTCGGGCTGTCCAAGGCCCGGCAACTGCGCCGCATCGTGCTGCCGCAGGCGCTGCGCTCGATCGTCCCGGCGTACGGCAACCAGCTCGTCGGACTGGTCAAGGCCAGTTCGCTGGTCTACTACGTGTCGCTGCTCGACCTCTTCGGCGCGGTGTTCGTGCTGGAGTCGCGGCATCCCGAGTCGCTCGTGCCGATCCTCATCGTGGGCGCGACGTGGTACCTCATCCTCACCGCGGTGCTGTCGATCGTGCAGTTCTACGTCGAGCGGTACTTCGCCCGCGGCTCCGTCCACGCGCTGCCCCCGACGCCGGTCCAGCGGCTGCGGCGCCTCACGGGCGAGACCTGGGGCCGGCTGACCAGAAGGGGCCTCTGATGACGACCGCGCTGGAGATCCGCAACGTCCACAAGTCCTTCGGCCTCCGCGAGGTGCTCAAGGGCGTCGACCTGACCGTCCGCCCCGGCGATGTGGTGGCCGTCCTCGGACCGTCGGGGTCGGGCAAGTCGACCCTGCTGCGCACCATCAACCACCTCGAGCGGCCCGACCTCGGTTACGTCGCCGTGCACGGCGAGCTGATCGGCGTCGAGGTCCGCGGCCAGCACCTGCACGAGCTGCCCGAACGGGCGGTGCGCCGGCAGCGGACCCGGATCGGCTTCGTCGCCCAGAGCTTCAACCTGTTCCCCAACCTCACCGCGCAGGACAACGTCGCCGAGCCGCTCGTCGCGCACAAGCGCCTCGCCCGGCCGGCGGCCCGCGAGCGGGCCGTGGAGCTGCTGGCCCGGGTCGGCCTCGGCGACCGCGGCGACGCCTACCCGCGGCAGCTCTCCGGCGGCCAGCAGCAGCGCGTCGCGATCGCCCGCGCGCTGGCGCTGGAGCCGAGCCTGCTGCTGTTCGACGAGCCGACCTCCGCGCTCGACCCCGAACTGGTCGGCGAGGTGCTGTCGGTGATCCGCCGGCTCGCCGACAGCGGCACCACCCTCGTCATCGTCACCCACGAGATCGGCTTCGCCCGTGAGGTCGCCGACACCGTCGTCTTCATCGACGGCGGCGTGATCGTCGAACACGGCCCGCCGTCCCAGGTGCTCGACCACCCGAACCAGGCCCGCACCCGGGAATTCCTCTCGAAGGTGCTCTGAATGTCAAGGAGATCCATGCGTACCGTAGGGACGTTCGCGGTCGCCGTCGCTCTCGTCGCGAGCCTCGCCGCCTGCGGCACCGGCGACGAGGCGCAGGCCGAGGCAAGCAACGGCACCGTCACCATCGGCGCCCAGGCCGACGGCATCGCCAAGCCGACCGAGCTCAAGGTCGAGCGGCAGCAGCGCATCGCCGACCTGCTCCCCGAAGCGATCAAGAAGGACGGCAAGCTCACCGTCGGGCTCGGCGCGCTGCCGACCGGATTCCCGCCGCTCGCCTTCGTCGGCGACGACGACAAGACCGTCACCGGCGCGGAGCCCGACCTCGGCCGGCTCGTCGCCGCCGTGTTCGGCCTCACGCCCGAGTTCAACAACGACACGTGGGACAACCTGTTCGTCGGCATCGACTCCGGCAAGAACGAGGTCGGCTTCTCGAACATCACCGACACCGAGCAGCGCAAGGAGAAGTACGACTTCGCCTCGTACCGCCAGGACAACCTGGGCTTCGCGGTGAAGGCCGGCAACAGCTGGAACTTCGACAAGGACTACACGAAGCTCGCCGGCCTCAAGGTCGCCGTCGGCGCCGGCACCAACCAGGAGAAGATCCTGGTCGCCTGGCAGGAGAAGCTGAAGGGCGAGGGCAAGACCCTCGACATCAAGTACTTCGCCGACACGCCCAGCACGTTCAAGGCGATCGTGTCCGGGCAGATCGACGCGTACTTCGGACCGAACCCCGGCATCGCGTTCCAGATCAGCAAGACCCAGGGCACCCCGGACGCGGTGCGCAACGCCGGCGTCTACTCCGGCGCCGGCGAGACGCTCCAGGGCCTCATCGCGGCCACCACCAAGAAGGACAACGGCCTCGTGAAGGCGCTCGCCGAGGCGATCAACTACCTCATCGAGACCGGCGTCTACAAGCAGTGGCTGGCGGCGTACAACCTCGACACCGAGGCGGTGCAGACCTCCGAGGTCAACCCGCCGGGCCTGCCGAAGTCCAACAAGTGAGGGTTCAGTCCTGCTCGCGGGCGACCAGCCGGAGCAGGTCCGACATCGCATAGCGCTCCTCGTCGATCGGGGTGAGGAGGTTGTACTGCACGAGGCGCTCGACCACCCGGTCCGCCTGCGCCGAGGGAACGCCGAGGACGTCCGACGCCGTCATGCCGGTGATCGGCCGGCCGGCGGTCCCGAGGGCGCGCAGGGCGGCACGGGCCTCCGGGTCGAGCGCCTCGTAGCTGTCGAGGATGCTGCGGCGCACCGACATCGCGCCGACCGCCAGCTCCTCGAGGCGCCGCTCCTCGTCCTCCAGGCGCTCGGCCAGGTGCGGCAGCGCCATGCCCGGGTGCCCGGCCAGGCGGGCCCCGACGATCCGGATCGCGAGGGGCAGCTCCTCGCAGGCCGCCGCGATCCGGTCGGAGGCATCGGGGGCGGCCTGGACCCGCTGCTCGCCGGCGGTGCTGGCGAGCAGCGCCACGGCGTCGCGGTGTTCGAGCGGGCCCAGGTTCAGCCGCCAGCCGACCTCGAGGTCGAGCAGGCGGGAGCGGCTGGTGACCAGCACCAGGCAGCGGCCGGCACCGGGCAGCAGCGGGCCGACCTGGGCGCCGCTCGCCGCCCGGCGCGGTGCTCGCCGTCACCGACGCGGACGGCAGTGTCGCGCTCGTCCTCGCGGCCCTGGCCGACGGCCCGCCGCGGCCGTGACCGCCCGCCGCCGTGCGAGACTGGGCGGCGCAGGAGCAGGCGAAGGGGCGCGATGGATCAGGGTGACGAACGCCGGCGCGACGCCGAACGGACCCGCCGGGAGATCCTCGACGTCGCGACGCGGGAGTTCGCCGACCGGGGGTACGACGGCGCGCGGGTGGACGAGATCGCCGAGCGGACCCGCACGACCAAGCGGATGATCTACTACTACTTCGGCGGCAAGCGGCAGCTGTACATCGAGGTGCTGGAGCGCGCCTACGCCCGCATCCGCGCCGCCGAGCACCAGCTGAACCTCGACCACCTGCCGCCGGCCGAGGCGATCCGCCGGCTCGCCGAGATCACGTTCGACCACCACGAGGCCAACCCGGACTTCATCCGGCTGGTCTGCATCGAGAACATCCACCGCGGCGAGCACATCGCGCAGCTGGACAGCCTGGCCGCCCTGAACAGCCCGGCGATCAAGCTGATCGAGCGGATCCTCGAGCGCGGCCGGGCCGAGGGCATGTTCCGCCACGACGTCGACGCGTTCGACGTGCACCTGGCGATCAGCGCGTACTGCTTCTTCCGCATCGCCAACCGGTACACCCTGACCGCTATCTTCGAGCGCGACCCGGTCGACCCCGCCCGCCGCGACCACTACCGGCGGCTGCTCGGCGACATGATCGTCTCGCACCTGCTCATCGGGGGCTCAGAGCAGTAGCTCCTGCCCGTCGCGGGCGACCTCGACCGGGGCCGGCCCGGCCGCGTACGGGTTGGTGTTGTTGAGGTGCCCGAACAGGAACCGGACGCCGGGGTGGCGGCGCAGTGCCGGCAGCGCGCCGGCGATCGGCAGGTGGCCCATCTCGCGCGGGGTGCGGGTCAGCCCGGCCGCCCGAGCCGGCTCGTCCTCGGTGCTGAACGTCCCGTCGAGCAGCGCCGCGTCGGCCCCGGCGAGGAACGCGTCGAAGGCATCGGTCCACGCCGGCAGGCAGGTGGCGTACACGAACGACCGGCCTGTCCGCTCGTCACCGATCCGCAGCGCCGTGACCCAGGCGTCGTCCGGGCGATGGTCGGGGCAGGGATCGGCGTAGCGGGGCACCTTCGCCCCGACGACCAGGGCCCGCACGGTGAGGCCGCCGTCGAGGGCGAGCGGCGCGCCGATCGGCAGCTCGTGGGTCCGCAGGTCGGTGTAGCGGCGCAGGATCGGGATGAGCGGGAGCGCGGCGAGGACGGTGGCGGTGGCGGTGAGATCGAGGCGCCCGGCCTCGCGCAGGCCGAGCAGCCCGGCCGTGTGGTCGAGCTCGGCGGTGGTCAGCAGCACACCCCGGATCGGGGTGTCCCGCCGGCCCGGGCCGGGGTCGAGGTCGCCGGCCGACACCAGCTGGACGCGCAGGTCGGGCGAGGCGTTGACCAGGTACCACGCCGTGCCGTCGCCGGTGACCGCCACGCCGTCCTGGGTGCGGTGCGCCCCGCTGCGCCGGGCCGCCGCGCAGCCGGCGCAGGCACAGTTCCACTGGGGGATGCCGCCGCCGGCCGCGCTGCCGAGGATGCGGACCCTCACCGCGACCGCCGCGGGATCGCCGGTGTCCGGGCGGGTGTGCCGGCGGCGGCGCGGACGCGGTCGTGGTGCGGTGACAGCCGGCAGGCCGGGTCGGTGGCCGCGGCGTCGCCGGTGAGCTGGTACGCCTGGCAGCGGCAGCCGCCGAGGTCCTCGTCGCGCAGCGCGCAGGTGCGGCACGGGTCGGCCATCCAGGCGGTACCGCGGAACGCGTTGAACAGCGCCGAGTGCTGCCAGGCGTCCGCCAGGCCGGTGGTCCGGGCCGACGGGATCGGCAGGCCCAGCTGGCCGGCGGCCAGGCATGGCAGCAGGTCGCCGTTGGGCGCCACGACGAGCTGGCGGCTGCCCCAGCCGTTCATGCAGGGCTTGGGGCGTCCGGTGTGGTAGTCGGGCTCGACGTACACGATCTCGACCCGCTCGCCGTGCCGGCGGTGCACCTCGGCCGCGGCCAGCGCCGACGCGGCGACCTGCTCGCGGGTCGGCATGAGGGCGGCGCGGTTGCGCAGGCCCCAGCCGTAGTACTGGGTGTGGGCGAGCTCCAGCCGGTCGGCGCCCAGCGACACGGCCAGCTCGGCGATCTGCGTGAGGCGATCGGTGTTGCCGGCGTGCAGGACGACGTTGACGGTGAGTGGGATGCCCGCCGCGCGGATGAGCTCGGCGGCGGCGAGCTTGCGGGCGTGGAAGCGGCCGCCGGCCATGCCGTCGGCGGCGGCGGGCTCGGCGTCCTGGATGGACAGTTGCAGGTGGTCGAGGCCGGCGGCGAGCAGCGCGGCGAGGCGGGCGGCGGTGAGCGGGATGCCGCTCGTGACGAGGTTGGTGTACATCCCGAGGCCGCTCGCGTGGCCGATGAGGTCCGCCAGGTCGGGTCGCAGCAGCGGTTCGCCGCCTGACAGGTGCACCTGCAGCACCCCGGCGGCGCGGGCCTGGTCGAACACGCCGGTCCACTCAGCGGTGGTGAGCTCGGCGCGGTACGCCGCCAGCTCCACCGGGTTCGAGCAGTACGCGCAGCGCAGCGGGCACCGGTAGGTCAGCTCGGCGAGCAGTCCCGTCGGACGGGGATGGCCGCCCGTCCAGGTGGTTGCCCCGGCGGCGCCGCCCGCCAGGGCGCCGCCGGGACGTTCAGGACCCGCCGCCGACCCGTCCGCGGCCAGCAGCCGGCGGTCGCGCAGGTCGGCCAGGAGGCGCTCGACGTCGGGCGCCTGGACGCCGTCGTAGTCGCGGGCCAGCCGGGCGACGAGGGCGGCCAGGTCGCGCCGGCCGTCGCAGGCCCGCACCACGTCGGCGGCGACCGGGTCGAGCAGCAGGACGCCCTCGGGGTACAGCAGGGCGTCCTGGCTCCGGACGGGGTCGAAGGCGAGCCGGACACCGCGGCGCAGCGCGGGCGGGGTCACGCGGCCGCCGCCGCGTAGTCGACGGCGTCGAGCATCGCGCCGAGCACGTCGCACTTGAAGCGCAGCGCCGCGAGGGCCGCCCGCTGCTGCTCGGCGGTCGTGCAGTGGGTGAGCACCAGGTCGAGGGTGGCGGCGCTGTCGCTGCGGGCCACCGGGATGCGGGTCTCGAAGTAGGCGAGCCCGTCGGGCTTGATCCAGTCGTAGTGCCGCTGCCAGGCCCGCAGCCGATCGCTCATCAGGTCGGGCGAGAACAGCTCGGTGAGGGCCGCGGCGACGCTCTCCGTCCACGGCCGGGTCAGGCAGAAGTGCAGGTAGCCGTCGACGGCGAACCGCACGCCACGCAGCACGTGCCGCTCGTCGAGGACCTCGTCGCGGGACAGCCCGACCGCCTCGGCGAGGGCGAGCCAGTCGGCCAGTCCTCCGGTGCCCTCGACGGTACCGTCGTGAAAGGTCACTCGCGGCAGCCACGCACGGCGGACCTCCGGCAGCGGGCAGTTCGCGACGACGGCGGCGTTCTTCTGGGCCAGGCAGCGCTGGTAGTACCAGCGGTTCGCCACCCAGGAGCGGATCTCGTCCGGGGTGCACCGCCCGGCGTGCAGCCGCACGTGGAACGGGTGCCGGTCCCAGTAGTGCGTGCCGAGGCCCCGCAGGGCCTCGGCGAACGCGTCCCGGGACAGCACGGTCAGCGGGACTGCCGGAACCACGGGTCACCCGCGCCGGAGTAGGCCGACACCTCGGGCCGCGTCTCGAGGCACTCGACCCGGGGCGCGGTCCATGGACGGCGGGCGGCGGTGGTGGGCGTGGCGGTGCTCTGGTCGGTGCTGGACATGGTCGCTCCTTGGTCCACTAGACGGTTTATCAGAGCCGCTGAATGGTCGAACCATAGTCCGCGACGCATGCCCGCCACAAGCCTGATCCTTGTGCGTCGATCCGACGCGGGCCTATATTGAGCCAGCTTCCTGCCGGTACTATCGGTCCGCCTGGTGGACCACGCGGATCGCCGACACCCCGTGAATGGAGAACCCCGGCATGCATTGGAAACGTCCCGCCCTGCTCGCTGGTCTCGTCGCCGCCGCGACGGCCGCGATCGGGCTCGTCGCCGTCCTGCCCAGTGCGGCGCAGAACCCCAAGGAACACCGCACCGGCGCCCGCGAGCTGGGCAACCCCGACTACGGGGTGTGCCGCGGCGTCGACGAGCGCTGCTACCACGACTGGGGCAACTTCGACCCGGCGAAGGGCTACCGGGTGCTGCTGTTCACCCGTACCGCCGGCCCGCGGCACGCCAACCTGGGCCCGGCGCTCGGCACCGGGCTGAACCCGGCGCTCGCCGCGAACAACGTGGTGCAGAACGGCGTGGTCGCGCTCGGGCAGAACAACGGCTTCGCCGTCGACTGGACCGAGGACCTCGCCCAGGTGAGCAGCCCCAACCAGCTGTTCCGGTACAACGCGGTGATCTTCTTCAGCACCTCCCGCGACACGCTCGACGACGCGGCGCAGACCGCGCTGCGGCAGTACATCCGCGGCGGCGGCGGGTTCGTCGGCGTGCACAACGCCTTCGGCACCGAGTACAACTGGCCGTGGTACGAGGGCCTGCTCGGCGGCGCGAACTACTACGACCACGGCCCGGCCCAGCCCGGCACGGTCCGCGTCGTGGACCGCCGCGACGTCTCCACCGCCGGCCTGCCGGCGACGTGGCAGCTGCGCGACGAGTGGTACAACCTGGTCCCGGCCCCCACAAAGGTCAGGGTCCTGGCGACGGTCGACGAGGACACCCTGGCCCAGGGCGTCGAGGGCTCGATGGGCCACCCGGGCCACGGCGACGACCACCCGGTCGCCTGGTGCCAGTACTACGACGGCGGCCGCGCCTGGCTGACCACGCTGGGCCACGACGCCCAGATCTTCGGCGACGGCACGACGTTCCCGGGCGCCCTGCAGTTCCAGCAGATGCTGGTGGGCGGCATCCGGTCCGCGGCCGGCGCCGCGCCGTTCTGCCGCTGACCGCACGGATGCGAGGTCGACCGTGGAAGTCCGGCTGCGGCAGACTTCCACGGTCGGCTGCTCGGTGCTGGGGGCGGAATGGGAGCGCTTCGACCCCACTCCTACACGCGCTGAGCGGGCGCCCGCAGCACCAGGAACAGCCCGGCGACCGTCGCCGCCATCCCGGCCACGCTGAGCGGCGGGACCGGCTCGGCCAGCAGCACCCAGCCCCACAGCACGCCGAACAGCGGCACCAGCAGGTTCACGTTCGCCGCGCGGGCCGGGCCCTCGGTCGCCACCAGGCGGTAGAACAGCAGGTACGCGAGGGCACTGCCGGCCAGGCCGAGCACCGCCAGGCGCAGCACCAGGCCGCCGGTCGGCTCGGCGCGGACCGGCAGCACCAGCAGCGCTGGGGCCAGCAGGAGGCACGCGGCCAGCTGCTGGCCCGCGGCGAGCGCGGCCGGCGCCTCGTCGGGGAAGTGCCGGGCCGCGAAGAACCCGCCGTAGGCGAACACCGCCGCACCGGCCAGGCCGGCCAGCACGCCGACCACGCCGCCGTCGCCGAGGTGCAGGCCGCGGCTGGCCATCGCCACCGCGACGCCGGAGATCGCCAGCGCCAGGCCCGCCAGCTGGCCCGCTGTGGGGCGGCGGCGGGCGAAGCCGAGCGCGAACAGCGGCGACGACGCGTTGAGCACCGCCGCCGTGCCGGCGTTGAGGCTGAGCATCGACAGCGAGATCAGGCTGAACGGCACGGCCGCCGACAGGGCGCCGAGCACCAGGTAGGCCCGCCAGCGCCGCCACTGCGGGCGCTGACCGGCGGCCCGCGCCGCGAGCAGCAGCGCGGTACCGCCGATGAGCGTCCGCACGACGGTGACCCCGACCGGCCCGGTCGCCGGCACGACGTCGCGGACCAGGACGTACGACAGGCCGAACAGCGCCCCGCAGGCGAACAGCCCCGCGAACCTCACAGTCCGAGGTACACGCGCCGCACCCGCACGTCGTGGCGCAGTTCCTCCGACGAGCCCGACATCGCCACCGCGCCGTTCTCCACGACCAGGCAGCGGTCGGTGGCCTCGAACGTCAGCTTCGCGTTCTGCTCCACCAGCAGCATGCTCAGCCCGTCGGCGCTGAGCCGCTGCAGGGCGGCCAGGATCTCCTCGACCAGCTTCGGCGACAGGCCCATCGACGGCTCGTCGAGCAGCAGCAGCTTCGGCTGCGACATGAGCGCGCGGCCGATCGCCAGCATCTGCTGCTGGCCGCCGGACAGCGCGCCGGCGAGCCGGGCCCGCATCTCCCCCAGCACCGGGAACAGCGTGAACACCTCGTCGAGCTGCTGGCGGGTCGCGCTGTTCCACGGCCGGGCGTAGGCGCCCAGCAGCAGGTTCTTCTCGACCGAGAGCCCGGCGAACACGTGCCGGCCCTCGGGCACGTAGCCGATGCCGTGCCGGACCATGTCGCGGGCCTTCACCCGGGACAGGTCGTTGCCGTCGAGGCGCAGCGCGCCGACGGTGCGCGGGACGAGGCCGAGCACCGCCTTCAGCGTCGAGGTCTTGCCCGCGCCGTTGGCGCCGATGATGCCGAGGCACCCGCCGGCCGGCACGGCGAAGCTGACGGAGCGGACGGCGCAGACGCCGCCGTAGTGGACGGTGAGGTCCTCGACCTCCAGCGCCGGTGCGCTCATCGGCTCGCCTCCTCGATCGGGACCTCGGCGATCGTGTCGGACATCGAGTCGCCGAGGTACGCCTCGATGACCTGCGGCGCGGTCGCCACCTCGGCCGGGGTGCCGTCGGCGATGATCCGCCCGCTGGCGAGAACCGTGACCCGCTCGCACAGCGACATGACCAGGCCCATGTTGTGCTCGATGAGCACGACGGTGACCCCGCTGTCGCGGATGGAGCGCACGATCTCGCTGAGCTGGCGTACCTCCTCGCCGTTGAGACCGGCGGCGGGCTCGTCGAGCAGCAGCAGCTTCGGCCGCTGGGCCATCGCCCGGGCGATCTCGACGCGCCGCTGGATGCCGTAGGGCAGCGCCCCCGGCAGGGCGTCGGCGAAGTCGGTCAGGCCGAAGCGGGCCAGCAGCCCGTCGCCGTCGCCGCGCAGGGCGCGGTCGCGCCGCCACACGCCGACCGGCCACAGCAGGTACTGCCAGATCGAGCTGGTGCGGGTCTGGTCGAGCGCGACCAGGACGTTCCCCCGCACGCTGAGCGCCCGGAACAGCCGCAGGTTCTGGAACGTGCGGGCCATCCCGGCCTGGGCGAGCCGGTACGGGCTGGCGCCGGTCACGGTCCGCCCGTCGAACACGACCCGGCCGGTGGTGGCCTTGTACAGCCCGGTGACGACGTTGAACAGCGTCGTCTTGCCGGAGCCGTTGGGCCCGACGATGCCGCGGATCTCCCCGGCCCGCACCGCCAGCGACACGTCGTCGAGCGCCCGCAGGCCCTTGAACTGCTTGCCGACCGCGACGATCTCCAGCAGCGGGCCGTCGCGCCCGGCCGCCTCGGCCGCCGGGTACGGCTCGAACGGCCGCAGCTCCTGCCGGGCCCCGCCGCCACCGCGGGCGAAGCGCTCCCGCAGCCGCTTCGGCAGCCCGGCCAGGCCGGTCGGGGCGAACACGACGACCAGCACGACGACGCTGCCGTAGGCGACCTGCGCGTAGGTGGGGTAGTCGACGAGCAGCTCGCGCAGCAGCGACAGCATGACCGCGCCGGCGACGCAGCCGAGCAGGCTCTGCCGCCCGCCGATGATCACCATCGCCAGCAGCAGGAACATGTTGGCGATGCTGAACGTCTCGGGCGCCACGTACCGCACGAGCCCGGCGTACAGCACGCCCGCGGTGCCGCCGTAGACGCTGGCGAGCAGGAACGCGGTCATCCGGACCATCGGCACCTCGACGCCGACCGAGCCGGCCGCGAGCGGGTCGTCGCGCATGGCCCGCATCCGCCGGCCGAGCGGCGTGCGCACCACGAACAGCCCGAAGGCGAGCGCGATCGCGAACACGACGAGCTCGACGTAGTAGAAGAGGTACTCGCTGGACAGATCCACGCCAGGCAGCTCGGGCACCGGGATGGCGTTGATGCCCTCGGCGCCGCCGCTGAGCTCGGCGTTGGTGACCCAGTTGGTGAACGCGAGCGCCAGGCCCAGCGTCACGATGCCGAGGTAGTGCGACTGGACGCGCAGCGCCGGGGTACCGACGAACAACCCGGTGACGGCCGTGGTGACCAGGGCGAGCAGCGCCGCGCTCCAGAAGCCGAAGCCGGCGTTGGTGGTCAGGATCGCCACCGTGTAGGCGCCGACGCCGAAGAACGCGACCTGGGCCAGGTTGACCTGCCCGGCGATGCCCATCGCCAGGCCGAGGCCGATGGCGAGCAGCGCGAAGATGAGCGTGACGTCGATGACGTGGATCGCGTAGGAGTCCACGCCGTAGGGCAGCATCCACAGCGCGGCCGCGATCACCGCCAGGATGGCGAGACGGCGTTTCATGCCCGGTTGACCGTCCTTTCGCCGAAGATGCCGGTGGGGCGGACCATGATGATGACGGTGAAGATCAGGAAGGTGACGAGTTCGCTGTACCCCTGGAAGTGCCCGGCGGCGAACGCGTCGAGCACGCCGATGGCCAGGCCGCCGATGATCGCGCCGGGGATGTTGCCGAAGCCGCCGAGGATCGCCCCCGCGAAGCCCTTGATACCCAGCGCGCCGCCCATCGTCGGGCTCACGTAGAGCAGCGGGCCGACCAGCCCGCCGGCCAGGGCGGCGAGGCCGGCGCCGATGACGAACGCGATCGAGTTGCTGCGCCCGACGTGGATGCCGACCGCGGTGGCGGCCTCGTGGTCCATCGCGACCGCCTGCATCGCGGTGCCGCGCTTGGTGCGCGACAGGAACAGCATCAGCAGTACCATGGCCGCCGCCGCGATGGCGAGCACGAGCAGGTCGTAGGTGCGGATGCGCAGGCCGAACAGGTCGATCGGCGCCGCCGGCACCGGTGACGGGACGGCCCGGCCGGTGGCGCCCCAGATGATGATCGCGAGCGCGTCGAGCACGATGCCGAAGCCGATCGTGCCGATCAGCATCAGGTCGAAGTCTTTGTTCTCCAAGGGCCGCAGGACGAACTCGATGACGAAGCCGACCAGCCCGGTCACCACGATGGCCACGACCATGGCGAGCGCGAACGGCAGCTTGACGGACATGTAGAAGGTGGAGGCGACGTACGCGCCGAGCGTCACGACGTTGCCGTGCGCGAAGTTGACCAGGCCCATCGTGCGGTAGACGAGGGAGAATCCCATGGCGACGAGGGCGTAGACGGCACCGAGGCTCAGTCCGCCGATCAAGGTTTGCAACGTGACTTGCATGGCTCTCCCGATGCCGGAGCGGGGCGTCACCGCCGACGACGGCGACGCCCCGGTGGGGTTGGGCAGGCTCAGCCGGCGGCCTGCAGCTTGCCGTTGGTGATGATGCCGATGGAAGTGGCGAAGATACCGACACCGGTCTCGTCGTAGGCGAAGTCGCCGAGCAGGCCTTTGTACTTGGTGGCCCGGATCGCGTCGGCGAGCGCCTTGCCGGTCGCGACGTTGCTGGTCTTCAGGGCGGTGAGCACGATCTGGGTGCCGTCGTAGGCCTTGGCGCCGTGCAGCTCGGCCTCCTCGTTGTAGGCGGCCTTGTAGGCGGCGGCGAACTTCTTCGCGGCCTCGCTGACCTCGTTGCTGAGGTACGGCGAGCTGACGATCGTGCCCTCGGCCTTGGCGGCGCCGGCGGTGTCGAGGTACACCGGCGTGCCCTGCGGCGCGGCACCGGCGAACGGCACGGTGATGCCGAGGTCGCGGGCCTGCTTGACGATGAGGCCGGACTGGACCTCCTCGGCGCCGAGGAAGATCAGCTGCGGCGACTTCTGGCGGATCGTGGTGAGCGCGGCGCTGAAGTCCTTCTGGTCGTTGGTGACGACCTGGTCTGCGACGGGGGTGACGCCGCGGCTCGACAGGGCCTTGAGGAACGCGTCGTGCTCGCCCTTGCCGTACGAACCGTTGTTGGTGATCATCGCGATCGACTTGATGCCCTTGGTGTCGACGATGTACTTGGCGAGCGTCTCGTCGTAGGTGGTGCTCGTCGGGCCGTTGAGGAACAGGAACGGGCTCTTGACCCCGACCAGGCCGGTGGACTGGCCCGACGTGATGTTCGGGATCTGCGCCTGCTGCAGGATCGGCGCCATCGCGATGGTGACCGCGCTCTCGGCGGTGCCGATCATCGCGATGTACCCCTCGCTGGCGATCTTGCGGGCCAGGTTGGTGCCGACGGTCGGGTCGCCCTGGTCGTCGAAGACGTCGAGTTGGATCTGCCGGCCGTTGATGCCGCCGGCCTTGTTCCACTCCTCGACGGCGAGCTTCGCGCCCTTGAGCTCCCACGCTCCGAGCGAGCTGAGCTGGCCGCTCTGGGCGTCGACGAGGGCGAGCTTGATCGGGCCGGAGTCGCTCTTGGTCTCGGTCTTGTTCTCACCGGGCGCGCTGCAGGCGGTGAGCGAAAGGGCCAGCAGGGCGGCGCCGGCCATGAGTCTGAAGCGAAGTGCGGACATGAGCGCATCACCTCGGGGTGTTGTCGGAGGGCTGTCGATTGGGGTGCGGATTACTCGAAGACACCGTGGTAGATGTCCTTGATGTTCCAGTGCCCAGGGGTCGGCACGGGCTCGTTGACCATCGCGACGTCCAGCACGGCCGGGCGGCGGCGACGGTGGGCGGTCAGGAGCGCGTCGCGCAGGTCCTCGACGCGCTCGATGAGGTACCCGTCGGCGCCGCAGGCCCGGCCGAAGGCGGCGAAGTCGGGGCTGTAGGGGCGGCCGTCGGGGTCGGTGAAGGTGCAGCCGTACTCGCGGCCGTAGTTGGCGGCCTGGAGGTCGGCGATGGTGCCGTGGGCGCGGTTGTTCATCACCACGAACAGCACCGGCAGGCCGCGTTCGACGGCCATCGGCACGGCCGGCAGCTGCGCGCTCATGCCGCCGTCGCCGACGAGGGCGACGACGACCCGCTCGGGCAGTGCCAGCTGGACGCCGAGGGCGGCGGCCGGGCCGAAGCCCATCGTGGAGGCGCCGCCGGGGGTGATGAACCGGCCCTCGGGCGGCAGCGGGTAGCACTGCGCGACGCCGTTCTTGTTCCAGCCGACGTCGGTGACCAGGATCGTGTCGGGCGGCAGGGTCTCGCGTACGTCGAGCAGGATCCGCTCGGGCCGCAGCGGGAACTGCTCGCTGCGGCCGCGTTCGATGCTGCCCTCGAACAGCGCGGTGCGGGCGGCCCGGATCTGCTCGCGCAGCGCCGGGCGGCGGACCGCCTGCGGGGCGGCCCGGCGCACGGCCTCGTCGACGGCGCGCACGGCGTGCGTGGCGTCGGCGACGATGCCGAGCTCGACCGGGTAGTTGCGGCCGATCTCGGCCGGGTCGATGTCGATCTGGATCAGCCGGGTCGGCGGCACCCGCCAGGTGTAGGCGGGGTTCCAGGAGCTGGCGTCGGTCTCGGCGAACCGGGTGCCGATCGCGAGGACGACGTCGGCCTCGAGGGCGTAGGTGTTGGTGACCTCGAGGCCCCAGAACCCGGTCATGCCCATGACGAGGGGGTGCTGGTCGGGCAGCGCGCCCTTGGCCATCAGCGAGTGCGCGACCGGGATGTCGAGGTGCTCGACGAGCGCCAGCAGCGCCTTGCGCCCGTCGCCGGGGCCGAGGCCGCCGCCGAGGTACACCAGCGGCCGCTCGGCCCCGATGAGCAGCTCGGCGGCCCGCTCGGCGTCGGCGGCGGTCAGCGCCGGCGCGGTGGTGGCCGCCGGCAGCGGGAAGGCGGTGGCCCGAGCGTCCGGCAGCGGACGGGAGAAGAGGTCCATCGGCACGTCGAGCAGCACGGTGCCGGGCCGGCCGGCGGTCGCGGTCCAGAACGCCCGCTCGGTGAAGCGGGGCAGGTCCTCGACGCGGTGCACGTGCCAGGCCCGCTTCACGAACGGCCGGTAGATGGCGGTCTGGTCGGCGTCGGCGTGGAGGTTGACCTCCTGGTGGGGGTGGCGGCCGTACATGTACGACGGCACGTCGCCGGCGATGGTGACCAGCGGCACCGAGTCGAGCGCGGCCGTGGCGACGCCGGTGACCGCGTTCATCATGCCGGGCCCGACGTGGACCAGCAGGACGCCGACCTTGCCGGAGGCGCGGGCGTAGCCGTCGGCGGCGTGCGCGGCGGCCTGCTCGTGCCGGGCGATGACGAACTCGATGGAGCTGCGGCCGATCGCGTCGAGCAGCGCGATGTTCGTGTGCCCGCAGGTGCCGAAGATGTACTCGACCCCGTACGCCTCCAGCTGCTCGACAAGAGCCTCGGCCGCGGTCTTCGTGTCACTCATCGCGACGGTTCCTCCAACGTGATCCAGGTCTTGCCCGGGAGCTTGCGGGCCTGCGCGAACGCGTCGCCGGCCCGCTCCAGCGGGAACCGGCCCCGCAGGATGCGCCCGGGGCGCAGCTCGGCGGCCCGCGCGACGGCGGCGGCGAAGTCGGCCGGGTGGTCGTAGATGAGGCAGCCGCGCAGGGTGATGCGCCGCTGCACGACGGTGAACGTGGAGAGCCGGGCCGGGACGGCGCTCTGTCCGATGAGCACGATGCGGCCGTCGGGCGCGCACCGCTCGACCGCGGTCTCCAGCGCGACCGGCACACCGGAGGTCTCGAACACCACCGGGAAGTCCATGCTGACGTCCGGGCCGGCCGGCATGGCGGCGGCGCCGAGCTCGGCGGCGGTGGCGAGGCGGCCCTCGTGCGGGTCGACGACGAAGGGCCGAGCGCCGAGCGCCTGGGCAGCCAGGCAGACGAGCAGGCCCTGCGCGCCGGCGCCGACGACGAGGCAGCGCTCCCCGGCGGCCAGCCCGGCCCGGGTCAGCGCGGCGAGGGCGACGGCGAGCGGCTCGACGCAGACGAGGTCCTCGTCGGCGAGGCCGACCGGGGCGGTCCAGGCGAACCGGGCCGGCACGGTGACCCGCTCGCGCAGGGCGCCGGGCTCGTTGATGCCGAGGATGCGCCGGTCCGGACAGACCGCGGTGCGCCCGGACGTGCAGGCGGCGCAGTGCAGGCAGGGAAAGTTGGGTTCGACGGCGACGCGTTCGCCGAGCCGCCCGGCCGGCACGTTGCCGCCGACCCGGATGATGTCGCCGATCGCTTCGTGGCCCAGCGCCCAGGGCAGGGACGGTACGGCGCGCTTGCCGTCGACGACGGCGAGGTCGGATCCGCACACGCCGACGGCGCGGACGGCGACCACGACGTCGTCGGGCCCGCACTCGGGCTCGGGCCAGTCGCCGGCGACCTCGACGGCGCCGGGCCCGGTGAGGACGGCGGCCCTCACGTGCGGGTGCCCCAGATCGACAGGCCGCGCAGCAGCAGGGTCTTCACGACGGTGTAGTCCTCGATCATGCAGGCAGGCGACTCGCGGCCGAAGCCGGAGTCCTTGACCCCGCCGAACGGCACGTGGTCGAGCCGGAAGTTCGACGAGCCGTTGACGACGAGCCCGCCGACCTCCAGCTCCCGCCAGGCGGTGACGATTCGGCCGATGTCGTGGGTGAACAGCCCCGCCTGCAGGCCGTAGCGGCTGCGGTTGCAGGCGGCCAGCACGGCGTCGAAGTCGTCGTAGGGCAGCACCGCGACGAGCGCGCCGAACACCTCGCGGGTCACCACGGACGCGTCGGCGGGCGGGTCGACGACGATCGTCGGGGCGACCGTGGCGCCGTCGCGGGTGCCGCCGAGCACGATCCGGGCGCCGCCGGCGGCGGCCTCGGCGCTCCACGCGACGACCCGCTCGGCGGCCTCGTCGTCGACCATCGAGCCGACGTCGGTGGCCGGGTCGAGCGGGTCGCCGACCCGCAGCGCGGCGACCTCCTTGCCGAACGCCGTGACGAACTCGTCGAAGCGGGAGCGGTGGACGTACACCCGCTGCACCGAGATGCAGCTCTGCCCCGAGTTGGTGTAGCCGGTGCGCGCGCAGACGGACGCCGCCTGCGCCACGTCCGCGTCCTCGCAGACGATCGTCGCCGCGTTGCCGCCGAGCTCCAGGACGAGCCGCTTGGCGCCGGCCGCCCGGGCGACCGCGGCGCCCGTCTCGGCGCTGCCGGTGAAGCTGATGACGCTGATCTCGGGCGCGGCGCACAGCGCGGCCCCGACGTCGCCGCCGCCGTGCAGCAGCTGCACCGCCTCGAGCGGGGCGCCGGCCTCCAGCAGGAGGGCGACGACCGCGGCGGAGACGGCGGGGGCCTGCGGCGGCGCCTTCACGATCGTCGTGTTGCCCGCGGCGAACGAGGCCCCGAGCTTGTGCGCGAGCAGGTTCGCCGGGGCGTTGAACGGCGTGATGGCGAGCGCGACGCCGGCCGGCGCGCGGTAGGTGAGCGCGGTGTTGCCGACGCCCCGCGCCCAGCCGGCGACCGGCAGCAGGTCGCCGCCGATACGGCGGGTCTCGGCGGCACAGACGGCGAAGGTGTCGGCGACCCGGTCGAGCTCGCCGCGGCCGTCCTTGACCGGTTTGCCGAGCTCCAGGGCGATGAGCCGGGCGATCGCGTCGCGGTGGCGCGTCGCGAGCCCGGCGGCGCGCTCGAGGACCGCGGCGCGGGCGGCCGGGGCGAGCGCCGCCACCTCTCGGGCCCCGGCGTGGGCGTATCGAACCGCACCGTGGACGATCTTGTCGTCGGCGACGGGGGCCCGGCTGACCGCCCGCCGTACGTGTGGACCGATCCGATCGGCCTGCCGGCCGTCCGTGCGCCACTCCCCAGCCAGGAAGGCAGGGGCGGGTGCCGGTTCGTCCCCGGACGATTCGAGGATCGCGTTCAGCATGTTCGCTCTCCCGGAAGCCATACCGCTTGGCGGCACATCTGGACCGCTATGCGGACTGGGTGTAACGTACGGGCGGCTGACCGCCGCTGGCAAGAGTCCGAGTCGCAAAAGTTACGAGCGCGTGAAACCGCAACGGGCGCGCGACAATCGGCGTCCAGAAGCGATGGCAGAGAGCGATGGAGACGCACATGGTCAAGGCAATGACGGGCGACGCCGAGCCGTCGACTGAAGGAGAGTCGCAGGGCGTGCGCAGCGTCCAGCGGGCGCTGGACATCCTCACGCTGCTCACGGAGGACCGGCCGCTGGTCTCGATCCGCGACATCGTCGAGGAGACCGGGCTGGCCAAGACCACCGTCATCCGCCTGGTCCAGACGCTGGAGCAGTGCGGCCTGCTGTGGGGCACCGCGGCGGGCTACATGGCCGGCCCCGGGCTGTGGCGCTGGGCCCACCTGGCCCGGCGCAGCTGGGAGCTGCCGCCGGAGACCCAGCGGATGATGCGCGACCTCGCCGCCCGACGCCGCGAGACGGTGAACGTCTACGTCGCCCGGGACATCTACCGGGTCTGCGTCGCCCAGCAGGAGAGCCCGCAGCCGCTGCGCCACGTCGTGCACATCGGCGACGAGCTGCCGCTGTGGGCGGGCGCGTCGGCCAAGGTGCTGCTGCGCAATGCCACGCCGGGGCGCCTGCTGCGCGTCGCCAAGAGCTCGCCGTACGGGGAGCCGCACACCAAGCGGCTGCAGGAGTGGATCGACGAGGCGGCGCACCAGGGGTACGCCTTCAGCCACGGCGAACGCGAGGACGGCCTGTCCGCGGTCGCGGTGCCGATCTTCTCCCGCTCCGGCGGGGTCGTGGCCGCGCTGTCCCTCAGCGGGCCCACGCTGCGCTTCACCGACGAACGCATCGCCGAGTTCGCCGCCGACCTCAAGGACGTCGCCCAGCGCATGTCGGAGCGCGGCTTCGACCACCCGCTGGGCAGCTCGCTCTGAACCTCCCTGCGAAGAACCTCCCTGCGAAGGACCTCCCCGCGAAGGAGCACGCGCATGCACGAGCGACCGCTCGCCGGTATCCGAGTCCTCGACCTGACCAACGTCCTCGCCGGCCCGTACTGCAGCTATCAGCTCATGCTGCTGGGTGCCGAGGTGGTCAAGGTCGAGGTGCCGGGGCGCGGTGACCTGGCGCGCCAGCTGGGGTCCGACCCGGACCTCAACCGGCGCGGCATCGGCGCGTCGTTCCTGGCCCAGAACGCCGGCAAGAAGTCCGTCGAGCTGGACCTCAAGGAGGCGGCGGACCGGGCGGTGTTCGAGGAGCTGGTCGGCGCGGCCGACGTGCTGCTGGAGAACTTCCGGGCCGGCGTGCTGGCCCGGCTCGGCTACGACTGGCCGCGGCTGCAGGCGCTCAACCCGGCGCTCATCGCGTGCTCCATCACCGGCTTCGGCCAGACCGGGCCGATGAGCCAGGCGCCGGCCTACGACCAGATCATCCAGGGCCTGTCGGGCATGATGAGCGTGACCGGTACGCAGGACACCGCGCCGCTGCGGGTCGGCTTCCCGGTCTGCGACTCGATCGGCGGGCTCGCCGCCGCGCTCGCGATCACCGCCGCCGTCGCCGCCCGGCACCGCACCGGCGCCGGCTGCCACCTCGACGTGTCGATGCTGGAGGCGTCGATCTCCGCGATGGGCTGGACCGTCTCCAACTACCTCGTGGCCGGCGTCCCGCCCGAGCCGACCGGCGACCAGAACGCGACCGCGGCCCCCTCCGGCACGTTCGACGCCGCCGACGGGCCGCTGAACATCGCGGCCAACCGGCAGGAGCAGTTCGAGTCGCTGTGCCGGCTCGTCGGCCGCGCCGACCTGATGAGCGACGTGCGGTTCGCCGAGCGCGAGGGCCGCAAGGCGCACCGCGAGGCGCTCAACGACGAGCTGAACCAGGCCCTGCGGTCGCGCCCGGCCGCCGAGTGGGAGCGGCTGCTCACCGCGGCCGGCGTGCCCGCGGCCCGGATCCTGACCGTGCCGCAGGCGGTCGAGCTGGAGCAGCTGCAGCACCGCGGCTTCATCCAGGAGCTGCCGTTCCCCGACGGGTCCGAGCGGCCCTTGCGGGTGGTGAGCAGCGGGGTGCTGTTCGACGGCGCACCGCTCACGCCCGGGGACCCGCCGCCGTTGCTCGGTCAGCACAACACCTCCGTTCCCGAGCTGCTCGCGTCCTGGCGCGCGGCCCGTCTCGTCCCGGAAGGGGCCTCGGAATGACCGTGGAAACGAACGACGACGTTCGCCGGCGCGTCGCCGACTGGTGGGCCACCTCCGTCTCGCGGGTCGAGCCCGGCGTCATCGAGCTGCGCGGTCGGCCGATCCAGGAGCTGCTCGGCAGCGCCTCGCTCACCGACGCGATCTGGCTGATGCTGCACGGCACCCTGCCGACCCCGCGGCAGGCGGAGCTGCTCGACGCGGCCCTCGTCGGCTCGGTCGACCACGGCCCGCACGCCCCGTCGATCGCCGTCGCCCGGATGTCGGCGACCTGCGGCATCGGGCTGAACAACGCGATCGCCAACGGCGTCAACGTGATGGGCGACGTGCACGGCGGCGCCGGCCAGCAGTGCGTGGAGCTGTACACCGAGATCCGCGACCTGACCGCGGCGGGCAGCGGCCTCGACGAGGCGACCCGCGTGGTGGTCGAGCGGTGGCGGGCGCGCAGCAAGTACCTGCCCGGGTTCGGCCACCGCTTCCACCCGCGCGACCCGCGCCGGGACCCGCTCGTCGGGCTCGTCGAGCGGGCGGTCGCCGACGGTGTCGTCGCCGGCGACTTCCTGGCCGCCGGGCTCGCCGTCGAGGCGGCGATCGCCCCGGTGCCGATGAACATCGATGGTGCCACCGCCATCATCTACGGCGAGCTCGGGTTCCCGGCCCCGCTGGCCCGCGGCCTGTTCGTGATCGCCCGCAGCGTCGGCATCCTGGCCCACGCCTGGGAGGAGACGCAGGGCGGCCGGCGGATCAAGGGTCCGATCCCGCCGGACATCCGCCCCACCTACCGGCCCTGAGCCCCGGCGACCGCCGGGGCGTCGAGGTAGTCGCGGGTCGCGCTGAGCGCCCGGCGGGCGTGTTCCTTGGCGCCCACCTGGGCGACGAGCGTGGCCCGCGGGATCTCCAGGGTGTAGGGCAGCCCCGGCGGCAGCGCGTCGAGGATGCCGTGCACGTCGATGCCGCCCTCGCCGGGGAACAGCCGCTCGAACCGGGCCGTGTGGATGAGCCCCTCGTTCGTCGGCGGCACACCGGCCGGCGCGTCGCAGACGTGCACGAAGTGGAACCAGTGCGCGGGCAGCTGGCGCAGGTCGGCGATGCTCGACCCGGACCGGGCGAAGTGCAGCAGGTCGACGAGGATCCCCGCGTTGGGCTGGTCGGCGGCGCGCAGCACCCGCACCGCCTCGCGCAGGTCGGGCGTCTCCGTCCAGGACGGGAACTCCAGGTCGACGGTCAGCCCGAACGGGCGGGCCAGCTCGCACAGCTCGGCGTACCGGTCGATCTTGCGGGCCCGGTCGGGGTCGGGCAGCTGGGTGATGACGTGCCGCGCGCCGAGCTCGGCGCCGGCCTCCAGGAACTGCCGGTAGTCGCGGGGCGTGCGCTCCGGGCTGATCCGGGCCAGCTCGATGTCGAGCACCTCGATGCCGGTGGCGGCGAGGCGGGCCTTGGTGCTGCGCATCAGGGCCGGGTCGGTGGCGAGGGGGTAGTGCGGCTCCTGCGGCGTGACGCGGGTCAGCCGCAGCCCGACGTAGCGGTAGCCGGCGGCGGCGGCGGCCTCGACCAGCTCGGGCGGTGACAGGCTCAGCGCGGTGAGGTGGGCGAGGGAGTAGTCGTGCCGCTCGGCGCCGCGGGTGACCCTGGTGACCCGGCGCCGCTCACGGTGGGCGGCCATCCGCACCGGCACGCCGTTGGGGTCGCCGTAGCCCGTGTACGCGCCGGTGCGCTGCACGACGGCGAAGAAGACCCGGGAGCCGAGCAGCTCGGTGTAGAAGTGCAGGTACTCGCCGTGCTCGTCACGGTCGTAGAGGATCGAGTGCTCGCGCAGCGTGTCGAGCAGGTCGGGGCCGAGGTCGAGGCGGGCGCCGAGGTCGGCGTAGTAGTTGTCCGGGATCCGCAGTACCGCGGCGCCGAGCGCCCGCATCGCCCGCGCACAGGCGATGACGTCGCCGGTGCCGAACGCGATGTGCTGCGGGCTGGGGACGGCCGGCGCCCAGTCGCCGCGGCGCAGCGGCGCGGTGTTCAGCGCGATGCGGACCCGGCGGGCGGCGTCGGTGACGACGCGGGTGCGGATGAGGCCGAAGGGGGCGGCGACCTCGGCCGTCTCGTCGGCGTGCAGGCCGAGCACGGTGCGGTAGAAGACGGCGGCCTCGTCGTAGTCGTCGAGCGACTCGGTGAGCGAGACGTGGTCGGTGCCGGTGACGAGCCCGTCGTCGCGGACGGACGCCCCGGTGGGCACGAAGTCGTCGAGCCAGTTCGGCTCCACCAGGAAGACCGCGGTGCCGTCGGGGGCTGCCACCGAGGTCAGCTCCGCCTCCCCCGGCGCGTACAGGCGGGGCAGCACAGGGGCGAGCAGCGTCTCGGCCCGCTGCGCCGCCCGGGCCGGGTCGGCGCTCTCGATGCCGAGCGCGCAGATCGACGCGGTACCGGGGGCGACCGTGCGCTGCGCGCCGGAGTTCAGCAGGACCCGGGCCGTGCCGTGCTGCCACAGCTCGACCGGCTTGGAGCGGTGCTGGGCGGCGTGGACGAAGCCGAGCGCGGTCAGCGTCGCGGCGACCGCCGGCCCGGAGACGTCGTCGACGGCGAGCTCGGTGAACGCGTGCCCGCCGAGCCGGGGCGCCTGCGGCAGGCCGGACAGGCGCAGCCGCTCCCGCACCGCCGGCGGGCCGCCGGTCGCCACCGCCTCCTGCAGCGCCAGCAGCGACCGCATGCCGTCGATCGCGGCGTAGCGCGGCTCGGCCTGGCGGTACACGTCGTTGAACACCTCCAGCGACAGCGGCCCGGTGTAGCCGGTGCTCAGCACGTGCCCGGCGAGACCGGCCAGGTCGAACGAGCCCATGCCGGGGAAGAGCCGGTGGTGGCGGCTCCATTCGACGACGTCCATGGTGAGCCGCGGCGCGTCGGCCAGCTGGAGGTGGAAGATCTTGTCGCCGGGCACCACGCGCAGCGCGGCCGGGTCCTCGCCGCGGGACAGCACGTGGAAGCTGTCCACGCACAGGCCGAGAGCGGGGTGGCCGGCCCTGCGGACGATCCGCCAGGCGTGGGCGTGGGTGTCGACGAACCGGCCCCAGGCGAGGGCCTCGTAGGCGACGCGGATGCCGCGCCGCTCGGCCCGGCCGGCGAGGGCCGCGAGCTGCTCGGCGGCGAGGTCGTCGTCGTCGACCGCGTCGGGCGAGACGGTCGAGGTGACCAGCAGTGTGCCGGCGCCGAGCTGCTCCAGCACGTCGAGGACCCGCTCGGCCCGGCGCAGGTTGGCCGCGAACACGTCCGGCGGGACCGCCTCGACGTCGCGGAACGGCTGGTAGACGTCGATGGTCAGGCCGCGGCGCTCGCACTCCTGGCGGACCCGGGCCGGCGACCAGGGCGAGGCGACGAGGTCGTGCTCGAACAGCTCCACGCCCTGGAAGCGGGCCGCGGCGGCGGCCGCCAGCTTGTCCTCGAGCGTGCCGGACAGGCAGACGGTGGCGATGCACAGGCGGGGTTGATCGGGGGTGTCGGTGGAACCCATGCGGGCGCCCCTTCTGAACGTACTAGATAGTTACTTATACCCGCACCGGCGCGGCGGCGGAAGGCTCGTTTCTCAGGCCAGCCGCTGTACCAGGTACGTCACGGCGAGGACGTAGCCGATCGGGCCGGCGCCGGCGATCACGGCGTCGGCGACGCCGGAGATGTACGAGTGGTGCCGGAACTCCTCCCGGCGGTGGATGTTCGTCAGGTGTACCTCGACGGTCGGCAGGGCGACGGCGGCGACCGCGTCACGCAGCGACACCGACGTATGGGCCAGCCCGCCGGGGTTGACGATCACGCCGGCGCAGGTGGTGCGGGCCGCGTGCAGGGTGTCGATGAGAACGCCCTCGTGGTTGCTCTGCACCGCCTGCACGCCGATGCCGTGCTCGGCGGCGGCCTTGGCGACGAGGTCCTCGATCTCGCCGAGCGTCGTGGTGCCGTAGCGCTCCGGCTCGCGGACTCCGAGCAGGTTCAGGTTGGGCCCGTTGAGCAGGAGCAGCTGATGGCGCGGCGGCACGAGCGGCAGCATACCCCGCCGCCCGTGCGCGCCGGCCGTCCTTCAGCGCACTCTCAGTACACCTCGATCTTCCCCGTCGGCCGCGGGCTGAGGCAGTCGTTGAAGAAGTACTCGCCGCGGTGCTGGAACGTGTACGTCGCGGACTGGCCCGGCTCCAGGCGGAAGTCGAACAGGCCCTCGAAGAACTGGGTGGCGCCGTGCACGTTGACGTTGTCGGCCGGGTTCACGAACGTCACCGTGGTGCCGACCGGGACCCGCAGGTGCGTGGGTGCCATGGCGTTGACCGCCGTCGACTCGACGGCGCCGACCTGGCCGGTGGCGGCGTTGTACGTGCGGGCGAGCACCACCTTGTTGCCGACCGTGCTGCCCTCGACCGGCCCGCCGGACACCGGGCGGCGCACCACGGGCGGGGCCGGCGTCGGGGCGGGCGGCACGTCGCCGCCGAGCTTGAACGCCCAGAGGAAGTCGCCGCGCGGCGCCGAGTCGCCGTACGGGATGCCGGTGCCGCCCGCGTACACGGCGACGTACTGCTCGCCGTCGACCTCGTACATGATCGGGCTGCTGCTGATCGCGGCGCCGCACTGGAAGCGCCACAGCTCCCGGCCGTTCTCGGCGTCGAGGCACAGCAGGTTGCCGTCGGGCTGGCCGATGAACGCCAGGTTCGCGGCCGTGGTGAGGATGCCGTTGCCGTGCGCGAGGGAGTACGGCATGCGCCGCTTCCACCGCACCTTGTTCGTGCTCACGTCGACCGCGACGACGCCGCCGGTCTGGTACTCCCCCGGCGGGCGCAGGCCGTTGCTCGCCTCGGTGAGCGAGTGGGCGGCGGCGACGTAGCCGAACCCGGTGTACACCAGCCCGGTGCTGTGGCTGAAGGACTGGTGGTTCCAGCAGGCGCCGCCGCCGTGGCCGGGGATCGACAGCACCGGGACGTCCCAGTGCGGGTCGTACAGGCTGCCCTGCACGTAGTTCGGCACGGCGCGGTTGGGGTCGCCGGGGACGGCGGTGCCGAGCGGCTGGTCGACGACCCGATGCTCGGTCCACGGACCCTGGCGCGGGAACGGCTGGGTCGGCCACGTCTTCTGCCGCTCGTCCTGCGGTACCGGGACCTCGTCGATGCCCAGCGGCGCCGAGCCGTCGGTGCGGTCGAGGATGAAGTACATGCCGGACTTGCTGCCGTAGACGACGACCTTGCGCATCCGCCCGCGGATCCGCACGTCGGCCAGCACCGGGGCCATGGAGTTGTCCATGTCCCAGATGCCGTGGTGGACGGACTGGAAGTGCCAGCGGTACTTCCCCGTCGTGATCTCCATCGCGACGATCGAGCTGGAGAACAGGTTCGTGCCGCCGCGCTGGGAGCCGTCCTGCGACGAGCGGCTGCCCCGGGCGTTGCCGAACGTCCAGTAGACGAGGCCGAGCTCGGGGTCGAGGGCCGGGTGCAGCCACGGGGTGGCGCCACCGGTCTGCCAGGAGGTGCCCTCCCAGGTGTCGTTGCCGAGCTCGCCGGGGCCGGGGGCGCCCCAGAAGTGCCAGACGAGCTCGCCGTCGGCGGCGTTGACCGCGAGGGCGGCGCCGCGGTCGCCGTCGTGGGTGCCGACGTGCAGCAGGCCGTCGTGGTAGGTCACGGCGACCTTCTCCATGTTGCCGTACTCGCTGATCTGCCGCTCCCAGACGACCGCGCCGGTCTGCTGGTCGAGCGCGATGAGCCAGTTGCCGCGGCCGTGGGTGAACACCTTGCCCTGCCCGACGGCGACGCCACGGCGGGTCAGCGTGCCGCGGGTCTGGCGGTAGACCCACTTGGTGACGCCGGTGGCGCCGTCGACGGCGTGGACGTTGCCGAGGGCCGACTCGATGTAGAGCACGCCGTCGACGGCGACGGCGGTGCTCTGGTTGGTGCCGGTGGTCAGGCCGCCCTCGATGCGGTTGACCCACGCCGCGCCGAGCCGGCGCAGGTTGCCGCGGTGGATGCGGTTGAGCGCGGAGTAGTTCTGGTTGCCGTAGTTGCCGCCGACCTTGGGAAAGTCCCGGGCCGGTGGCGAGGTGCAGCCGGCCGGGACGTGGCTCGCCCCGGCCTCGGTGGTGGTGGCCACCTGGGCCAGCGCCGATCCCATCGCGGTCGCCGCCGCACCCTTGAGCACCTGCCGGCGGGTTTGCTGATGCTTCAACCTTGCTCCCCTCTTGGAGCTCGGGCCGGGTCGCGCGGCGGGCTGCGACCGCCCGGCACGTTCATGATCTTGCGGTCCACCAGGCGGACCATTTGGTCCACAACCAGGCGAGCATGAATATATGGCGGCCGGCCGGGTTTGTCCACGCGGCATCAGGCCCGGTTATGGCGGCCATCGGCAAATCGGTCTTCCGCGACGGCGGGCGGCGCACCCAGAGTTCTGCCTACCCCGCTCCCGAAAGGCCCCCGCCGATGTCCGCCACCGCCGTTCGCGCCGCCGTTCGCGCCGCCGTGCCCGCGCAGCTCGCGCTGCTGCTCGCCGGCAGCTGCCTGTCCGTCCTCGGCGCGGTCGTGACGGCCGCCGGCACCGGCCTGCTGCTGCCGGTGCTCGTCACGTGGGCGATCAACCGCCTGGAGTTCGCCAGCGGGGCCGCGGGACCGGCCTGTGGACCGGCTTCCTGTTCGTCGGGCAGTTCCTGTTCCCGCTGCTGCTGACCGGCGCCGGCGCCGCGGTCGGCGGGCTGCAACCCGCGCTCGGCCTGCTGGCCGCGGTGTCGGCGGTCCTGGCGGTGGTCACCCTGCTCGCCGTCCCCCGCACGGGCCCGCGGCTCGACGACACGCAGGCCCGCACGTAGGTGCTGCGCCAGTACGCGGGGTGAACCCGGCGGCCGCCCGCAGCGCCGGATGCGGGGCCCGGCCCGGCCGGGGCACCTCCCGCCACGGCACCGGTCGTACACGGGCCGCGATCTCCACCAGCAGGACCGCCCCGACGGCCGGCACCACCCACGCCCCCATCGATACGTCATACCGTGGAGCGACGGGCGGATGCTACCGGGGATTGACGCGCCGGGGGGCGGCGGGTGACTAGCGTCGTGGCCATGAAGAAGGCCCTGATCGTGGTCGGCACGGTGTTCGGCCTGTATCTCGCCGTGCGGGCGATCGTCGAGCTGTTCGTCATCGACTTCGACGACCCGACGACGTACAGCAAGGACTGGGGCGGCCCGAGCCTCGCCGGGGTGCTGCTGGTGCACTGCGGCCCGGGCGTGCTGTCGGCGGTCCTGATCGGCTGGGCGCTGGCCCGGCGGCGGGCGGCGGCGCGGTCCTGAGTCAGGGCCTGCCGGGCGGGCGGCCCTCGTAGGCCTGTCGCAGCAGCTCCCGGAGCCCGGCCGCAGTGATGGGGCGGGGGTTCGGGTAGGCGTCGCGGCCGGCCAGGGTGGCGGCCTCGTCCAGGTCCTCCGCGCGCAGGCCGAGGTCGGCCAGGGACCGCGGGGCGCCGACGGCGCGCGCGAGGTGGTGCAGGGCCGCGGCGCCGTCGTGGTGGCCGCCCTCCTGGCCGCCTTCCTGGCCGAGGGCGCGGGCCACCGCCGCGTCCGCGCCGGGGGCGTGGGTGGCGTTGTAGGCCAGCGCGTACGGCAGGATCACGGCGTGCACGCCGGCGTGGGGCAGGCCGAACGTGCCCCCGAGGACGTGGCAGAGCTTGTGGTGCAGGCCCATCGTCGTGCTGCCCAGGCACGTGCCGCACAGCCAGGCGCCGTAGAGGGCCTCCGTGCGGGAGGCCGCGTCCGGGGCCGTGACGAGGCGGGGCAGGGCCCGGCCGAGGGCGCCGATCGCCGCCTCGGCCAGCAGCGTCACGACCGGCGAGCGGTCCGGGGCGTAGAGCGCCTCGACGGCGTGGGCGAGGGCGTTCAGGCCGCTCGCCGCGGCGACCTGCGCGGGCAGCGCGGCCGTGAGGTCGGGGTCGTAGAGCACGGTGCGGGGCAGCACCCGAGGGTCGCGGCCGGTCCGCTTGACGCCGCCGTCGGTCACGCCCCAGATCGGCGTCATCTCCGAGCCGGCGTAGGTGGTGGGGACGGCGACGATCGGCAGGCCGGTGTCGCGGGCGACGGCCTCGGCCAGGCCGGTCGCCGAGCCGCCGCCGTAGGCGACCAGGCCGTCGGCGGCGAGGTCACGCACCGCGCCGGCGGCGTCGCCGGCCACGGCCGCGGGGACGTGCATGACGGCCGTCGGCAGGTGACCGGCGAACGCCGCGGCGAGACTGCGGGCCGCCGCGGCCTGGCCCGGCGTCGAGATCAGCACGGGGCGGCGCAGGTCGAGCCGGTCCAGCTCAGCCTGGAGGCCCACTGCCGAGCCGGGCCCGAACACGACCCGGACGGGCAGCGGCTCGTGGACGAAGGACGTCACGGCGACTCCGGCCGCAGGACGATGTCGAACTCCACGTGCCGGAACGGGTTGGGCAGGCCGGCCGCGGCGGCCCGCACCGGGTCGTCGACGAGGGCGCACTCGCGGATCAGGCTCGGTTTGACGGCGAACACCGCGTCGGAGTCGAGGTACGGGCTGCCGGCGACGAACGCGTGCGTGGTGACCGGCCGGTGGCCCGCCGCGGCGGCGATGAAGTGGATGTGGGCCGGGCGGTACGGGTGGCGGCGGGTGCGGCGCAGCAGCTCGCCGACCGGGCCGTCGGTGGGGATCGGGTAGTGGCTCGGCACCACCGTGCGGAACCGGAAGCGGCCCTGCTCATCGGCGGCGAACAGGCCGCGGCCATTGCCCGGCGGCTGCCGGTCGGGCCGCTGCACGTCGTAGAAGCCCTCGTCGTCGCATTGCCAGACGTCGACGGACGCGCCGGGCAGCGCCGCCCCGCCGGCGGCGCGGACGCTGCCGGTGACGAGGCACGGCTCGCCCCGCCCGACGAGATCGATCGAGTCGCCGTCGGCGCGGGGCGGCGACTCGGTGACGTGGAAGGGGCCGAGGACGGTGGCCTCGGTCGTGTCGCCGGACGCGTCGGCGTTGAGCGTCTCGACCAGCGACGAGACCCCGAGCACATCGGAGAGCAGGATGAACTCCTGGCGGTCGGCCGTGCACGCCTGCCCGGTCGCGGTGAGGAAGCGGATGGCGGACTCCCACTCGGCGACGGTGGGACGCACGTCGCGCACGAAGCCGTGCAGGTGGTCCACCAGGCTCGCCAGAACCGCGCGGAGCCGCTCGTCCGGGGTGTCGCGGAAGCTGTCGATCACGTCGGCGGTCATGGTTCACCGTACCCTCGGCGCCCACCGCCCGGCGGTGGTCCGGTTGCCGCGGGCCTCCCGGTACAGGCCGGTCGGCAGCACGTCGAAGCCGCGCGCGGTGCCGGCGGAGTGGTGCAGGTCGGCCGGGACGCCGGTGGCGATCAGCCGGCCGGCGCGCATCGACGGCGTGCCGGTCGTCGAGCACCGGGTGAGTCTCTACGCTGTTGAGGTGGCCGAGACGACGGTGGCCGGGATGACGGCCGAGGTGATGGCCGAGCTGGCCGAGCTGGAGGACCCGAAGGTACGGGCGGTGAACGAGCGGCACGGTGACGATCACGGTGTGAACCTCGGCCAGCTGCGCGCGCTCGCGAAACGGCTCAAGACGCAGCAGGAGCTGGCCCGCGAGCTGTGGAAGACCGACGACACGGCGGCGAGGCTGCTGGCGATCCTGATCTGCCGCCCGAAGGCGTTCGAGCGTGACGAGCTGGACGTCATGCTGCGCGGGGCGCGCACCCCGAAGGTGCACGACTGGCTGGTGAACTATGTGGTGAAGAAGCACCCGCAGGCCGAGGCGCTGCGGGTGGCCTGGTTCGCCGACGCGGACCCGGTTGTCGCGAGCGCCGGCTGGGCGCTGACCACCGAGCGCGTCGCGAAGCGGCCCGAGGGTCTCGACCTCGCGGGGCTGCTCGACGTCATCGAGGCGGAGATGCGGGACGCCCCGGATCGCCTCCAGTGGGCGATGAACCACTGCCTCGCGCAGATCGGGATCGAGCACGCCGGCCTGCGCGCCCGGGCGATCGACATCGGCGAGCGCCTGGAGGTGCTCAAGGACTACCCGACGCCGCCGAACTGCACGTCGCCGTTCGCGCCGATCTGGATCACCGAGATGGTGCGCCGGCAGCACTGAGGGTTGGGGCGGCGGTGCCGGGGAAGTGCCCATCCGTCCGCCGGCCCTGAACCGATCCGGTCCGAGGTGCGTCATGAGGATGCGCATCACCATCGCGGGTGTGTCGCTCATCGCCGTCGTCGCCGCCGTCTCGGTCGTCCTCATGGGAGGGCGTCCTCACTCGGTGGGAGTTCGGCTGCGGCCCGGGTTCCATGTGGTCGACGGGCGCCTCTACGACGCCGCCGGCCACGAGTTCGTCATGCGCGGCGTCGGCCACAGCCACGCCTCGTATCCGCAACGGACGGCCCGGATGCTCAGCGACGTCAAGGCGATGGGCGCCAACACGGTCCGCGTCGAGGTGTCGACCGGCGCGGTGGAGCGCCGCAACGACGAGGCCGACGTCGCACACGTGATCTCGCTGTGCCGGCGCAACCGCCTCGTCTGCGTGCTGGTGGTGCACGACACCACCGGGTGGGGGTACCGCCCGGGCGCGATCCCGCAGTCGCGGGCGGTGGACTACTGGATCAGCATTCGCCGGGCGCTCATCGGCCAGGAGAAGTACGCCATCGTGCACGTGGCGAACGAACCGTACGTCCTCGACAACGTCCGCACCTGGCCGACCGACACGATGGACTCGATCCGCCGCCTGCGCGCGGCCGGCATCCGGCACACCCTCATGGTCGACGCGCCCGACTGGGGCCAGGACCTGTCCTTCACCATGCGGGACCACGCCGCGGAGGTCTTCGCCGCCGACCCGGATCACAACACCGTCTTCTCGATCCACATGTACGGCGCCTTCTTCCGTGCCACGAACGTCCACGACTACCTCGGCCGGTACCTCGCGGCGAAGCTGCCGATCGCGGTGACCGAGTTCGCGTACACGCACCACGACGGCGACGTCGACGAGGACGCGATCATGTCCGAGGCGCAGGCCCAGCGCATCGGCTACCTGGCGTGGTCCTGGAGCGGCAACACCGCCGACGTCAGCAACCTCGACATGGTGAAGGGGTTCGACGCCAACAAGCTGACCTGGTGGGGCCACCGGGTCTTCGACGGCCCCAACGGCATCCGGCAGACGTCCCGCGAGGCGACCGTCTACGCGCCGTGACACCCGGGTCGTGCCTGCCCTGGCCTGCCCTGCCTGCCCTTGCGCGGAGCGCCGCGTCGGGCCGGCATGACCCGGGTTCAGTCCGCCGGACTGGCGTCGGTGGGTGGAGGTGCGGGTCGGGCCCCACCGCGATCGAGGCCTGGCGGCGGAGGTTGCAGGTCGACGCGGGCGCCTTCGGCGGCCAGGCGACCGGCGAGCAGGCGCATCTCCGCCTCCGTACCGGTGATGCCGTCGCCGGTCAGCCGCTCGAACAGCCGGGCGACCTCGGCGAGCGAGCCGCCGCCCGAGCGCCGCAGCGCGGCCAGCAGCCGGACGCGGAGCGGACGCGCCGCCACCGGGTCCAACCGGAGCCGCGCCGGCCCGTCCTGCGCGAGCAGCTCGGCGCGGACCGCCTCCGGCATGTCGTTCCACCCGCATTCGATCGCCTCGGCGCCGCAGCCGCCGCAGCTGGTCTCGACCGACCACACGAGCTGCCCGTTGTGGACACCGCCGGACACCGACCGCTCGACCCGGGCCCCGCAGTCCGGACATGCCGAATCACGATGCCGTACCACTACAGGTGCCCGGTGTCGTTGAAGCTGACCAACGCCGGCGGCCGATCGGCGTCCCACTGCACGACGGTGATGGCACAGTTGGCCTGGTTGAGGCCGATCCACCGCCAGACCGGGGCGTCGAGGACGTGGCGGACGAACCACCCGATCACGAAGTTGTGGGTGATCAGCAGTTCGTACCGGTCCTCCTCGCCGGTGGCACCGAAGTGTTCGACCGCGGCCTGCAGGGCGGCGGCGTCCGCATCACGCTCCTCGTCGGGGACGCTGTCGAGCCAGGCAAGCCACCGGTCCGGGTAGCTGTCACGGTGCCCCGAGGAGGGCACCGGCGTCCGGTCCATCAGGAATTCGCAGTCGTGTCTCGGCACGTTCGGGAGATGGCCGGCCGCGACGTCGGCGGTCTGAGCCGCCCGGGCCAGCGGGCTGTGGTGGATGGCCGAAAAGGGCACCGTACGGAGCCGCCGGCCCAGCCGGTCTGCCTGCTCGCGGCCGAGCTGCGACAGGCCTCCGTCCCGGGCGTGGTTGGAGGCCGGATCCTGTTCGCCGTGGCGGACGAGGTACAGCTGTGTACGGGCCATCGGCACGTACCCTCCGATCCGATCCGAGTTCGGTGATGAGGCACAACAGGGTCAGTCTCACGCACCGGCGGCGTTACTGGTACGGATCGGTGATCTCGCGCAGGCGGTCCAGGATCGGGTGCAGTTGCGCCATCCGCTGCTTGCCCAGGTGCGCCGCCCATTCGGCCTCCACCTCGGCCACGATCGCGGCCGCGATCGGGATCGCCTCCGCGCCGCGCCGGGCGATGCGCACCAGGCGCGCGCGGGCGTCCGTCGGGTCGGGGACGCGCTCGACGTAGCCCGCCCGCTCCAGCTGGTCGACCAGGAACCCCGCCGACTGCCTGCTCACCGGCCCCGTGCCGCGGTGACGACGGGCACCGGCTCGCCCCCGCTCGCCGCGGAGCGGTACAGCGCGTGCACCGCGGCGACGGCGCTGCGCCCCTCCTCGGGCGTGGCGACCGGCTCGCCGCGCAGGATCGCCGCATATTGCCGCCGGAAGGAGGCGGTGTACTCCTGGTCGCCGTCCACGGTCAGCACGCGCCGGCCGTCGACGCTGAGGCCGGCGGGGTCGATCGTGAGGATGCCCCGCTCGCAGACGATCGTGGTCTCGTGGAAGAACGCGGGCGAGTCGATGAGCGTGAGGTGGGCCCGCCGGCCGTTGGCGAGGTACAGGGTGGCCGCCGCGCCCGTCTCGACGGACCAGCCGGCCGGAACCGCTACCGTGCCGGCGACCGCGTGCGGCGCCGCGCCGAGCAGCCAGCAGGCCCGGTCGATACTGTGCACGCCGACGAGCATCGCGATGCCGCCACCGGCCAGCACCGGGTCGGTGAACCACGCCGGCCGGTCCGGGCGGGCGTAGTCGGTCGAGCGGCGCTCGGTGTACAGCAGCGGCTCGCCGAGCCGGGCCAGCTCCTCGCGGGCCGCGCGGACCTGGGCGAAGAACCGGCCCTGCTGGCCGACGTGCAGGCGGTCGTCGAACATCCGGTCGCACGCCTCGACGGTCGTCGCCATCGGCTTCTCCACCAGCACCCGCCGGCCTGCGGCGAGTGCCCGCAGCGCGAGCTCCTCGTGGTACACGTGAGGCACCGAAAGCACCATGAGGTCGACGGCGTCGAGCACCTCGTCGAACCCCGCGACCGCCCGCGCACCGTAGCGGTCCGCGAGGCGCGCCGCCCGCTGCGGGTCGCGGTCGGTCACCGCGACGAGTGTCAGCCCGGCGACGTCGGCGGCCGCGGCGGCGTGCCGCCAGGCCACCTCCCCCGCGCCGACGATGCCCAGTCTCATGCCGTGACGATACGGCCCTGCGGTGGGCCGAAAATTGTCGTACCCATGCGCCATCATGCTCTCGCCAGCTCACGGACGTCGGAGAGGGAGTGCAGCGGTGGCCGAGGTGATCGTGCGTGACGAGACCATGTCGGGCCGGGCGATCGAGTCGCGGGTGCTGCCCGGCCTGCCGGACGAGATATCGGCCCGCGAGCTGGTGCGGCTACGGGTCCGCGAGGAGGTCGCCCGGTTCAACGCGGAGGCCGGCGAGGTGTTCCACGGGCTCGTGCGGCCGGTCGGCGCCGAGGTCACACCGGCCGGGTTCGTGGTGCCGGGAGGCCGCCGCCTCGACTGGGAGGCCCAGGCCGACGCCGCGTGCGCCGCGTTCGAGCGCAACGGGTTCGTGATGCTCGCCGGCGACCGCCAGGTCGACCGCCTCGACGAGGTCATCGACCTGCGGCAGGAGTCGACCGTCGCGTTCATCCGCCTCGTTGCGCTGGTCGGAGGCTGATCATGGCATCGTTCGTGCCGCTGTTGCCACCGCTGTCCGACGCCGAGCGCTCAGCGTACGCGCAGGCGACGGCCGCGGTGGGCGACCTGGCCGCCAAGGCGATCACCGCGGCGATGTCCGGCGACGTCGACGAGATCAAGGGCTGGACGGACGAGCAGCGCCGCCTGGCCGCGCTGCGGATCCACGCCGACACGGTGCGGGCCGGCCATCCGGCGTTCGGCATCGCCGGCCACGCGGTCGCGCTGCTGGACGAGCTCGGGGTCTGCTGGACCCGCACCGACCTGGTGTGGGGCCTGCACATGCTCGCCGGCCGCGTCCTGCCCATGGACGGCTCGGGCCAGCGCCTGCCCGCCGTCGCCGCCGCCCGGCTCGACCGCGCGTGGCTGGAGGGTCTCGGCCCGGCGCTGCAGGAGTTCGTGCAGGAGGTGGGCAGCAGCCGGATCCCGAATGCCATTCGCCAGGAGCTGGTCGGGCTCGTCAGCGCCGCGCACGGCCGGACGGGCACCGGCTGGATGCCGGCGCACCTGCTGCACGCCGGGGAGCTCTTCGGGCCGGCGGCCACCGTCGAGCTCGCCGGCGTCCTCGCCGGACCGCGTGTCACCGAACTGCTGCTGCACTGCGCGTCGCTGCGGAAGCCGGCGCCGAGCGCGAAGTGGTCCCGCGCCGCCGAACCGCTGCTCGCCGCGTCCGGCGGCGCCGTCCACGCGATCCTCACCCGCTTCACGACGTTCGGCCAGTACGTCCGGGCCGACGCCGACGACCTGCTGCGCGGGCTCACCTGCGTGCTGGACCTCGACCCGTCCGAGTCGGCGACCGAGCTGATCGGTAGCGTCGCGCTGGCCGCGGGCGCGACCGGCGCCGGCTTCCCGGGCTATCCGTTCGCCCCCAAGACCGCGGCCGCGGCGGTGGAGGTCCTGGCCCGCCGGGGCGGTGACGTCCCGGTCCGGGTGCTGTCCCGGCTCTCCCTCAGTGTCAAGAACAAGGCGCTGCTGAGCCGCACCCACGCGGCCCTCGCGCGGCTCGGGGCGCTGCGCGGCTGGCAGCCGGGCGAGGTGCTGGAGCTGGCGGTCGACGGCCACGGGCTCGACGGCGACGGCCGGCGGACCTGGGACGTCGACGGCTACACGGCGATCGTCGAGGTCGGCGAGGACAAGGCCCGGCTGCGGTTCGAGCGGGCCGGCCGGCCACTCAAGGGCGTCCCGGCGGCGGTCAAGGAGTCGCCGGTGCTGGCCGAGGCCCGCGACCTCGTCAAGCAGCTCGGCAAGACGCTCGCCGCGGAGCGCGCCCGGATCGAGGGCCTGCTGTCCGAGGACCGGGTCTGGCCGTGCGCGGACTGGGTGACGCGATACCTGGACCATCCGGTCAGCGGCGTGTTCGCCCGCCGGCTCATCTGGCAGGCGTCCGCCGACGGCGAGACGTGGACCGCCGCGTTGCCCGAGCGGCGCGACGGCGCCTGGACGCTGCCCGGCGCCGGCAGCGCGAGCCGCATCCGGCTGTGGCATCCGGCGCTCGCCGGAGCGGCCGAGGTCACCGCATGGCGCGACCACGTAACGGCGTCCGGCCTGCGCCAGCCGTTCAAGCAGGCGTTCCGGGAGGTGTACCTCCTGACGCCGGCCGAGGAGCAGACCAGGACGTACTCGAACCGCTTCGCGGCGCACATCCTGCGCTACCGGCAGGCCAGTGCGCTGATGCGCACCCGCGGCTGGCAGGCGACCTACCTCGGCTCCTGGGACGGCGGCGGGTCGAGCGAGGCCACGAAGCTGTTCGGCGGCGGGGCCTGGCGGGCGTCGTTCTTCCACGAGCTCGCCGACGACCTGGAGGCCCCGCACTACGACGTGCGGTTCTGCGCCACCGACCAGGTGCGCTTCGCCCGCCGCGACGGCGCGCTCTGGGAGGTCGCGCCGCTGGCCGACGTGCCGCTCCGGGTCTTCAGCGAGGTGATGCGCGACGTCGACCTGTTTGTCGGCGTCACCTCGATCGCCACCGACCCCACGTGGGCCGACCGGGGCGAGGACCGCTTCCAGGAGTACTGGTCGTCGGCGAGCTTCGGCGACCTGACCGCCTCCGCCGAGGTCCGCCGCGACGCCCTGGCCCGCATCCTGCCGAAGCTCAGGATCGCGGGCCGGTGCGAGCTGCAGGACCGGTACCTGCGGGTGCGCGGCTCCTGGCGCACCTACAAGATCCATCTGGGCTCGGGCAACATCCTCATGGAGCCCAACGACGCCTACCTGTGCATCGTCCCCGGTCGCACGCCGGCCGCCCCGGTCCACCTCCCGTTCGACGACGACCCCATGCTGTCGGTGATCCTGTCCAAGGCCATGCTCCTGGCCGCCGACGAAAAGATCACCGACAGCTCGATCCTGCGCCAGCTGTCCCTGACGTGAGCGCCGGGCGACGCGGCCCCCTGCTCAGGCAGCTCCGCTGCCGCAGCGAAGCGGCGACGGGAATGCTCATCCGGCGCACGACGCGGCCGATGGTGGTCGGCGATGTCCTCGATCGCTTCCCTGTATTTCATCGACCGGCGCCTGGTGCGCCGACTGAACCGGCGACCGCTGCGTGAGCTGCTCGGCGACCGCGACGAGATGCGGGTCGCCGCGCGGGTGCTGGACCTGCTCGACGCCTACGCGCGGGAGGTCGAGCCGGAGTACGACTGGTCCGGCTACTGCATGCAGTCGGTGCTGACGCATCTGGAGGAACAAGGCGCCCGGTTCGGCACGCTGCGCCGCCGGTGCGGCCTCACGTACCTGGTCGAGACGCTGCCCCGGCACATCGACCTGACCGGCTACGAGGACCTGTTCGGCCAGGACCCCGAAGAGGCGCTGATGGCGGCCGAGGACACCGTCGCCTTGCTCCGCACCGCCACCGCGGCCCGCCGCGCCGGCGAGCTCCTGCTGATCATGGTCGGCTGACCAGCGTCCGGCCGGCCTCCGCGCCCGGCTCGCCCGCGCCCGGCTCGCCCGCGCCCGACTTGCACGCGCCCGGCCGTCCCGTGCTCGGCCGGCTCCCCGCGCTCGGCTGACCCGGGCCTGGCCGGCTCCCCGCGCTCGGCTGACCCGGGCCTGGCCAGCTTCCCGCCCCCATGCCCGCCGGGCCGACCGTCGAGCTGACGTTCGCCGGGCTCCGCTCGGTCCTGCCCATCACCGAGCCGGCCGGAGCGGGGGCAGCGCCCGACAAGCTGTACGACATCTTCAACTAGCTCGCTAGTCTCCACGCATGGCGTCCGACGACGAGTTGTGGGAGCGGCAGGTCGCGCTGCAGGCCGAGGCGGAGGCGGTGCTCGCCGAGCTCGACCTGGCGGCCGTCGTCGGGCCGGTGCTGCCGACCGGCAGTTTCGTGTCCGGGCTGATGAGCTGGCCCGACCTGGACGTCATGGCGCACGTCGGCGCCGGGTGCACCCCGGCCGACGTGCTGCGGCTGCTCCAGCGGCTCGTCGACCGGCCCGGCGTCGTCGGGTTCGACTACCGCGACGAGCGCGGCGAGCGCTCCCCGACCGGCACCGCCCGCGACGACCGCTACCACGTGGTCGTCGCCGTAGCCCGTGGCGACCGCGAGTGGCGCGTCGACCTGACCCTGTGGCTCAACGACCCGCACGCGAACGTCACCGCGTGGCACGAGTCGCTGCGCGCGACGATCACCGCCGAGCAGCGCGCCGCGATCCTGCGGATCAAAGACGTGTGGCACCGCCTCCCGACCTACCCCGACCAGGTCGGCGGCACGCAGATCTACGCGGCCGTCCTCGACGACGGCGTGCGCACGGTCGAGGAGTTCGCGGCCTGGCTGGCCGAGCGCGGCGAAGGGTAGGAGGCGGCGGGTGGACGGTCTGCCGCGGGAGGTGCGCCTCACCGGCTCCTGGCACTGCCGGTACGGCAACTTCGCGATCGTGGAGTTCCTGTCAACCGGCGTCGGGTACTCGATCCGGGCCGCGAGCAAGGTGGTCATCGGCAACACCCGGTTCGAGCTCCCGCCGGGCACAGTGCTCGGCGACGTGCGCCACGCGGGCGGCGGCCGATACGAGGGCCGCCACGCGATGTACCAGCTCGCGAACGGCGCGTTTGGCCGCTGGTCGACGATGGCGGTGACCCTCCAGAACAGCGGCTGGCGCCTCGCGGGCTCCATCTTCGACCTGCATGGCGTCATCGCCATCACGTTCGACCGGATCGGCGCCCCCGCGGTCTGACCGCTACAGCGGCGGCAGGCGGTCGGGGTGCGCCGGGCTGACCCGGTGGTCCAGGAAGAACATGTAGGCCCGCAGGTGGTCGCGCAGTTCGCCGTCGAGATACGCGAGGTAGTCCGCCAAGCCGGTGGCGGCCTCCCGTCTGGCGGCATGTTCGGCGTCGTGCCATTCGCGGTGTTTCCGGCCCGCCCATTCGCGCAGCCGCCCACGGTCCCGCCACCACTCGCGAACAAGGCTCGGCGTCCAGTGCGCGTCGCCGTCACACGCCCAGCCGGCCATCGGGTCCTCGTCCGCGGCGGTGACGACGGCGTACAGTTCGGCTGGGTTGCGCGGCTGGCGGTAGAGGAACTCCTGCTCGTAGTCATCGTCGTCGCCGTACAGCACGTGCCTCGGCGCATGGAGCCGCCCGACCCAGCAGTTGTCGGTCGAGGCGCCGTAGAACGGTCCGGGGACGTTGCGCCAGTTGCGTTCGTGCCACCGGCCCTGAAACGTGCCATCTGGCGGGCGCGCGTCCGCGAGGTGCGGCATCGGGTCCCAGTACAGCGGCTCGCCCACGAACGGATCGTAGAAGCTCAGGAGCGCGGCGGTAGGCCCAGCGCCGCGCAGGCCTCGCGGTACATGCGCACCACCTCGGGGCGGACCTCGGCGCGTTCGGTCAGGGGGCGGCTGAACGGGACGCGCACCGGGACGTCGCGGCCGTCGACCACGGCGGTGAAGTCGATGCCGTCGCCGTCCATCCCCGTCATCGCCGCGGCCGTCGCGTCCGGACGGCCGCCGAGGGAGCGGCAGATCAGCAGGCTGTCGTCGGCGTGGTCGCCGTTCATGTGGCGGCGCACGGCCGCGACGACGTCGTCGGTGAACGGCTGGCCCATGCTCAGCTCCTTCTCGGGAGGATCAGCGGCGTGCCCGTGCGCGGGTGGGCGAACACCTCGATGTCGTGGCGGTACACCTCGGTCAGCAGCTCCGGCGTGAACACCTCGGCCGGTGGTCCGTCCGCGACGGCCCGCCCGCCGGACAGGACCATCACGCGATCGGCGTGCGCCGCCGCCAGACCGAGATCATGCAGTACCACCAGAATCGCATCGCCGGCAGCGGCGCGTTCTCCGGCGATGCGCAGGACCAGCTCCTGGTGGTGCAGGTCGAGCGCCGCGGTCGGCTCGTCGAGCAGCAGTACCCCCGCCCGCTGGGCCAGCACGCGGGCCAGGGCCACCCGGGCGCGCTCGCCGCCCGACAGGGACAGGAACGACCGGGTGGCCAGGTGCGCGACGCCGGTGGCCGCCATCGCGTCGGCGACGATGTCGTCGCCCGGGTCGGGCCACGGCGCGCGGCCCATCCGGACCACGTCGGCGACCCGGAACGGGAACGACAGCAGGTGGTGCTGCGGCAGCACCGCGCGGCGCATGGCAAGCTCGACCGGGGTCCAGTCCTCCAGCGGGCGGCCGTCGACCGTCACCTCGCCGCGGTCGGGCGCGAGGTCGCCGGCCAGCACCGACAGCAGCGTGGACTTGCCGGCGCCGTTCGGCCCGACGAGGGCGAGCACCTCGCCCGCCCGCACCGATGCGTCGACGTCGTCGAGCACTGTCCTGCCGGTGCGGGTCTTGTGCAGGCCCGTGCCGGCGACGGCGACGGCACCCGGGGTGCGGGGCACGGGCGGCCGCGGCCGCTTCACGCGGCCTGCCCGGCGGCGTGCTCGCGGCCGAGGTCGGTGAGCACGTCGATGTTGAGCTGGTAGGCGACGAGGACCTCGTCGACGATCCGGCGGCGCTCGTCGGGCGACCACGGGGCGGCGTCGAGGGCCGAACGGTAGCGCGCCTTGAACGCGGCCGGGCTGCCGATGCCGTCGAAGGCGTAGAAGCTGGTGGCGCTCGTGTTGTAGTGCCGGCGGACGGCGGCGGCGATGTACTGCCCGCCGGACAGGTCGCCCAGGTAGCGGGTGTAGTGGTGCGCGACGAACCCGCCGGGCCAGGTGAAGCAGACGTCCCGCAGCCGTTCGGTGTACCGCTGGGTCGCCGGGCTCGGCGGCTGGCCTTCACCGTCGAGTTCCCGCAGGTCCGCCTCGAGGGCGGGCAGCCGCGTCAGGCCGTCGTGGACGAACGGCCCGGCGACCGGGTCGTCCCGCATCACGGCGGCGGCCGCTTCCAGCACGGTGTAGATGTGATGGTGCTGCGCGACCATGGCGGTGTAGCCGGCCAGCGGCAGAGCGCCGGTGACCAGCTGCCCGAGGAATGCGGCTTGTTCCGCGTCCCGGTGCCGCCCCTCGGTGCTGCGACGCACTGCCGCCGAGAACAGTTCCTCCACCACGGACGCACCCCTTCCGATAAGTAAGGTGAGGCTACCCTAATCATCGCCGTTGGTGAAGATCGTTCGGTGGTATCGTCCGCGCATGTTTTCGGGGGACCGTGAGACCGCGCGGGCGATCGCGGAGGGCTATCAGGCGTTCGAGGCGAAGGACTGGCCACTGGCCGGCGACCGGCTCGCCGCCGCGGCCGCCCGGCTCAGCGGCAGGAAGGCGAAGGCGGCCTGGTTCGACGCCGCGCTCGCGTACAAGTTCGCCCGCGACTGGCCGCGCGCCTACGAGACCGGCAAGATCGCCGTGACCCACGTGCGGCGCGGCAAGGAGGAGCCCGCGTTCTGGAACCTCGGCACCGCCGCGACCGTTCTGCGCGACTGGGACACCGCGCGCGACTGCTGGGCCGGGTACGGGCTGGCGCCGTTCCCCGGCACCGGCCAGATCGACGCCGAACTCGGCCCGACCTGCGTCCGCCTCGCCGGCGTCGAGGAGGTCGTGTGGGCGATCCGCCTGTGCCCGACCCGGGCCCGCGTCGTCAACGTCCCGTTCGACCCGTCCCGCCGCTTCGGCGAGGTCGTCGTCCACGACGGCGCCCCGAGCGGCGAGCGTACGTCCGGTGAGATGACGGTGCCGGTCTTCGACGAGGTGGCGCTGTTCGAGCCGTCCGGGATCGCCACCCTGTCGGTCCTCGTCACCGCCGCTCCCGGCGACCTGGACCCGCTGGCCGAGGCCTTCGCCCGCCGCCGCCTGGGCTTCGAGATCCTCGCCAGCCGCGTCGACCTGTGCGACTGCTGCAGCCGCTCGTCGATCCGCCAGGAGCGCGGCGAGTACGACGGCGAGCAGCGCCTGTTCCTCGGCGCCGGCGAGGCGGACGCCCGGACCCTCCTGGAGGCCTGGACGGCCGAGCACCCCGAGACCCGCTCCTGGACCAACCTCCACCCGGCGTAGGGCTCTACGATTGGGCGGCGTGGAGCATTTCATGCGGCCGGACGGGCTGCCGCCGGTCAACGGGTACAGCCACGCGGTGCGGTTCTCCGGCGTGCTCGTCGCGGTGTCGGGGCAGGTGCCGTTGGACGGCAGCGGGCAGGTCGTCGGGGCCGGCGACGTCGAGGCGCAGGTGCGGCAGGTGTTCGTCAACCTCGGTGCGGCGCTCACCGCGGCCGGCTCCGGGCTCGACCGGGTCGTCAAGCTCACCGTGTACCTCACCGACCTCGCGGACCTGCCCGTCTTCCGGGCCGTGCGGGACGAGTTCATCGACCCGTCCAGGCCGCCGGCCAGCTCGCTGGTCCAGGTGAGCGGGCTCGTCCATCCGGCGTTCCGGGTCGAGGTCGACGCCCTCGCCGCCGGCTGACCGTCACCGCCCGCCGCCCAGAACGCCGCCGGCGGCCGACCGTCACCGCCCGGAACACCACCGGCGGCCGACCGTCATTGCCAGCCGCCCTGAACACCGCCGGCGGTTCCGTCACTGCCAGCCGCCCGACCGCGCTCGCGTGCGGCGCAGCAGCCAGAAGAAGCACGGGCCGCCGATCAGGGCCGTGAGCACGCCGAGCGGGAGCTCCTGGTAGTCGATCACCGTGCGGGCGGCCAGGTCCCCCGCCACGAGCACGATCGCGCCGCCCAACGCGCTCGCCGGGAGCACCGCCCGGTGGCCGGGACCGGTCACCATCCGCACCAGGTGCGGCACGACCAGGCCGATGAAGCTGATGATGCCCGTGAACGCCACCGCGCCCGCGGTGAGCAGCGCGGTGATGACGATCAGGCCGAAGCGGAACCGTTCGACGTTGACGCCGAGGTGGCGGGCCGGGGCCTCGCCGAGGGCGAGCAGGTCGAGGCGGCGCGCGCCGGTCGCCGCGCCGGCGAGGCCCACCGCCACGCACGGCGCGACGACGGCGACCGCCGGCCAGCTCGCCTGGGCGAGGCTGCCGAGGTTCCAGAACGCGATCGCCCGCACCCCGTCGTCGTCGGTGACGAACATCAGCAGGCCGAGCACCGCGCCCGCCGCCGCGTTGACCGCGATGCCGGTGAGCACGACCGTCACCACCTCGGTGCGCCCGCCGGACTGCGCCAGCCCGTACACGAGCAGCGCCGTCAGCAGCCCGCCCGCGAACGCGCACGCGGCGACGGTCCAGTTGCCGAACAGGCTCAGCCCGGTCACGATCGCCGCTCCCGCCCCAACGGCGGCGCCAGACGAGACGCCGATGATCGCCGGTTCGGCCAGGGGGTTGCCGGACAGGCCCTGCATGAGCGCCCCGGCGCAGCCCAGCGCCATCCCGACGAGCACGCCCAGCGCGACCCGCGGGAACCGCACGAACCACAGCGCGTTGTCCCCCTGCGCCACGGTCGGCGTCGGCCCGACCGGGATGCCGAGGCGGTGCAGCAGCGACCCGAGCACCTCGGCCGGTGGCACCCGCACCTGCCCGGTCCCCGCCGCGACCAGGCACAACACCAGCAATGCGGCGGCCAGCCCGGCGACCACGAGGGTGTTCCTGGCGGTCTTTCGCGGCAGGTGTACCGCCGGTGCCGCCGGACGCTCCCGAACGGCCGTCATCGGCACGTCGCCGTGACGGCGCGCGCGAGGGCGCGGACGGCCTCGCCGGCGCGCGGGCCGAAGCTCAGCAGCACGCCGTCGGCCATGTCGACGATCCGGCGCCGTTCGCCGGCCGGGGTCTGCCCGACGCCGGGCAACCGGACCAGGCCGTCGACGCCGCCGACGGACCGCAGCCCCTCGGTCATCACCAGGATGACGTCGGGCGCGGCGTTGATCAGGCCCTCGCTGGTGAGCGGCCGGAAGCCGGACAGCCCGATCGCGGTGCCGGCGTCCTCGGCGCCGATCGCCTCGATCATGGCGTCGGAGCCGGCGCCCTTGCCGCCCATGAGGTACACGCCCGCGGCCCCGCGCACGTACAGGAACGCGACCCGCAGCGGCTTGCCGGACGGCGCGACCCTCGCCGCGGCGATGTCGGCCTCGACCCGGCGGACGAGCTGCTCCCCCGCGGCGGGCACGCCGAGCGCGGCGGCGACCTGGCGGACGTGCGCGGACACGCCGGACAGCGTCTGCTGGTCGTCGACGAACACGACGGGGATGCCGGAGCGGCGCAGCTGGGCGATGACCTCGGCCGGCCCGATGCTCTGGTCGGTGATCACGACGGTCGGGTCGAGCCGCAGGATGCCCTCGGCCGACAGGTCGTGCCCGCTGGGCGTGACCAGCGGCAGATGCGCCGCCGACGGGAACGTGGTCGAGGTGTCGCGCCCGACGACCCGGTCGCCGAGGCCGAGGCTGAACACGATCTCGGCGATCGACCCGTACAGGTTGACCGGCAGGATCCGGCTCGTGTCGGTGACCGTGACCCGCTGCCCGTCGGCGGAGTCGACGGTGACGGGCAGCGCGGGCTGCGGCCGGTCCGGCAACGGCGTGACGTCGGTGGTGTCGAGCGTGGCGGTGACCGGCCCGCACCCACCGGTGCCCCCGGCCTGCGGATCGCCGACGGTCGTGGTCTCCCCCGCGCACCCGGCGAGCGTGAGGAGTGCGAGCAGCACGGCCGCCGCGACACGGGCGAGCCGGTGGTCGGCGGGTGTGGCAACGGCCGCGGCGGCAGCCGGGGCGACGGCGGGTGACGGGACGGCCCGGGCAGCGAGCGGCAGGTGGCTCATGACGTGACCGCCCGGGCGCGGCGGCGGCGCACCACAGCACGGACGGCGAAGGTGGCCAGGCCGAGGACCAGGGCGGCGGTGATGCCGGCCCACCAGCGGTTGGCCGACTGGCTCGCGCTGGTACGGGTCAGGCTCAGGTCGCCCGGCGCGGCCGGCCCGGCACTGCCGGCCGGCGGCAGCGCCCCGGCCACGGGCGCACCGGCGGACGAAGCGGCGGCATCCGCTGCCGCGGTGGTAGTGGTGCCGCCGCCGGCCGCGGGCGCGGCCGCTGCCGTCGTCCGGGTCGGGGCCGGCGCTCCCGCCGCGGCGAACGCCACCGGCACCCGCACGTCCTGGCTGCGGTCGCCGGTGCGGGTGTGGTCGGCGCGGGTCACGACCGCACAGCGGGCCGAGCGGCAGTCGACGCCCGCAGCGAGTGCGGCGGCCACCTTGAGCTCGACCCGGAACGTGCCGCCCGGGCCGTACGGGATCGCGAGCCCCTTGCCGTAGGCGGGTGGGTTCGACGAGATCCAGTACGAGGCGCCGCTGCCGCCCGTCGTGTCGATGCCGCCGCCGCACGGGCTGGGCGGCTGACCGGCGCCGTTGTCGACGCACAAGGCGACGTAGATGCCCTTGGTGGCGTCGTACCCGGCGCCGGACACGGTCACGGTCTCGCCGGCCGGGGCGAGGCCGGTGGCCTTCGGCACGGTGAGCCGCTGCCCGCCGGGGCCGGTGCCCGTGGCCGCGGCGGCGGGCTCAGGGGCGAGCAGCGCGGGCCCGAGCACGACGGCCGCGGCCGCGCCGAGCACGGCGCCGGCCACGCCGCATCGAGCGGGCACCACGGCCCGAATGAAAGAGTGCATAGTTAGGTGAGGCTAACCTAAGCATCGCAACTTCGGTATCCGTGAGATGGGTCGCAAGATCGCGCCGCACAGAGGATATTCCATGCTGGTTTAGGTAAGGCTAACCTCACAACGTCATGGACGGGCGTGCCGCTGCGCGTCGCCACGCGGCCTGGACAGCCGGCGCCGGCTGCGGCACGCCCTGCCACCCATCTCCTGAGAGGTACGGATGACGAAGAACAGACTACGCGCCGGCACGGGCCGGCACCGGGCGCTGCGCTGGGGCACCGCCCTCGCGCTGGGCACGGCGGCGGTGTTCGCCACGGCCGCGCCGGCCGCCGCGGCACCGGCCGAAGTGGACAGTGGGCACCTCGACTGGGGATTCAAGGCGTCGTTCCGGGCCTACGTGTCCACGGGCAACGGCACGCCCCCGATCGGGGCGGCCAACGGCGCCACGATCAACGCCAACGGCACGTTCCGCTTCCCCGTCACCGGCGGCAGCTACGACGCGGCCAGCGGCGCGGCCACGGTGAACTACGGCGGTACCGTCGTGTTCTCCTACCCGGCGCACTTCTTCACCATCACCGTGGCGAACCCGACCGTGCAGCTCGACGGCGCGACCCGGGTGCTCAAGGCCGACGTCGACCTGGCCGCGACGGGCGGCGGGTTCGAGCCCGTCCACGTCGTGCAGGCCGTCGTCGCCACGATCGGCGCCGGTGACGCCGTCGTCGACGGCACGAGCGTGTCGTGGACGAACCTGGCGGTCACGATGACGGAGACGGGCGCGTCGGCGTTCGGCGGCTTCTACAGCGCCGGCAGCGCCCTCGACCCGCTCACCAGCGCGGTCACCCTGGCCGCCGGCGAGGAGCCGGGCGGCCCGGGCGAGCCGGGCGGCGGCTCCGCCGACCAGGAGCTGACGGTCGACGTGCCGGGCGGCCCGCTGTCGCTGTCGTCGGCCGGCGGCACGGTGGCGCTCACCGGCGCCACCATCGGCGGCGCCGCGACGGGTGCGCTCAACGCGACGACGGTGAGCGACCTGCGCGGTACCAACGCCGGATGGAACCTCGTCGGCCAGGTCGAGGACTTCACGGGCGACGCCGGCACGATCGGTGCCGGTCAGCTCGGGTGGTCCCCGACGGCGACGGCCGCGCCCGGCTCGGGCACGGTCACGCCGGGCGGCGCGGCCACCGGCCTGGGCACGGGGCACACGCTGTGCAAGTCCGCCCCGGGCGCGAGCGCGGGCGTCTTCACCTGCGGCGCGGGCCTGACGCTGAACATCCCGGCGACGACCAAGCCGGGCAGCTACACCGCGACCCTCACGCTCACGCTGTCCTGACGGCGCGAGTGTGACGCCGGCCCGGCAGCGACGCCGGGCCGGCACCCGACCCGCGGCTGCCCGCCGCTCCCCCGAAGCCGAGCCGAAGGCCGACCATGTTCGCACGCGCCACCGTCGTCACCATCGCCGCCGCCGTCCTGCTCGCCGCGCTGCCCGGCCCGGCCGCGGCCGAGGACCAGGGCTGGTCGGTGCAGCCCGCCACCACCGCTTCCACCACCAGCGCGGCCCGCAGCTGGTTCGTCTACGACGTCGCGCCCGGCCAGCAGGTCGAGGACGTCGTGCGGGTCACCAACCGCGCCGCCACGCCGCAGACGTTCACCGTCTACGGCACCGACGCCTACACCACCACCGACGGAGCGTTCGACCTGCTGCCGGCCAGTCGCAAGCCGACGGACGTCGGTGCGTGGATCGTACTCGGGCAGCGCGCGTACACCGTCGAAGCCGGCAGGTCGCTCGACATCCCGTTCCGGCTGGCCGTGCCCACGAACGCCGGCCCGGGCGACCACGCCGGCGGCGTCATCGCCTCCGTCGTGACCCAGCAGACGACCGGCGACGGGGCGCAGGTCAACGTCGACCGCCGGGTCGCCGCGCGGGTGTACCTGCGCGTCGCCGGCCAGGCGAAGCCGGCGGTCCAGGTCGAGCAGGTCGCGGTGGCGTACGCGGGCAGCACGATGACGGTGACGTACCGCCTGCACAACACCGGCAACCTGCGCCTGTCCGGCGCCGCCCGGCTGCGCGTCTCCGGCCTGTTCGGAGTGACCCTGGGCCGCACGCCCGACATCGCCGTGCCCGAGCTGCTGCCCGGCGCCAGCATCACGGTGACGGAGCGGATCGCCGGCATCGCCCCGGCCGGCCGGCTGACGGCCGACGTCACCGTGGACCCGGCGACCGCGGACGGGCCGCTGCCGTCGGTCACGCGGTCGACCTCCATGTGGGCGGTACCGTGGCCAGCCCTAGCGATCGTGGCACTGCTCGCGGCCGGCCTGCTCGGCCTGCGGTGGTGGCGCCGGCGCCGCGCGAACGCCGGGTGAGCGCCCGCCGCGCGCTGGCCGTCGTGGCGCTGGTGGCGTTGACGGGCGGCGCCGTACCGGCCTCGGCCCACGCGCCTACGCCGGCCGCACCCGGACCGCCGGCCTCGGCCCAAGCGTCGTCGCCGGCCGCACTCGGACCGCCGGCCTCGGCCGACGCGCCCGCGCTGGGAGCATCCGGACCGCCGACCTCGGCCCACGCACCGTCGCCGGCGGTCCAGGTGCGGCCCGCGAAGGGCGGCTACACCGTGCGGCTGCTGGACTGGCCGCCCGGCGCGGTCACCGTGGCCGTGTGCACCGACCGCCCGGACGGCGGCTGCGCCGACGCCACCGCCGTGCAGACGGGCGTCGGCCCGGACGGTACGGCCACGGCGACCCTGCCGGCGCTCGCCCCGGCGACGGGCTGCCCGTGCGTGGTACGGGTGCGGGCACTGACCGGCCCGCTCACCCGGACCGCACCGATCGCCCTGACCGCCGCGGCGGTCGCCGAGCCGCGCCCGGCCGACGCGCCCCGCCCGCTCGCCATCACCCGGGTCACCGTCCGCAGTGGATGGCAATGGGCCGCACTGTTCGGCGGCCCGGCGCGCCGCGACGTCACCGTAACCGTTCGCAACACCGGCCCGGCCGCGGTCGCGTTCACCACGGTCACGGTCACAGCCGGCCGCGGCGAGCACCCGACCGGCATGGTCGCCGCCTCGCCCCTGGACCGCCTCGACCCGGGCGAGTCGGTGACGTACACGGTGCCGGTGCGCTTCGCGGCCCCGGCGGCGGGCACGTACACGATCCACGGCGAGCTCGACCCGAACGGCCCGCTCGGCCCGGCGGGCGCGACGGTCGCCTTCCACGCCGAGACCACGACCCAGCCGTGGGGCCTGACCGCGCTGCTCGGCGTGGCCCTGGTGGCGGCCGCCCTGCGCGGGCGGCGGATCAGCTCTTGACCAGGTCGAGGACCATCCGCAGGCCGGTTCCCAGCTCCGTCGGCACCTCGCCCACGAGCACGAACCCGGCCGCGCGGTAGAACGCCAGGGCCTGCTCGTTGCCGGTCACCCACAGCCGCCGGTGGCCGGCCGCGCGGGCGACGCCCGCGACGTGCCGGACCAGGGCCGAGGCGATGCCCCGGCGGTGCCGGGCCGGGTCGACGAAGAGGTCCTCCAGCTCGGGGCCGCCGTTGACGTGGTTCCCCAGCTCAGGGCCGCCGGCGACGAGGTCCTCCAGTTCCGGGCCGTCGGTCAGGGTGGCGAACCCGGCGATCCGGTCCTCCTCGGCGACCCAGGTGCGGCCAGCCGCGACGTGCTCGCCCCCGAAGTACAGGAACTCGGGCCGGGCCAGCAGCAGCGGGGCGTCGGCGGGGTTGGACAGCGACGCCTCGCGGTACACGTGACGCAGGGCGGGCAGGTCGGCGGCGATTGCAGTACGGATGCGCACAACACTCAGGTTGCCCTCCGGGTCGCCGATGGTTGCGGTGGGGGTTGGGAAGCTGTGACAACGCAGGTGATCGGCAAGCGGCGGGGCTGGTGGCGGCGGCTCGCCGACCGGCCGGGAAGGGCTTCGCCGTCGTCGCCGGCGAGGTGAAGGACCTGGCCCAGGAGACCGCCCGGGCGACCGAGCAGATCGGCGCCCAGGTCGCCGCGATCCAGCTGGAGACCGGCGGCACGGTCACCGCGATCGCCCGGATCGCCGAGGTGATCGGCCGGGTCAACGACTACACCACGACGATCGCCTCGGCCGTCGAGCAGCAGACCGCGGTCACCGCGGAGATCTCCCGCAGCGTCGCCGAGACGGCGACGAGCGCCACGAGCATCGCGACGAACATCGCGGGCGTGGCGAGCACCGCCGACGCCGTCACCACGGGCGCCGCGGAGACCCGCCACACGGCCGGCGAGCTGGCCGGCATGGCGACCGACCTGCGCACCGCGATCGCCGGCTATACCGTCTAGGCCCGCCCGAAGTACCGGTCGGCCCAGTCGAAGCGGCCGACGCCGGCTGCCGCCGCGAGCTGCCGGTCGGCGTCGCTGTCGCCGACCAGGATCGAGCCCGGCAGGTCGATGTCGTGGGCCGCGGCCAGGTCCAGGACGAGACCCGGCGCGGGCTTGCGGCACCCGCAGCCGGCGTCGCGGCGGTGGGCGCAGACGGCGTACGCGGTCACGGCGCCGCCGGTGGCGGCCGACAGCTGGGCGCAGTACGCGTCGAACCGCTCGGCCGTGAGGCCACCCTCGGCGATGCCGGACTGGTTCGTCACCACGAAGACGGGCGTGCCCGCGAGGGCGGCCAGGCGCTGCCGGACGCCGGGCAGGAGGTTGACCCGGCCGTCGTCCCAGGCGATCTCGTCCCGGCCGTCGAGCGCCAGCAGCGTCCCGCCGAGATCGAAGAAGTGCGCCGGCCGCCCCACGATTCCACTATAGCGGAATCTACCGCGTGAGGCGCCGCACGAGCAGCCAGGCCCCCGGCAGCACACCCGCCGCCAGCAGGACCTTGATCGCGTCGCCGAGCAGGAACGGCACGACACCGGCCTCGATCGCGGCCCCCGCCGACAGGTGGCGGGCGAACGCCAGGTACGGCACGCCGACCGCGTAGATCGCCAGGTTGCCGGCGAGCATCGTGCCGATGGTGCGCAGCGGTGTGCGGTCACCGCCGCGGCGGGCCAGCTCGCCGACGACCGCCGCGGCGAGCACGAAGCCGATCACGTACCCGAACGAGGCAGCGGCGGCGCCGCTCGCACCCCCGGCGAACCACGGCAGCCCGGCCGCGCCCGCCGCGAGGTACACCAGCATGGCGAGCAGCCCGCGGGCCGTGCCGAGGGCGGCCCCGACGACCAGCACCGCGAACGTCTGCCCGGTCAGCGGTACCGGCGACAGCGGTTCGATGCTCACCGCGACCTGCGCGGCCGCGCCCGTCAGCGCCGCGCCGCCCAGGACGAGCACCAGGTCACGCACCAGCGCACCCGGCACCACGTCGGCGATGACGCCGGGCCGGCGCACCCCCAAACCCTCAGTAGCCATGACCACCCTTTCGCTCCACGGAGGTGCCCAGCCTGCGCCGAACTCGCCGCGATCGCTGCGAAAACGGTCACAACGCGCCGAGTCGCGCGAGCAGGCCGCGAGCCGCGGGCCGCCGCATGCTCCTCGGCGGACGCGCCGCGGCGACATGGCGCGCCGGTCGCCGGGGCAGCGGGTCGAGGGCGCCGCTGCCGGGGTTCAAGTGTCGGCGGTCACCGAACCGTCGGCGGCCTAGGCTCGACCCCATGTCGACCGGGGAGATGCTCGCCGTGCTCGTGGCGGGCCTGGCCGCCGGCGCGATCAACACCGTCGTCGGGTCGGGCACCCTGGTCACCTTCCCGGTCCTGCTCGCCACCGGGCTGGCGCCGCTCACCGCGACCGTGTCCAACGCGATCGGCATGACCCCGGGCTCGGTGAGCGGCGCGATCGGCTACCGCAAGGAGCTGCCGAGGAGCCGGATGCTGGTGTACCTCGGTGCCGGCGCGGCCCTCGGCGGCCTCACCGGCGCGACGCTGCTGCTCGTGCTGCCAGCCAGGGCGTTCGACGTCATCGTCCCCGTGCTCGTCGCCCTGGCCCTGGTGCTCGTCGCGCTCCAGCCGCTCGTCGCCAGGTGGACCAGCCACCGCCGCGACAACCGCAAGGCGCTGTTCGCCGGGCTCACCCTGGCCAGCGTCTACGGCGGGTACTTCGCCGCCGCCCAGGGCATCCTCTACATGGCCCTCATGGGCGCGCTGCTCGACGAGCCGGCGCAGCGGCGCAACGCGGTGAAGAACGTGCTCGTCGCCGTCGTCAACACCGCGGCTTCGGCGGTACTGCTGCTGCACGCGCACGTCGACTGGACGGCCGTCGCGCTCCTCGCGGCCGGCTCCGCCACGGGCGGTCAGCTGGGCGCACGGCTGGGGCGCCGCCTCTCCCCCGCCGTCCTGCGTGTGCTGATCCTCGCCGTCGGCACCGTCGCCCTCATCCAGCTGCTGCGCCGCTGACCACAGCGGGCGTTCGCGGGGTGGCGCCAGCGCGCCACGGGCGGGCCGGAGGGATGCGGCCGCGAGGGGCCGGCCGCGGACCGGCCGGGTGCGGCCCCGCGGGGCTCGCCTCGGCGAGGAACCCGGGCCTGTCGCGGGCCGACACGACCGGCAGGGCCCCTAGGCGGGCTCCGGCATGCCGAGCTCCGCATACAGCGCGGCAGCGAGCACGTGGTGGACGCGGGCGCTCGACGGGTCGTGCAGGGCCTCGTGGGCGCCGCTGAGGCCGCGGTGGGCGCGGGCCTGCTGGTCGCGGACGCCGGCCAGGATCGCCGCGTCGAGGGCGGCGGTGTGGTGGTCGAGGGCGACGGCCGGGTCGCCCAGGGAGCGGGCCGCCTCGCCGAGGCCGTTGCGGGCCCAGGCCTCGCCGACGCGGTCGTGGCCGTCGAGGAACATCGCGAGGGCCTGCCGGTGGTGCTCGGCGGCCTCGTCGAGCCGGCCCAGCCGGTGCTCGGCGATGCCCAGGTCGGTCAGGGCGCCCGCCTCGCCGAGCGGGTCGCCGAGCGCCCGGTACAGCGCGAGCGCCTCCAGGTGGTGGCCCTCGGCGGCGCCGTAGCGGCCCTGGCGCTCCTCGGCGAGGCCCAGGTTGTTGAGCGAGCGGGCGGCGCCGGTGCGGTCGCCGACCTGCCGGAACAGCTCCAGGGCGGCCTCGAAGGCGGCGACGGCGTCGGCGAGGCGGCCCTGACGGTTCGCGGCGAACCCGAGGTTGTTCAGCGCCCGGGCCTGCCCGGCCGGGTCGCCGATCGCGGCGAACAGCTCGACGGCCCGCTCCAGCACCTCGACCGCGGTGGGCCGGCCGAGGCGCAGCAGGGCCACGCCGAGCACGTTGCGGCTGTGCGCCTCGCCGACCGGGTCGCCGGCGGCGAGGGCGGCGCCGAGGGCGTGGCCGTGGACGGTGACCGCGTCGGCGGGCTCGGCGCCGAGGTGGCGGGCCAGGATGCGGGACAGGTCGACGGTGTGCCCCGGGCGGCCGGCGGCCGCGGCCCCGGCGACGATCGCGATGAGCACGGCCCGCTCCCGCTCGAGCCAGGCGCGGGCCGCGTCCCGGTCGGCGAGGTCCGGCAGCGGCGCGGCGGGCGGCGGCACGGCGGGCCGGTGGTGGGTGTCGGCGGGGTACACCACGTTCATGGCGGCCGCAGCGGCCGCCCGGTAGTAGTCGAGCAGCCCGTCCAGCCGCGGGCCGTCGGGCGCCAGCTCCACGGCGTAGGCGCGGAGCAGGTCGTGCATCCCGAACCGCCCGGAGCCGGTCCGGTGGACCAGGTGGGCCCGGGCGAGCACCTCCAGGGCGCCGCGGGCCGGATCGACCCCGCCGCCGGTCAGGGCCGCGACGGCGTGCGCGTCGAACTCGGGGCCGGGGTGCAGGCCGAGCAGGGCGAACGCTTCGGCGGCGCCGGGCGGGAGGTGCCGGATCGACCAGGACAGCACGGCCCGGACCGACGCGCGCGGGTCGTCGTCGACGACGAGCAGGTCGAGGCGGCGCCGCTGGTCGTGCAGCTCGGTGGCGAGGTCGTCGAGGCCGGTGTCGGCGCGGGCGACGGCCAACTCGGCGGCGACCCGCAGCGCGAGCGGCAGCCGGGCGCACTGCTCGGCGATGCGGGCGACGGCGTCCTCGGCGGCCGCGGCACGCGGGCCGATGAGCCGCCGCAGCAGGGCGTGGGCATCGCCGGGCGGCAGCAGGCCGACCGCGACGCGGTGCGCGCCGTCCACCGCGACCAGCCCGGCCAGCGCGTCGCGGCTGGTCACGAGGACGGCGCTGGAGGCGGTGCCGGGCAGCAGCGGGCGGACCTGCCCGGCCGAGGAGGCGTTGTCGAGCAGCAGCAGGACCCGCCGGTCGGCGATCTCGGTGCGGAAGCGCGCGGCCCGGTCGTCGACGTCGACGGGGACCTCCTCGCCGGTGACGCCGAGCGCGGCGAGGAGCCGGACCAGGGCGTCGGCGGCGGTCATCGGCTGGGCCGGGTCGGAGCCGCGCAGGTTGAGGTAGACCTGGCCGTCGGGGAACCGGTCACGGACCCGGTGCGCCCAGCGGACCGCGAGGGCCGTCTTGCCCGCCCCGGCCGGCCCGGTGACCACGGCGACAAACACCGCGGTCGCGGCCGTGACCTGGTCGGCGGCCGTGTCGAGGGCGGCCAGCTGCTCCTCCCGCCCGGTGAACGCGGACACGTCGGGCGGTAACTGGGCCGGCGCGCCGGACCGCACCACGGCCGCCGCCGGCGGGTCGGCGGCACCGGCGGCGCAGCGACGGAAGTGCTCGGCGTCGGCGCCGGTCAGCCCGAAGACGTCGGCGAGCAGCCGCACCGTCGGCGGCCGCGGCGCGGCGGTCCGCCCGCCCTCGATCTTGACGATGCTGCGGACGCTGAGGCCGGCCTTGGTCGCCAGTTCCTCCTGCGTGAGGCCCAGGCGCCGCCGATGGGCGCGCACGAGCTCACCGAACGCCCACGACTCCCCGACCTCACTCACGCCCGCAACCGTACGCCCCCGGTACGACAACTTCGGCACGACAAGTTCCGGCGAAGTACCGGCGAACGTCCTGGCCGGTTCGACGGGGATCGTCAACCATTGAAGTGAGCGGCACCGGTGGCACGAGGGCACCGGTGCCGCTCGCCACTTGGCGGCTACCGCCGTCTCCGGGCCATCCACTGCCAGATGTGGGTGCCGTCGATGCTCGGGTCGTTGCGGGCGACGTAGATCCACGACCAGTGGCCGGGGAACTGGTGGCCGTCGCGCACGACGTGGTCGTACAGGCTCAGCAGCGAGCCCGGGATCAGCTCGTGCGCGTGCACCGTGTTCGGCTCCGGCGGCACGGTCGTGTCGTCGCGCGAGGTGACCAGCCACGTCGGCGTCCTGATCCCGGCCAGCTCGGCGTCGGGGATGAGGGTCGGCCCGCCCGGCTGGAGCGACGCGACGACACCGCAGATCGGCACCGACGCGGCGAACAGCTCGGGGTAGACGGTCGTCATCTTCATGCTCATGTACCCGCCGTTGCTGCACCCGGCGACGTACACACGGCCGGGATCGATCGGATACCGCCGGACCAGGTCGCGAACGATCTCCTCGATGAGCGGCGCGAACCGCGGCCCGTCCTGCATCCAGTACGAGGTGCTCTGCGGCGCCACGACGTACGCGCCGCCGAAGATCCGCTGCGCCTCGGCCGTGGCGAAGCCGAGCGCCCCGCGGTTGGCCCGCAGCGTGGTCTCGTTGTCGTAGTAGCCGTCGGGCAGCGAGGCCCCTTCGCCGCCGCCGTGCAGCCAGACGACGAGCGGCCGCCGGCCGTGCCGGGCCGGGGCGAACAGCCGGTACTGCATGCCGGACCCGGACACGTGGTGGCCGAAGGCGTCCACTTCGGGGTTGACGAGGCGCCCCTGCACGAACCGCGGGAAGGTGACCGGCGGCCGGCCGCGCACGGCGACCGGCGCGTGCTGGGTGACGGTGTAGGCGAGGTCGAGCCGGACGTTTCGCCCTTTGCTGACGATGTACCCCAGGGTGCCGCCGCCGACCTGCCCCTCGGCATGCTCGAGCTCGATGACGACGTCGCCCCGCCGGTCGAGGCGCACGGCGGTGACGGTCCGCTCGAGGTCGTACTCGCTGAAGATCAGATCGCCGGGAGCGATCGGGATCGGACTGGTGGCCCTGGCGTGGACGCTGAACGTGGCGGTGGTGAGGCTGGGGGGGTCGATGGGCCCGAGCCGCCCGGTGTCGAGCGTGAGGGCGGTGACCTGCTCGCCTCCGTCGAGCGTCTCGGCGTTGAGGTCGAACCGGACGCTCGTGGCGGGGTGCGACCCGGCCTGGGCGGTGAGGCCGGGCAGTCCGAGGCTGGCGGCAGCCCCGGCGCCGGCGGCAAGAACAGCACGACGACTGATTGGCATAGCCATAGGTCACAACCTATGCCTCGACACCCATCGATGGAAAGGGTTACCGAGCACTTGGTAGGGAATCAGCCCCGACCTCGGGCGCGGCAACCAGACCGGGTCGGTGGGCACGTCCGGATCATCCGGCGGGCGGTCTCGGCCGCGGACGCCGGGTCCGCGGCCGAGACGTGGGCTCACGCCGCCGTGAGGATGTCGATCACCTCCAGGGCCGCGTCGGGGCGGCCGACGACCACGACGACGTCGCCCGGGCGGAACTGGAACTGCCCGGGCAGGGCGACGAGGACCTCGTCGTCGCGGACGACCGCGGCGACGACCGCGCCGGTGACGCCGGTGTCGGCCGACGGGCGGCCGGCGCCGATGAGCACCTGGAGCACGGCCACCCGGTCGGCGTACCGGTCGAGCCGCGCGCAGTGCACGGTCGGGCCGCGTACGCCGAGCACGTCGGCGAGGACGCGCGCCTCCGCCGGGTCGAGCAGCACCCCGGTCATGCGGGTGTCGGGGTCGGCCGGGTCGTAGACGACGAGCTCCCTGCGGTCGTCGGCGTGCTGGACGATCCCCACGTGGTGGCCGTCCGCGGCGTGCAGCAGGTGCAGGGTGCCGACGCCGGGAAGTGGTTGCTGAACGGTTCGCATTTCGCCTCCCTCGGCGGTCATGAGAAGTACCGCAGCCAGACGTAGCCCCACGCGACGACCGTGGTCATCACCGTGGTGACGATGCCGTAGCGGGTGAACTGCCAGAAACTGATCGGCTCGCCGGCCCTCGCGGCGATGCCGAGCACGACCACGTTGGCGCTCGCGGCCACCGCGGTACCGTTGCCGCCGAAATCGGCGCCGAGTGCGAACGCCCACCACAGTGAGCGCCCTGTCTCCGGGTCGGGCGTGGTGGCGACGAGGTCCTCGACGATCGGGGCCATCGTCGCCACGTACGGGATGTTGTCGAAGAACGCCCCCAGGACCGCCGAGCCGAACAGCAGCCCGGTGGCGGCGACGAAGTAGTCGCCACCGACCTGGGCCGACGCCCACCCGCCGATGCGATGGATGACGCCGGTCTCGACGAGGCCGCCGACCATGACGAACAGGCCCATGAAGAAGACGAGCGTCGACCACTCGACCTCCTCCAGGTACCGCTCGGTGCTCACCCGGGAGACGAGCACCATCAGCCCGGCGCCGAGCAGCGCGATGATGGCCGGCTCGACGTGGATGACCGCGTGGAGCGAGAACCCGGCGACGACCAGCGCGAGCACGGAGAGGCAGCGCACGAGCAGCCGCCGGTCGGTGATGGCAGCCCGCTCGTCGAGGGCCATGACCTCGGCGACGCGCTCCGGGTGGTATTCGAAGCGCTTGCGGAACATCACCCAGCCCAGCAGCACGAACAGGGCGAACGCGACCACGACGACGGGCGCCATGTGCACGACGAAGTCGTTGAAGGTGAGCCCGGCGCGGCTGCCGATGATGATGTTCGGCGGGTCACCGATGAGCGTCGCCGCGCCGCCGATGTTCGACGCGAGGGCCTCCGCGATCAGATACGGCACCGCCGAGATGCCCAGCTTGCGGCAGACCAGCACGGTCACCGGGGCGACCAGCATGATCGTGGTCACGTTGTCCAGGAACGGCGACGCGACGGCCGTGATGACCATGAGCAGCACGAACAGCCGGTACGGGCGGCCCTTGGACCGTTTCGCCGCCCAGATCGCGAGGAACTCGAAGACCCCGGTCTGCTTGATGACCCCGACGATGATCATCATGCCGAGCAGCAGGAAGATCACGTTCCAGTCGATGCCGGCGTGCTCGGAGAAGAACACGTCCTTGCCCGGCACCAGGCCCAGCAGCGCCATCAGCCCGGCCGCGAACAGCGCGACGGCGACGCGGTGGACCTTCTCGGTGGCGATGAACACGAACGCGACCGTGAAGATCACGATCGCCGCGATGGCGCTCACGGCTGCCCCGGCGGGCCGTGAACGGTGACGAGCGGACGGAGACACAGCGGTATGCGAAACATGGGAAGACCTCCTGAAAGGCAACACGACGAGGCCGTCGACCCGGGCGGGTCACGGCTGTGGTCAGAACTGCGTGCTCAGGAGGAGATCGGCGGGCCCCGGCAACCGGGGGTCCCGACACACCGTCCACGATGGACGATCTGGTCGGCGTGCGTGGCGGCGGTCAGCGCCTGGCGTGGATCGAGCGCCACGACCTCGGGCAGTGTGGTGTGCCACACCTGCCCGTCGGACGGTTTGACGGGCGGCTTCAGCGCCTCGGTGCCGGGCGCCACGACGGCGGCGGCGGCGCTCGCGGTGCGCGCGACCTGGAACGTGTCCCCGGGCAGCGCGTGGTGCGCGTGGGACAGGCCGAGCAGCAGCGCGCACATGGTCAGGGCGAGCCCGACGGCGGCGGAGCGCAGCGCGGAAGCGTTCTTCACCCCGCACCTCCTGACAGCCGCCGAATGCCAGAGTTTACCAGGTAGCAGGGTGGGCAGCCCGCGTCCTCAATGGACAGCCCGGGCAGCGCGGCCGGCCGCCGCGACTCGCGACCCGGTCCGCGGTCACAGGCCGGGCAGGGTCGGCTGCGCGTCGTACACCGGCCAGCCGTCCGGGCCGCGGCGGACCTCCGGGGTCAGCCGGTGCGGCTGGCTGACGCCGGGCTCCAGCAGGTGCTCGACGACGGCGCCACGCAGCACGAGCGCGTCGGCGACGAGCATGCGGTGACAGTGCCACCACAGGGTCTCGGCGCACATGATCGCGGGCCGTTCCGTCGCGGCCCGCGCGATCAGGTCGTCGATCGCGGCACGGAACGCCGGGGTGTCCATGTGGTCGGCATACGCCGTGAACGCGGGGTTGCGCAGCCCGGTGTGCCGCGACCGCGCCTGCCCGTGCCGGCGTCCGCCGAGCGCCTCACCCTCCCAGGTGTACCGCAGCCCGGCGTCACGCACGGCGGCGGCGAGCGCCTCCTGGCCGAACTGCGGGTGCCGCCGGGACCCCGGGAACCGGCGCACGTCGACCACCGTGCCGACACCCGCCTCGGTGAGCATCGCCAGGAACGTCTCGATGGGCCGCGCGCCGTGCCCGACGGTACGGATCCGAACCGGCTCCACGACCGACACGCTACCCGCGCCCGCACCACGCACGCGCCAGCGGCCGCCATGCCGACGGACAGCCGGCCGTTGTCCAGGTGTACTCCGGCAGCCGTTGCCGGGCAGCCTGATTCGCGGGGTCCGGCTCGACGGCGGGCTCAGGGTCACCCACGGGTCTCCCTCGTGGACCGCGCGGTGCACCGCGAAGCCGAGCACGTCGCGGTAGAAGCGCACCGCCCGGTCGAGGTCGTCGACCGGCAGCGTGCACGTCGACAGTGCGCGGATCATCCGCGCGCGCCGGTGCTCAGGAAGACGATCTCCAGGTCGTGCAGGCGGTCCGGGTCGGCGTCGATGGCGATGCCGGTGATCCTGTCGTGGCTGACGGTGAAGGTGAAGAGGCCGCCGCGCGGGACGCCGGCGTCGCGCCGGCGGGCGCCGGCTTCCGCGGCGTGTCGTTCCACCTCAACCCGGGCACCCGGGCCGAGGTGGACGAGACGATGCGCAACGCCGTGGCGGCGGGCGGCAGCGTGGTCAGGGAGGCGACCGGCGCCGACTGGGGCGGGTACTACGGCTATTTCGCCGACCCGGACGGCCATCTGTGGAAGGTCACGACGTACGGGTCCGAGTGAGGCAGGATGCACAGCATGAGGTTCCGATCCGTCGTCGAGCCGCACGAACGGATGCGCGGCCTGGAGGTACCACCGGAGATCGTCGAGGCCCTCGGCGGCGGCGCCCGCCCGCCGGTGACCATCACGATCAACGGTCACTCCTGGAAGAGCCGGGTCGCCATCATGCGCGGCCGCCACCTGCTCGGCCTGAGCAACGCCAACCGCCGGGCGGCGGCCCTCGTCGTCGGCGAGGAGGTCGAGGTCGACCTGCAGCTCGACACCGCGCCCCGCGTGGTGGTCGAGCCGGACGACCTCGCCCAGGCCCTGGACGCCGACCCCGCGGCCCGCGCCGCCTGGGACAACCTGGCGTACACCCACCGCCGCGAGCACGTGCTGGCCGTCGAGGGCGCAAAGCGGCCGGAGACCCGCGCCCGCCGGGTCGAGCAGGTCATCGCCACCCTGCGGACCCCGTAGCCACGTCCGCACCCCGGAAAGATCGTCATTGCCCGCGGAGCACGAACCCCTCGATTCGCAGCGGCGGGTCGAGCTGGTCCTGGCCGTCCTCCACCAGGCCGCGCAGCGCGTCCACCCGGTCGGTCGACGCCGCCCACGTCTCGCGGGTCGCCGCGGTGTGCGGGTGGCGCAGTGTGTCGGCGCGGGCGTCCAGGAACGCCTCCAGCCACGCCCGCTCCGGTACGCCGAGCGGCGGCGGGACGCCCGCCCGGCCGATCAGCGCCGGCAGGCCGTCCGGGTCGTCGCCCATGCCGTGCTGGACCGCGGTGTCGTACAGCACGGCGACGCCGAGCGGCGTGCGGATGCCCAGGCGGCGGGCCGCCGCGAGGGCCGGCGTGAACGCGAGCCGGTCGGCCAGCGCGTCCTGTTCGGCCCGGAACACCGGGTCCGCCGCCGCGGTGGCCCAGTCCTCGGGGAAGCCGTCGAGGCCGGACGTGTCCCCGCTGCCCTGCGACGCCAGCTCCCGCAGCCGCGGCAGGTGGCGGGCCAGCGGGCTGCCGGAGACCTCGGCCACGTAGGCGGCGACGATCGTGCCCACCTCCGTGCTGCTGGTCGTGAAGCCGATCGTGCCGCAGGTGTACCCGCGGCCGTCGCCGAGGGCCTCGACGGCGTCGTAGCGCGGCGCCGGGTCGCCGTGCTCGAAGACGCCGACCAGTTCGTCCGCGAGGCGCCGCTGCTGCCCGGTCAGCGTGACCGGCCCGGCGTCGCAGCCGGTCAGCAGCGCCGCGAGCGCCAGCGCCACCAGGAACGTTCGTCGCATTGACTTCCGCTGTACCCCGGACCGCAGTGGATCATGCGAGCGGAAACGACCTCTTCTATGTTCGAAAAGTGAACGATGTGAGTGACGGGAAGGCCAGGGCCGGGCGGGCACGGGTCGGCAAGGCGGTCGGCCGGGCGGCACCGCCCGACAGCGCGGCCACGTCGGTGCTGCGCGACGCGCGGCAGCCGACCCCGGTGTTCGTCGATCCCAGCGGTGCCCGGCGCCGGCGGCTGCGGCGGATCGCCTACCTCGTCGGCGTGCTGCTCGTGCTGGCGCTGCTGGGCTTCTGGCTGAGCCAGTTCGTCAGCTCGGTCCGCCCGCCGGCCGACCGCTGCCCGAGCGCGGTCGCCGACGCCGGGAGCTGCCGATGACGGTGTACCGCGGCAGCGTCGACCCGGCCACCTCCAGCCACCTGCCCGCGGTCCGCCGGCGCCGCCGCGCGTTGCGGCTGCTGCTCGCGGTCGTCGTGCTCGCCCTGATCGCCAACCTGCTGCTGGTCGAGGCGTACGCCAACAGCAGCTTCGCCCCGGACCAGCAGGGCCAGGTGCGCCAGCCGGGCGGGACGGTCCCGGCGGCGGTCCACGACGGCGGCCCGGTGCTCGACGCGACCGGGTCGCAGGTCCGCTCGTACCGGGTGCCGGAGCGGACGGTGGCACTCACCTTCGACGACGGGCCGGACCCGACGTGGACGCCGCGGATCCTGGAGGTCCTGCGCCGCCACCAGGTGCACGCCACGTTCTTCGTCGTGGGCTCGCAGGTCGCGCGGTACCCGGACCTCACCCGGCGGCTGGTCGCCGAGGGCCACGAGGTCGGCGCCCACACGTTCAGCCACCCGCAGCTCACCGACCTGCCGGGCTGGCGGCGGGACCTGGAGCACTCGCAGACGCAGATGCTCATCGCGTACGCCACGGGCCGCACGACGTCGCTGCTGCGCCCGCCGTACTCCTCGTTCCCCGACGCCCTCGACGACGACGACTGGTCCACGGTCCAGGAGACCGCCCGGCAGGGGTACGTGACCGTGCTCAACGACCTCGACAGCCGCGACTGGGCCCGCCCGGGCGTCGACGCGATCGTGCGCGGCGGAACCCCGGAAGGTCGCAACGGCGCGATCGTGCTCTTCCACGACGCGGGCGGCGACCGCGCGCAGACCGTCGCCGCGCTCGACCGGCTCATCCCGCAGCTGCAGCAGCGCGGGTACCGCTTCACCACCGTCTCCGACGCGGTCGGCGGGGCGCTCGGCCCGGTGAACCAGCCGGCCCGCGCCGCCGACGTGTGGCGGGGCCGCGGCCTGACCTGGGCCATCCATCTCGCCGACGCGACGTGGTGGCTGCTGTGGGCGCTGCTGCTCGCCGTCGGCGTGCTGACCGTGGCCCGGGCCCTGCTGCTGTTGCTGTTCGCGGTCCGCCACGCCCGGCGGCGCCGCGCACCGACCTGGTCCTGGGGGCCGCCCGTCACCGAGCCGGTGACGATCGTCGTGCCCGCCTTCAACGAACGCACGACGATCGAGCCGGCCGTGCGGTCGCTGGCGCTCTCCGCCCACCGCGACGTCGAGGTCATCCTGGTCGACGACGCGTCGAGCGACGGTACCGCCGAGGCTGTCGAAGCCCTCGGCCTGGACAACGTCCGGGTCGTGCGGGTGCCGCCGGGCGGGAAGGCGACCGCCCTGAACACCGGCGTCGCGCTGTCGCGCAACGAGCTCGTCGTCATGGTCGACGCGGACACCGTCGTCGAGCCCGACGCCGTCCACCGCCTCGTCCAGCCCTTCGCCGACCCGCGCGTCGGCGCGGTCGCCGGCAACGTCAAGGTCGGCAACCGGCGCGGCCTGCTCGGCAAGTGGCAGCACATCGAGTACGTGATCGGCTTCAACCTGGACCGCCGCCTCTACGACACGTTCGGCTGCATCCCGACGATCCCGGGCGCGCTCGGTGCGTTCCGGCGCCAGGCCCTCACCGACGCCGGCGGCCTCACCGTCGACACGATCGCCGAGGACACCGATCTCACCATGGCGATCCACCGCGCCGGCTGGCAGGTGGTCTACCAGGAGTCCGCGCGCGCCTACACGGAGGCGCCGGCCTCGCTGTCGCAGTTGTGGATGCAGCGGTACCGCTGGAGCTACGGGACCATGCAGGCGCTCTGGAAGCACCGTGGGGCGATCCGCGACTCCGGGGCGTCGGGCCGCTTCGGCCGGCGCGCGCTGCCGTTCATCGCCCTGTTCAGCGTGCTGCTGCCGCTGCTGGCGCCGCTGCTGGACATCATGGCCGTCTACGGCACGTTCTTCCTCGACGAGACGGTGACGGTCGTCGGGTGGCTGGCGATGCTCGTCATCCACGTGGTGACCGCGATCCTGGCCTTCCGCCTGGACCGCGAGCCCATGCGTCCCCTGTGGACGCTGCCGTTGCAGCAGCTGGTGTACCGCCAGGTGATGTACCTCGTCCTGCTGTACTCGGCGATCACCGCCGTCACCGGGCGCCGCCTGCGGTGGCAGAAGCTGCGCCGCACCGGCGAGGTCCCGGCGCCCGGCGCATATTGATCGGGGTTCGTGGGTACCCCGAACGGGGTGCTCAGTGAAGGAGACCTGCTCGGCGACCGGTACCGCCTCGAGGACCCGATCGCCACCGGTGGCATGGGCCAGGTCTGGCGCGCCACCGACGCGCTGCTGGGCCGAACGGTCGCGGTGAAGCTGCTGCACCCCGGCCCGGCGGCGGAGCGGGAGTTCCAGACCCGCTTCCACCACGAGGCGAAGGCGATGGCGGCGCTGCGCCACCCCGGCATCGCGGCCGTCTACGACTACGGCCAGGACCCGGCGGGCGCGTACATCGTGATGGCGTACATCGACGGCCAGCCCCTCGACCGCCGCATCGCCGAGGAGGGCCGCCTGTCCCCGCCGGCGGCGATGGCGATCGTCGCCCAGGCCGCCCGCGCGCTCGATGCGGCCCACGCCGCGGGCATCGTCCACCGCGACGTGAAGCCGGGCAACCTGATCATCCAGCCGGACGGCACGGTGGTCCTGGTCGACTTCGGCGTCGCGCGGTCCCCGGCCCTGGCCGCGATCACGGGCACGAACGACGTCGTCGGCACCGCGCTGTACATCGCCCCGGAGCAGGTGTCGAAGGCCCGCACGGGCCCGGCGACGGACGTCTACGCCCTGGGCGCGGTGGCGTACCACTGCGTGGCCGGCCGCCCGCCGTTCCTGGGCGACAACCCGGTGGCGGTCGCGGTCCACCACCTCAACGACACCCCGCCGCCCCTCCCGCCGGACGTACCCCAGCCGGTCCGGCACCTGATCGAGACCGCGATGGCCAAGCGCCCGTCGGCCCGCTACCCGTCGGCGGCGGCCTTGGCCGAGGCCGCGGACGCGGCAGCCGGTTCCGCTCCAGGTCCGGCTACGGGTCCTGCAAGCCTGGCGGGGGCGGCCGGCGGCGCGGCGGGCCTGGCCGGAGCGGCCGGTCTGGCTGATGCCGCCGGTCCGGCCGACCGACTTGGCCCGGCTGACCGAATTGGACCGGCCGACCCCGACGCGACGGCGCCACTCGTCGCCGCGGGAGCCACGACAGGCCCGGACGGCGGGGGCGGCCTGGGCAGTGCGGGCACGGACAGTGCGGGCACGGGCAGTGCGCGCGTCGGCGGGGCCGGAGGCGTCGGTGGTGTCGGCGCGGGTGGCGCGGGCGACGGTTCCGCGGCCGGTGCACCCCGCCGGGCGGCGGCCCTGTGGGCGTTCGGGCTGCTCGCCCTGATCGCGGTCGTCATCGCCGTCGTGCTCACCGGACCCGACGCCCTCTTCCGCGGGCCCGGCGACAGTCCAGCGCCGACCGGCAGCGGCGTACCGGCCAGCGGCAACGGTGGCGAGACCCGCACCGGCCCGGCAGACGGCTCCGCCCCGTCCGGCTCGGCGGGCACCGCCACCGCCCCGGCCGGCACCGGCGGTTCGCAGCCCGGCGGCGCCCAGCCCAGCGACGAAGGCCCGGCGACCCAGAACCCGCAGCCGACCCCCACGCCACCCGCCCCGGCGACCTCGGCGCCAGAG
>NZ_JAHYSG010000032.1 GCF_022095675.1 Dactylosporangium sp. AC04546 | reverse complement strand
GATCGGTTCGATCGGTTCGATCGGTTCGATCGGTTCGATCGGTTCGATCGGTTCGATCGGTTCGATCTCGGCACCATAGCACGACATCGAACCGTTCGGTACCATGTCCGCATGCCCGTGACGAAAGGCAGCCCCAGGACCCGCTGCTTGACCGCAAGGCGGAGTCCAAACGTTCGCTGTACCTAATTTCTGATTGTCGTTACGGCTGGAGGTTTACGTATGCGTCGGGTTCTGGTTACGAACGTCACTCAGTACGCTGGCCCTGGCACGGTTCCGGTGTTGCTTCGAGCCGGGTATCGGGTCGCGTGCCACGATCCGACGTTCGTCGACGGTGCGGTCCGTACGCGGTATGCGGCCGCCTATCCGGGTGTGGAGTGCCTTGATGTGAGGGAGCCGGAGGAGATCTTCGGTGTCGCGGGTGACGCCGTTGATGTCGTGGTCTGCAACGACGTTTTCCCGATCACACGCAACGCGATCGAGGACATTGCGGTGGAGGACCTGCGGGCGACGTTTGAGGCCGTGCTGGTGTTCCCGTTCCGGTTGACGCAGCTGTACCTGCCGGTGATGAAGCAGCGGGGGAGCGGCACGTTCGTCTTCATCACCTCAGCGCGCCCGCGGCGGCCTGAGCCGGGCTTCGCGACGCCGACCGCGATCCGAGCCGGCACGACCGCCTTCGCGCTGGCGCTTGCCAAGGAGACCGCCGCGTATGGTATCCAGGTCAACGTGGTCGCCCCGAACTACCTCTACAGCGAGTTGTACTACCCGCGGGCTGCGTTCGTCGATGACCCGGCCGGCCGTGAGGCCATCGCTGCGACCGTGCCGGCGGGCCGGCTCGGCGAGCCTGAAGAGGTAGGCGAGCTCGTCAGCTTTCTCGCTTCCGGGCGTTCGCCATTCACCACAGGCGAGGTCATCGGCTTCACCGGTGGCTGGCCGTAAACCGTCGCCTCCCATGCCTGAACGCCGATGGGAGGTCCTGCCAGAACCATACGACGTGTCGGTACCTGATGGTCCAGGTGGCGAGGGTGAGGAACACTTCGCGAGGTCGTCGCGGCCCATTAGCGGACGTGCAGCATGCGCGGCGATCTGACGTCATCCGGGATGCGCTGGCGTCCTACATCAGGGGAGCGGACGACGCCGGTGGGGTCTGATGGCGCGCAGCAAGCGTTCGAGGTTCTGCGGAAGGGTCGTCGCCGGTCGGTTCGGCACCCAGGCCGAGGTCGCGTAGGCGCCGCTGATCGTCGGCCTCGTCAACTCGATCGCACAGCGGGCCGCAGAACCCGCCGCCCAAACGGTCGGCGGCCGCCTCACCGACCCGATGCTACTCGCCCTCGACGCCTTCTTCTTGCACCACAACGATGTCGGCGTCTCACGACCGACCCGGACCGGCGACTACCTACCTTCGAGTCCGGCTCAGGGATCCGGGGCGTCAGGAGGTGGGTTGTGGCTGGTCGGTCAAGCGGGATCTGATGGCGCTCAGGAAGGCATCTGGCCGGGGTTCGGGCCCTGGACGGGTGATGTGATCCGGCATCGGCCGGTTCCACTGGAGGCTCTCCTTGGTCCACTCGGCCAGGGCGGTGTGCCTGTTGCCGTCGAGCAGTGAGCGAATGTTCTCGAGGGTGAGGTACCGCACGCGGCCTGTGCCGGTGGACAGCGCAATGGCGGCGAAGTGTGCCTCTGCGGGGTGCTGGGCTGGGGGCAACGCCACGAAGAGCACGTCGTGGTCGTCGACACGGTGGTGGCTCACGGTCAGGCCGATGGCGGGCAGGCGCAGTTCATGGGGCAGCTTGCATCCCACGCGAACCCAGTAATCCTCAAGGGTGAGCCGACCGTCCCGGCCAGCATCGACGAATTCTGGACCCAAGCGAAACGCCAGCCACGGCAAGTTGCGGTGAGCAAAGAGGTAATGGTGAGGACGGGGACCATCGGACACGCCACGTTTCCCACGCCGCAGGTTGGCATCCGCAGCCGTGTGCTGGCAGTCTGTGCCGGGCCCGATCAATGGATCACAGTCGAGAACGTCAAGGAACTCGGCCAGCGCCTTCATGGTGACCCTGTCGGCGAAGTAACGGTCGACCTGATCCGCGTCTCGCTGTTTCTGCAACTCCGCCAGCAGTTCCGGGTCACCATGATTTTCAAACGCCACCAGTACATCATCCCAGTCGAAGATGATCATATTCTCTTCTCCTAGCCGGCCGCCCGTATGCTTTCCCGGGACCCGGGGCAACGCATCGGGGGATGACTCGGCCGCCGTCGGCTGACGAGAGCCTGCCACCACTAACCAGTCACAGCCAGGCAGCAACCGCTATCGAAAGGTCTTTAACGGTTCGTGGTAACGGCGGTGGTAACCGTGAAGATCGATTGCGACGTCACACTTGGCAGCATGAGGCGGGGGATTGGTCGAATCGCCGGGTCAGTGGCATTGAGGAACACGAGACGGCACCCCGTAACAGAATCGTTGTGGGGGTAAGGGGACGCGGGTTCAAATCCCGCTGAGGTGGTCGCAGTGTGGTCGCGCGCTGCGTGATCGTTGCGGGTTGATCCGGGACGCTGGCGTTGGCGTTAAAGATCCTTCGATTTTTCGGTGAGTCGTTGCGGATCGATGCCGTTGGTGGGTAAGACAATCACGGTCATGCCTGCAGCTGTGCGGAGGACGAGCCCGCGTCGTGGTCCCGGTCGTGACGTGGATGCGTTGCGGGAACGGCGGATGCGGGCCGTGGAGTTGTTCGAGGCCGGCGCGCGGCAGGCCGACGTTGCCGCCGAGCTGGAGGTATCGGCGCAGACCGCGTCGCGGTGGTATCGGGCATGGCAGACCGGCGGCCGGGAGGCCCTGGCCGGCGCGGACCGGCTGGGCCGGACCCCGCAGCTGTCCGACGAACAGCTGGCCGAGGTGGAGGCAGCGCTGCTGGAAGGGCCGAAAGCCAACGGCTTCGGCACCGACCTGTGGACCCTCGCCCGGGTCGGCGAGGTGATCGAGCGGATGACCGGGGTGCGGTACACGCTGTCGCAGACCTGGCTGATCCTGCGCCAGCGCCTCGGCTGGACCCGGCAGCGGCCCGCCCGCCGGGCGGTGGAACGCGACGACGCGGCGATCGAGGCATGGGTCAAGCAGGACTGGCCCGGGATCAAAAGGGGGCCAGGCGCCGCGGCGCCTGGATCTGCTTCCAGGACGAAAGCGGATTCTCGCTCCTGCCCGTAGTCCGCGGCACCTGGGCGCCGCGCGGCCAAACTCCCGTGCTGCGGCACCGATTCTCCTGGACCCGCATATCCATGGCCGGCGTCCTGGCCTACCGGCCCGACCGCAGCCGGGCCAAGCTGGTGTTCCAGACCAAGCCCGGCAGCTACAACACCGAAAGCCTCATCGAGTTCCTCACCGAACTGCGCCGGCACTTGCGCGGCAAGCCGATCGTGCTGATCTGGGACGGGCTGTCCGCCCACCGGTCCAAGGACATGAAAGCCTGGCTGGCCACCCAGCAGCACTGGCTGACCGTCGAAGCGCTGCCCGGCTACGCCCACGACCTCAACCCCCTCGAACTGGTCTGGGGCAACCTCAAAGCCACCGAACTGGCCAACCTCTGCCCCGAACACATCAGCGAAGCCGACACCGCCGCACACACCGGACTGCACCGCATCGGCAGCAGCTACGACCTTTGTTTCAACTTCCTCGACCACACCGGCCTACGCCTCTGAAACCGTCACTCAAATCCCGAAAGATCTTTAGTGGTACGGCGGTGTCCGGGGCGTAGTCGCGGGGTGGTCGCGCCGTCCGGGATTGCTGCCTTGACGCTGTGGCCTCGGCCGGGCTTCCTGTCGCGGGTCGGGTCGGGGTTGCGGCGGCGAGGGCGGCGGCGGTGGCTTCGACGGCGTTGTGGGCGGCCTGCCGGGTGAGATGGCCGTAGATGTTGACGGTTACCGAGAGGGTGCTGTGCCGGACCACGGCGAGCGGGTGGCGTGTACTGGTACTTCAAGCAGTGGGAGCGGGACAAGGTTACCGACACGATGCTCGCCGGACTGGGCAAGCAGGTGCAGGTCCAGCAGGGCCGTTACGCACAGCCCAGCGCAGGGATCTTCGACTCCCAGAGTGTCAAGGGTGCCGACACCGTCGGGCGGGACAGCCGGGGCTACGGCCCCGGCAAGAAGATCAACGGCCGGAGGCGGTTCATTGTCGCTGACACGTTAGGCCTGCTCATCGTTGTGGTCGTGCTCGCCGCGATCGTCCAGCACCGCGGCGGCACCAACACCACCCTGCCGCGCATGTACCTGGCCGCGCCGATCCGATTCGTATACGCCGACGGCGCCTTCGCCGGCATGCTGCTGGCCTGCAGGGGTTAGTTGGCCATGCGTCCCGACACGCTCGTGAGCGCACTGGCGGAGGTGCTTGCGCCATCTCGGCGCTGGCGAAGGTGAGGCGATCAAATTCGGCCAGCGCGACGGACACGCCGTTCGGGCCCGCCAGCAGGGTGTTGATCCCGATCTCGCCGTGCGAACTGTTCTTGATGCGGACGCCGAGGATGGTGTCTGCCATGGTGCGGGCCGGCATGCTTCAACTCATCGTCGTGCTCACACAGACCGGGCACGTGAGGACAGCACGTTCAGGAGCCGGTGGTACGGCGAGTCACCACCCGCGTGCAAGGCATGGCAGCATCGCGGCCATGCCCGTCAGTGTTCCCCGCCTCCGGATCGGCTCGACCGAGATCATCGCCCTCGCCGATGGCGAGGGCCCGTTCTTCTCCCCGCGCGCCGAGGCCTTCCCCGAGGCCACGGCCGCTCAGTGGGCCGAGGCCGACCGCTACGACCCGGGCGCGGTTGACGCCGAGGGCCGCTGGCGGCTCCAGTTCCGTGCGTACGCGATCCGCGGCGACAAGGGCCTCACCATCGTGGACGCCGGGATCGGTCCGGCGGACGGCCCGGCCAGTTCGTGGGCGCCCGTGCCCGGTGTGCTTCCCGAGTCGCTTGCCGCCGCGGGCATCGACCCGGCCGAAGTCGACATCGTGGTGCTCACGCATCTGCACACCGACCACGTCGGATGGGCGGTCGTGACCGAGGCGGCCGTCCCATCAGCGGGCGGCGCGGTGGACGGCAACGCTTCGACCAGCAGCGCGGTGGGCGGCGCCCCTGCCCCCGGCAGCGCGACCAGCGACCGCCGCCCCTACTTCCCGAACGCCGAATACCTGCTTCAGCGGGCCGAGTTCGACGCCCTCGACGCGATCAACCCGAAGCTTCGCGAGACCCTCACCGACCCGCTCGCGGCGGCCGGTCGGCTCCGGCTCCTTGACGGGGACACGCCGCTGCGCGCCGGGCGCGCGGTCGCCACGCCCGGTCACACGCCCGGGCACCAGAGCGTACTGGTCGCCGACGGGCGCGAGCTGGCGCTCGTCACCGGCGACCTCCTGGTGCACGCGCTCCAGCTACTCCACCCCGAGCTGGCCTACGCGCACGAGGTCGACCCTGAGGCGGCCAGGCACTCACGGGAGCGCATGCTCGGCCTCGAAACCGCCACCACGCTGCACCTGGCGACACCGCATCTGACGGAGCCGTTCATCTCGGCGTGATCGCGGCTGTCCGATGCGGCAGCCACATCCGGTCTGCCTTGAACTCCCGAGATGCACTTCCTGTCCGGCTACGGCCCTGAACGGAATCCCGTTGAACTGCTCAACCACGACATCGAACACCATGTCGCGCCAACGAATCCGGCCAACCAACCGCAGTCGGCGGGCGGGGCTCCCTGTTGCTCCTAGGCCAAGCGGCTGCCTGCGCGGGATGGCTGGGGATGTCCGACAGTGGCGCGTGGTGCAGTTCAGCGAGACCTGCCCTTCATCGATCGGTGCGCGCGGCCGGGCGAATGGTGAGGCGGGAGAATGCGACGAGGGTGGCACCGGCGTTTGCCTCGGCGACCAGTTCGCGGTGGCCGGCGTCGTCGGGGTCGCCGATGGTCGCGGATACGGTGAGCGTGGTACCCCGGTCGTCCGGCACCAGCAGCGGCCGTTTGAAGTGGGTCTCATGGTCGAGTACTCCGGCAAGGTCGCCGATCCATTCGGTGACCGCCCGCGCGGTCAGCGCCATGGTGAGCATCCCGTGCCCGATGACACCGGGCAGTCCCGCCTGGGTGGCGGCGTGATCGCTGAAGTGGATCGGGTTGAAGTCACCCGACGCGCCCGCGTAGCGCACCAGGTCCTGCCGGGTGACCCTGAACTCGCGGTCTGGAAGCTGCTGGCCGGACACGGTCCAGGGCTGCGGCGGTTCCGCGCCGCGATTGCCGGCCCGGGGCCCGGGCCCCCGTTCGACCAGCGTCGAGTATGCGGTGCACACTGGCTCCCCGGTCGTGGTGGCGATCTCGCTGCGCGTGGTGACGATCTGGTGCACCCCGCCGGACTGGATCTGCTCGATGTGGACGGTCACGGTCAGTTCGTCGCCGGCCCGGATGTCCCTCGTGTGCCGGAATCGCTGGCGCCCGTGCACCACCCGGCTGTAGTCCAGCCCGAGTGCCGGGTCGGACAGCGCGTGGCGGGTGGCGGGCAGGCTCAGCACGATGGGAAACGTGGGCAGGACCACCGGCCGGCCGTTCTGACCGGGGGCGGCCGCGGTGGCCAGGAAGAACTCCTGAATCTTCTCCCGGCTGACTCGGTACGGCGCGGTGGGTGCGAACACCTTGCCGATGAACGCCTCGTTGAGCGGCATGTTCTTCTCCTGATCGGGGTCTGCTAGAGCGCGGTGGCCAGCCACGCGGCCAGGTCGACGTCGGTGGTCTTGAGGGTCAGTACGTCGACCCCGGCATCCGCCCAGGCCGCCAACCGGTCCCGGATCCGTTCCCGGGGTCCCACGAGGGCGAGCTGGTCGATGAGCGCGTCCGGCACCGCGGCGGCCGCCTCGGTGCGGTGCCCGTCCAGGTACAGGTCCCGGATCTGCTGGGCGGCCGCTCCGTAGCCCAGCCGGGACGCCAGGTCGGCGTAGAAGTTACGGCCGCGCGTGCCCATGCCGCCCAGGTACAGGGCGAACACCGGGCGCAGCGCGTCCCGGCAGGCGGCGAGGTCGGCTCCGGGCGCCATGTGCACCGTGGCGACGACCCGCAGCGGGCCCAGGTCCGCGCTGCGGCGGGCCAGCCCGGGGGCGAGGAGCTCGCGGTACAGCTCGGGCCGGTCGGGGCAGTAGAAGGCGGGCAGCCAGCCCTCGGCGAGCTGCCCGGCCAGCGCCACGTTGCGGGGGCCGTTGGCCGCCAACAGGACCGGAATCCGCGGGCGTGTCGGGTGCAGTGTGGCCTTCAGCGGGCGCGGTGGCTCCCGGTCCGGCCGCGGGTACGGCAGCGGGTAGTGGACGCCCGGGTAGGTCAACGGGTCCCGCCGGGCCACCACCGCGCGCACGATGTCGACGTACTCGCGAGTGCGGGCCAGCGGGGAGTCGAACGCGACGCCGTGCCAGCCCTCCACCACCTGCGGGCCGGAGGTGCCCAGGCCGAGCAGCAGCCGGCCCTCGCTGAGCTGGTCGAGGGTGAGCGCGGTCATCGCGGTGGCGGCCGGGGTGCGCGCCGGCATCTGCAGCACCGCCGTGCCCAGGCCGATCCGGCTGGTCACCGCCGCCAGGCAGGCCAGCACGCTGACCGCGTCGGAGCCGTACGCCTCCGAGACCCACAGAGAGTCCAGGCCGGCCGCGTCGGCGCGGCGGGCCACGGCGGCGAGGTCACGCAGGCCGGTGGAGTGTCCAAGGCTGAGTCCGAGTTTCATAAAGTCCCGGTTCTGTTCTGTATATAGAACGATCATTGTCTTGGTTTCGAGAACAGTAGGGACGCCGACGGTGAGCGTCAAGGGCCGGAACCGCGCCCGTCTTCGCTGGAAAAGCAGTGCGGAGGGTTGACACTCTCGGATGATCCATTCCATGATGTTCGGCACCTGCACGTTGAACGACGTTCTACTGACAGACCGTCGGCGCTTCCCGACCGCTCTTCGGGACGCCGAGAGCCGGAGCCTCCGGCTCGTCGCATTCACACCCCACAGCCCTGCGCGCGTTTCCCCCGTCAGGGCTTCCGGCCGCATTGCCCACCCCGCAGGGAGCGACCATGTCCCGTACCCGCGCGGCACGATGCCTGAGCATCGTGGCCACCTCACTCACGTTCGCCGCACTGATCACCGCCTGCGGCGACGGCAAGGACTCCGGCTCCTCATCGTCCGGAAAAGACATCGTCATCGGCATGGTCGAGGACACCTCGGGCGGTACCGCGGCCACCTCGGCCGAGGCGAGCACGGGGATCTCGCTGGCCATCGACGAGATCAACAAGGCGGGCGGCGTCGGCGGGCGATCGCTCAAGCTGATCCGTCAGAGCGACGGCAGCCAGCCCAGCCAGACGCCGGCCGTGGTTCGCAAGCTCGTCAGCGACGGTGCCCGTGTCATCATCATGAACTCGTCGTCGGCGTCGGCCCAGCAGGTCAAGCCGGTCGTCGAGCAGGAGAAGATCGTGGCCGTCTCGGCGACGAACATCGCCACCGCCATCGCAGAACCGCCGAACAACACGTTCTCGTTCATCCTGGCCAACCCGATCACCGACATCGGCACCGTCTACGCGGCGGCGTTCAAAAAGACCGGCGTCACAAAGCTGGCCGTCATCACCGACGACTCGCCCACCATGGCCGGGCTCAACAAGGGGCTGCTGCCCATCTTCGAGCAGTCCGGCATCACCATCGTCGCCAACGAGAAGGCGCCGCTCAACAGCACCGACGTGGCGCCGCAGCTGAGCCGCATCGCCGGCGCCAAGCCCGACGCGCTGTTCGTGTCCTCACTGGGCGGGCAGCTGGAGGTGCTGTTCCACAACACGGCGCACCAGATCATGCCCGACACGCCGCGGATCTCCCTGGCGTCGATCGGTAACCAGCCGGAGACCTGGAAGCTGGCCAAGCCCGGCGCGTTGCGGCAGCTCGTCTACGCCAGCGCCATCTCCGCTGACAACGAGCGCTCGACCGAGCTGGGCGGCAAGCTCAAGGCCAAGCTGGGGGAGAAGTACCTCGGGCTGACCGCGTTCGCCGCGCAGGGCTACGACACCGTGTACCTGCTCAAGCAGGCGATCGAGAAGGCCGGCGTGGACAGCAGCCCGGCGCAGGTGCGAGACGGGCTCGAGCAGATCAGCAAGTTCCCGGCGAGCTGGGGACGGCAGGGCTTCACGATGAGCTTCACGTCCAGCAAGCACGTCGGCAGCGACGGGCTGTGCGGCATCGTGCTGCGCCGCTTCACCGAGCAGAACCAGCCCGGCGACAACTGGGCCGACTACCAGCCGCAGTGCTCATGACGGGCACGACGGGTCAGTCGCGCACCGCGTTCATCACCGGCGGTGCCCGGGGCATCGGGCGGGCGTTCGCGCAGGCGCTTGTCGCCGACGGGACCCGGGTGGTCCTGGCCGACATCGACGAGACGGCGGCGAAGCAGGCCGCCGCCGATCTCGGGGCCGCCGCGGCGCTCGGGGTCGCCTGCGACACCGCCGACGAGGCGTCGGTGCAACTCGCCGTCGACGAGGCGGCGGCACACTTCGGCGGTCTCGACATCCTGATCAACAACGCCGGCAAGCACCTGATGGCCTGGAGCCGGCCGGTCACCGAGATCTCCACCGCCGGCTGGCGGGAGATCCTCGACGTGAACGTGCTGGGCATCGTCAACTGCGCCCGGGCCTGCCGGCCGCACCTGCGCCGCAGCGGCGTGGGTGCGGTACTCAACATCTCCTCGGTGTCCGGCTTCGCCGCCACCGACGTGTACGGCATCACCAAGCTTGCCGTGCGGGGCCTGACGGCCGCGCTGGCGAAGGAGTTCGCGCCCGACGGGATCCGGGTGAACTGCCTGGCCCCTGGGCCGATGGACTCCGAGTCGGCCATGGCCGACCTGCCCGAAGCGTTGCTTCGTGACTTCATCGCCAACAAGCAGCTCATCCAGCGCCAGGGCCGGATGGCCGACCTCGTGGGCGCCATGCGGTTCTTCTGCGGCGCCGACAGCGCCTTCATCACCGGCGAGACCCTGATCGTCGGTGGCGGTCACCCGCTTCGAGTCTGACTCGCATCACTACACCCAAGGAGTGAGTTCCATGTCGTGGAGCCTGCATCACGTCAACCTGCCCGCCTCGGACGTCCGAGCGATGGCCGCCTTCTACTCGAAGGTGTTCGGCATGCAGGAGAAGACGTTCCCGTTCGTCGCCGACGGACGGGGCGCCCTGGAGACGGGCAACGACTTCGTCGCCCTGTTCGAGGACCACAACCAGCGGCAGATCCACATCTGCAAGCCGACCCCGTCGCTGCCGTGGGACAACCAGCTGCGGCTGCACCCGGTCATCAACGGGCACATCGCCATCGAGGTCGATGACATCGACGGCGCGATGCGGCGGCTCGACGAGCTGGGCATGCCCTACAACGACACCGGCACGTGGGCGCTCAAGGGCTACCGGCAGGTCTACTGCTACGACCCGTCGATGAACGTCGTCGAGATCAACCAGAAGCACCCCTGAGACAACGATGCCCCTTCAGGTCATCGTCTCGATCATCGAGACAGGATGCTTCTTCGGTCTGCTGGCCGCGGCGATGTTCGTGGTACGGGAGAGTTCCGGATTCTTCAACTTCGCTATCGGCGGATACGCGGTGTTCGCCGGGCTCGCCTCGGCGTACTTCACCAGCGTGCGGGGGCTGCCCGCCGTCGCCGGGGTCGTCATCGGGGTGATCGGCGCGGTCGCACTGGCGCTGCTGACCGAGGTGCTCGTGGTGCGTCCGATGTGGAAGCCGGGCGCCAACGAGGAGCTGCCGATGGTGATCGCGCTGGTGGCCACGCTGTTCGCCCTGGAACAGCTCGCCGGGGTGCTGTTCGGCCGTGCCGCGCTGCCCGGGCCAGAACTGGTCGGGGACGGCGCGGTGAGGCTGGGCAGCGCCACGGTGACGTCCCAGGCCGCCCTGGAGGTCGGGGTTACCGCGGTGGCGTTCGGGTTGCTGCTGCTGTTCATCTACCGCACCCGGATGGGCCGGGGTCTGCGCGCGATCGGCGAGAACACGCCGGCCGCCATCGTCCTCGGCCTTCCGGTGCGGGCGGTACGCATCGCCTCGTTCACCCTCGCCGGGGTGCTGGCCGGCCTCGCGGGCAGCGTCTTCGCGGCACGTTCCGGGATCATCTTCGACAGCTCGATGGACTACACCCTCTTCGCGTTCCTGGCGCTGGTGATCGGCGGTACCTCGTCGATGTGGGGGCCGCTGGCCGGCGGGCTGATCCTGGCCGCCATCCAGTCCGCCGCCATCTTCTACTTCGGCGCGGCCGCCCTGCAGTACGCGACCCTGGCCGCCGCCGTGCTCTTCTTCGCCTTCCGCCCCCAGGGCATCTTCATGAAACGGGTACGGGTATGAGCGCCACCCGCCTGCGGCCTCTCGCCGAGCCATTTGTCACCGGCGCGCTGCTGGTCCTCGCCATCACCTGGGTCGGCACCGACGGGTACCGGCAGGACCTCGCCGTGCTCACCGTCACGTACGGGCTGATCGGGCTCGGCCTGTACAGCCACTTCATCATGGGCGATTCGCTGTCCATCGCCTACAACGCCTACGCGGCGATCGGCGGCTACGCGATGGGCCTGGTCGCCACCCGGACCGGCTGGCCGCTGCTGGTGTCGCTACCACTGGGCATCGTCGCCGCTGTGCTCATCTCCGTGCTGCTGGGCCTGGCCACCCGCCGGCTCAACGGCTTCTACCTGGCCGCCGTGACACTGCTGTTCGGCGAGGCGTTCCAGGCATGGCTCATCGACGCGCACGACGTCACCGGCGGCGCCGAGGGCGTGATCCTCACCCGGTCGATCAGTGTCTTCGGCGCGCAGCTCGGCCGGGACGAGGTCGTGATCGTCGCGCTGGTACTGATGTGGCTGATCACATTGCTGCTGTCCCGGTTGCGTCGCTCGCCGTTCGGCGTCGCGTTGCGGGCCAAGGGCCAGGCCGCGGTCGCCGTCGAGGCGGCCGGGGTGCCGGTGACCGCGCTGACGCTCATCTCGCTGAGCATCGGCGCCGCGATCGGCTCGCTGGCCGGTGCCGTGTTCACCACCGCGAACCTGTCGATCCTGCCGGAGTCGATCCCGCTGTCGGTGGCGTTCCTCGCGGTGTTCATCCCGTTCCTGGGCGGGCGTTCCAGCCCGTGGGGTGTGGTCATCGGCGCGCTGCTGGTCACGCAGCTCACCTTCAACCTCAACTTCTTCCAGGGCTCCGGGACGCTCCTGTTCGCCGTCGCCGTGGTGGCCGTGCTCATCTTCGCCCCGGAGGGCCTGATCGGCGTGGCCCGGGACCTGACCGGTCGGCTCGTCGGCGCTGTCAACCGAGGCGGACGCGATGAACGCTGACATCCTTTCCTGTCACGAGCTGACCAAGTCGTACGGCGGAGTCAAGGCGGTCACCGGCGCCTCGTTCGCGGTCGGCGCCGGCGAGATCGTCGGGCTGGTCGGTCCCAACGGCGCGGGCAAGAGCACGATCGTCGACCTGATCGGCGGCGAGCAGCAGCCCGACAGCGGCCAGGTCCTCGCCGGCGGGGTACCGCTGGCCGGCTCGCCCTCCCGCCGCGCCCGTCGCGCCGGGCTGGCCCGCACCTACCAGTACCCGCAGGTCGCCGGAGCGCTCACCGCCCGCGACAACATCATCGTCGGCGGCCTCGCCCGGGACCTGTCCTCCGGCCTCGCGCTGCTGGGCACGGCGGTGCGAGGCATGGTCGCCCCGGGCGGCCGGGCACTGCGCGAGGAGGCCGGCCACATCGCCGCCCGCCTCGGGCTGCACCGCATCGACCGGCTGGCCGCCGACCTGACCCTCGGCGAGCTGCGGCTGCTGGAGGTGGCCCGTGCGCTGCTGCAGCACCCGCGCATCGCGCTGCTCGACGAGCCGTTCGCCGGCCTGGCCGCTGACGGCATCGCCGGCCTGTCCGAGTCCATCCGCACGGTGGCCGCCGGGGGCACGGCCGTGCTGCTGGTCGACCACAACGTCGACATCGTGGCCTCGATGGCCGACCGGATGGTGCTGATGGCCGGCGGCACGGTCGTCTTCGACGGCGCACCCCGCGACTGCCTCGCCAGCGCCGAGATGCAGGCAGTCTACTTCGGCACCGGGCAGGTGGATCGATGAGCGAGACGGGACTGCGGGCCTCCGGCCTGACCGTCCGGTACGGACGGGCCAGCGCGCTGAACCTCGCCGGTACCGAGCTGCGGGTGCCGGCGGGGCGGGTGACCCTGGTGGTCGGCCCCAACGGCGCCGGCAAGAGCAGTCTGGCCCTGGCCATGTACGGCTCCGTGCCGGCGGGCGGGCAGGTGTTCCTCGGCGGCCGGGACGTCTCCGCGCTGCCCACCCGGCACCGGGCCCGGGCCGGGCTCGCCCTGGTACCGCAGGGCCGGCAGCTCTTCGCGCGAATGAGCGTCCGGGAGAACCTGATGGTCAGCGCCGAACTGCTGCGACTGGACCCGGAGCGGGTGGAGCAGGCACTGGACCGCTTTCCGATCCTGCGGACCCGCGCCAACCGGCCGGCCGGCGTGCTCTCGGGCGGTGAGCAGCAGATGATGGTGGTGGCCCGGGCGTTGATGACCGACCCCAGCGTGCTGCTGCTCGACGAGATGGCCACCGGGCTGGCCCCGCTGATCGTGGAGGACCTGCTGCGCACCGTGCGGGATCTGGCCCGGTCGGGCACCGCCGTGCTGCTGGCCGCGCCGACCATCGGCGTGCTCGGCCAGGTCGCCGACGGTGGCGTCGTGCTGATGCGCGGCCGGGTCGTCGCCGAACACGATGACGTCGCCGAACTGGACGCCGCCTACCAGGCCGCCATGGGCGCCGTCGTGGAGGGCTGAGCCGTGACCGACGGTACCGTGGTGGTCGGCTTCGTGGGGCTGGGCAACATCGGCCAGCCGATGGCCGGCACGCTCGCGGCTGCGTTCCCGGTGGTCGTGTACGACGTGAACGCGTCGGCCGCCGCCGGGGTGCCCGGTGCCCGGGTCGCGGCCTCGGTGGCCGACCTGGGCGCCGCCGCCACGGTGGTGGGCGTCGCGGTGTACGACGACGGCCAGGTCCGCGACGTGGTGACCGGTCTGCTGGCCGGGATGCGCCCCGGCGGCACCATCCTGGTGCACAGCACCATCTCGCCGGGCACCGTGCGAGACGTCGCGGCCCAGGCGGGCGCGGCCGGGGTGGCACTGCTGGACGTGGCGGTCGCCGGCGGCGACGCCCTGGCGCGACGCGGCGAGCTCACCCTGATGGTCGGCGGCGACCCGGACGAGTTGGCCCGCGTCCGCCCGGTCCTCGACGCCCTGGGCAGCCGGATCCACCACGTCGGTCCGGTCGGCGCTGGACTGGCCGCGAAGCTGGCCAACAACCTCGCGCTGCACGTCGGGTTCCAGGTGTTGGAAGAGGCCCTGGCCGTGGGCGCCGACGCGGGTGTCGGCGAGGCGGAGCTGCTGGAGGTGCTGGACTCCGGCACCGCGCGGTCCTGGTTGACCGGCAACTTCGCCTACTACCGCCGCCAGATCCGCGAGGTACTGCCGCCCGGCATGGTCGCCAAGGACCTGCGCGCCGCCGTTGCGCTGGCCGGCGACGGCGCGGACATCCCGCTGACCCGCCTCGCCGCCGGCACCCCGCGGGAGGCGGTGGTGGTGGCGGCGCTGCGGACCCCGCTGGGCCGTCGCCGGGGCGCGCTGAGCACGGTACGCCCGGACGAGCTGCTGGCCTACACCCTGCGCAGGCTCGTCCAGCGGGCCGGCATCGCACCGGACGCGGTGGACGACGTGATCGCCGGATGCGTCAATGCCGTCGGTGAGCAGGGCCGCAACATCGCCCGGGTAGCCGCGCTGGCCGCCGGCCTGCCGGTCACGGTGCCCGGCGTGACGGTCAACCGGATGTGCGGCTCCAGCCAGCAGGCGCTGCACTTCGCCGCGCACGCGGTGCTGAGCGGTCAGCAGCGGATGGTGATCGCCGCCGGCGTCGAGTCGATGTCCCGGGTACCGCTGGGCGCCGACGCGGCGGGCGTCACGCCACCTGCCGCGGTCACGGGCCGGTACGCGCTGGTGGACCAGGGCGTGGCGGCGGACCGGATCGCCGCCCGCTGGCACCTGGACCGGGCCGAGCTGGACGCCTTCGCCTTGGCCAGCCACCGCAACGCCGAGGCCGCCTGGAGGGACGGCCGGTTCGCCGACGAGTGCGTACCGGTGCCCGCCGACCTCACCGCTGCGCTGCTGGCTGGCGAGCTGCCCGACGCCGGCTGGCTCATGGAGCGCGACGAGGGCATCCGGCCGGACACCTCGCTGGCGGCCCTGGCCACGCTGGAGCCCGCCTTCGGCGCGGGCGGCGTGCACCACGCCGGCAACTCCAGCCAGCTCACCGACGGCGCGGCGGCCGTGCTGGTCTGCGACCGCGCCGAGGCGCAACGGCACGGCCTGGAACCGCTGGCCCGGATCGTGGCCACCGAGGTGGTCGGCGTGGAACCCGACCTGATGCTGCACGGCGTCATCCCGGTGACCCAGCGCATCCTGGAGCGCACCGGACTCACCCTCGCCGACATCGACCTGTACGAGGTCAACGAGGCGTTCGCCAGCGTCCCGCTGGCCTGGCTGCGGGAGACAGGCGCCGATCCCGACCGGCTCAACGTCAACGGTGGCGCCATCGCGCTGGGACACCCCACCGGGTGCTCAGGCGCCCGGCTGGCCACCACCCTGCTGTACGAGCTGCGCCGCCGGGGCGGTCGCTACGGGCTGCAGGTCATGTGCACCGGATACGGGATGGCCACCGCGACGCTCTACGAACGGATGGGTGAGGCATGAGCGAACTGCTGCCGGCGCAGACCCGGGAGATTCTGGACGGGCTGCGCGACTTCCTCGACGCCGAGGTGCTCGCCCGCCACCGCGACGCCGGTGCGCTGCTGTCCGACCCGCGCCAGCGGTACGGGCCGGACGGCCGGCACGTCGCCGCGGTCGAGGAGCACCGCCGCGCGGTCCGGATGGCCTCGTCCCGCGCCGGGTACTACACGATGTGCGTTCCCGAGGAGCTCGGCGGCGGTGGGCAGGGCGCGGTCACCATGTACGCGGCGTGGGAGCTCATCAACCGGCTCTGCGGCAGCGCCGGCTGGCTGGGCAGCGAGGTGGTGGCGCACTGGGCGACCGGACCGAGCGTGGTGTTCGCCCGCGCCGGGCAGCGGCTGCGCGACACGTTCCTCGGCCCCCTCCTGTCCGGCGCGCAGACCATGTGCTTCGCGATGTCCGAGCCGGGCGCCGGCTCGGACGTGTGGCAGATGTCGACCCGGGCGGTACCCGAGGCGGGCGGTTGGCGGCTCACCGGCGTCAAGCAGTGGATCTCCAACGGGCCGCATGCCGACCTGGCCCTCGTCTTCGCGGTCACCGACCCCGAAAGGGTACGGACCCGGGCGGGGGGCATCTCGGCCTTCCTGGTGCCGACCGACGCGCCGGGGTTCCGGGTGGACAGCGTCATCGGCCTGTACGGCCAGACGGGCGGCGAGCATGCCATCCTGTCGATGGATGACGTGCGCGTCGAGGACTGGCAGCTGTTCGGCGAGCCGGGCGGCGGGCTGTCGCTCGGGTTGGACGGCATCGCCACCGGCCGGCTGTACAACACGGCGAAGGGCGTCGGGTTGGCCCGCTGGGCGCTGGGCCTGGCGGTCGAGTTCGCCACCGGGCGGGAGACGTTCGGTACCCGGCTGTTCGACAACCAGGGCATCTCGTTCCCGCTCGCCGATGCCGCCACCCGGATCCACGCGGCGCACCTGATGGGGTTGCACGCCGCCGGACTGGTCGACGCCGGGCGGCCCGCCCTGACCGAGGTGGCGATGGCCAAGCTGTTCGCCACCGAGATGGCCACCGATGTCATCGACCGGGCCATGCAGACGCTCGGCGGGATGGGCATCACGACCGAGGTGGGGCTCGCGAAGGCGTGGCAGAGCATGCGGACGGTACAGATCGCGGACGGCTCGTCGGAGATACTCAAGCGGCTCATCTCACGGCGTCTGGCCAATGGCGAGGTGAGCGGATGAGTCGAGGTGATGGTGCCATGTCCGAGGAGTACCGAGTCCCCGCCATCGAACGGGCCGTACGGGTGCTGAGGCTGCTCGCCGCGCGGGACTCGATGTCGCTGGCGCAGACGGTGGAAGCCACCGGGATGAACAAGAGCACCACCTACTACATCCTGCGCACCCTGCTGGCCGAGAACCTCGTGCAGTACGACGACGCCGGGCAGCGCTACCAGCTCGGCCCGGCCCTGGTCGAGCTCGGTGCCGCCGCGGCCAACCAGATGAACGACGTCAGCATCGCCAAGCGCAGCCTGGCCGAACTGCTGGAACAGATGAACGTCACGATCGTGCTGTACCGGCGGATCAGCCTGACCGAGATCATCTTGGTCGACAAGCTGGAACGCCCGCACCGGGTACGCATCACCCTGCAGGTCGGCACGCCGGTGCCGATCCAGGGCGGCTCGTTCGGCCGGGTCTTCCTCGCCTACGACCAGCCCTCGCAGGTCAACGCCGCGCTGGCCACCGGGCTGCAACTGTTCACCAGCAAGAGCGTCACTCGCAAGGAGATCTTCCTGCGCGATCTGGAACGCGTGCGCGAGCAGGGTTTCGCGGTCGACCACGAGGGTTACGCGCTGGGCGTCAGCACTGTCGCCGCGCCGGTCTTCGGGCCGGACGGGCGGATCCGGCTGGTCGCCGCCGCCGTGGGTTTCACCAGTGAGATGGACGAACAACGATCCGCGCTGTACGGGCGACTGCTGCGCGAATGCTGCGAGCGGATCACGAAGATGCTCGCCGGTCGCACCGAACTCGTCGGTCAGGACGAGTCCTGGGCCGGCCACCAACCTCTGAAGGACAGGGAGTACCGCACATGACGGCTACGGCCTCGGTTTCAACACAGTCGCTCCGCGGTCAGGTGGCCGTGGTCACCGGTGGAGCGGGCGGGCTGGGCCTGGCCATCGGCCGGGAACTCGGGCTGGCCGGCGCCATCGTGATCGTCGCCGACATCGCCGCCGAACCCGCCGCCCGCGGTGCCGAGCAGTTCGCCGCGGATGGCATCGACGCACATCCGCACGTGCTCGACGTGACGTCCCGGCAGAGCATCGACGCGATGGCCGCCGAGGTGAACGAGCGCCACGGCCGCATCGACATCCTGGTCAACAACGCCGGCTTCCCGGTGGACCGGCCGCTGGTGTCCATGAGCGACGACGACTGGCACCAGGTGCTCAACGTGTGCCTGTACGGCACCTTCGCGTGCAGCCGGGCCGTGGCGCCGGGCATGATCGAGCGCGGCTATGGACGGATCATCAACATCAGCTCCCGCGCCTACCTGGGCAACCCTGGGCAGGCGAACTACGCCGCGGCCAAGGCCGGCATCGTCGGCCTGACCCGTACCCTGGCCAAGGAACTCGGCCGGTACAACATCACGGTCAATGCGATCGCCCCCGGCCTGGTCGCCACCGAGACCGTCCGCCGGCACCCGAAGTTCGACGCCATCGCGGAACGGGCGCAGCGCGCCAACTCGATCCGCCGCCTCGGCACCCCCGAGGACATCTCCGCCGCCGCGCTGTACCTCGCCTCGCCGGCCGCCTCGTTCGTCACCGGGGACGTGCTGCACGTCACCGGCGGCCGGTTCAGCTGAGGCGGCGGCCATGGACGTCCTGCTGAACGAGGACGAGCGGCTGCTGCGCGACAGTGTGCGCTCGTACCTCGACGCGAAGATCGCGCCGATCGTGACCGAGCACGAACGGGCACGTACCTTTCCCTGGCATCGGCTGGTCGAGCTGTACGAGTTCGGGTACGTGCGCGGCGTGGTACCGGTGGCCGACGGCGGCGACGGTGCCAGCCACATGGTGCTGGCGCTGCTGATGCAGGAGGCGGGCCGCTGCTGGGGTTCGCTGCGCACCACGCTCAACGTGCAGAGCATGCTGGCCCGGGTGCTGAGCACGGCCGGCACGCCGGAGCAGAAGGAGCGGTTCCTGCGGCCGCTGCTGGCCGGGCAGCGGTTCGGCTGGTTCGCGCTCACCGAACCCGACGCGGGCTCCGACGCCGGGGCGCTGCGCACGACAGCCCGGCTTGACGGGGATGACTACGTCATCAACGGGCGGAAGCTGTACATCACCAACGCACTGGCCGGCGACTTCGGGGTCGTGCTGGCCCGCGTGCCGGACACCGGCGAGGTCAGCGCGTTCCTGGTCGACCGGACGGAGTCGCAGTACCAGGCCTACGACATCCCGCACATGCCGCTGCGGGCCACGACCAGCTGCGAACTGGTCTTCGACCAGACCCGGGTACCCGCAGCCAACGTGCTCGGCGAGCTGGGCCGCGGGCTGGCCCTGGCGATGGCCGGCGTCAACCTGGGCCGGTTGAACATGGCCATGGGCGCGGTCGGGCTGGCCCAGGCCTGCCTGGAGTCCTGTGTGAGCTTCGCCCGCACCCGGGAACAGTTCGGCCGCCCGATCGCCGGATTCCAACTGGTGCAGGAGATGGTGGTGCAGGTCGCCACACTCACCGAGACGGCCCGGCTGCTGGGCTATCAGGCAGCCCGCACGCTCGACGCCGGGCTGCCGGGCCGGTACGAGTGCTCGATGGCCAAGTACTACTGCGGCGAGGCTGCCGGTCAGGCGGCCACGCTGGCGTTGCAGGTGCACGGCGGGGCCGGGCTGATGGAGGAGTCCCCGGTGGAGCGCTACTTCCGCGACGCGCGGGAGGCGACCATCCCCGAGGGCACCAGCCAGATCCAGATCCTGCACCTGGGCAAGCACCTGCTCGGGGTGTCAGCACTGCGATGAACACAGCACACGAAGAGGGAGACGTCATGTCCGGGCCGCTGCACGGGGTACGGGTCATCGAGGTGGCGGCGCTGGGCCCGGTGCCGTTCGCCGGGATGCTGCTGGCCGACATGGGTGCCGAGGTGATCCGGGTCGACCGGGTGGGCGCCCCCGCGCCGGGCGCGGGAGCGAGCGCCGAGACGGATCCGCGGCACCGGCACCGGCGCACCGTGGCACTGGACCTCAAGCGGTCCGAGGGCGTGGAGCTGTTGCTGCGCCTCGTGGCGGGCGCCGACGTGCTGATGGAGGGGATGCGGCCCGGCGTGATGGAGCGGCTGGGTGCCGGCCCGCAACCCTGCCTGGACCGCAATCCGGGGCTGATCTACGCGCGGATGACCGGCTGGGGGCAGGACGGGCCGCTGGCCCAGCGTGCCGGGCACGACATCAACTACATCGGGATCGCCGGCGCGCTGCATCCGATGGGGCCGGCCGAGCTGCCACCGCCGGTGCCGTTGAACCTGGTCGGCGACTTCGGCGGGGGAGCGCTGTACCTGGCCTTCGGTATCGCGTGCGCCCTGCGGGAACGGGAGCTCTCCGGGACCGGGCAGGTCATCGACGCGGCCATGGTGGACGGCGCGGTCTCGCTGACCGCGATGTTCCACGGGATGCTGGCCGCCGGCACCTGGTCGGACCGGCGGGAGAGCAACGTGCTCGACGGCGGTGCGCCGTTCTACCGCACGTACCGCACCAGCGACGGCGGCTTCATGGCGGTCGGCGCGATCGAGCCGCAGTTCTACTCGCAGCTGCTGTCCGGGCTCGAGCTGGCCGCCGCCGACTTTCCGCAGCACGACCGGGAGCGCTGGCCGGCCCAGGCCGCCGCGTTCGCCCGGACCTTCGCCACCCGCACCCGGGACGAGTGGACGGCGGCCTTCGACGGTACCGACGCCTGCGTCACGCCGGTGCTGTCGATGGCCGAGGCCGCCGCGCACCCGCACCTGGCCGCCCGGCGCACCCTGGTCCCGGTCGCGGGTGCGCCCCAGCCGGCACCCGCGCCGCGGTTCTCCCGGACCGCACCGGTCCCGCCGGGCCCGCCGGTCGGCTACAGCCGGCACACCGACGAACTGCTCGGCGAGCTTGGATTATCCACAGTGGACATCGGACGGCTGCGTGCCGACCGGATCGTGGGCTAGGCCGGCATGACGAACGGTTTGACGAACGAGGGCATCGAGTACGACGAGCGCGACGGCATCGCCACCATCCGGCTCAACCGGCCGGACGTGGGCAACGCACTGTCCCGGCGGATGCGGCCCCGGCTGCGCGAGCTATGGGCGAAGGTGCGTGACGATCCGTCGGTACGGGTGGTCATCGTCACCGGCACCGGGGACCGGCACTTCTGTACCGGCGCCGACGTCCGCGAGGTTGCCGACACCGGCACGACCACGTCCGGCCAGGGCACGGTGGCCGAGGACATCGTCTGGTCACCGTTGCAGAACCAGGTGTGGAAGCCCGTCATCTGCGCCGTGAACGGGCTGGTCGCCGGGGGCGGGCTGCACTTCGTCGCGGACGCGGACGTCGTCGTGGCCGCCGACCACGCCCAGTTCATGGACACCCATGTCAGCGTCGGGCAGGTCGGTGCGGTGGAGAACATCGGCCTGGCCCGCCGGCTGCCGCTGGGTACCGTGCTGCGGATGACCTTGACGGGCAAGGGTTTCCGGCTCGACGCGGCACGCGCGTACCAGCTGGGCCTGGTCGACGAGCTGGTGCCGGCGGCCGGCCTGATGGACACCGCATGGGAGCTGGCCGTGGCCATCGCCGCCAACTCCCCGAGTGCGGTGTCGCGCTCGAAGCAGGCGATCTGGGGGGCCGCCGAACGGCCGCACCAGGAGGCCCTGGAGTACGGCTGGGAACTGGCCCGCCGGCAGTGGACCCACCCCGACTTCCTGGAGGGTGCGCGCGCCTTCGTGCAGCGACGTCCTCCACAATGGAACGTCGAGGTACCGGCATGAGGTGGGCCTTCACCGCCGAGCAGGAGCGACTGCGCGACGAAGTGCGGGCGTTCCTGGCCGAACACGCGCACAGCCGCGACCCGATGCAGTACTTCCACGGCCGCGGCGGTGCCAGCCGCGAGCTGTACCGCGAACTCGGCCGGCGCGGCTGGCTGCGGCTGGCCTGGCCGCGGGAGTGGGACGGGCAGGGCGCGCCGCCCTCGACCGAGTTCATCGTCTGGGACGAGCTGGCCTACGCCCGCGCCGTACGCCCCGACCTGGCCGCCGGGATCGTCGCGAAGACCATCATCGGGCACGGCACGGGCGAGCAACGGGCGCGCTTCCTGCCCGGCATCGGCCTGGGCGAGATCAGCTTCGCGTTGGGATACTCGGAGCCGGAAGCCGGCTCCGACCTGGCCGGGGTGCGCACCCGGGCGGTACGCGACGGCGACGGCTACCGGGTCACCGGCGAGAAGCGTTGGACCTCCGACGCGCACAACTCCGACTACCTGTGGCTGCTGTGCCGCACCCCGGACGACGGTCACACGCTGCTGATGCTCGACCTCACGGCACCCGGGGTGCAGATCCGGCCGATCCACACCATCGACGGGCACCGGCTCAACGAGGTGAGCCTCGACGGCGTGTACGTACCGCAGGAGAACCGCATCGGTGCCGAAGGCGAGGCGTGGCGGCTGATCCGGGCCGCGCTGGCCGTCGAGCGGCATCTGATGGTGCTGCCCGGCCGGGTCCGCCGCGACTACGAGGATCTGCTGCGCTGGTCGGTCGAGCGGGGCTGGTCGGCCGATGCCCGGATCCGCGCCGACATCGCCGACGTCGCGCTCGACGTGGCCGAGGTGGAGGCGGCCGCCATGAGCACCCTCGCGGCCCTGGAGGCCGGCCAGGACGGTGCCGCGCAGGCGGCGCGGGCGAAGCTGCTGGGCAGCAGGACCCTGCAGCGCATCGCGCGGCTGCCGTTCGACGTCGGCGATGCCGGGGCCGCCGGCACCGGCACGCCGAGCTTCCTGTGGCACGAGACCTTCATGGAGACCATTGCCGGAGGCACCTCGGAGATCATGCTAGGCGTGCTGGCCCGCGAGGCGCTCGGGCTGGGAGGACGTCGATGACCGGATACCTGGAGGTGCTGGCCGACCACGCGCGGCACGCGCCGAACGCACCGGCGCTGATCGACCCGGCCGGCGAGTACACCTACGCGGAACTGTGGACCGCGATCGAGGAGCACGCCGCCGCGCTGCGCGCCCTCGGCGTCGCCCCGGGCGACCGGGTGGTCACCGCGCTGGCACCCGGCGCCCCGCATCTGGCCGCGCTGTTCGGGGTCATCGCCGCCGGGGCGGTCGCGGTACCGCTGAACACCCGACTCGCCCCGCCCGAGGCATACGCCTTCCTGGCCCCGCTCGGCCCGGCCCTGCTGCTGGCCGCCGAACCCGGCACCGAGCTGGCGGCCCGGCTGGGCTGCGGCCTGGCCACGCTGCCCGCGGCCGGCGCTCCCGGGTCGTTGACCGACCGGATGGCGCTGACCGTCTCGACGCCCGCCTCCTCGTCGTCCTCGCTCCGGGACGAGGCGGCCGCGATGATCATCGGTACCGGCGGCACCACCGGCGAGCCGAAGGGCGCCACCTGGACCCATTCGGCGCTGTATCAGTACGCCGCGTCCTGCCAGGCGCAGATGGAGATCCGGCGCACCGACGTGGAGCTGTACTTCTCCCCGTTCTTCCACATCGCGATCGCCACGGTCGTGTTCGCGACCCTGTACGCGGGCGGGACCGCCTGGCTGCTGCCCCGCTTCGACGAGGCCACCGTCCTCGACGCGCTCGCCACCGGCCGGCCCACCCGGCTGTTCGGCGCACCCACCGCACTGCTGCGGCTGCTGGACCATCCCGGCTTCGGCGCGGAACACGGTGCCTCGATCCGGCGGGTGCTGTTCGGCTCAACCGCCAGCGCACCCGACTTCCCCGGCCGGCTGCGCGCCGCGTTCCCGCGCGCCCACCTGATCACCGGGTACGGCGCCACCGAGTTCGGCGCGGCGGCCCGGGTGCGCTCCTGGGAACAGGAGGACGGCGACGACCGGGGGCTGGGGCGTCCGGTGCCGGGCGCGTCGATCCGCATCGTCGACGACACCGGCAAGGACGTGCCACGGGGCAGTGTCGGGGAGGTCCTGGTCCGCACGCCGTGGCAGATGTCCGGCTACTGGGCACGGCCGGAACAGACCCGCACCACGACGGTCGACGGCGCGATCCGCTCCGGCGACCTCGGCTGGCTCGACGCGGACGGCTTCCTCCACCTGGCCGGCCGGGCCAAAGACATGATCATCTCGGGCGGCGAGAACGTCTTCCCGATCGAGGTCGAGAACGTGATCGCCAGGCACCCGCAGGTCCATCAGGTGGCGGTGTTCGGCGCGGACGACCCGCTGTGGGGCGAACGGGTGGAGGCCGCCGTCGTACCGCACCCTGGCGCCGGCGTGGATCCCGACGCGCTGCGCGACCACTGCCGCGCCGCACTGGCCGGGTACAAGGTGCCCCGCCGGTTCCACGTGCTCGACGCGCTGCCGGTGACTCCGGCGATGAAGGTGGACAAACGCACCCTGCGGGAGGTCACCCGTGATGCTTGAGGTGGACTACGGCCAGCAGCCACGGGAGTTCGCGGAGGCAGTGCGTACGCTGTGCCGCCGCCACGAGGAGGGTTGGCGCCACCTGCCGGGCGACGGGTTCCCCGAGCAGACCTGGCAGGACCTCGCCGACATCGGGTTCCTCGGCCTCGCGGCCGAGGGTACCGAGGTCGCCCGCGAGATCGCCGCCGTCATGGAGGAGTTGGGCGGGCTCGGCTGCCCCGGCCCGCTCTGGGAAACCGTCCTGGCGACCCGCGCTGCCGGTGGACCACCGGCGAACGGCATCGCCACCGTGGGTACCGGCGGTCCGCTGCCCTGGGGACACCGTGCCACCGCGTTCTTCGCGCTCACCGACGATGGCCTCTGGGAATGTGAGCCGGCCGGCGAGGCGGCGCCGGTAGCGATGCTCACCGGTGACCAGTGGGCCGAGATGCCGCTGGCGCCCATCCGGCGCATCTCCGACGACTGCGGCGCGCTCGCCCTCGGTGACCTGGCACTTGCCGGCCAACTCGTCGGAGCCGGTGCCCGGCTGGTTCGGGACGCCGCCGAGTACGTGGCCGCCCGCCACCAGTTCCGCCGGCCGCTGGGCGACTTCCAGGGCGTGGCGTTTCCGCTCGCCGAGGCCGACGTCGGCCTGGCGGCCGCGCATGCCTTGACGAGCCGTGCCGCGTCCCGGTTGGCCGACGGTGCGCCGGACGCCGCCCGTGCCGCCCGTGCCGCCGTCCTGTCCGCCGCCCGCGCGGCGCGTACCGCCACGTACCACACCTTCCAGGCGTACGGCGCGATGGCGTTCACCGAAGAGGGTGGCGTGGCCTGGTACGGCCGGCGCATCGCCCAACTGCGCACCCAGGCGCTGGCCCCGTACCGCAGGTCGGCGTGGACCGCCGACGTCTTCGAAAGGAAGTTCCCATGACCGGCGACGTTGTCGTCCTCGCCACGGGTCGTACCCCGTTCGGCCGCTTCGGCGGCGCCCTGCGTGACCTGCCCTTGCCCGAGCTCGGGGCGATCCCGGTGGGCGCCGTGCTGCAGCGCGCCGGGCTGACCGGCGCGGACGTCGACGAGTTGGCGTTCGGGGTGAACTTCCCCGGCGCCGAGCGCTCGGTGGCCCGGCAGGTGCTGCTGCGTGCGGGCATCCCCGAGGAGAAGGTCGCGTACACCGTCGACCGGGCCTGCTGCTCGTCGCTCGCGGCGATCACGCTGGCCAGCCGGGGACTGCGGCTGAACGACACCGCGCTGAGCGTCGCCGGTGCCGTGGAGAACCTGAGCCGGGTGCCGTACTTCGTGCACGAGGCCCGCTTCGGCAACCGGATCGGCGACATCGTGCTCACCGACCAACTCGTCGTCTCCTGCCCGCACACGGGGGTACCCAGGGCCGTACAGGCCGGCGCCGAAGCCACCGAGTACGGCGTGGACCGAGCCGAACAGGATGAGTGGGCGCTGCGCAGCCAGCAACGGTACGCCGATGCCCTGGCCCGCGGCTGCTTCGACGACGAGATCGTGCCGGTGGACGTGCCGGACCGCAACGGCCGCGCCGTCCGGTTGGCTGCCGACGAGGTACCGCGGCCCGCCACCACGGCACAGCAGCTGGCCGCGCTGCCGACGGTCTACGGCAGTGCCACAGTGACGGCGGGCAACGCGCCCAACATGAGCACCGGCGCGGTGGCCCTAGTGCTGGCCAGCGAGGGGGAGGCGACGCGGCGCGGCACCACCGGCCTGGCCACCGTCGGCGCCTGCACCCAGGTCTCCGGCGACCCGCAACGGCTGGCGTCGATGCCCGCGCGGGCGGCCCAGCGGGCACTGGCCCGGGCCGGCCTGACGCTCGCGGACATCGACCTGATCGAGGTCAACGAGGCTTTCGCCGCCGTGCCCCTGGTGACGACGCTCGTACTGGCGGACGGCGACCGGGAGAAGGCGCAGCGGCTGCGCGAACGGACGAACGTCAACGGCGGCGCTGTCGCAGTCGGTCATCCCACCGGCGCGACGGGAGGCCGACTGGTGATGACAGCTATCAATGAGCTGCGCCGGCGGGGTGGCGGGCGGGGCTTGGTCACCATCTGCGGCGGCGTCGGCGAAGCCGAGTCGGTCATCGTCACCGTCCGGTGATTGCAGCGGGCCTACCCGGACGCGCGCCAGCTTGTCCTCGATACGCCGGAGCATGTCGCCGGCCGCTGGCGCCCACACCGTGTCGCCGTAGGCCGTGCCGAACCCGAGAAGCGTGCCCGCTCCGTTCGTAGCACCCGACACCTCGCCAACAGAAAGCCCCGCCGGCCCCGGCCCGCGGGGCCTTTCCAATGCCACCAACATCGGCATCTCCAGTGACGCCATCGCCGGCATCTCCAGCGTCTCAGGCCCACGCCGGTCAACGTGCATGCGGGGAGCGTTCGGTGGTCGAGAACCAGCCCGAGCCGATGTATGTTCCTACAAGCAGGTGTCGGTGCTCACAGTTCGGGGACCGGATGAGCGGAAAGCCGCACGGGTCATCCTTGGTAAGGATTGCGGACGCCCTACAGGGCGAGCTGGACCTTATCGTCGATCTCACGATCGACCAGGTACATCGGGAACTCGCGTCCTACGTGAACGTTCCGGATTCCGAACTGCGGATCTCCGTCGAGAGCAACCTCGTTCGCGCGGTCGGGGCGCTGCGTTCGGGGAGTGCGCCAAACGTCGCCGACATGACGGAGGCTGAGTTCACGACCCGACAACGAGCGGCCGAGAGCGTCCCCATCGAGGACATCATGCGTGCATATCGCATTTCGATTGGCGTCATTCAGGAACGGTTCGTCGAACTCAGCACCGCCCACCGCGCACCGTCCGGCGTGGTGCTCTTCGGCGCTCGCCTGCTCTGGTGGCTGGGCGACGCTTTCATCACCAGAGCTGCCCTGGTGTACCGACAGATCAGCATCGACAGCGCGCTCCATGACGCACGGAAGCGAACGGAGTTCCTTCGCTCACTGTTGACGGACACGCTGGATGAGTCGGAGATCGTGAGGATGGCCGCATTCTATGGATTGGATACGTCCGCCACCTACGCAGCCGTGCGCGCGAAGCCGCAGGGAGAGGTTAGCGTGGAGGAACTGCGGCGGAAGCTCCAAGCAGGCGGCAGCTCTCCTGGCCGCCCCGCGCTGATCGGAGTCCTCGGCGACGACTGCGCCGGCCTGGTATCCAAGCGTCCGGTCGTGGGAATACCCTCACTCGTCGGAATAGGCGCACCCGTCCCGCTGACACAGGCGTCTGGATCCTTTCGCACGGCCAGCCGCATTCTCGAAGTCGCGCGCCATCGCAATGCGGCGGGCACGTTCGGCATCGAGGACCTTTCTTGGCGCCTGGCCGCGTTCGGCGATACAGAAGTCGGCCGCTATCTCGTCAAGCGGTGTCTGGAGCCACTCCGCCGGGAGGGAGAGTTCGGCCGCGAGCTGGTTGAAACATTGCGGGCATTCTTGCGACACGGCCAGAGTATCGCGAAGACCGCGTCGGCCCTGACGATCCACGTGAATACTCTGCGGTACCGCCTCCGGCGCTTCGAGGAGCTGACGACTTTGTCGCTGGAATCCACGGATTCGATTGTTGAACTCGCGTGGGCACTGGAACTCGCTGCGGCCGACCCGAATTGGGGACAGATCTCCGGCGCACCCGAGTAGACGCTCGTCCCGCCGTGTCGGGCATCTTTGTGTCGTTCCGTCCGGCCAATCGCCCTCATCCGGGCCTCATCGAGGCAACCCGGTCAGACGCTGGACTCCGCCAGCCGGTCAGTCGCGCGAGCCGACCAGATACGCCCGACACTCTCCTGCGATGGCGAGACCCGTTGGAGATAACCACAACGAGCCCGCGGCGAGCGTTGGCGATCTAGACGTAGACGCCTGCTGGCTGGAGAGCAGATCGTTTACTCACCTAACGACTCCGAAACCGGTCGCCCGACGTGCGAAGTGGGAAACCGACCGGGCACTCGGCAGGAAGGAGCGTCGTGTGCATCGCAGCGTTCTGGAGGCAGGCGAGCAGAGGAGCGTGTCGACTCGCCGGCGGGTCGAAGTACGAGCCACCGCGTTGGACGGAGAGCGCCGATGACCGAGGAGCCTGACCTGGACTTCGGGTTGAAGGGAAAGGTCGCAGTCGTGACGGGGGCCGGATCCCGCGCCTCGGGCGTCGGGAACGGTCGCGCGGCGGCCGTGTTGCTTGCGGCGGCTGGTGCGCGGGTGGCGCTCGTCGACTCGGTCGCGGGGCATATGGAGGAGACTCGACAGCTCATTGAGGCGAGGGGCGGGACGTGCATCGCGATCGACGGCGACGTCAGCGATGCCGCTCAGGCCGAGCGATGCATCCAACGCGTCATGGACGCGTGGGACCGGCTGGACGTGCTCGTCAACAACGTCGGCATCGCCGGCCCGGCCGGCTCGGTCGTGGATGTCGACATCAATGCGTGGAACGACTGCCTTCGCATCAACGTGAACTCGATGATGCTGATGTCCCGCTTCGCGATCCCGCATATGCGCCGGCTGGGTGAGGGTTCGATCGTGAATGTCTCGTCGACTGCGGGGCTCCGGGGCGGCCATCCGGTGGCATACAGCACGACGAAGAGCGCTGTCCTGAACTTCACGCGCTCGATGGCCGCGACGCACGGCCCCGAGGGAATCCGCGTCAATGCGGTGGCACCGGGATTCGTACATACGCCCATGGTGTATGCGCAGGGGCTGGCGGAGACCGACCGGGAACGGCGCATGCGGGCTGCTCCCCTGAGAACAGAAGGCACCGGTTGGGATGTCGGAAAGGCCATCCTTTTTCTGGCCGGCTCGCACGCGCGCTGGATCACGGGCGTCACGCTTCCGGTCGATGCTGGTCTCACTGCGGTCGTCGCGATGGAGCAGTCCATGACGGTCACCTCGGAGAAGGTCTGATCTCAAGGCCCGGCGACAACCTCGCCTTGAGCCGTGGAAAGCCACATCGAGTCGGTCCTTACAGGTTCAGTCGATACCGGGATCACCCAACGAATCGAGAAACTTGTGAACATCGCCGTCTGGCTCGAGCGCAACGCGAAGCTGCACGCGGATGAGCCGGCAATTGGATTGGGACATAGAGTCGTCGCAAGCTACCGGGAGCTGGCGGCGGCCGTAGCGGGCCTCGCTCACGCGCTCCATGAGGAAGGAAGGCTCCGGCCCGGCGACCGGGTCGCGCTGATCGCGAAGAACGATGCCGCCTATCTGGAAGCCCTTTTCGCTGTCTGGTGGGCCGGGCTCGTGGCGGTTCCGATCAATGCCAAGCTCCATCCGTCCGAGATCGATTGGATCCTCGACCACGCGGGCGTGCGCGCGGCGTTCGTCTCCGCCGACCTCGAAGGCGATGTCGGCCATGGATCGGCCACCGAGCCGAGGGTCGTCTCACTGTCGGGTGCCGCATACCAACGATGGCGTTCATCAGCTCCCGTGCCACTTGTACCGCGCGACGGCATTGACCCGGCATGGCTGTTCTACACGTCCGGAACAACGGGCCGGCCAAAGGGAGCGGTGCTGACCCACAGCAACCTCATCGCCATGAGCATGTCTCATCTGATCGATGTGGACCCGACGAAGCGAGGAGACGCCTTCATCCACGCCGCACCACTCAGCCACGGATCTGGGATGCTTGCGCTGCCTCATCTCCTGGCGGGCGGTGTCAATGTCATACCGGAGTCGGGCGCCTTTCATCCTGAGGAGGTTCTCGCCCTCGCCGGTTCCTGGCCTGGGGCCTCGACGTTCCTGGCTCCGACGATGGTCCGGCGCCTTGTGGACTGTCCCGAAGACACGCCAGCCGGCTTCCGCACCATCATCTGGGGTGGGGCGCCGATGCTTGTGGCCGACGTGGTGCGTGCCGTCGATCGATTCGGCCCGCACCTGGCGCAGATTTACGGTCAGGGCGAATCGCCAATGACCATAACGGCACTGCGCCGAAACGAAATCGGAGATCAGTCCCACCCGGACTGGCGAGCACGTCTCGCGACCGCGGGGACACAACGGTCGGTCGTGGACGTTCGTATCGCCACGGCCGACGGCAGATCAGCGGCGATCGACGAGTTGGGCGAGGTCCTGGTCCGTGGCGGCACGGTGATGCTCGGCTACTGGGACAACGCCGACGCGACGCGGAGCGCCATCCAGGGAGGCTGGCTCCACACGGGGGATCTCGGCTGTCTCAACCAGGACGGGTACCTGACGCTGCTCGACCGCAAGAAGGACCTCGTCATCTCTGGCGGGTCGAACATCTACCCCCGGGAGGTCGAAGAGGTGATCGCGGCGCATCCGGGCGTCGAAGAGGTGTCCGTCATTGGCCGGCCCGACCCGGAATGGGGCGAGGTCGTCGTCGCGTACGTCGTCGGAACGGCGGAACCGGCGGAGTTGGACCGGCATTGTGTTGACCGGATCGCGCGCTTCAAGCGCCCCCGGGACTACGTGCTTCTCGACGAACTCCCGAAGAACAACTACGGAAAGGTGCTCAAGACAGAGCTTCGCGCGATGGATGCGATGAACGCCGACGTGCGCCCGGCCGACGCGCGCCAGAGGTGATCACGGATGGCTCCGGTTGAAGGATCGGGCTGGCCTCGGCCCGAGTCGACTCGATCAGCTCCCAGCATCGTTCGGCGTCCATGGGCCCAGAACCATCACTGGACCCTACCGATGCAACGTGGGGCCGCCGCCCACACCCGATCATCGGATCGCGGGTGCCGCCGATCCAGGGCCGTCAGGTCCGCGCAGTTCTTCGCGGGCCGGTGCCCCTGTTGACACTTGCTTGCGCCCCACCGGCCTGGTACTAATGCTCAACTTAGAACTCATGTTCATGTATATGAACCATCTGGCCGACCGGAGGGGTCACATGGATGAGCGGCGCCCGAGCCCGGGTTTGTTCTTCTCCAACACGTCGATCTCCCGTCGGAGCCCGGGATCGGCATTGGTTCGCGAGCCAGAGCCCGTTCCGCAAACCGCCGCTCATCATGGGACACGAGTTCTCCGGGTACCGGGAGGACGACGGGGCACTGGTCACGGTGATCCCGCCCTCGGTATCCAGCGCAGCGGCGCCTTCGTCGAGGACGTCGCCGTGCCGAGGGCCAACTGCCACGTGCTGCCCGAGGGTGTCACCGCCGTCGGGGTGCGTTCATCGAGCCGCCGGCCAATGCGGTGCACGCGATCCAGCTCTTCCGCGGTCAGCTCGCAGCGGTGCGCCGGGTCGGCGTCATCGGTGCGGGGATCCTCGGCATGGCCGTCCTGCTGGTCTTGCGGGAACACGGGGTGTCCGATGCGGACGTCGCCGACCTGAGCCCGGAGCGCCTCGCGATCGCATCGGCCGCCGGGGCCGGGCGGGTCGGGCGGCGTTCGCGGGGGACTTCGACGTCATCATCGACACCGTCGGTATGGCCGGGACGCGGACGGAGTCGGTGGCACTGCTGCGTGCCGGCGGGGTGACGGTCTGGGTGGGCCTGCATGAGGCAGGCTCCGATGTGGACCGCCAGGCGATGATCCGCTTCGAGAAGCTCGTCACCGGCAGCTTCTGCTACGACGAAGCCGACTTCGCCGCCGCCATACCGCTGGCTCGGCTCGTCGACGAGGCGTGGCTGGAGCCGGCCGACCTCTCCACGGGTGTGTCGGTCTTCGACCGGCTGAGGGGCGCGCCGTCGCGCTTCATCAAGACGATCCTGATCCCGTAGCCATTCACCCGAGGAGGTCGGATGCTCACCGCTGTGTGCTCGTGGAGGCGCTGCGGTCGCGTTCCTCGCTTCCCCTCAGGCGTCCTACATCATCGGCCAACTGCTCGGTGTCAACGGCGGCGCGGTCCTCGGCCGCTGACGCACGTCCAAGAAAACAAGACACATCTCCCACGAGACAACGGAAAGGGTGGCTCGAGATGCCAGTCATGACGGTGCGCGGACCGGTCGACGCGTCGACCCTGGGCATCACCCACAGCCACGAACACGTGATGTGGGACTACTTCAAGATGATCCGCAGCTACGAGGTCATCTTCGACGACGAGAGCGTCGCCACCGACGAGGTGCGGCTGTTCAAGGAGGCCGGCGGCGGCACCCTCGTCGACTGCACCACCACCGGCCTCGGGCCGCGACCCGAGGCGCTGCGCCGGATCTCCGTCGGGACCGGGGTGAACATCGTGCTCGGCTGCGGCTGGTACCGCGAACCCGTTTACGTTCCCGAGGTCTATGAGAAGACGTCGACCCAGCTCGGCGAGATCCTGGTTCGGCACCTCAGCGAGGGCTTCGACGGCACCGACGTGCGGGCCGGGTTCATCGGCGAGATCGGCACCGAGCGGGGCCACATCACCCCGCCCGAGGAACGCGTCTTCCTCGCCGCGGCGTACGCGCACCGGCACACCGGGGCGCCCGTCTGGACCCACACCACACATTTCGGCGAGCTTGCCATCGAGCAGATCGACCTGCTGGAGGGCGCCGGGGTGGACCCCGGCCGGATCGTCGTCAACCACCTCGGCGATCGGGAGGACACCCGGCACCTGCTGAACATCGCCCGTCGCGGGGTGTACGTCAGCATCGACAACATCGGATACGTCGGCGAGGGGTACCCGTCCGACGACGTACGGGTGCGCAGCGTCCTGGCCCTCCTTGAGGCGGGCTTCGGCGAGAAGGTGATGCTGGGTACCGACATCGGCACCCGGGCCGCGCTGAAGACCTACGGTGGGCGGGGGTTCGCCTGGCTCATCGAGTCGTTCCTGCCGCGACTGCATGCGGCGGGCCTGGGCCAGGCCGACATCGACCGGCTCACCACCCACAACGCCGGTCGGGCGCTCACCTACTGAGCGCTTGGTCGGTCATAGGCCCGGTTGGCCGGTTCTGGCTCTTCCCGGGCGCCCGGTTCGGTCCTCCCGGGGTCGATTTCCGTGCCATACAGGTCCCTGACCAGCGCGGACAGGGCACTGAGGTTTGTTCACATCGATGGACTGTGTTCAACGTTTCGGACGGGAGATCACTATGCCTGATGCTGTCACCAGACGCAGATTCCTCACGTTGTCGGGGGCGGTGGGTGCCGGCGCGGTGCTCGCCGCGTGCGGCAAGAGCACGGATAAGAACAGCGGTGCCACCAGCGACACCCTCGCCGAGGCGCGCAAGCGCGGATCGATCCGGATCGCCTTCATCAACAACAAGCCCCTCTCCTACACCGACGACAAGACGGGCAAGCTCACCGGAAGCGGCCCGGCCGTGCTCTCCGCGATCCTCGCCAAGCTCGGGGTGTCCAATGTGGACCCGGTGCTGGTCGACTTCGACGCGATGATCCCGGGCCTGATCGCCAACCGTTGGGACATGTCGGCGTTCCCCTTCTACGTGACCCCGAAGCGCTGCGAACAGGTCGCGTTCACCAACCCGATGGCGCAGTACCTCGAAGGCGCGCTCGTGCACACCGGCAACCCCAAGGGCATCCACAGCTTCACCGACCTCGCCAAGCCCGACGTCAAGGTGGCCATCCAGACCGGCAACGCGGAGATCGACTGGGCCAAGGCGGCCGGTGTGAAGGAGAGCCAGATCCAGCTCTTCCAGGAGGAGGCGCTCGCCGTCGAGGCGGTCCGGCAGGGCCGGGCCGACGCGTACCTCAACGGCACGTTCGCGCTCGTGCAGGACCTGAAGAACTACGGCGCCAGCGGGCTGGAGATCGCCAAACCCTTCAAGGGTCCCATCGTCGATGGCAAGGAGGTCATCGCGTACGGCGGGTGGGCGCTGCGCTCGCAGGACACCACGTTGCGCGACGGCTTCAACGCCGAGCTGGCCAAGATGCTCGACAGCGGTGAGTTGTTGAAGCTCCAGTCGCCGTATGGGTACGATCAGGACAGCCTGCCGCCCAAGGACGTCACCGCCAAGACGCTGTGCCCGAACGCGAGTTGGAAATAGCGGCGCGATGACCCAGACCGTCGTCGACTCGTTGCTGCGGGGTGCGCTCGTCACCCTCGTGGTGGTCGCGGTCGCGGTACTCATCGCAACCCCGGTCGCCCTCGTGGCCGGGTTGGCGCGGCTGAGTCGGCTGCGCGTGGTGCGGCTGGTCGCCGGGGTCTACGTCGAGGTGTTCCGGGGGACCTCGGCCCTGGTGCAGCTATTCTGGGCGTACTTCGTGCTGCCAGAGTTCGGGATCGTCCTGCCACCATTGACGGTCGGATGTGTCGTGTTGGGTCTCAACGCGGGAGCCTACGGGGCGGAGATCGTGCGGGGAGCCGTCAACGCCGTACCACGAGGGCAGTGGGAGGCCCTGCAGACACTGGGCGTCGGCCGGTGGCAGGGGATTCGACGGGTGGTGTTCCCGCAGGCCGTGCCGACGATGCTGCCGCCCGCAGGCAACACGCTCATCGACGTGCTCAAGGCGTCGGCACTGGTCTCCCTGATCACGGTCTCGGACTTCACCCGGGCGATCAACCAGTGGGCCACTACCGGTGCGCTGGACCTGACGCTCGCGTACACCCTGTTGTTGGTGGGGTATTTCGTGATGTCCATGCCCCTGTCGGGCGGGATGCGGCTGCTGGAACGCTTCTACCGCCGCCGCCTCCCGTCCCCGCACCGTTAGGAGCCCACAGTGGACTGGGACTACCTGCGCTCGGTGTTCCCCGAGCTGCTCGACGGGCTGCGGATCACCGCGATCGCCACCGGGGTCGGCATGGTGCTCGCGGTGGTGGTCGGGCTGCTGCTCGCCTGCGTGCAGGTGCTGCGCGTGCCCGTTCTGCGGCACGTCGCCGCCGGCTGGATCCTGTTCATCCGCAACACACCGCTGCTCGTCCAGCTCTTCTTCCTCTTCTACGTGCTGCCCCGCTACGGCGTGCTCATCGACGCGCTGACCCTCGGCATCGTCGGCCTGGGACTGCACTTCTCCTGCTACACCGCCGAGGCGTTCCGGGGCGGCTTCCTGTCTGTCCCGAAAGGACAGTGGGAGGCCGCCCGCACGCTCAACCTTTCCACGGTCACCACGCTGCGCACGGTGATCCTCCCGCAGGCGATCCCGCCGGTGCTCGCGGCGCTCGGCAACAACCTCATCTCCATGTTCAAGGACTCCGCGGTGCTCTCCGCGATCACGGTGCTGGAGTTGCTCGGGGTGACCCGCAAACTCGCCAGCACCTCGTTCCAGTACACGACGCTGCTCACCGTCATGGGTGTCATGTACCTCACCCTCGCCCTGCCGGCCTCCTTCGCCATCCGCGCGATCGAGCGTCGCATCTCGCGGAAGGAAGCCCGCTCATGACCGATGGGCCTGACACGGCGCCGGTCGCCGCCGCTGCCCACCTGGCCGGCAGCGGGATCAGCCTCACCGCCGTACGCAAGAGATACGGCGAGACAACAGTTCTGGACGACATCGACCTGTCGGTACGGGCGGGGCAACGCATCGCCCTCATCGGCCCGAGCGGATCGGGCAAGACGACGATCCTGCGCACGGTCGCGATGCTGGAGCCGATCGAGGCCGGGTCGATCAGGGTGGAAGGGGTCGAGATCAACGGCCCGCACGTGAAGGCGCACGCCCGGGGCCTCGGCCCGATCCGGCGCAAGGTGGGCATGGTCTTCCAGCAGTTCAACCTGTTCCCGAACCTCACCGTGCTGGACAACATCACGCTCGCCCCGCGCCGGGTCCTCAAGCTCGACCGGGCGCGCGCCGAGGCCGAGGCCCGCGAACTGCTCGCCAGCGTCGGCCTCGCCGAGAAGGCGGGCAGCCGGCCGCACCAGCTCTCCGGCGGCCAGCAGCAGCGCGTCGCGATTGCCCGCTCGCTTGCGATGCGCCCGTCCGTGCTGCTGTTCGACGAAGTGACCTCGGCGCTCGACCCGGAGCTGGTGGCCGAGGTGCTCTCGGTCATCCGGGGGTTGGCCGAGCGCAGCTCGGTGACAATGCTGATCGTGACCCACGAGATGCGCTTCGCCGGCGACGTCGCCGACGAGGTCGTCTTCATGGAGGCCGGCCGGATCATCGAGCAGGGACCGCCGGGACAGGTACTCGGCGACCCGCAGAACGCCCGGACCCGCCAGTTCCTCAGCCGGCTGAGCGAACACTGACCAACGGACTGGAGGGTCATACGAACCGTACCGGCAGCCGGGCGCGCGACCTGTCACCTACGGCGGATCGATCGGCGAGACGCGGTCATGCCGCCTGTCTCAGCGGTGGGGAAGGCGAGGATGAAGCAGCACCGGCTGCAAGCATCTCGATCCCTCGCCGCGGAAGCGGCGGGCAACCCATTGGCCCTGGGTCTAGTGTCGGATGCAGGGTGTCGCAGCATACTAGTCAGTTGTTCCTGTCGGCACGGTAGTCGCCGACTGTTGCGTGGCGGCCCAGGAGGCGAGGAGGCGGAGTGCGTCTTCGGTCGGGGAGCCGGGTTCGGCGGCGTAGATGGTCATGGTGAGGTCGGGTTCGGCGCGGAGGTCCATGCTTTCGTAGGCGAGGGCGAGGTCGCCGACGATGTGGTGGTGGAAGTGTTTGACGCCGGTGCCGTGGGTGCGGACGTTGTGGGCGGCCCAGCGGCGGCGGAAGTCGTCGCTGCGGGTGGACAGTTCGCCGACGAGGTCGTGCAGGGTTTTGTCGTGCGGGTCTTTGCCGGCCGCGGTGCGCAGGTTGGCGACGGTCATGTCGGCGGCGAGGTCCCAGTCGGGGTAGAAGCGGCGGGCGGCGCTGTCGAGGAAGGTGAAGCGGGCGAAGTTCGGTGGGTGGGCCGGGTCGGTGTAGAGGTCGCTGTACATGGCGTGGCCGAGGTGGTTGGCGGCGAGCAGGTCTGAGCGGTTGTTGCCGACGATCGCCGGGGCGGTGGTGATGGTGTCGAGTGACCATTGCAGGCTTGGCCGGACGGTCCAGGGTTTCGCGCGGCGGCGTGGGCGCAGGATCGCGTTGCTGCCGTCGGCTTCGTGGGCGAGGCGGAGCAGGTGGGCGCGTTCGGCGTCGTCGAGTTGCAGGGCGCGGGCGAGTGCGTCGAGGACGCCGGCGGAGGCGCCGGCGAGGGTGCCGCGTTCGAGTTTCGCGTAGTACTCGACGCTCATGCCGGCCAGGGCGGCGACCTCGCTGCGCCGCAGTCCGGGCACGCGCCGCAGTCCGGCGGCGGGCAGGCCGGCCCGCTCCGGACTGAGCTTCGCTCGGCGTGAGGTGAGGAACTCGCGCACCTCGACTCGGTTGTCCATGACCTCGACGGTACGACGCGCCTGATCCGTCTGGGGTGTACTGGCGGTACACCCATCGTCAGTGACTTCCTCGCGCTGGGCCGTCCAGGTGTGCTGGAATCATGACCGCGACCGCAGCTTCGACCCGCCGCCTGGCGGCTGCCCTCGTGACGACTGCATTGGCTACGTTCGTCGCCGGATGCTCGGTTGCCGTCATCCCTACTGCCATAGGGCCCGGGACGCCGTCGGGTACGCCGAGCACCGTCGGCGGCACTGTAAACACCGGCCTCGGCGAGCTCGCCGCCGCCGGTAGACGGGTCACGGTTCGTGTTGAAGGTGCCGGCGTCACCGGCTCCTGATGTCCCGTCAATCTTCGAATCTGTTGAAGGAGCGCTCTGCTCATGCGTGTTGTCGTCATGACCGCCCCCGGCGAGGTCCGCGTCGAGGACCGTCCCGAGCCACGGATCGTCGAGCCGACCGACGCGGTCATCCGGCTCGCCGCCACCTGCATCTGCGGATCCGATCTCTGGCCGTACCGTGGCGTCGAACAACTCGACGGGCCGCGGCCGATGGGTCACGAGTACGCCGGGATCGTCGAGGAGGTCGGGTCAGCGGTCACCACCGTGCGGCCCGGACAGTTCGTGGTCGGCTCGTTCTTCGCCTCCGACAACACCTGCGAGATCTGCCGCGCCGGCTACCACCCCTCGTGCGTGCGCCGCGAAGCCGCCGCCCCGGGCGGGGCCCAGGCCGAACGGATGCGGGTGCCGCTCGCCGACGGGACCCTGGTCGCCACGCCAGACGTCCCCGGCGCCGACCTGGTGCCGAGCCTGCTCGCGGCGTCCGACGTGCTCGGCACCGGCTGGTTCGCCGCGGTCGCTGCTCAGGCCGGACCGGGCAAGACCGTCGCGGTCGTCGGTGACGGCGCTGTCGGGCTGCTCGGCGTGCTGGCCGCCCGGCAGCTCGGCGCCGAGCGGATCATCGCGATGAGCCGCCACGCCGATCGGCAGAAGCTCGCCCTGGAGTACGGCGCGACCGACATCGTCGCCGAGCGGGGTGACGAAGGCGTTGCCCGGATCAAGGACCTCACTGGCGGCTTCGGCGCCCACTGCGTCATCGAGGCGGTCGGCACTCAGGAGTCCATGCTGCAGGCCATCCGGGCTACCCGGCCCGGCGGGCACGTCGGCTATGTCGGCGTCACCCACGACGTGCGGCTGGACGGCATGGAGCTGTTCTTCTCCCACGTGCACCTGCACGGCGGCCCCGCCCCGGTCCGCCGGTACCTGCCGGATCTCATCGACCGGATCCTCGACCGGCAGATCGACCCGGGCAAGGTCTTCGACCTCGTCCTGCCGCTCGACCGCGCCGCCGACGGCTACACGGCCATGGATCAGCGCCGCGCCATCAAGGTGCTGCTGCAGCCGTGACCAGCCAGCGATACACGACGATAGGCCCAGGCAACGGCCCGGGCGGCGGCGATCCGCCGACGCCGGCGCTCGCACCTGACCGGAACCACGCCGTGCTCACCGCCGCTCTGGTGGCGACCGTCGTGTTCCTTGCAGCCATCGCCCCCTTGGCAACCGACATGTATGTGCCCGCTTTCCCGCAGGTCGCCAGTGACCTGACAGCGACCGTCAGCCAAGTCCAGCTGACCTTGACCACGTTCTTCGTCGGCATGGCCCTGGGACAACTGATCGGGGGACCGGTTTCGGATCATCGCGGCCGTCGCCGGCCCTTGATCGCGGCCGTGCTCGTGATGACAGCGGCGTCGACGGTGTGTGCGCTCGCCCCGAGCGTCGGCGTCATGATGATCGCGCGGTTCGTGCAGGGCTTCGCCGGCGGCTGGGCGATGGTGATCGGCCGGGCGATCATCGTCGACCTCGCCAGCGGCGCGGCGCTGATCCGGGTGCTCAACGTCATCGCCGGGGTCGGCGGCATCGCCCCCGTCGTCGGGCCGCTGCTCGGCGCGGTCATCCTGCAGCTGTCGCACTGGCGCGTCTCGTTCTGGACGGTCGCCGCCCTCGGATGCGCGATGCTGCTGGCCGTGCTCGTCGCGGTGCCGGAGACCCTGCCGCCCGAGCGGCGCCATAGCGGCGGCCTGCGGGCCTTCGCCCGCGCCGGCCGCCAGGTGCTCGCCCGGCGAAACTACGTCGGCTACGTCCTCGTCACCGGATCAGCGACCGGCGCCCTGTTCGCCTACGTCGCCACATCAGCCTTCGTACTGCAGTCGATGAACGGCCTGTCCCCGATCGCCTACTCCGTCGACTTCGCGGCCAACGCCGCCGCCATGACCGTCGCCGCGTTCATCGCCGCGCGCCTGGCCGGCCGTGTCGCGACCCGCAAGGTCATCCTCGTCGGCCAGACCGCCACGCTGACCGCCGGCATCGCGATGCTGACCGGAGCCGTCTGGTTCAGCACCCCGCTGCCGCTGGCGATCGGGTGTTTTCTCGTCCTCATGGCAGCCCACGGGCTCATCGCACCGAACAGCGGAGCCCTCGCGTCCGCCGAGGTCCCCCAACACGCGGGCACCGGCTCAGCCGTCCTCGGGTTCGTCCAATGGGTCGCTGCCGGCACGATCGCACCCATCGCCGGCCTCGGCGGAGAGGACACCGCAGTACCGATGGCCCTGCTGATGATCGGTGGCGCTGCAGCGTCCATGGCCGGACTGATCATCGTCGCCCGGCCAAGACCAGTACGGCCAACGGGTCTACGGGCGCGTTCGGCGTCGTCGAGCTGCAACGCGCTGTCGATCGCCTCCAGCACACCCGAGGAAACCCCGGTCGGGTGACCGCGTTCGAGCTTCGCGGAGTCAAGACCCTGCTGCGCCCGTAGCCGCCCCGCCGACGCCTTGGAGGAACCTGTCGTGCGCCCCGCCCGCACCATCATCGCCGTCGCGTTGATCGCCCTGGCCGTCCTGGCGGGGTGCACGACAGCTCCCCGGCCCGCCACCGGACCTGGCACCGGACCTGTCACCGGGGCGGCGTCGCCGGACGTACCACGGCCGGCCGGGAGCTCCGTCGTGCGGTTCACCGCGGGCAGCTACACCGTCGACGCCACGATCGGCGCCGAGACCCCGGCCGTCCGCGAGTTCCTGGGCATGCTCCCGCTGACGCTGACGTTCGAGGAGTTCGCCGGCCGCGAGAAGATCGGCTACCTGCCGCGCAAGCTCGACACCTCGGCCACGCCCGGCTCCGACCCGCAGGACGGCGACCTCATCTACTTCGTCCCATGGGGCAACCTCGGCTTCTACTACAACACTGACGGCATCGGCCACTCCGACGACGTCATCCACCTCGGCACCTACGACGCCACCGCCGAACAGCTGCAACAACTCGAACATCAGTCGGTGATGGTCACCCGTATCCGATAGCCACCGCAGCGCCGTCAACGTGGACGAGACGCAGGTCCACGACCTCCCGACCGGCCACGACGCAATGCACGAAGCCCCACAGACCGTCGCCGCACTGCTGCTCGACAAGCGGCCCGTGCCTGGAGCGCCGTTTTCCACCAGCCCCGACGAACTACCGCTCTTCGCGCCAGTCTGGAGTGCGCTTTTCGAGGAAGGCGGCCATGCCCTCGTGGGCGGCTGGGGTTTGCGAGGCTGCTGCCATCACTTCGAGTGTGATCGTGTAGGCGTCTGCCTCGGGGCGATCGAGTTGTGCGTACAGGGTCTGCTTGCCCAGTGCCTTGCTCGCGCGGCTGCCTTGCGTGGCCCGGTCCAGGAGTTCGGCAACGGCGTCGTCGAGGTCTTCGTCCGGTACGACCCGGTTGACCAGGCCCCAGTCGAGTGCCGTTGCCGCGTCGATCACGTCGCCGGTGAGCGCGAGCTCCATGAGTCGCTTGCGTCCGACCGCCCGGGCCACCGGGACCGATGGGGTATGGCAGAACCATCCGCCTTTGCCGCCGGGCAGCGCGAAACCGGCCGACCGTGCGGCGACGGCAAGGTCGCAGGATGCGACCAACTGGCAGCCCGCCGCGGTGGCCAGCCCATGCACCCGAGCGATCACCACCTGGGGTACAGACTGGATCGTCTGCATCAGGTCGGTGCACAACCGCAACAGTTCGCGGGTTCCAGCGAGATCTCGGGCGGCGACGTCACCGAAGTCGTGGCCCGAGGAGAACACCGGACCGGCTCCGGCCAGCACGATGCCGGTCGCATCGGTTCCTCCCGTTTCGCGGAACGCCGCCAGCAGTTCGGCGAGATGATCCGCCGACAGGGAGTTGCGCCGCGAAGCGCGGTTCATCGTGACGGTGACAGTGTCCTTGTCACGTTTGAGAAGGATATGTTCGTACTCGCCCATGATTTCGACGCTACGTCGCTCCCACGCGCGATGGAAGGTGCAGCTGACTCCTCGCGACCCTGGCCCACGGCCTCGCCGAAACTTGTCGCGATGCCGCTCAGGCGTATCTGTTAAGACTCTGTACTATATTGCCGAGTGATCGATGGACGTCGGGGTGTCACGGAAAGGTCGGTGGCATGGCAGAACAGATCATTGTCGCCTTCGACGGCGAGGGTTCCGGCGTCGACGAACTGTCCTGGGGCCAGCTGGACCTGTGGATGGCGATGCGGCGGCAGAACTCCTGGCTGCCCATGGGCGGCGCGACGGCGTTGCCTGCCGGCACCAGCCTCGCCGACGTCGTGGAGAGCCTCCGCTACCTGATGAGCCGATACCAGCCGATGCGGACCCGGCTGCGCTTCGATGCCGACGGCCGACCGTCCCAAGTGGTTTCCAGCTCGGGTGAGATCGCGCTGGACGTTGTCGACGCGGGCGACGACGACCCGGCGGAGGTCGCTGAGGCGATGCGGCGGAGGTACGAGGAGACCGACTACGACTTTGTGACACAGTGGCCGCTGCGCATGGGCGTGGTGCTCCGGGCGGGGCTGCCGACGCACCTGGTCATCATCATGTGTCACCTGGTCGCCGACGGTTCGGGCGCCGCGCTGATGATAGCCGAGCTCGACGCCAGGGAAGCCGCGCCGGTCAAGGGGATGCAGCCGCTGGAGCAGGCCCGCTGGCAGCGTTCGCCAGCCGGTGTCCGGCAGAACGAGGCGGCGCTGCGCTATTGGGAACGGCTGCTGCGGACCATCCCGGAGCGCCGGTTCGCCGGCTCGGACGACCGTCGGCAGCCACGCCATTGGCGGGGCGAGTTCAGATCGCCGGCGCTGCACCTGGCGACGCAGGTGATCGCTGACCGGGCCGGTATGGACGCCTCGCCGGTGCTGATGGCCGTCTACGGGGTGGCGCTGCACCGGATGACCGGGATCAATCCGGTGGTGTTCCGGCCCACGGTGAACAACCGATTCCGCGCCGGGCTCGCCGACGTCGTGTGCACTGTTGCCGAAAGCGGTCTGTGCGCGCTGGACGTTGCGGGGGTGCCCTTCCCGGAGGCCCTGACGCGGACCCGGCGGGCGGCGATGACGGCGTACAAGCACGCCTACTTCCATCCGGTACAACTGGACGACCTGATCGCGAGAGTGGCCCGGGACCGGGGCCCGGACTTCGACATCGGCTGCTTTTACAACGACCGCCGCATCACCACGCGAGCAGGCTCGACCGGCCCGGCACCGACGCCGGCACAGATTCGCGAGGCGCTCTCCGGCGGCCATACCACATTCCGCTGGACGATCCAGCAGGATGATCCCTTCGAGCGGCTGTTCGTCCACATCGACGATGTACCGGACACCATCCAGATCACCGTGTTCATGGACACCCATTTCGTCTCGCCCGGCGACGCGGAGGCGTTCCTGTACGGGATGGAAGAGGTCGCTGTCGAGGCCGCGCTCGATCTGGTACCCCATCCGAGCTGAGCAGGAGCTCCATCTTCTCGGCCTTGTAGGCGGTCACGACCGCCGTGCACACCGCCTCGGTGTCGGCTCCTTGGGCCATCCATCGACCGGCTTGCCCCCGGCTGGGACACTGGGCCGCGAGCGGGACGGGGGTGGCATGGCGACGACGACCGGACAATGGCGGGCCACGGACTGGATCACCGCCGGCGTGCGGCTGGTGGTGCTGCTCGTCCTCCTCGCGGGGGGCGGCAGCGTCGTCCTCGCCGCGTTCCCGGACGAGCGGTCCGAGCAGGATCTCGTCGCCGACCTCGACGCCGGCCGCGTGACCCACCTGGAGTACCAGCGTGATTCCGGCGTGGTCAACTGGTCCGTCGACGGGTGGCGCTGGCGCCAGGCAAGGCTCGCACCGCACCCGCCCACGATCAACATGTCGGCGGCCGACCCCAACCTCCAGTGGCTGCAGCAGCGGATCGAGGCGTCCGGAGACGACGTCACGCTGAACGTCCGCGTCGCCGGGCAGCGGGAGTGGTGGCCCAGCCGCGTGATGTGGTCGCCGCTGCAGGGGCTCACCGTCCTGGCTTGGGCCGGTACGTTCGTACTCATGCTCGCCACGCCCCGCCACCGGTACGGCAACCGCTGGGCCTGGTTCTGGCTGTTCACCATCGGCCAGGTCGGCGCGCCGCTCTACCTGCTGCTGGAGACCCGTCCGCTGTGGCGCGACCGCGCCTGGTCCGCCCGCACTCCGGCGAACCCGGTTAGCGGCGGCGTCGGCTGCCTGTGGTCGATTCTCCTGCCGATCGCCGCCTCCCTCGTTCTGTTCGCGGTCACCGCGTCTGTGTGACCCGGCACGGAGCGGCGGGCGGGGTCACACGGGCGGGAAGCGGGCCGCGCGGACCAGGAGCAGGAGGCTGGCCCACTCCTTCAGCCCGGCACTGGTCCTACCCATAGGCACGCCCCGGCCGGCCATCAGTCGATCGGGACATCCGCGCGCTGGGGCTGCGCCTGGCCGCGGAGAACCCGGCCTGGGGGTATCGCCGGCCGTCCGACGCGAGTGCACCGACCGAATCCTCATCGCCGGCGAGCGACACTTGCCACGGGGCAGCTTCGCGCTGCGGCAGCGCTGTATGGGCGGCCTAGGCTGTGCCGATGACATCCGAGCCGACCCGGTTGGCGCAGAAGGTGGCCGACGCCGTCGCTGAGCTCGCCGCCTGTCTTGCCACCGACGTCCGGATCGACCCCGGGCGTGTCATCGCCCCGTTGATGGCGTCGATGGGGCGTCTGCACAACATCGCCGGTGATCTCGGCCGCACCGCGGTGTCCGTGGATGAGGAGGCCGCGGCGGCGGCGCAGCGGGCGGGCGAGCATTTCCTGCGAGCGCGGGGGGAGCTCGGTCGGGCGATGGCCCGGCTGCCGCTGGAATCGCCGCGGGGCACTCTCTATGGGCGGCCGCGGCAACCTGACGGCGTCGACTGAAGCTCGACCTTGCGAGGACGACGGGGTCCCACCTGCTCGGATGACTCGGATGACTCGGATGAGCGCCTCAGCCGCCTTCCGATCGAAGCGCCTGTCCCGGCCCGTGGTCGCTGCTCAGACCCGAAGCGGCGCGCGGGAAAGTCCGGCGACGCCCTCCTCGAAGCTGACCGTCGCGGTGAAGCCGAGCTCCCGGCGGGCCCGTTCGGGCGAGGCGACCACGTGCCGCACGTCGCCGGCACGGAACTCGCCGGTTACCACCGGCGGCGGACCGCCACTGGCCGTCGCCAGCGTCGCGGCCAGCTCACCCACCGTGTGTGGCTGGCCGGAGGCAATGTTGTACGCCCGGAGCCCGACAGATTGCCCGCCGGTGGCGTCGAGCGCGGCTGCGTTCGCGATCGCCACGTCGCGGACGTGGACGAAGTCGCGGCGCTGGCCGCCGTCCTCGAACACTCGCGGCGCCACGCCGTGCTCCAGCGCGGAGCGGAAGATCGCCGCCACTCCGCTGTATGGGGTGTCGCGTGGCATCCGCGGCCCGTACACGTTGTGGTAGCGCAGCGCTACCGCGTTCGCCCCGACCGCAGCTGCCCACACCGCGGTCAGGTGCTCCTGGGCCACCTTGGTCGCCGCGTAGACGCTGCGCGGCTCCAGCGGTGCATCCTCGTCGACCAGTCCCGGGCGCAGCGGCGCGGCGCAGCGCGGGCAGGTCGGCTCGAACCGGCCGGCGGCCAGGTCATCCACCGCACGCGGGGCCGGCCGGACCGCGCCGTGCACCGGGCAGGCGTAGGCCCCCTCGCCGTAGACCACCATCGAGCTGGCCAGCACCAGCCGTCGCAGGCCGGCACGGGCCATTGCGGCAAGCAGCACCGCGGTACCCAGATCGTTGCAGCCGACGTATTCAGGCACGTCAGCCATGTCCGTGCTCATGCCGACCATCGCGGCCTGGTGCACGACCACGTCGACCCCGCGCAGGGCGGCGGCCACCGCCCCGGGGTCGCGGACGTCGCCACGTACCAGTGGTACATCCACATCGGACGCCGCGTCATGGGGGCCGCGATGCGCTGCCGGGTGCAGCACGTCGAACGCCACCACGTCGTGCCCGGCCGCCGTCAGCAGCGCCACCACGGGTGCACCGATGAACCCGGCACCGCCGGTGACCAGAACCCGCATCCGCCGACCCCTTCCCCCCGTGGGGCGGTTGCGCGAGCAGCCGGCCCACCGCGACTCTATCCGCCGAAGTATCCGTAGCGTCCTCGGTTCGCCGAACCAAGGACCGGCCAGCCGCGGCGTCGGATACCGTCCGATGGTGACGGACATTGTGTTGCCATGTCTCAACGAGGCGCCCGCGCTGCCGTGGCTGCTGTCACGCGTGCCCGCCGGATACCGGCCGATCGTCGCCGACAACGGCTCCACCGACGGCTCACCCGAGGTCGCCACCGCCCACGGCGCCACCGTCGTGCACGTGCCGCAGCGCGGCTTCGGCGCGGCCGCGCACGCCGGGCTGCTGGCCGCCACCGCCGACATCGTGTGCTTCTGCGACGCCGACGGTTCGTTCGACCCGCAACAGCTGCCCCGGGTGACCGACCCGGTCCGCGCCGGCGCCGCCGACCTGGTGCTCGGCCGGCGCCGCCCGACAACCCGCCGAGCCTGGCCGCTGCACGCCCGGCTCGCCAACGCCCTGCTCGCCCTGCGGCTTCGCCGCGGGATCGGCGTCCCGCTGCACGATCTCGGCCCGATGCGCGCCGCCCGCCGCGCTGACCTGCTCGGCCTGAGCCTGCGCGACCGGCGTTCCGGCTACCCCCTCGAAATGGTGGTCGCGGCGGCTCGGGCCGGCTGGCGCATCCTCGAGACCGACGTCGACTACGCCCCCCGCGCGGCCGGAACCCGATCCAAGGTCACCGGTACCGTGCGGGGCACCGCCCAGGCCATCCGCGACATGGCCAAGGTCCTGTCCACGTGAACATCCAACTCCTGCTGTTCGCCAAGGCACCGGTGCCCGGGCGGGTCAAGACCCGGCTCTGCCCACCCGCCACGGGCCGGCAGGCGGCCGCGATCGCTGCGGCCGCACTGGCCGACACCATTGACGTCCTCGACGCCAGCCCCGCGATCCGCCACACCATCGTGCTCAGCGGGCAGTACCCGGCGCCGGCCGGCTGGCATACCGTGGCCCAACGCGGCACCGGCCTCGCGCAGCGGCTGGTCCACGCCTACGCCGACACCGCCCTACCCGATACTGCAGCACTGCTGCTCGGCATGGACACCCCACAGCTGACCCCCTCGTTGCTGGCAACCGCAGTGCAGGCGCTCCACGACGGCGCCGACGCCGTGCTCGGACCCGCCTACGACGGTGGCTGGTGGACCCTGGGACTGCACGACCCGGCGCACGCCGCCGTGCTGCGCGGCGTACCGATGTCCACGGCCGACACCGGCCGGCACACGCTTGCCGCGCTGACCGCGCGGGGCCTCACCGTCACCATGCTGCCCGCGCTCCGCGACGTGGACACGGCAAGCGACGCCCGCACCGTCGCCACGCAGTGCCCCGACGGCCGCTTCGCCGCGGCCGTGCGTGCCAACCTGCCGACGCGCGACCTGGCTACGCCACCGCCAGGACGCGGCCCGCGGTGACGGTTCCCCAGCCGCCCGCCCCACCCGGCACGGCCCCCAACAACGGGCGGGCAGCCCCACACGGCCGATGGCGCCGGCCGATCGGACGCGGACTCGCCGCCGCCGGCGCCGTCGCGACCGGGGCGGCCCTCGCCGTGCTCGTCGCCCAGCCCGATGCGGTCGCGCCGAGCCTCACCGGCCCGACCCGGGCGGTGGCGTTCGTCGGCGCCGCCTGGTTGGTCTTCGCCCTCGGGGGATGGCAGGTGCGCCGGCTCCCGGTCCGCACGGCGACGGTGCTCATCCTGCTCGGCGGCGCCGTGCTGCCATTGGCGGCCGGAAGCGCGCCGCCCCGTAGCAGCGACGACATGTACCGCTACATCTGGGACGGCCGGGTGCAGGCCGCCAACATCGACCCATACAGATACGTCCCGGCCGCGCCCGAGCTGGCCGACCAGCGGGACGACTTCCTGTGGCCCGTGGGTGCGCATTGGTGCGTACCGGCGGACGCCGTCGACCCCGACCACGGCCGTCCGCTTGCCCCGGGCTGCACGCTGATCAACCGGCCGACCGTGCACACTGTCTACCCGCCGGCCGCACAGGCGATCTTCGCGGCCGTGTACCTCGTATGGCCGAGCGGCCGGCAGGCGCCACTGCAGCGGACGATGGCGGGGTTCGCGCTGGCCACCACGATCCTGCTGCTGATCGGGCTCCGGGTCATGCGGGCGGATCCCCGAATGGCGGTGTTGTGGGCGTGGTGCCCCACGGTCGCGCTGGAAGCAGGCAACAACGCCCACGTCGACGTCGCCGCAGCGTTCCTCACCGGCCTGGCGCTGCTCGTCCTCGCCCGGGCGGGCACCCGCCGCGCCAGCATCCTCGGCGGCGCCCTGCTCGGGCTCGCCGTCGCCACCAAGCTCACCCCGCTGCTGGTCACCCCCGCCGTGCTGCGCCGACGCCCGGTCCTCGTCGCCACGGCCATTGCCGGCGCGGTCGCCCTGGTCTACCTGCCCCACGTCCTCGCCGTCGGCGCCGAGGTGGTCGGCTACATCCCTGGGTACCTCAACGAAGAGGGCTACGCCAGCGGGGGCCGGTTCGCCCTGCTCACGCTGTTCATGCCGACGGCCTGGGCCGCGCCGGTCGCGGTCGCCGTCCTCGCCGCGGTGGCGCTGCGCGCGGTCCGCACCGCCGACCCGGACCAGCCGTGGCTGGCCGCCACCACCGTGACCGGCGCGGCGCTCATCATCGCCGCGCCCACCTACCCCTGGTACGCGCTGCTGCTCATACTGCTCGTCGCCCTCGGCGGCCGGACCGAGTGGCTGGCCGTCGCGGCAGCCGCCTACCTCGCCCAGTACGGCCCCAACCTCCACCTCACCACGGAATCCGCACAGCGAATCGGCTATGCCGCCGCCTTGGTCACCGTGGTCACCGTCGCCGTGCTGCGTCGACGCCGGACGACGACGCCGTCCGCGGCCCACCCACTCGGCGTCGATACGTGAGCGTCGCTTCCCGTGCGCGGCGGCCCCTCAGGGCCTCCCTCCTCCCGCGACTACCCGCCACCGATTCGTCTCGCTCGGCGTAGTGCGAGGGCGAAGGCGACGGCTGCACCGCCGTACAGGACGGCGGTGATGGCCAGCCAGCGGCCGAGGTAGCCGTCCGGCGACAGTCCAGTAGCGCCCTCGAAGCCGGGTACGAGTCCGAGGATGAGCGGAAACCATGAGATCAGCAACAGGCCGGACAGTACCGTCGGTACGCGCAGGTAATTGATCCACGCCAGTGTGCCGAGGTTGCCGGCGCGGCGGCGGAGTACCGAGCGGGCTGACCGGTCGGCGATGGCGTACAGCGGGAACAGGATGAGGTCGTGGGCGACGGCCGCGCCGACCAACCACACGACGACGCCGATCGGCTGCTGCGCGAACAGCCGCAGGGCCGCGTAGCCGGCTACGGCGAAGGCGCAGATCAGGGCGAGGAGGTGGAGCGGGTTGGCGCCGTACCATCGGATGAAGCGGGTCATGCTCACGCTCGGAAGGTGAGGCTGCCGACCCATTTGGTGTTGTTCACACCGGGGTTGGCGGGGACGATGACGCGGGCGGGGTAGCCGTGGTCGAGCGAAAGGTCGGCGCCGTTGACCCGCAGGGCGAGCAGGGACCGCGGGTCGCGGATCTGATTGTCCCGCAGGACTGCCGACCGGAAGGACCCGGTGCGCTGCACGGATTCCACCAGGACGTTCGCCGCGCCGGGCAGGCCGGCGAGGTCCGCGAGGTGGGCAAGCCGTACGCCGCTCCAGTGCTGGTTCTCGGTGGACCATCCTTCGACGCACGCGATCGGCAGCCGGGACTCGTGCTGCGGCAGTTGGAGCAGGTGCGCCCGGGTGAGGGTGAGCTCAAGACCGTCACCGCGCAGGACCAACCGCCAGGCGTCGCCGACGTCGGCCGCGGCGATGCCGACGGAGGCGGCGGTCTTGTTGATCTGAAAGCCCCCAGGTCCGTCACCCGGGTTGCGGTTCCGCGGAGCCAGCAGTGCCGTGTATCGGGCCCATCCGCCGATGCTCTGTCCGGCGGTCACCACGAAGAGCAGCAGGGAGCCGGCGCCGACCAGTCCCAGCGCACCGCGCCGGGAGATTGTCGGTGGTGCGGGTGCGGGTGTCACCAGGCCGTCCCGGTCGGCGGGTTCAGGTCGGGTGTGGGCCAGGTCGGTGCGCAGTTCGTCGCGGAGTCTGCGCGAGCGCAGTGACCGTGTCATCCGGCCGAGTTTCAGGGCGACGTGGGCGGCGAACGCGGCGATGAAGACCCAGGCGCCGTAGAAATGCAGGGTGTAGAAGGAGCCGGGGAAGACGTAGAACAGCTGGATGTTGAGCATGCCGGTGACGAACTCGAAGATCGCGCCGCCGACAAGCAGCAGCAGTGACAGCCGTTCCAGCGCCTGTGCTGGGCTGCGTACGGGAGGCCAGTCGAACAGTTTGGGGATGACCGACCACAGCTTGGCCAGCAGGACGGGGATGAGGACGACGCCGAGCGTGACGTGAACGCCCTGGGTGAGCCGGTACAGCCAGGCTGGGTGCGTCGGCCAGTCGAACAGGTAGAAGCCCAGCAGCCCCTTGTCAGGGGTGGTGTCGTTGCCCAGGTCGGGGTTGTACGCGGCGTACGAAGCCAGACCGGTCACGAACATCACGCTGACTCCGACCAGCAGCACCAGGCCGAACACCGACGTCAACCACGGACCTCGGATCGGGCTGCGCCAGAACCCACGACGCAGCGGCCCCCATGCTCTGCCGGAAGTCCTCTTCTCCTCTGCCATTCCACCCTTGCCCCGAATTTGGTGCCCCGGTCGCGGATCAAGCATCGGAACAAGGCGATCCGGTCGCCGAAGCCCGTTAACAGACGCGAGCCTGCTGGATGGTCCAGGCCGCGGTCGGATGCTCATTGACGTCGAAAATGTATACGGCGGGTGCCGACCCGACGGCCGGGCCCGATCAGTTCACCCTGAAGGCGAACACTTGCGTCGACCGGTCGACCTCACCGACCTCACCGGCCTCAACGCCGCCTTCGGCCACGCCGCCACCGACAGCAGGACAATCGCTCGGTCCGGGTGAGGCGGCCGGCACCGTCGTGGCGAGGCGCGCCAGTCCTTGAGCTGTTGTCGGGCTCTGCCTCCTTGGGACCGTGGTTGTGACGGTTCGCCGCCCTACGCGGCCGGCTGGAGCGACGCGGGCTGGTCTTCAGGGCTGGGAGCGCGGTGGACGTGCAGCGACGGCACGTTCGGTTCGCGATCACTCTTCGGGGGTGTGATCTCCTTGTGCGATCCACGAGAGCCTGCGGCGGCTGCGGTACGGCCGGAGCGGCCTGCTGATCTCGCACCGGCTCAACGCCGTCCGGCGGGCCGACCACATCATCGCTTTCGACCGCGGCGTCGCCGCCGAGCAAGGCACCCACGACACCCTGATGGCGCTCGGGGGCGCCTACGCGACGCTGTTGTTTACCCAGGCCGGCGAGCGGCTGCCAACTCGTGCCCGCCGTGGGGCCGGGCCAGCCTGAAAGCCGCCCGGCCCCGGTGGTGGTTCAGCAGAGGGTGGTGTCCTTGCAGTCGATCCAGCCCGTCGCCGCCCAGCGCGGGCCCTTGAGTGTGCCCGACCAGCCGGTCGACACCGCAGAGCCGGTGCTGTTGCAGCGCTTCTGGGTGACGGTCGCGGTGGTGATGCGGTGCCCGACGTACTGCAGCATGCTGTGCCCCGGCGGGATCGTGATGTCCTGGGTGACGGTCCAGGTGCCGCTGATGGCGACGTCCATCGCGGCGCTGGCCGACGTGTCCAGGCCGGCGGCAAGGTTGAAGCCCCGCACCGGGACGCCGATCTCCAGGTTGCCGCCGATCGACGCCGTGTAGCTTGCCGAGAACGAGATGGTCTTGGTCAGGTCCGTCTTCACGTTCAGCGACGCCGAGCTCGGTGCCGAGTAGACGATCCCGTTGCCCGATTTCACGTACAGCGTCGTTGACGTCGTCGACGTGGTGTACCAGGTGTAGTTCGGCTCGCAGACCGTCGGTGCAGCGTGCGCCGCCCCGGGGGCGGCGACCGTGAGCACGGCCGACACCAGGACCGCCGAGCCGAGTCCGGCGAGCGTTCTCCGCGCGATGTTCACACGTTCTCCAGTCACGGTTGATGGGTGGCGAGCCGACCGGCGCGCCGGGCTCGACGCTGGCCCACGCGGGAGTTGACCGACACCGCCCCGGCCGTCGGACAAACAACGCCGGACAACCTGGGGAGCGGCCGCGGGCTCCTATCGTGCCCGCGAGCGGAGGGGCACCGTGGAAGCTCGGAATTCGCCTGGCCCGACCCGCCGGCCCGTCCGGCGACACGGTCGCGCTGTGGTCGCGTCCGAGGTGAGGGTGATCATCATTTCGGCGTCGGCGGAGACGACGAGGCCGGGGCTGCGGGTCGCGAAGATGTACTGCCGGCTGCCGCGCAGGTCACGAAGCTTCGCGACCAAGTGCTCCTCGATCCACGGTGGTCGAAGTCGATGTCGGCCCAGCGCAGCGCGCGGGCTCGGCGGGCAGCCGCATCGACGTCGCCGTCACCAGCAGCGCCCGGCAGGTCACCGTCGCCGTCGCGGACGAAGGCATCGGTATCCCGGACGACAAGCGCGACGCCGGTGCCACGACCGCGCCCGCAACGTCCGCCACCAAGGCTTTCCCGGCACCGGCCTGGGCCTGCCATTCAGCTGTACCTTAGCCCGCCAGCACGGCGGCCAGATCCACCTCACCCACCGCGATACCGGCGGTACCGTCGCGACCCTCACACTGCCGCGCGCGGCCGAGGGCAGCCGCCCGGCGTCGCGGCCACAGCCCAGCCGGTAACAGCCCGGACGAACTGGTCGAACGGTCCTCGCTGGCGTGGTGGGAGTAGAGACCGCCGCGGCGCCCGCCAACGTCGTCATCGGCAACGGCAGGGCCCACGTGCGAGCTGTTCTCCACCCACGTGTGCCTGTTCTGCTCGCGCGCGGCACTGTAGCTCCGGTCGCGTACGCTAGCGCGGCACGGCGATTTCGTGTACCTCCAGCGACTGGTGCCCGCCGCAGGCCAGGGCGAGCCCGTCTGGACTGAACGCGACGGCGCGGACTCTGTCAGGGCCGCCGGCCTGGCCGAGTCGTTCGCCGGTGACCGCGTCCCAGATGACGGCGCCGCGGTGGCCGGCCGCCACCCAGCAGCCGTCCGGGCTGAAGGCGACGCCCGTGACCCGGTCCCTCATGGTGCCTGTCTGCCGCTCGCCGAGGGTGAGCACCGGCGCGCCGGTCGCGGTGTCCCACACGATCACCGTCCCGTCGTCGTAGCTGGCGGCCAGTCGCCGACCGTCGGGCGCGAACGCCAGCCCCAGGACGTGGGCGTCGTGCGGGATCGCCACGAGCTGCTGACCTGTCGCGGTGTCCCAGAGTGCCGTCGCGTCGCGGGTGCCGGTGGCGATGACCCGGCCTCCCGGGCCGAACCGCACGACACCGACGAGGACGTAGGAGGGGGCGGCATCGAACTGCAGGCTGCAGCCGGCGGTTGTCACGTCCCACACCCTGACGGTGCTCGACCAGCCGCTCGACACCAGCGAACGGCCGTCGTCGCTGAAGTGGACAGAGGACACCCGGGCGCCGTGCCGCAGCTTGCGGGGACGGTTGATCGTGGTGTCCCACAGGTAGACGAACCCGTCCTTGGCGGCTGTCGCCAGCCACCGGCCATCGGGGCTCACATCCGCGTCATCGAGGTTGTCGCCGGCCGACCAGCGGTTGGTTTCGAGCCGATACCCGGTGCCTGCCTCGTACGTCCACGCCGAGCAAAGCTGATGGGCGAACACCAGCTTCCGGCCGTCGGCCGAGAACGCCACCGACTTCACGTCGAACACCTTCTCCTTGAAGATGTCGTGGCGGAACCGCAGGCGGGGCGGGTCGAGCAGGCGGAGGGCACTGCCCGTCCGGGCCACGCGGGCGGGCGCGTCGGTCGACGCGAACGGCTCGCCCACCGCGACGGTCCAGGCTTCGACCCGGCCCGGGAAAGGCGGGGCGAGCAGGCGTTGCAGCCGACCGGTGACGTCGCGGGCCACGGCGAGCACGTCGCCCGGGGCGAAGTCGTCGCCCGGGCCGGCGAGGACGCGCACCAGACGCCCACCGCCGCCCGGCAGCGTCCAGCGCGGGGCGGTGATGTCCGTGCCCACCTCGGGCTCGACGCGTCGGGGCGGCAGCCGCAGCTCCAGCTCGGCGGCGCCCTGGGCGACGGCGAGGTCGGGGTCCTCGGGGCGGCGCAGCAGCCGGTCGAACGCGGGGCCGACCGTGTCGGCCACGACGGGCATGCGGGAGGTGCCGCCGACGAGCAGGACCGCGGCCACGTTGCCCGGCGCGACGCCGCAGCCACGCAGCAGGGTGTGGCAACAGTCAATCGTGCGGGCCAGGAGCGGGGCGATCAGCGTGGCGAGCTCGGCGCGGGCCACGTGCGAGGGTGGCGCGGCGGCCGTCACGAAGTCCTCGACGGCGTCGACTTCGCTGAGCTGGTGCTTCACGCCCCGGGCGAAGTCGCCCAGTTGCAGGCCGAAGCGCAGCCGGACCATCCTCGAGCCGCCGTCGTGCAGCGACTCGGCCAGGCCGTCGCCACCCGCGGTACGGATGTGGTCGATGAGCACGGCGTCGACGTCGCGGCCGCCGCAGTCGTCCAGCGCCCGGTGGCCCAGCACGTCGTGGCCGCCGTCGGGCCCGAACCGGACGAGGGCGGCGTCGAAGGTACCGCCGCCGAAGTCGTAGACGAGGACCAGGTCGCCCGCGCCGAACCCGGCGCCCGGCAGTGGGGCCAGGGCCGCCGCGACCGGCTCGGGCAACAGGTCGACCTCCGCGAACCCGGCCCGCTCACCAGCCGCGACCATCAGGTTGCGGCGGGCATCGCCGTCGCCGTAGGAGGCGGGCACGGTCAGGACCGCCCGGTCGACCGGCGCACCGTGCAGCTCCTCGGCGCGGTCGCGCAGCACCCGCAGTACCGCGGCCACAAGATGCTCGACGGGATACGACGCGTCGCCGAGCGGGATCTCGGCCACCTGCCCCAGGTCGCGCTTGAACTCCGCCCGATATGCGGCCGGGTCGCTGCGCTTCCGGCGCTCCGCGGTGACACCCACCAGCAGCCGTTCGCCGTCGCGGCAGACGACAGACGGCCAGGAGTACGAACCGCTGCCGGGCTCCTTCAGCGGCCGTGCCGCCCCGTCGGCGACCAGCACCGCAGACGACGTCGAGGTCCCGAAGTCGATCACCAGCACAGGCTCGTCCACATCAACACTCTCTCTCTACTCGGCTCCCGGTGAGATCCATCATGCGAGGCGAAAGGTTCCCGGCGGGTCGGCCGATCGAGCCAGCAGTTCCGGCCGGCGAGTCGGTCCGGGTGCGTTTCACTACCGGCGCCGGCGACGAGGTCACCGCCGACGTCGAGGATGCGCCCTCCGACATCCGCATCGCCGAGGGCGCCCCGATCGACATCCGGTACGACCCGCGGAACCCGTCGCGCGCCGTCCCGGCAGGCGACGACCAGGCGGTCCTGAGCCGGTGGTTCCGCACCGTCGTCGGCGCGGTGCTGATCGGGCTGACCGGATGGGCCGCCTGGCGGGCACCTCGCCGCCCGCGTCACCGCGATCGGTAGATGTACGGGCCGGGCTCAGGCTGTGGCAGCGGTCGGCGAGCAGTCGCAACGCGACCGCGGCGTTGTCAATAGCCACTGCTGCAATCCCTTGGTGCGTGACGCTACGCCGGGTCGTTGAAGCAGTCGGTCGGCCAGATGCGATGGAACCTCCAGGTGCGAGACTCGGGCAGTCACTTGACGGCTCCTTGCATCAGCGCCTTGACGAAGTTGCGCTGGAAGATCAGGAAGATCACCAGTGAGGGCAGGATGATCAGCAGGGATCCGGCGCAGAGAAGCACGATGTCGGTGCCGTACTGGCCCTGGAAGGCGCCCAGCCCGCCGGCCACGGTCCGCTTCGTCGGGTCGTCGACGAGGACGAGGGGCAGGAGGTACTGGTTCCAGCTGGCGAGGAAGAAGAGCACAGATAGTGCGGACCACGCCGAGGTGGCGAGCGGCAGGTGGATGCGGCGGAACGTCTGCCAGGTGTTGGCGCCGTCGACTTTCGCGGCTTCGGTGAGCGCGGGCTCGGCGCCGAGAAAGTGTGCGCGCATCCAGAAGACGCCGAACGGCATGAGCAGTCCGATGAGCGGCAGGACGATCGCCAGCCGCGTCCCGAGCAGTCCCATGCTGCGCAGGTCGTAGTACAACGGGGTGATCAGCGCCTCGAACGGCAGGGTGAGTCCGACGAGGAGAAGACCGTAGATCGCCTTACCGAAGGGCACGTTCAGCTGAGCGAGGGCGTAGCCCGCGGCGGTGGCCATCGCGACCGTGGCCGGTACGACGCCAAGCACGATGAGGGTGCTCGAGCGGAACAGCGCGACGAAGTTCGCCGCGCTCCATGCGTCGACGAAGTTGTGCCAGTGCGGGTCGCTCGGCCAACTGAGGCCTTGCGGTGTGCTGCCCGGCGCCGCCAGTGCCGTGGTGAACATGCTCAGCAGCGGCACCACAGCGAACAGCATCAGCGCGAGCAGGATCCCAGTGCGCGTAACTCGATCGGCGAGGCCCGATGTGGTCATTTCTCCCTCCCGAGACGCTGGATCGGCCAGATGACCACCAGCACGACGACTGCCAGGAACACCGCGAGCGCCGAGGCCTGTCCGACGTGCTGCTGCAGGAACGTCAACCGGTAGATCTGCACGCCGGGCACCATCGTCTGGTAGCCGGGACCGCCTTGCGTCGCGATCTGGACGACGTCGAAGCTCGCCAGCGCGGCGATGATCGTGAACGTCGTGCACACGGCGAGTTCGCGCCGCAACCCGGGCAGCGTCACGGCGAAGAACTCACTGACCCGCCCGGCCCCGTCCAGCCGGGCCGCCTCGTACAGCGCCGGGTCGATCTTACCGATGCCCGCGAGCAGCAGCACCGTGCAGAAGCCGAGCATGACCCAGACCCCGATCACACCGACCGCGGGCAGCGCGAAAGTGAAGTCACCGAGCCAGGCCCGCGTGTACTGATCGAGGCCGACCGCGCGCAAGACCTGATTGACCAGGCCGTCCGAGGAGTACATCCACGTCCACGCGATACCGGCAGCGACCAGCGGAAGCACCTGCGGGACGAACAGTACGACCCGGGCGGTGGTGCTGAACGCGCCGGGCTTCAGTTCGCGGATGAACGACGCGGCGACTAGACCGAGCCCTACCGGCAAGACCGTGTAGAACACGACGAGGACGAACGCGTGCACCACGGATTGCAGCAGCTCCGGCTGGGTGAAGATCGCGATCCAGTTGTCCAGTCCGGCAGGCGTCGCCGGCCCGATGCCATCCCAGTCGTAGAACGAGTACTGCACGGACTGGAGCATCGGGAACAGCACGAAGACGCCGTACATACCGAACGCTGGCGCAACCCAGAGGAGCGCGCTCCAACTCCGCCGCCGGCGTGCGGATGGGCGCCGTACGGCGGGTTGTCGTGCCGCAGGAACGCTCGACGGGTCGGTCATAGCCGAAGCCTGCCGTATCGCCTCCGGGGTCGGGACGGACGTCACCGCATCACCCCTGGGTCGGCTCGCCGCGATCATCGCCCGAGATCGCGCTCGTAGTCGGACTGCACCTTGGCCGCGAACGCCTCGGGGGTCGTCTTGCCGGCCAGCAGCAGCTGCGTTTGCGGGATGAGGCTGTTGACGTGGATCGAAGCCGTCGCATCAGCCATGAAGCCGACCAGCCCGTTGCTCTTCAGCAACTCCTGGAACGCGTTGACGGTGGCGGCGACCGCCGACCCCTCGGGCGCGGTCGGAGCTGGCGCGTCCGACGGGCCCGCCGGCACCAGCCCGCCGAGGGTCACCGTCTCCTGCCGCGCCTGCTGGTCCGTCTGCACGAAGTCCAGGAACGCGGCCGCCACGTCAGCGCGGGGTGACTTCGCCGGGATCCCTAGGTTGGCGGCAGCGGTCATCGCGTACGACGGCCCACCGGCAACGCCGGGCGGGAACAGGAAAAACCCGAACTGACCGGATCCGGTCTTGTCGAGTCCCGGAGCCTGCCAGTTGCCGCTCGGGAAGAACACACCGTTGCCCTTGATGAACTCGGCCGGTGCCCGGGTCTGGTCGATGTCGTTCACGTCGGCCGGCAGGTATCCAGCCTGCCCCCAGCGTTGCAATGTCGTGGCGGCCTTGACCGTCGCCGCCGTGTCGATACTCGCGCCAGGCTTGGTGTAGTTCCAGTCCTGGACGGCTTGCGCGTCACCGGCGTACGACATCACCAGGTTCTGCAGCGGATAGACGCTGCCGCCGTCCTTGCCGTTGATCATGATCGGCTGCAACCCAGCGTCCTTCGCCTTAGCGAGCAGCTGCTCGAACTCGGCGACAGTCGCCGGTGGCCGCGTCATACCAATCCGCTGCGCAAGCGCCTTGTTGTAATACACCCCGGTCAGGCCAAAACCAGCGCCCGCGGCGTACAACGAGCCCGTCCCCCGCTGTCTGCCGTCCGCCGCGACACGGGTGGAGGCGAACTGCGACTGCGGCCATTCGTTCCACCCATACGCCTGCGCATAAGGGTCGAGGCTGATCAGCAGGTGGTCCTTGGTCAGGTTACCGAGCTGCGGCACGCGGACGAGGTCGGGCACGTTGTTCCCGGCGAGAGTACGCGCGATGGTCGTGGTCAAGGTGGCGTAGTCCTGGCTCTCCACCTTGACGGTCACGTTGCTGTACTTGTCGCGGAACAGTTTGCCGAGAGCGGTGTAGAACGGGACGTCGACGCCGCTGGTGACGAGGAGCTTCAGGGTGACCGGTTCGCTGCCGATAACGGTGGAGACAGGCTTGGACGGCACCGGGCCGGTTTCGGAGTTGCCGCCGGGTGCGCAGGCGGCCAGCAGCAGGGCAGCCGCCACGGCAACGCCGGCCGCCCGGAAGGTTCCGCAGTACTGGGTCAGTGATCGCACGAGAAGTCCTTAAGGCTCGATGGTGTGGGTTGACTGGAACGCGCGGCGTACGGCGTCGCCAGCCTTGCCAGCGGCGTGATGCGCGTCGGTCATCACGGCGAACATCTCGAAGAAGCCATGGATCTGCCCCGCGTACTCGGTCAGCTCGACCGGCACGCCGGCCGCCTCCAGACGCCGGGCATAGTCCTCGGCCTCGCGGCGGAGGAAATCGTGTTCGGCCGTGATGATCGTCGCAGGCGCGACACCGCGCACAGATTTAGCGTGCAGCGGGGATACATACGACGCCTTGCGGTGTGCTGGGTCGGGAACGTACGTCGCCCAGATGTGCTGGAGCCGACGGTAGCTGTTGGAGCCGAAACCCGACTGGCCCGCGAAGGTCTCGTACCGCCGCCGGAACGCGACCTTGTAGTCGGTGTTCTCGACGCTGTCGAGTGCGGGGTAGACGAGGAGTTGGGCGGCTAACCGAACGCCTTCATCACGCGCTTTGAGCGCGGCCGCCGCGGCGAGATTGCCGCCCGAACTGTCCCCACCGACAGCCACGCTGCCGAAGTTGTGGCGTGCCCAGGTGACGGCCGTCCAAGTGTCGTCAAAGCCGGCTGGAAACGGGTGCTCGGGCGCGAGCCGGTAGTCGATGGACAGGACCCCGCACGCGGCCCGGTTCGCGAGTGCCCGGGCGACGCCTTCGGCGGTGTCGAGGTCTCCGTGAATCCAGCCGCCGCCGTGCGCCCAGACCAGCACCTCCTGTTCCGCGCCCGTGGGCAGATAGAGCCGAGCCGGTACGCCGTCCGCGTCGACCGACTCGACAGAGGCCACCGGCGCCGGCTCGCCAGTCACGGCCAGGACCTTCGCACGTGCGTCCGCCCGCACGGCCGCGATGTCGGCGGCCCACGGGTCGGGTGATGATCCGGAGCTGTCCAGGAAGGCCTGAACCTGCTCGTGCGGCCGCAGCGCAGTGTCTTCCTCGCGGACGACCGGGGTTCCCCGCCGGAAAGCTGCACTCATTCGATCGCGCCTCTCGCCACAGTTAAGACTGAGCACTCAGTCTGTTTCGCAAAAGTTACCGAGTGCTCAGTCGGTTTGTCTATACTTGGCGATGACGGTCCCGACCATCGCGAGGAGATCAACCGTGTCCCCTGCCCAGAAGCCCAAGACCTCAGCGAAGGGCCTAGAGACACGGGACCGCATCATCGACGTCGCCGTACGATTCATCGCCCGCAACGGAGCGCGCGGCACCAGCCTCGCCGACATCGCGGCCGAGGCCGGCGTGTCACAGACCGGGCTGCTCTATCACTTCCGCAGCAAGGAGGCCCTGCTCAACGCCGTCATGGATCGCCACCTGGCCTTCTCCGAGGAGTGGCTGTGGGGCGACGGACCCGACCCCGGCATCAAGATCGTCGACATCATCGCCAAGCACATGGCCAGCTGGCCCAGCCAGCACGACGGCAAGGTGGCCAGCCTGCTCGGCATGAACACCGTCGTCCTCGGCGAAAACGTCAGCCCCGACACCGACCTCCACCCACGGCTGGTCGATGGCTACCGAACAACGATCGACCGCGTGACAGCGACCCTGCGGTCCGCACAACAGCGCGGCGAGATGCGGGAGGACATCGACCCGCAGCTCAAGGCAATGGAGATCATCGCTTTCTGCTACGGCCTCGAGGCCGCGTGGTTGGTGGACCCGACGATCCCGGTCGCCGCGGCAGCCGCCCAATGGGCGGCACAGCAGACCAGGCAGTTGGCGACCGGGTCGGCGACGTCCTGACGACGCGAGTATCTCAGCGACGACCTCGCCATTCTGGCCCACGCGGCCCGAGCCGTCGACGTTCCAACAGCCTGGGACACGATCCGCGAGCTCACGGCCACCAAGCCGACCGGACCCGACCTCGTCCTGCCGGCTGCCGGATCGAGCAGGCCGGCACCGCCGAGGAGCTGTACGAGAACCCTGCGTCGCTGTTCGTCGCCGAGTTCCTGGGCGAGTCGAACGTCTTCCGCGGCCGTATCGCCGAGCGGCAGGGCCGGACGTACCTCACCGGGGACGGCTTCGAGCTGTCGATGGGACGGAGCGCGGCCGGCCTGGCCGGATCGGCCGGCGCCGTCGTGGTGCGCCTGGAACGACTCCGGCTGACCTCCGCGGACGGTCCTCGGCCGGGCCGGCTCAGCCGACCTCGCGGGCCTGCTCAGCGGCCAGCAGGACGGCCACGACCTCCACCGTCTCGTCGCGTACCGGTAGCACCGAGGTGACCGCCTTTGGTCAGCGCAGCGAAGTCGTCGAGCGCGATGTTGGCACCGGTGAGCACGACACCGATCCGCGCCCCGTCTCCACCGACCACGCCGGCGAGCACGGCGGCCAGTGCGCTTGCACCGCTCGGCTCGCAGACGATCCCGAACTCCTCGAAGGCGAATTGCATAGCTTGCACGAGCTGTTCGTCGGTGACGCAAACGGCCTCAACGCGATGCGCGAGAAGTATGGGAAAGGTCAGCGCGCCCGGAATCCGTGCTCGCTGCGCATCGGCGATGGTGTCCGACGGCTCGACGGCAACCCGCCTACCAGCGGTGAGCGAACGTTGCAAGCGCGCGCAGGTTGCCGGCTCGACGCCGATGACGCGCACTGCCTTGCGGGCATTGCCGGCTGCTGCGAGGGCGCATCCTGCCAAGAGGCCACCGCCGCTGACCGGAACGAGTAGCACATCAAGACCGGCCGCGTCTTCGAACATTTCTCGCGCGACTGTCCCCTGGCCGGCTATAACGTTCGGGTCGTCGTAGGGGGCGACAAATGTCATGCCGCGGCGTTCCGCCTCAGCGACGGCTACCCCTTCGCGTTCGACCGCACGGCAGGGGATGATCTCGGCACCCGCGCGCGCGATGGCGGTTCGCTTCGTCTCCGACACGTCAGTTGGAAGAACGACCGCAACTGGAACGTCGTGCATCCGCGCCGCGAAGGCCAGCGCCCGTCCGTGATTGCCCGACGAGAATGTGATCACTCCGTTGGCCCGGGCGTGCGGTGGGAGCGCAGCGATGGCATTCCAGGCGCCGCGTATCTTGAATGACCCGGTGCGCTGCAGGCCCTCGGCCTTGCATATGACCGAGCCTCCCGTCGCCCGGTCCAGAGCGGGGCTCGACAGGAGCGGCGTCCGGACACTGATGCCGCCGAGCCGCCGTGCGGCTTGGTCGACGGCGCTCGGGTCAATCATTGTCGGTTCCAAAGGTGACAGTGACCTTGGCGCGTTCGTCGACCGCGAGCTGGAAGACATCCGGTCGCGCGTAGTGGCCGGACACGTCCAGGTCGTACTTCGCGCGTGGGATGTCGTCGAGGTCCAGGTCCGCAAGCAGGACCGCGGAGCGGTCATAGACCGGACCAGCGATGACATCACCAGTCGGCGCGACGATGCAGCTGCCGCCCCGCACAAGTACCGGGCGGTCGTGCGAGGCTTCGTAGTCCTCCGGACAGTCGCTGCGCTGCAAGAACTGGCAGGAAGAGAGGACGAAGACCCTGCCCTCCTTGGCGATGTGCCGCACGCTGGTGACCCACATGTCGAGGTCGTCGGCGGTCGGCGCACAGTAGATCTCGATGCCCTTCGCGTACATCGCGGCACGCATCAGCGGCATGTAGTTCTCCCAGCAGATCACCGCCCCGACCCGGCCCAGCGAGGTGTCGATCACCGGCAGCGTCGATCCATCGCCCATTCCCCACACGAGGCGCTCCATCGCGGTCGGCATCAGTTTGCGGTGCCGTCCCTGGAGCGCTCCGTCGGCACCGAAGAAAAGAACCGTGCAAAACAACGTCCCGCCCGAACGTTCGACGACGCCGATCACCAGGACAATTCGATGCCGTGCCGCGATCTCGCCCAGTCGGTCGACATCTGGTCCAGGGACGTCCACCGCGCTGGCCCAGTACCGGCGATACTGCTCGTGGCCTTCTGGGGTACGTGTTCCGACAACAGCCCCGAAGGTCATGTCCTGCGGATAGCCGGACACGAACGCCTCAGGGAACAGCACCAGCTGCGCACCGCCGTTGGCCGCCTCGCGAGCTCGCTTGTCGACCCGATCAAGTGTGGCGTCCCGGTCGAAGACTACGGGGGCATCCTGGACAACGGCCACGCGCGCACACCTGACCGCGGCGTGCCCTGTCACGCGCCGACCGCCGGCACCGCCGCAATCGATTCCTCGCGGCGCCGTTTGGCGGCTGCCCGCAGGAACGCATTGACCAGCGGGTGCGGATTCTCGGGTTTCGATCGGGTCTGCGGAACATACAGTGTCGCCACATAGAACGGGTGATCGGACAACTCAAGGACACGCGCCTCACCGTCGTCGTCCACACCCGACACGCGGAGTCCGCCGCCCTCAAGCACCGCCTGGTACTCGTCGTTGAGGCCAAAGTTGCAGTAGTAGTTCTCCTCGGTCTTCGCGCCCCCGTATGTCTCGGCCGCCCGCGAACCGGCTGCCAGGTGGACGGGCATCGTGAGCCCGGCGAGCGAGCAGGTGAGCGCCGAGATGAACAGTCGTGATGCGTACGGGTCGTACTCGGCGTGTTGCGCGTCATGGAAGCCGAGCACGTTGCGGGCGAACTCGATAACGATGTGCTGGCAGCCACCACACGTACCCAGTGTCGGCACGCCGTTCTCGCGTGCGAATCGGAGCGCCGCGACCGCGCCGGTCAAACTTCGGTATGGGCTTCCTGGGGCGCACCACAGCGCGTCCGCTTCCTGCACGTCGTCGAGATCCGTCTCGAGCGGCTCGGTAGCCCGCCACACGACCTCCACGTTCAGCCCGAGCGCCGCAGCCGAGTGCTCGATCGCTGCGTCGGTGGCGGTGTGCGGAACGAAGCTCGCGTCGAAATCCCCGATGACGACGACCTTCACTGCCTTCCCCATCTCTGTCCCTTCCGTGCCGGCGTACCGCGGCCCGCGTCCAATGTGACTTTTTGCTGCCGCCGAGTCTTTCTACCGCGTATCCTTCCTTGAGACAAACGTATGAAACTCATGACTACATGCGTGGAGTTCATGTGAATCTTGCTCAGCTCAGAGCGCTCGTCGCAGTTGCGGAAACCGGCAGCATCACCGGCGCGGGCACTGCCCTGCAGGTCACGCAATCGGCTGTGAGCCACGCCCTCGCTTCGCTCGAAACCGAACTCGACGCCCGCTTGGTCGTGCGGGAGCGCTCCGGTTGCGTGCTGACCGAGTTGGGGTATCGATTGCTGGGTCACGCGCGCGATGCAGTGCGAGCCGTCGAGCGGCTCGCCGAGGAGGCCGCTGCGGCGCGCGACGAGCATGTCGGGCGGCTTCTCATCGGCGCGTTCCCGAGCGCCGGACAACTCCTGCCACCGCTCGTGGCTCGACTCAGCCGCCACCACCCAGGCGTCTCGGTCACCCTCTTGGAGGGCAGCGACGACGAAGTCACCGAATGGCTGCGCGCCGGCATCGTCGACCTGGCCACGGTCACGTCCGCTCTGCCCGGGCTGGCCATTACGCCGTTGGCCGACGACGAGATGCTCGCGGTGGTGCCGGCAGGCCATCCCTTGGCACACGAGCCGCATGTCGACGTCGAGGAACTCGACGGCGACCCATTCCTCCTCTCTGACGGCGGATGCGAGCCGATCATCCAAGCCATGTACGCGCAAGCTGGGCTACGTCTCCGGCCTACGCACCGCGTCCGCGACATGAGGACGCTGCTCGCTATGGTCTCGGAGAACCTTGGGGTCACCATCGCCCCGAGCCTCGCGATCAGCGGTCCGAGCCGGAACCAGCTGATCCATCAAGGCGTCGTCGGTTTGTCGCTGCGGCCACGCGCAACGCGCACCCTCTATCTCGCGAATCGCGCGGAGGTCAGTCTTAGCCCTGCAGCCCGTACGCTCCTCGATGCCGCTCGCATCGAGGAGCTCAGACCAACCGGTTGAGCACTGAGCCATTCCGCGCAACGATCGGCGACGTTGGGTAATCTCGCACCGTCGGCAGGCCGAGGTGGATTTGCCGACGGGCGGTGCGGGAAGCCTGGTACTGCCGCCCGTCGTGCTCGAACGCGGCACCGAGCGGGAGCGCCTGCGCGGCCTCCGCCGCTTTGCTGGGGGACTGCCTGCCAGGGTCGGGAGTCGTCCCAGCATCTTGGACGCGTTCACCGATCTGGGAGACCTCGGTCTACCGCTCCACGGAGGACTCTTCGTTGCCGTCGCGCAGGGAATGGATCATCGTCTTCAGGGTCCGGAAGGCGTCTGACTGCTCGGTCTCGGTCAGGCCGGCCAGCATTCTCACCTCGACGGACCGGACCGCTGCGGATGCCTTCTCGAGGCTGCGTCGGCCGCGAGGTGTGAGCCGCGTGGGAAGGACCTTCCCGATGGGTGCCTCCGCGGGCCTGGTCACGTAGCCGTCTCGTTCCAGGGCCTGGAGCAGCACGTTCATCGACTGCCGTGTCACGAACGCGCCCCGCGCGAGCTCGGAGTTCGACAAGCCCGGTCGTTGAGCCAGCAGTTCGAGGCAGGAGTAGTGCGTCACGCTCATCCCGAGCGGCCGCAGCACCTCCTCCATGGCTACCCGCAGGGCGCTCGACGCCTCTTTCAGCAGGTAGCCCAGTGACGTCTCCAGGTCGACGCCGACACCGTCTTGACTCATGTCAGCATTCTGACATAGGTTGACTCGTGTCAGAAAACTGACACGGACAGAAGGAGTATCATCATGCCCGCCACCGGCCCCGACTTCATCTCGCTCCAAACGCGCGACCTCGACGCTTCGCAGGCGTTCTACGAGCAGTATCTCGGCCTCGTCCGCTCACCGGCCGGACCCCCGCACGCCGTCGTCTTCGAGACCAGGCCGATCGCGTTCGCACTCCGCGACGTCGTTCCCGGCACCGACCTCGCATCCGTCCCTCAGCCCGGCATCGGTGCCGCGATCTGGCTCCACGCCACAGACGTCCAGGCCATTCACGATGCTCTCGTCGCCGACGGTCACACCATCGTCTCCGCACCGATCGACGGCCCCTTCGGCCGGACATTCACCTTCGCCGACCCCAGCGGCTACCAGATCACTCTGCACGACCGCACCTGACAGGCCAAACGCCACCGGACGATCACCGTTCCGGCAGCTGATCTCCGGATTCCCGGGACACTCATCCCGGCACGAGCGTGCGCAACGTTGCGATCCGGCGGGTCCGGCCCTCGGCCACGAAGCGTGACAATCCTCGAACCGGACAGCGCGCAACTACCTGTGCCCGCCGTGTCGAGCGTCGTGCCGGACTCTCGCCCCAGCACTGCGGCATACGCTGCAAACATGTATGCCTCGCTGAGCTGCATCACGGGGCTGTGGCAGCGCCGAGTATGAGGAACTGCTGGCGGCTGACCCAGCCCGGGTAGCGGTCGACCATGGCGTCGAACAGCTCGCCATCGGGAGTGGCTGCGTCGCGGAGCTGCCCGTAGTACTCGAGGTAGCCGCGAGACTCGCCGAGGACCGCGGGCGGGTTGCCCTGGGTCGGATCTTTGTGCCCGCAGACGACGGCAGCGGGGTGGAGTTCGGCCAGCCGGTCGAGCGAGGCAATCCATTCAGCCCGACTTTCCGATGTCGTCGCGCCGACGAACATGTGGCAGTGGTTGTAGGCAACGTCGCCCGAGACGATCAGATCCAGGTCGGGCACGTGCAGCGAGGTCGTGTCCACCGTGTCTGTGTGGCCGGTGTCAATCACCAAGATGGGGCGACCCTCGAGCTGGAGTTCCGGCGAGCTGAGCGGTTCGGGCAGCGGGACCGTGTCGGCGATCTGGCCGGGGAACCGCGTCCTGAGCGAGTTGTCCAGCGCCTGGCCGTCCTGCATCTGCCGCACCGTTCCCGCCGCGGCGACCACCCGTGCGTCCGGGAAACGATCAAGGACAATCGGCAGGCCGAGATAGTGGTCACCATGACCATGCGTGATATAGACAGTCGTGAGGCGGCGATCGTGCAGCGCCACCCAGTCGGCCAGGGCGGTGGCCTCGCGTACGGTCATCAGCGGGTCCACAAGCACGGCATCGCGGGCACCGAAGATCAACGTCGACGTCGTCGGGTCCCAGGCCGGCGCGTCGCCCACAGCGGGCGTCGGGGCGACGAACGGCTTTTCCGGAGCGACGAAGACGTCGTAGGTCAGTGCGGACCGGGTGGCTGTCATACGATCCCCTATCGTGGCGGGCTGGCGTACCCAGCTGATCGAGGTTGTGCTCATCACGCCGCCGCGGCGGCGTTTCGAGCTACCCGGCGGCGGTTGTCCCACACACGCTGAGCTTCCCCTGCGGACGATCACGTGCCCGAGCCGTCGAGCGATCGTCGTAAACGGTGGCGGGTCGGGCACGGGCACGGGCACGGCGAAGTCCATGGTCATCGCGCCGGAACCCGTCCCCGACGATGCATCGGTACCGGCGCTGCGCCGAACGGCCGGGCGGCACGTCCACCCGGGCCGTTCGCCCCTGAGGAGAGCGCTCGCAGCGGGCGACGCCAAGCACGTAGCCGCCGAGCGCTCACCCGATAGGGAGCAATGCCATATCGACAACGACGGCGCGGACGGGTGACCGAACGTCTGAAGTCCCTAGTAAGAGGTCTTGGGCCATGCTGCGGGTGCCGAATGACGCGCTGTGACTATGTGAGTTCCAGGCCGCCGTCGACGGTGAGGACCTGCCCGGTGAGCCAGGTGGCGGCTGGGTCGGCCAGGCGCACGATCCAGGCGGCGATCTCCTGCGGCTCGCCGCGACGCCCGAGGGGGACGCGGCGAGCCTCCTCCCGCTTGACCTGTTCCACGAGCCCCGCAGGCAGTCCAGCGGCGGCCAGGGCCTGGCTCTCGGTTGGGCCGGGGGCCACGGCGTTGACGCGGATGCCGTCGACGGCCAGCTCCAGGGCCCATGTGCGGGTGAGCTGTTCCAGGGCCGCCTTGGAGGCCGCGTAGTGGGCGGCACCGGGCAGCGGCCGGTGCCCGTAAGTGCTGGAGACGTTGACTATTGCGCCGCGGCGCTGGCGCAAGTGAGGTAGGGCGGCGCAGGCCAGCAGGCTCGGCGCGGTAACGTTGAGATCGAACAGGGCGGCGATGCCTGCGGCAGTGGTCTCGGCCAGCGGCATCAATCGGGTGGCGCCGGCGTTGTTGACCAGGACGTCGAGGTGTCCCCACCGTTCGATCGCGGCGTCGATCACCTCCTGGGGTGTATCTGCGGTGAGCAGGTCCGCCGGGTGGGGGGTGATGCGGGGGCGGTCGGCAGCGGTTTCCTCTAGGGCGTCCTTGCGGCGTCCGACGCCCAGCACGTGTGCCCCGCTGTCGGCGAAGGCGTGTGCGGCGGCACGGCCGATTCCGGAGCCGGCACCGGTGACGATGACGACCTGCCCAGTGAGGTCGGAGAGTGGCGGGACAGCCATGGCACTTCCTTTGTTCGATGTTCGTGGAACGACGAGTAACACGACGGCGCGTTCTCCGCGATGGACCTCAGCGCCTGCCATTCGCGCACCGGAGAGCTGCTGTCCACTGTGAAAGTGCACGGCACCAGCGGCAGGCACGCAGGGGTGGAGCGTGACGCCCTCGGCTGGTCACCAGCGGCCGTGCTCGTGGACGCCGTCCTCGGCGCCGGTGAGGGATCCCCAGTACTGCCCGGTGGGCGCGTCGGCCGGGAGCGTAGCGAGGGCGGTCACGATCTCGGCGGCCTGCTCGGGGGTGCGGTGCCCGGTGTGGCCGTTGAAGTCGGTAGCGATGTAGCCGGGGATGGCCGCGCTGACCTTGATCGGGGTGTCGCGCAGTTCTTTGGCGTACTGCCCGGTGATCACATTCATTGCCGCCTTCGTGGTGGGGTAGACCAGTTCGCGCAGGTACTGGTACATCATCGACTCGGGGTCGTCGAGCATTGCCGACAGCGACCCGACCTCGCTGGAGAGGTTCACGATCCGCGCGGCGGGCGCCTGGAGCAGCAGCGGCAGGAACGCGTTGGTCACCACGACCGGGCCGAACACGTTGATCTCGAACATGGTGCGCAACTGGGCTCGGGTGTCTTCGCTCGGGACGGCGTCCGGAGAACCGGTGCCGGCGTTGTTCACCAGCACGTCCAGCTTGCCCTGCTCGGCCTTCACACGCTCGGCGGCGGCGGCGATCGACTCGTCGTCGGTGACGTCGATCTGGATGTAGTTGACGTCCAGGCCGTCGGCGCGCAACTGCTCGGCGGCGTGGGTGCCGCGGGTCTCGTCGCGGGCGCCGAGGTAGACGATCATTCCCAGCTCGGCGAGCTTGCGCACGGTGGCGAAGCCGATGCCTTTGTTCGCGCCGGTCACCAGCGCGATCGTGCGTCTTGCGCTCATCAGACACCTCTCGTGATCACCGCCGAGTGCCGCCCGGCGTGGTCCTTCACGATTCAGGCAACCCGATCCGTCGGCCCGGTAGGGAGTGCGAGGTTAGACAGGACTCCGCAGAGCCTCCATAACGCGGGGCAGGCACGGGATGATGAAGCGCATGAACGGACGCGACGACCTGCGGGACTTCCTGATGTCACGCCGCGCGAAGCTGACCCCTGAGGATGTGAACGTCTCCTCCTACGGCCAGCGCGCCCGGCGTGTGCCCGGGTTGCGCCGCGACGAGGTGGCCCGGCTCGCCGGCGTCAGCGTCGACTATTACGCCCGGTTCGAACGCGGGCAGGTCCCTGGCGTCTCCGACAGCATCCTCGACGCCGTCGCTCGGGCGCTGCGGCTGACCGACGTCGAGCGTCAGCACCTGGGCGACCTGGTGCGAGCCCTCGGCCCGGCCCGCTCGCGAAGCCCGCGGCCGAAGGCAGCGGCGATCCGCCCGAGCGTCCAGCGGTTGCTGGACGCGATGGATGGCACCGTGGCCGCGTTCGTGTGCAACGCGAACATGGACGTCGTCGCGCACAACACCCTCGGCGCGACCCTCTTCAGCGGCTGGCGCACCGCTCCTGGTCAGTCCCCCAACCAGGCCCGGTTCGTGTTCCTCGAGCCCGCCGCCCGCGAGCTGTTCGCCGAATGGGATAACAGCGCCGACGGGATCGTCGCGATCCTGCGCGCGCACGCCGGCCGCGACCCTCACGACGCTACCCTGGCCGCCCTCATCGGTGAGCTGTCCATGCGGAGCGACACGTTCCGCGTCCTGTGGGCCAGGCATGATGTCGGCATCCGCTACTCCGGAGTCAAGCATTTCCACCACCCCCAAGTCGGCGACCTGACGCTGGACACCGAGGTGATCCCGCTGCCGGCCGACCCCGGCCTGACCCTGATCACCCATTGCGCACCGGCCGGCTCGCCGAGCGACGACGGGCTCCGACTTCTTGCGTCCACGATCGGCCTGCGATCCGCCCCGGTGGCCGTGCGAGCCCCCGGGTTTGGCCCCAGGTTCCCCGCCTCTGGATGACGCAACGCGGGTGATGACCCGCCACCGGCACATCGGGCGGGTTACTCGGCGCGCGGGTCGTGGTCAGTCAGACGGTGTTCACCGAGTAAGGGAGATTCCGCCCCCGGTCGAGCGCAACCGCTACGGGGTCGGGTCCTCACCGTGCTGTTGCGCGTCGGGCGTGGACGAGAGGGGCGATCGGGTCGTCGTCGATCCGCCCCTGCCCAAGTGTGTCGGCAATGACTGCGATACGAGCGAGGTCGTCGTAGCGCGGCCAGGACCCGTCCTCGGTCGGTGCGCCGTTGCGGGCGAATGCGACCCAGTGTGCCTGCATCCGGGCCGATACCTGCCGGTCCACATCGTCGTAGCCCTCAGTGGTCAAGGTGCCGAACAGGTAGCGCAGTTCGGCGGTGTGCTGCGCCCGGAAGTCGGACCTGCCGGCGCCGGGTGAGACGCGATCGAAGCGGTAGCAATAGAACTCGTGGCTGGTCGACAGCAGGCGTTCTGTGGTGGCGAGCAGCGGCTCGGCGAAGACGGCAGAGGTGTAGGCGCGGTCAAACTTGTCGTACATGGACCCTGCGTTGCGGGAGAGTTCGGCGCGCACGGCTCGCGCCTCAGGTCCGGCGAGGGCCCTCGTCAGTGCCCAGAGCAGGAGCCGGTTGTAGGGAAGCATGCCCGGCTTGATGAAGTACCTGGCCTCGTTGTGCGTGTAGCCCAGCAGCAACGGCACCGCCGCGAGCGGACGGTTACCCGCGTCGGCGGGTACGATTTCGCCGTCGTTCACCGGCATCCACGCCAGGTTCGCGGGCGTGTGCACCCGTCCGCGCTTGGGGATCACACCGCTGAACAGATGCGAGGCCTGCTTTACCTTTTCGGTGGGTACCTGTCGCAGCTGCTGCGGCCCGCCGCCGCCAAGGTGGGCGACGAATGCCTTGCTGGCAGCGTAGGTTCGCTCGCTGGGTTTCTTGGCGTCGAACGAGAACCGCTCGCCGCCCCCGCTTTGCAGGATCGCCCTGTGGAACCGGCCCGCCGCCGATGGGCTGCTCAATAGGGTGCGTACCGAGTGAGCGCCTGCGGACTGGCCAAAGACGGTCACGCGATCCGGGTCGCCGCCGAACTGCGTGATGTTCTGCTGCACCCAATGCAACGCCGCGATCTGGTCCTGAAGGCCGAAGTTGCTGCCAAGGTCAGGATGCGCGAGGTACCCGAACGCGCCCAATCGGTAGTTGAAGCTGACGACCGTGACGCCTAGCGCCGCCAGAGCGGAGCCGTCCGTGCCGTCCTCGCAGCCGCCGCCACCGAGGTAGCCGCCGCCGTGAATCCAGACCATCACCGGCTGCTTGGCTTGCGGGTCCACGGTGGCGGTCCATACGTTCAGGTACAGGCAGTCCTCATCCTGCCGGGACGCGCGGGTCTTGAACACCGCGCCTGCTGTCTGTGGGCAGATCGGACCGAACTCGGTCGTCTGCCGCAGTTGCGTCCAGTGGGGTATCGGCTGAGGCGGGCGCCACCGCAGCGCACCTACAGGCGGCGCGGCATAGGGGATGCCGAAGAACTTGTGAATGCCGTCGTCTGTGAACCCCTGGATCGGGCCCTGCTGGATCTCGACAATCGTCTGCATGACAGCCCTTCAACTGGGTCGGTCGAACACTGGCCGGCTATGCCTGCGGAGGCGCAAGGAGAGCGGTCACGTTGCCGCGCAGGACCTGCTGGACGCAGGCGACGCGCGCATCGTCAACCTCCGCCCAGCCGAGATGGCGCATGACACCCGCATGGCCGGAGCGGAACACGACGAGCTGACCCATGATTGTGGCCGCGAGCACCCGGTTCGCGGTCTGGTCCTGGTCGACGCGCAGCCTTCCGGCCACTTCGGTGATCAACGCAGCGACGCGGCCCATGAAGCCGCTGTACAAGGAATCGAATGCGGTGGTTGGCGTCTGTTGTTCGCGAAGGATCAGTTGCATCCATTCGGCCGAGTCGCCGCGCAACAGTAAAGCCGCCATGCCGTCGGTGAGTTCGAGAAGCGCAGGAAGCAGGCGATCCCGAAGCGCCGCCGGACTCGTGACCTCCCGAGTCTCGTCGAGCGCGGCTTCTATGCGCTCCAGCAACGGCCCAGTGTGGGCGCCGATCTGCGTGGCGACGCGTTCGACGACCGCTACATACAGCCCTTCCTTGCCACCGAAGTGATAACCGATCAGTGCCTGATTAGCCTGCGCGAGATCAGCGATCTGCCGCGTGCTGACCGCGTTGTAGCCGTCCCGTGCGAACGCTGTCGTTGCGGCCGCAAGGAGGGATTCTCGCGTCTGGTCACCACGTGACACGGCGGCCCGAGCTGCGGGGGCGGTCATGCCTCCAGCGTACTTGATCGGTTGATTAAATCAAACGACTAAGAACGCGACTCTGGAGGTCAGGGAAGCTCGGGTTAGCGGAACGCCGACTGGTCGGCAGCCTTCCGGCTGATTGACCCGGTGTCAGCTCGGCCTCGTGGACGCGGGGCGCGGTTGGGTAGCGGCGCCGATCGCGGGTTCGGCGCCCGGGAAGGCAACGGTGATTTCCATGCCGCCGTCGGGGCGTGGGTGGGCTGAGATGGTGGCGCTGTGCGCGGTCGCGATGGCCTGCACTATGGACAGCCCGAGACCGAGGCCGCCGTCGTGGTGGGTCCGGTCCGGGTTCAAGCGTTGGAACGGTTGGAACAGTCGGAAGACCTGGTCCGCTGGTATCACGGGACCGGTGTTCGTCACGGTGAGCACCGCGGCGCCGTCCCTGGTTGTGGTCGACACGTCAAGCTGACCGGACGTCATGTTGTGGCAGAGCGCGTTGTCGACGAGATTGACCACGAGGCGTTCGACCAGGTGCGGATCGCCGAGAGTGTGGGCCTCGTCGAGCCGGGTGGTGAGGCGCAGCCCGCGCCGCCCGGCTTCGGCGTCCCGGCTGAGGAGCACTTCGGTGGCCACGTCGGTCACATCGACCGGCTGCCGGCGGTCGAGTCCGCGCTCCCCGCGGGCGAGCGTCAGCAGCGCGTCGATCAGCCGTTGCTGTTCGTACGTCGCGTTGAGGACCCGTTCGTGTGCAGTGCGGAGCGAGTCGATGGTGGCGTCCGGGTCGGCGAGGGCGACCTGGATCACCGTGCGTTGCCGCGCGAGTGGGGTGCGCAGCTCGTGTGAGGCGTTGGCCACGAACCGCCGCTGGGACTGGAACGCCGCTTCCAGGCGCGTGAGCAGGTCGTCGATGGTGTCGCCGAGTTCCTTCAGTTCGTCGTCGGGGCCCTGGAGGGCAAGTCGCTGATGGAGGTTGGTGGCGGAGATCTGGCGCGTCGAGGTGGTGATGGTGCGCACCGGGCGCAGGACCCGGCCAGCGACCAACCAGCCGAGCCCCAGGGAAACGGCGGACATGACGCCCAACGCGATCCCCGACCGGGTGAGGAACGCGTGGTTCTGGGCCGCCAGCTGCCTCTTCATTCGCTCCACGAGCTGGGCATGCGCGGCCTGTAGCTGTTGCGGAGTCAGCGCGCCGTTCGGGGGCGGATTCAGGCCCGGCGGGCTACCGCCGTCGCGGGCATCGACGTCATCCAGCGACTCGATGCTGCCGCCCGGGCCGACCATGAAGACGCTGCCGTCCGGCTTGACCACGATGACGCCGTCGTCGCTGCTGGTGATGATGCCGGTGTTGGCGTCCTGCACGAGGACGTAGGTGGTGGCCAGCAATCCGGCGCCGCAGAGCAGGAAGAGGGCACCGTACAGCAGGGTCAGTCGTATCCGTACTGTGCGCCGTGGCAGCTTCGGCAGGTAGGGGATGCGCATGTGCCACCTCAGATCCGGTAGCCGGACTTGGCCATGGTCTCGATGACCGGTGGTTCACCGAGCTTGCCACGGAGCCGGCTTATTGTGATCTTGACGGCGTTGGTGAACGGGTCGGCGAACTCGTCCCACACCCGTTCCAGGAGCTCTTCGGCAGAGACAGTGCGGCCCTGCGCGGCCAGCAGCACCTCCAGCACTCCGAACTCCTTGGGTGTGAGGTCCAGCGGTCCTTCCCCTCGGTACGCGCGGCGGCGCGCAGTGTCGAGGACGAGGTCGCCATGGCGGATGACGGGAGGGATGGCGGGGTGGGCGCGCCGGGCGAGCGCGCCGATCCGAGCGACGAGGACCGGGAAGTCGAACGGCTTGGGCAGGTAGTCATCGGCGCCGAGCCCGAGCCCGTCGACCAGGTCATCGTTCGACGCCGCGGCGGTGAGCATGAGAATGCGGCTACGGCACCCGTCCGTGACCAATGTCGCGCAAATCGTGTCGCCGTGGACGCCGGGAAGGTCCCGGTCGAGCACGATCACGTCGTAGTCGTTGTCGGTTGCGCGCATGAGGCCGGTCTGTCCGTCCAGCGCGATGTCCACAGCCATCCGTTCCCGGCGGAGCCCGACCGCGACCGCCTCGGCCAGCTCCGTGTCGTCTTCGATCACGAGCACCCGCACCGCCCAGCTCCTTTCCCGAACCCCAAGCATGCCGCCGATCCGGTTTCGCCATGGTTTCATCGGCCGCGAAACCTTCCCGAAACCGGTACGGCGATACACCTCTACGAGTCGCGCCGGAGGTTTCCGGCCGACCCGGCTGAGGAGTGAGTCGATGAGAACGAAATTCGGTCTGGCCGTGGCCATTCCGGCGTTGATGCTTGCGCTGGCTGCTTGCGGCTCGAAGCAGGGCAGCGACATCCCGACCGCGAACGGAACCGGTGCGGCGCCGGCGGCTACTGGGAGCGTGCCCAGCGACGAGAGGAAGCAGCGGGCACTCAAGTTCGCCGAGTGCATGCGCGAGCACGGCGTCGACATGCCTGACCCGAACGGGGCCGAATTTCTCGGCGGCGAAGGCGTCGAAGGTGTCAGTAAGGACAAGCTGAATGCCGCGACCGAGGCGTGCCGGCAGTACATGCCGACCGACAACGAGTTGCGGACGCCCAGCGCGCAGGATGTCGAGCAGATGCGGAAGTTGGCTCAGTGCATGCGCGAGCATGGCATCGCCAACTTCCCGGACCCGGGCCCGGACGGCAGTGTGAGTCTCGGCGGCACCGGCATTGACCCGAAGGACGCCGCCTTCAAGGCGGCCGAGGAGGCGTGCAAGGACCTGCGCCTGAAGCCTTCGGGTTCGGGCGCATGAGCGAGAATACGGTCGGTACCCGGCGGCACCGTCGCAGGATGCGGACGCTGGTCGTGTCGGGTGTGGTATTGCTGCTCGTCGGCGGCGGGACGGCGGCGGCGCTCGGGTTCGGCGGCGGCAAGTCCGCGACGTCGGCGTCCAGCACCATGCCCCCGAGTACGGCGAAGGTCACCCGGATGACGCTCACCGAGACCGCGGACGTGGACGGCACCCTGGGGTACGGCGCGGAGACGTCCGTCGATTCCCAGGGCGACGGCCGGATCACCTGGCTACCGGTGCCAGGATCCACAGTAGAGCGTGGCAAGGCGTTGTACAAAGTGAACGAGAAGCCGGTGGTGCTGCTGTACGGCTCGGTCCCGATGTACCGGTCCCTCGCGCCCGGCGTCACCGGCACTGACGTCAAAGAGTTCGAACAGAACCTCGCCGCATTGGGCTACAAAGGCTTCACCGTGGACGAGAAGTTCAACGCGGCGACCGCAGCGGCAGTCAAGGCCTGGCAACGTGTGCTCGGTGTGGCCGAGACCGGAACCGTTGGCCCGGACGCGGTGACGTACGCGCCCGGGGCGGTCCGGGTCGCCGAACAGAAGGCCAGCACCGGCGCGCCAGCCGGTGGCCCGGTGCTGACCTACACCGGCACCACCCGCCAGGTCTCAATCGATCTGAACCTGATCTACCGCAGCCTGGCTAACACAGGGGCGAGCGTGACGGTGAAGCTGCCCGACAAGTCCACCGTGGCCGGCACCGTGGCCAGCATCGGCCGGGTCGCCGATACCAAGACCAGCAGCGATGGTAAATCGACCACCACCACGGTCGAGGTCATCGTCGCTATCCCGGACCAGGACAAGCTCGGCTCGCTGGACGCGAGCCCGGTCGCCGTCACGTTCGTAGCCAGCCAACACCAGGACGTCCTGACCGTGCCGATCCTGGCACTGCTCGCGCTTGCCGAGGGTGGGTACGGCGTTCAGCTCGTGGAAGGCGGCACCACCCGGATCGTGGCCGTGGAAACCGGGATGTTCGCCGGCGGCCGGGTGGAGATCAGCGGTACCGGGATCACCGCTGACAGCGTGGTGGGAGTGCCGAAATGAACCCCGCCGTGGTCGAGCTGGACGGCGCCAGCCGGGTCTACCCGGGCGGCGTGGCCGCGCTGCGCGGCGTGGCGCTGCGCATCGCGTATGGCGAACTGGTGGGCATCGTCGGCCCGTCCGGCTCGGGCAAATCCACGATGCTGCACCTCATGGGTACGCTCGACCGGCCATCCGGTGGCGTGGTCCGCGTCGACGGGTACAACGTCGCGGAACTGTCCGACCGCGAGGTCTCGGCGCTGCGGGCGGCCCGCATCGGGTTCGTCTTCCAGCAGTTCCACCTGGCAGCCGGAGTCAGCGTCTTGGACAACGTCGCGGACGGGCTGCTGTACGCCGGGGTTCCGGTACGCCAGCGCCGCCAGCGAGCCGCGGTCGCCTTGGAACGGGTGGGTCTGGCGCACCGGCTGGATCACCTGCCACAGGAGCTGTCGGGCGGCGAACGGCAGCGGGTGGCGATCGCCCGGGCGGTCGTGGGCGGGCCGGCGCTCCTGCTGGCCGACGAGCCGACCGGCAACCTGGACACGGCCACAGGCGTCGCGGTGATGGCCCTGTTGCGGGAGCTCGCCGCGGCCGGTACCACCGTCGTGATCATTACGCACGACCGGGACATTGCCGCGGGCCTGCCACGCCGGGTGGAGATGCGCGACGGCCGGATCGTCACCGACGCGGAGGTGCCGGTCCGATGAGTGTCGTGACGGAGGAGCGGCCGGCGCTGCGTGCGCGACGGCTGCGGCCAGGCGACGTGCTGCGCGTCGGGAGCGCCGGCCTGCGCACCCGGTCGACGCGGGTGTTCCTGTCGGCCCTCGGCATCGCGATCGGGATCGCCGCCATGGTGGCGGTGGTCGGCATCTCCACATCCAGCCAGGCCGACCTGCAACGCACACTGGACCGGCTGGGCACCAACCTGCTCACCGTCGGCCCGGGCCGGACGTTGTCCGGCGAGGAAGCGTACCTACCCGACGAGGCAATCCAGATGATCGGCCGGATCCCGCCGGTGACCGCGGTCAGCGCGACTGGAACTGTGACCGGAGCCAAGGTCTACCGCAGCGACCACGTCCCCGCTGCACAGTCCGGTGGCCTGTCGGTGCTGGCCGCCCGCACCGACCTGCCCGCCACCGTGGGCGCCCGACTTGCGAACGGAATCTGGCTCAACGACGCTACCGCCCGCTACCCAGGCGTTGTCCTGGGCAGCGAAGCGGCACAGCGGCTGGGCATCGGCAGCGCCAGCGCCGAAATGCAGGTTTGGCTGGGTGGGCACTGGTTCACCGTGCTCGGCATCCTCGAACCCGTCGAGCTGGCGCCCGAACTGGACACCGCCGCGCTCATCGGCTGGCCGGCCGCACAGTCCGTGCTCGGCTTCGACGGCCACCCCACCACGATCTACACCCGCACGCGGGAGGACGCCGTGGAAGAGGTCCGATCGGTCCTTGCGCCTACCGCCAACCCGCAACACCCGAATGAGGTCAACGTTTCCCGACCGTCTGACGCGCTCGTCGCGAAACAGGCGACGGACCGGGCCTTCACCGGCCTGCTGCTCGGCCTCGGCGCCGTCGCCCTGCTCGTCGGCGGCGTCGGCGTAGCCAACACAATGGTCATTTCGGTGCTGGAACGCCGGGCCGAGATCGGGCTGCGCCGTTCGCTTGGGGCCACGCGGGGCCAGATCCGGCTGCAGTTCCTGGCCGAAGCACTGCTGCTGTGCGCACTCGGCGGCACCGGCGGCGTCGCGCTCGGTATCGCCGTCACCACTGTCTATGCCCGTACCCAGCACTGGCCCACGGTCGTCCCGGCCTGGGCCATGACAGGCGGCATCGCCGCCACCCTCGTCATCGGCACCGTGGCCGGTCTCTATCCCGCGGTCCGGGCCTCCCGTCTAGCTCCAACCGAAGCCCTGGCTATCCCATGATGCGGTTGCGCACCAGTGCCCGCACCCGGGCGCCAGCGGCGACGAGCTGCCCGGCTCGGCGCTCGATCCTCTCCCTGAACGGGGCGACGGCCGAGCCGAGCGGTCCGCCTGGCGGCGATGTGGTGGGCAGGTGCTCGGCGAAGTACTGCAGGTGGTCGGACAGGTCGTGCCCAGCGCTGGTGGCCAGGTTCACGTTGTGGATCTCGTCTGATCGGGGGCACGGGCGGCCGCATGCTGACTCGCCCTGCGGCTCAGCCGAGGCCGGGTGAGTAGACCCAGGTGACCGGCAGCTTCACATCGGGAGTGTGCATCGCCAGGTCGTAGCCCTCGATCCGAAACCCGGCGCGGAGCAGCGCGTTCGCGGCGGGATGGGGGCCGGGCAGGCAGAGCGCGACCTCCGCGGTGCCGAGGCATCGCAACGCGGCGGTGAGGGCCTCCGCCGCGTCCGGTCCGCCCGGGCAGGTCAGGTGGGTGAGCGTACCGCCTTCCGCGACGCCCGTGGCCACCAGCTCCGACTCCCGGTGCACGAGCACGCCGGCGCCGGACCAGTAGTCGTAGGCGGCAGCACGGACGCCGCCGGTCAGCTCCCGGTCCGCTGCGGCCACGGCCGCGGCCTCGACGGCCGTCGCGACACACGACCCGTCGCCGCGGGCGGGCGCGGGCCCGGTGAGGTACAGCAACGGCCAGGCCGGCCGCAGCCCGGCACGCATGTACAGCGGCAGTGCATGCGGGTGCCGGGAGCTGAACGTGAAACGCCCACCGACCCGCTGGTCCGGCCACAGCTCGCGCAGCAGCGCTCCGCCGAAGCCGCGGCCGTGATGGTGCGGGTCGACGAAGAGGTCGGTGAGCATCCAGCCCAGCGGACCGGTCGCGGTGGCGCCCCAGCCGAGGACGTTGCCGCCCCCGTCGCGGGCCACCCGGACGGTACCGTTGCGCAGCAGATACGACACGTACGCCGGGTCGGCGCCCGAACCGACCCCCACCTGGCCAACCGCCCGACTGATCCGGGCAATGGACGCCAGGTCGTCAGGCGTAGCCAGCTCAATCAACACCCGTTCGTTCTACCAAACTGCGCAGTACGCGTGTCACGCGCATCTGGCACAGCAACTCCTCCACGTCGCGGTACGACAAGCCGTAACGCAGGTACCAGCGCACGGCCACTACGACCACCTCCGGTGAAAACCGATACCAGCGAACGCCGACTCCGGAGGCAGCCACCGGGGTTCTGGTCCGTCCACGCCGGGTGAGTTTGGCATGGTTGCGGTGTGGTGAACGTGATGATCTCGCCAGATGGCGATGACCCGTGCGCGCAGATCGGTAAGCCCTACGTGTGGGGTGCTGGCGGGCCCGGCTCTTTCGACTGCTCAGGTCTGACCCAGTACGCGTGGAAGGCCGCGGGCGTGTCGTTGACCCACTACACCGGCTGACATGTCTCGAAGATCCAAGATCTGTTGAGCGTGCCACCTGCGCGGGCCCCGGCTACGCCGGCACGGTCGTCGACCGGCCGGCGTAGCCCCCGGCGGCGGCCCGCTCAACGGCTGCGGTTGGCCGGGCGGTAGGTGAGCAGCAGCACGTCGGGGCCGACGGGGCGGCACTCGGCGAGTGCGAGGTCGGCCGGGGTGCTGCCGTCGGCGAAGAGCCGCTTGCCCGGCCCGACGACCACGGGGTGCAGCATCAGGCGGTACTCGTCGACGAGGTCGTGCTCGCGCAGCGCCGCGACCAGCGAGGCGCTGCCGGCCACGAGGATGTCGCCGGCGTAGCGCTCCTTCAGGCCGGCCACCAGCCCGGGCAGGTCGGCGCCGCTGTCGACGGTGGTGTTCTTCCAGGCCGGGTCGGTCAGCGTCGTGGACACCACGACCTTCGGCATCGCGTTCATCTTCGCGCCGAACTCGCCGGTGGTCTCCTCCATCGCCGGCCACGCGGCGGCGAACCCCTCGTAGGTGACTCGGCCGAGCAGCTGCACGTCGCTGGCCAGCAGTTCCTCGAACTTGAACCGCTGCCCGTCGTCGGCCGGGAACCGGAACGTCCAGCCGCCGAACGCGGTGCCCTCGCCGCCGCCCGGGTCCTCGACCACTCCGTCGAGGGAGATGAATTCGCTCACGACCAGCTTGCCCATGACGTCCTCCAGGTTCGGTGGTAGGTCCTTGCCGTTGCCTGGTAAGAGTCTGTCGGTGCACCGGGCCGGTACTGCAGGTCCAGTTCCGTGCCCGCGTAGTGGACCGGTTGGCGGTCGGGCCGGGTGAACCGGCGCTCCGGGTCCTCCAGGCGGCCGGGAGCGCTGGCCGGCAGCCGGTCCACAATGGACAGCGCCGGCGGCCTCAGCCCCGGTCGGCCGGGGAGCCTCCGAGCAGGTCGGCGACGGCGACGATGCCTTGGGCGATGGCGCGCTCCGACAGCTGCCCGAAGCCCAGGATCAGCTGCGCCGGCCCGGGCGCGGCACGGTGGGCGGCCATACCGTACAGGCCGACGCCGCGCTCGCGGGCGCCGGCGACGACGGCGGCCTCGTCGGCGCCGGCGGGCAGGTTCGCGACGGCGTGGAACCCCGCCGCCAGCCCGGTGATGCCGACGGCCGGCGCGTGCTCGGCGAGGGCGGCCACCAGGGCGTCGCGCCGGCCGGCGTACACCTTGCGCATGCGACGCAGGTGCCGGTCGAACCGGCCCGACTCGATCATCCGGGCAAGGGCGCGCTGCTCCAGGCCCGGGCAGCCGCGGTCGGTGCGGAGCTTGAGCTCGGCGACCGGTCCGGCCAGCTCGGCCGGGCACAGCATCCAGCCCAGCCGCAGGGTCGGCGCCAGCGCCTTGCTGGCCGTCCCGATGTAGACGACCCGGTGCGGGGCCAGACCCTGCACGGCGCCGACCGGTTCGCGGTCGTAGCGGAACTCGGCGTCGTAGTCGTCCTCGACGATCCAGCCGCCGGTCGTCGCGGCCCAGTGGGCCAGGGCGAGCCGCCGCGCCGGTGCCAGCACGACGCCGGTTGGCCACTGGTGCGCCGGGCTGACCACGACGGCCCGGGCGCCGGTGGCCGCCAGGGCGTCGACCCGCAGGCCGTGCTCGTCGACCGGTACCGGCACGAGCCGGACACCCGCGTGGGCGCAGGCCAGCTGGCTCGTACCGTCGTAGCCGGGATCCTCGAACGCGACCCGGTCGACGCCGCGGGCGGCGAGCGCGGCCAGCGCGAGGTTGAGACCCTGCGCGAACCCGGTCGTGACCACGATCCCGTCGGCGCCGGCGCCGGCGGCCGCGCCGCGGACCCGGCCGAGGTAACTGGCCAGGACCGTGCGCAGCGCGTCGGTGCCGCGCGGGTCGTCGTAGCCGAGGGCGGCGGTCGGCGTGTCCCGGCACGCCTCGGCCGCGCTGCGCGCCCAGTCGGCCCGCGGAAATGAGGCCAGATCCGGTACCGCGGGCGCGAAGTCGACCACCAGCGGCGCGGCCGGCGGCGGGTCGGGCCGGTCTGGCCGGCTGGGAGGCTGACCGGGTGGCTGGCTGGTCGGGCTGACCCGGGTCGCCGCGCCGGTGCGGGAGCTCAGGTAGCCCTCCGCTTGCAACTGGTCGAAGCAGTCCACGACGATCCCGCGGGACACGCCCAGCTGCCGGGCCAGCTCGCGGGTCGACGGCAACCGCTCGCCGGCCCGGAGCCGACCGGCCCGGATCGCCTCCCGTAGGCCCCGCTCGATCTGCGTCCGCAGTGGCTCGCCGCTGCCGCGGTCGATCGGGACGAGCACGTCCGGACTCAAACCGGTCCACTCCACGGTCACGGATCTGGACCTTACCGGGGACCGGTCGGGCGGGCGAGGGTAGCGGCATGACGACGATCTCGACGAGGCCGGCCCCGGCGGACACCCCCGCCCCAGGCCGCGCCCGGCCCCGGCTGCTGACCGCGGCGGTGCTGCGCCTGTACCTGCTCGACCTCGCGGCGATGAGCGGCTTCTACCTGCTGCTGTCGGTGGTGCCCATGCTGGCCGCCGAGCGTGGCATGGGCGGGCTCGGCGCCGGGCTGCCGACCGGCGTGCTCATGTTCGCCTCCGTCGCCGCGGAGCTGGCGACGCCGTGGCTGGCCGCGCGCCTCGGCTACCGGCGCCTCCTCGTGCTCGGCCTGGTCCTGCTCGGGGCGCCGGCGGCGGTGCTGCCCGCGGTCACCGGGCTCGGCGGGCTGATCGCGGTGTCGGTGGTCCGCGGGCTCGGGTTCGCGATCGTCGTCGTGGCCGTCGGCACGATGGTGACCTGGGCGGTCCCCGAGCAGCGACGCGGTGAGGGCCTGGGCCTGCTGGGCGTCGTGGCGATGCTGCCCGCGGTGGTCGTGCTGCCGCTGGGCGTCTGGCTGGCCCACCGGGTGGGTTTCGTGGTCGTGTGCGTCGCCGCGGCGGTCGTGGTGCTGGCCGCCGCGCCGCTCGTCCCGGCCGTGCGCGGCGCCGCCGGGGACACCGTCGGGTCGGCCGGGTCGGCCGGGGCCGGCCACCTGACCGGCCCCGGCGGGCCGGCGCTGCTGCGTCCGGTGGTGGTCTTCGGCGTCACCGCCGTCGCCAGCGGGGTCGTGGTCGCGTTCCTGCCGACCGCGGTGGCGGCGGCGGTGGCCGTGCCCGCCTTGTTCGCGCAGTCCGCGGCGGCGACCGCCGTACGCTGGCTGGCCGGCCGGTACTGCGACCGGCGCCCGGCCGCCGGCCTGCTGGCCCCCGCGGTCGTGCTGACCGGCGCAGGGATGGCGTTGGCCGCGTGCACCGGCCGCCCAGCCGTCGTGGTCGCCGGGATGGCGGTCTTCGGCGCCGGCTTCGGCCTCGCCCAGGCGGCCAGCCTCAACGCGATGCTGCAGCGCGCCCGCCCCGGCCAGTACGGCACCGTGAACGCCGCCTGGAACGCCGCCTACGACGTCGGGTGGGGCGCCGGCTCGGTCGGCGGCGGGGCGCTGGTCGCCGCCGCCGGGCACCCGACCGCCTTCGCCGTCACCGCCGCCGTGACGCTGCTCGCGGTCCCGGCGGCCCGCCGCGCCCGCCGCTGACCCGCCGCGGCGGGTCAGGCAAGGCTCGGCCGAGTTTTCGGCACCCACACCGGCGGGAGCTGGAACGACTCGGCCTGATGTGAGCGAGCGGGGCCTGGCTGCCTGGACCCCTGCTCGCCCGGGTGGCTGTTAGAACGCCGCGGTGGCGTATGTCATCCGCGCGCCTGGATACTCTGTGACGGAGTAGAGTTTTCCGCCCGCGTAGGTGAGGTCCTCGCAGCCTTCGGGTGCCGCTTGGCTGGAAGGGCTGGCCGCGTTGAGTGAACCTCCGCTTGCCTGATACTTCCAGAGCGTTCCGTTGGAGTGGCCCGCGCTCATGTTGAAGTAGTACGTGCTGCCTACCGAGATGCCGCCTTGGATATGACCTTTCGGCAGCCGGTAGGCGTCGGCAAACTCAAGCAGGCCACTCGGAGCGAGTCAGCGATGGTCGTGGAGCTGCTGGTGCTGCGCCACGAGGTTGCTGTACTGCGACGCCAGATCGGCCACCCGAGCCATCATCGCGGCCATTGTCCTGACCGGCCGAGACAACTTCGTCGGCTGGCTTTTGTAACCCGGCAGGAGCGTCAGCCGGCTGGAACCGCCTCGCGCTTGCCGGTTCGGACGTAGGCCACGATCTGATCCAATGACATGCCGTCCAGTCCGAGGTCGTCCGCGCTGCGCCCGTGCGCCCGCCAGTCCTTCTCGTGCAGGACGTTGTAGATGTTGATGATCGAGTCGATGACCGGGGTCTCGACGCCGACGGCCCGGCCGATGATGCTCCACGGCACCAGGCCGTGCGGTGTGTCCTCGGTGAAGTACCGGCTGTCGAGGTCGTGGGGGCCGGAGATCGGCGTCAGCGCGATGTTGCCGTGCAGGCTCATGTAGAGCTCCTGCCACGTGTAGCCCTCGGGTAATCCGCTGAAGTCCTCGATCGGCGTGAGCCGGTAGCCGAGCCGCCGGCCGATCGCCTTGCGCTCGTTGTCCACCTGCACGTTGAGCCGGCACGACGCCGGCGTCACGCCATGCTCGTACAGGAAGAACGGCCGCTTCGCGGAGTTCTCGATGGCCGTGACACTGAGCAGGCAAGGTCCAGAGTGGACGCCGGGGTTGACGACGCTGAGGCCGGCCTCCAGGACATCGGTGTAGACCTTCTCGAACGGGTGGATCGCCCGCAGATCATCGATCAGGTCCGGGCCGCGGTCCGCCGGCAGGAACGCGATGTTGACCTTGTTCCGTCCGTAGATCGCGACCTCCGCCGGGCCGGTGAGCCGGGTGTCGTACGGGAGGTTGTTGACCTCCGCGACGACCGGGCAGTCGTCGTCGCCGAAGATCGTCCGGAACAGCAGGCCGGCGAACGCACCCGGATAGCACACGACCACCTGGTCGGCGGTGACGTGGCCGCGCAGGAGTCGGGCGTAGGCCGCGTGGGCGAACGCCGGTGTCACGACGAAGATGAACCGCACGCCGGCGATCGCCTCGTCGATGTCGCAGGTTACGTTCTCCAGCGCGAAGGTGCCCTGGACCACACCGGATGCGCGGATCGCTCGCGACGCGAAGAGCTCGCGCACGCCGTCGCGAAACTGCGGCATCTCGAACATGGTCACTCGGAAGCCGCGCGACACGAGGTCGGCTGCCATGGCGTGCGCGCCGTGGCCGGCACCGAGGACGGCGACGGTCTGCGTCATGAGTATCTCCCTCTCTACCTGGCCGGCTCGTCGAACGCTGTGAGGAACGCCCTGGTCCGCGCCTCGACCGGTCGCTCGAGCACGTCCGCTGGCGGGCCCTGCTCGACGATGACGCCGCCGTCGACGAAAACGGTCCAGTCGGAGACCCGCCGCGCAAACGGCACCTCGTGGGTCACGATGATCATCGTCATGCCGTCGTCGGCCAACTCCCGCATCACCCGCAGCACCTCGCGAGTGGACTCCGGGTCCAGCGCGGAGGTCGGCTCGTCGAACAGCAGCACCTTGGGCTGCAGCGCCAGCGCGCGGGCGATCGCCACCCGCTGCTGCTCGCCGCCGGACATCTGCTCGGGATACGCGAGCCCCCGGTGCGCGAGATGGACCCGCTGCAACAGCCGGACCGCCGTCTCCAGCGCCTGGTCCTCGCTGACCCCACGCTGCGCCAACATGACGTTCTCGACCGCGGTCAGGTGCGGGAACAGGTGGAAGCGCTGGAACACCATACCGACCGTCCGACGCAGTCGGGCCAGGTCTCGGCAGACCACCCGGCTGCCCTCGAACACGGTCTCGCCGGCCAGGTCGATCGTGCCCCGGTCCGGCCGTTCCAGCAGGTTGATGCAGCGCATCAGGGTCGTCTTGCCGCCGCCGCTCTGGCCGAGGATGCTGAGGATCTTCCCCGGCCAGACCCGCAAGTCGACGTTGTCCAGCACCACCCGGCCGTCGAACGACTTGACCAGTCCCTGGACGTCGACGAGCGGCTTACCTTGTCCGGGCGGCGCGGTCCCCGTGGCGGTTGCGCTTCCGTTGACGATCATGACGCGCTCCCCACCTGTGGTACGCCCAGCAGGGCCCGGGCCTTGCGGAGTCGGCGGGCCCGGCGCGGCGACAGCGGTTTGCCGGCGTGCATCCGCCGTTCCAGCCAGAGCAGTCCCTGCGACAGCGGGTAACACATCGCAAAGTAGATGACTGCGATGACAATCATGACTTCCATGGTCCGGAACGTCGCCGAGGCGGCGGACTTGCCAACCTGGAACAGCTCGGCCGCCGAGATGATGACGAGCAACGAGCTCGACTTGAGCATGTCGACCATCATCGTGTTGGTTCCGGCGAGGGCGAGCCGGACTCCCTGCGGGAAGATCACCCTGCCGAACGTGGTCATCCGGTTCAGTCCCAGCGCCTGCGCGGCCTCACGCTGTCCCGGGTGTACTCCGACCAGCGCCGCCCGGAAGATCTCCGACAGGTAGGCCGCATAGAAGATGGCCAGGCTCAGCACCGCCGCCGGCAGCACCTCCAGGTTGACGTTGATGGGGTCGCCGGCCAGGCCGTAGTAGCCCATGTAGATGATGACGATGAGCGGGATGTTCTTGAACACCTCGGTGTAGATGCCGGCCGGTACCCGCAGCAGCCGGCGCTTGCTCGTGCGCATCAGGGCCAGCAGCAGGCCGAGCAGCGCGGCGCCGGTGAACCCCAGCGCGGTGTACAGCAGGGTGTTCTGCAGGCCATTCCACAGGTCCGGGCCGTACTGCGCCCAGTCGACCTTGAACAGGTCGTTCATGTCGTCGCCTCCCGGCCAGGGTCAGATGGTGGGCGGAGCCCAGCCGGCGTCGCGGTCAACGCCGGTGCGAAGCTTGCTCTGGTAGCCGGCCGGCTTCAGGAACTGGTTGGGATCGCCGCCGTACTTCGTGATCAGCTCGGTCAGCTTGCCGTTGGCGTACATCTTGCGGATCTCGGCGTTGAGCGCGTCGTTGAGCTTGGTCGCCTGCCTGGCGAGGTAGAAGCTGATCTGCAGCTGGCGGTAGTTGATCAGATCGGGCCTGGCGGCGACCTGGGCGTCGGTCGGCTCCTCGAAGTAGGAGATCTTGAACTTCGAGTTCGGGTTCTTCTTCGCCTCGTACGGGATCAGCAGCGGATCGATGAAGCCGACGTCGAGCCGGCCGTTGTTCAGGTCGGAGAACATGGACACCGCGTCCGGGTACGTCTTCGCCTGCCCGATCCCGTCCGTGGCCTTGATCGCCTTCTCCCAGAGGTAGCCGCTGATGGTGCCGACGTTCTTGCCCTTGAAGTCGTCAACTGTCGCGTACCTGGCGTCGCCGACCACCGCGATGGCCGGCGGCGAGTAGTAGACCGGATCGGTGAACAACCCCTTCTCGGAGCGCTCCTTGCCCCAGCCGATGCCGCCGATGCCGAGGTCGACCCGGTGCGACTGCACGTTGCCGAGCACGCCGTCCCAGTCGGACTCCCGGGCCACCACCGCGAGGCAGAGGTTCTTCGCCGCCTCGGAAAGGATCTCGCCGTCGAGGCCGTCAAGCTTGCCGCCGGCGAGACCGATGTACGGCTGGTACGCGAACGTACCGACAGTGATCTTGCCGGATTCGACGGTGTCGACGGCCGCCGGCGTACAGCCGCCCGGCGCCGCACCGGCGTCGGTGCCCGAGTCGGCACACCCGCTGAGTCCGAACGCGCCCAGTACGATCGCTGCCGCCATCACCGCGAACCGCGTGCGGGCGGATCTGCCTCGTCGCAACCTCACCGAACTCAACTCCTCGCCATGGCTGGGGTGAACGCGGCGCGGGTGTGGCGCCCGGCTGCGTGACTCGGGTCACAGTACGAGTGCCGCGGCCGACGGTCATTGGGCGATGAGTACAAAGGTTGCCGGCTCAGAAGCGCTTCCGCATGTGCGGAATGTACTACTGTGCTGCGCCGGTCTGGTCGATCTCGTCGAGGAGGCACGCCAGGTACAGGGCGATGGCCACGCGCGGGGTACGGACGTCGGCACCAACCGCCGCGGAGAGCCGGTTCAGCCGGTAGAGCAGTGTGTTGCGGTGGACGTGCAGCGCCTCGGCGGTCTCCGTCAGGCGAAGGCCATGCTCGACGAGAGCGATGAGGGTGCGCCGGAACTCGGGCCAGCCGCGCTGCGCGACGACCGGGGCGAGCATCGCCCTGCGAAACTCGTCGCGCTGCCGTGGCGCGACCCCCATCAGCAGGTTCCAGATGCGGAAATCGCGGGCGTCGTGCACGAGCACATGCGGCATCATCCGGCGGCCGATCCGCAACGCGCTCCACGCCTCGTGGTACGAGCGCGGCAGTTCGGCCAGGCCGGCGGCGGGCGCACCGATACCTACCCACGCGGCGGCCCCCAGCCGCTGGTCAATGCGGCGCACGAGCGTGGCACCGAGCTCGTGCAGCGCTGCCATGCCCCGCTCGGTGCCGCCCCGCGGAACCAGGTCGACCAGCACAGCGACGGCCGCCGCGCCGACCGGTGCGACCAAGTCCCCGGCCGCCTGGAAGACCTCCGTTGCCAGCCGGACAGGAACCTGCCGCGGATCGGTGTCGACGGCCGACGACGAGTCGGGACCGTCCGAGCGCAGATCCACCGCCATCACGACGACGGCGCGCGGCAGATCCACCACGAAACCCAGCTCCTCCGCGCGCGTCCGCAGCGGCTCCGCGTCGACCACTCCCTCCTGGTAGCTGGCGATGTCGGCGACCAGCTGCTCCACCGCACGCTCCCGGCGCAGCTCCAGCCGCAGCAGCGTGGTCTGCCGCAGGATGATCTCCGTCTGCCGGCGGACGATCTCCCCGAACGGCCGGACCACGGTGGGGTCACCGGTGATGCCGACGGTCCCGACGACCTCCTGACCCAGCGTCAACGGCAGCGTGATCCCCGGTTTCACGCCGGAGAGCCGGCGAGCCGCGTCGGGATCGTGCCACGCCTCGGTGCGGCGCCGCACCACCGACACCGACGCCTCATGCAGCGAGCCAACCCGAGTCGGGTCGGCGCTGCCGATGACGCGGCCGTCGCGGTCAGTGACCAGGACGTTGAACCCGATCGCGGCGGTGATGCTCGTCGCGATCTCCTGTGCCAGCTCCGGCGTGAGCATCCGACCAGTGTGCAACAGGTGCCTGCCGGCGTTCCTGCGTGGCGTGTGGCGCGCCAGCCTGGACGACGTCGTTGAACTGTCGAAGGGCATTGTTGCGTCAGCCGGTTGGCAGATCGAGGCAGGCTTGAGCACTGAGTCAACCGTCAAGGTCAACGGCCTGTGGCGGTGCGTGTACCGCGCCTTCGACCAGTACGGCCAGGTTCATCGACGTGCTCTTCTCAGCCCGCCGTGACGCTGTAGCGGCCCGCTGCTTCTTCCGTCGAGCGCGCCGGGCCTGCTGCCGGAGGGCGCGATCCACACCCGCAATGACTTCGGCAACAACCGCTACGACGGTTCCGCGCCGTCGGCCGGCGACGTGGCGCACCGGTACGTCTTCATGGTGCACGCGCTGGACGTCGAGACGCTCGATGTGCGCGCCATCCGCGACCGGGCAATGGTCAGCTTCAGTCTCGCCTTCCACATCCTGGCCCGGGGCGTCCTCCGAAGCACGTACCGGGTCGCATGACGCCCGCGCCGCCCGTAGCTGATCGCCTTGCATCCCCTCGCCACGGCCAGATAAGTGAGCCAGGCTACCGCGCGCCATGCTCCTTCTCCGCGACGTCGACGAAAGTGCAGCACCCACTCGCCGCTGAGCGACGAAGCACGGGCCCATCGCCACGCGCCTGCTGGGTGTGCGCCGGCGTACCAAGGGTGTACCGCGACCTTGCCGGGGTAGTGCCGAGCTCATCGGGTGGCCGGTGCAGTGGCCGGTGCAGCTGCCGCGCTTCCCGCAGCGGAAGCCGGACAGACCACGGCGAAGCCGCTGGGTGGCTTCCGCGCCCGTCGATTGCGCGGGAGGGTGCGGGCCTCTGAAACGCAGGCCGGGGACCGTTCCATCTGTATTCCGGCCAGTTGCCGAATCGTCGGCGCTGCTGCTACAGAAAGGACACTGCCGCCATGAAGAAAGTTCTTATCACCGGAGCCGGGACTGGTTTCGGCCATGAGGTGGCCATGCGCCTGGCTGGAAAGGGATACGACGTCATCGCCGCCGTGGAGATCTGGGCCCAGGTGCAGACCCTCAAGTGGCAGGCCGCTCAGCGAGGGGTGAGTTTACAGGTCGAGAAGCTCGACGTCACCGACGAGGGCGACCGGAGAAAGGCCCTTTCGTGGGGCGTTGAGATCCTGGTGAACAACGCGGGTGTCGGGGAGGGTGGCTCGACTGTCGACATTCCCGACAGGAACATTCGCAATCAATTCGAGGTAAACCTTTTCGGACCCCTTCTTCTGACACAGGGAATCGCGAAGCAGATGGTCAAGCGGGGCGAGGGGCGTATTGTCTGGATGTCGTCCCGGGAAGGGCTGAACGTCAATCCCTTCACCGGCCTGTACTCGGCGTCGAAGCACGCGATCGAGGCCATCGCCGAAAGCATGGCTGACGAGCTACGTGAGTTTGGCATTGAGGTTGCCACCGTCAATCCCGGCCCATTTCTGACCGGATTCAACGACCGCATGTTCCAAACCTGGAAGAGCTGGGAGGACGATGCCTCCGAGCGGCTGTTCGACTACTCGAAACTCGCGTTCCCGCGGGCGCAGTTCGATCCCGAGCCCGTGTACGAGACATTGACTGCCGTCGCCGCCGGCGAGGTGGAGAGCTACCGCAACCTGGAACCGGCATCAATGATCGAGGAGACCAAGAGTCTCATCGAGGCGCCATGGCAGCGCCAGGTCCGCGACGGACTTGGTACGCGCCCGGAGAAGCTTCAGGCTTCGTTCGACATGGAGCCCGAAACCCCTGTTTCCGTCTGAACCCCGTCAAGGCGCCAGAGGTGCTTGGCGGTCGCCGGACCTGATTGAGGGGGCGGTTGTCGATGGCCAAGGTCCTGTTCGTGATGACCGGGGCGAGTTACTGGACGCTGAAGGATGGTCACAGGCATCCCACCGGCTACTGGGCCGAGGAGTTCGTGGCCCCGTATAGCGCCTTCAAGGAGGCCGGCCACGAGGTCACCGTTGCCACGCCGGGTGCGGTGGTGCCCACCGTGGACGTGATGAGCCTGCGGCCGGACATGGCCGGCAGTGCGCAGACGGCGCGTGCGGAGGAGGACGTCATCGAGCGTGCCGACGAGCTGCGGTGGCCGATCGCGCTGCCGGAGGTCCGCCTGGAGGACTATGACGCGGTGTACTACCCCGGCGGGCACGGGCCGATGGAAGACCTGGCGTTCGACGCCGACTCGGGGAAGCTGCTGGTGGACGCGCTGGGGTCGGGCAAGCCGCTCGCCGTGGTGTGCCACGCGCCGGCTGCGCTCCTGGCCACCCGGAACGCGGACGGCAGCTCGCCGTTCGCCGGCTACCGGGTAACCGGCTTCACCAACGACGAGGAAGAGGCGGTGGGCTTGGCGTCCAAGGCGAAGTGGCTGATGGAGGACGAGGTCAAGAAGCTCGGCGTGGAGTTCTCCAGCGGCCCGATCTGGCAGCCGCACACCGTAACGGATCGCAACCTGTACACCGGCCAGAACCCCGCGTCGGCCGGACCGCTGGTCCAGGAACCTTTGAAGGTCCTCAACCGACCTACCGGAGGGAGACGACGATGACCTAGTACGACAGGCCGGGTTCATTATGTAGATGCCAGTTGATGGACGATGTGGCCGCGTCGGCGGTAATGGCTGGTGCGGGAGCGGGCTTGGTGTGGGCGGCGCCAGTTCGACCAGTGCAGCCGATGGCTGATGGTGTGGGTGGTGTTGGTGATCAGCCGGGCGAAGAGACGCCGGATTTCGTTGAACGTCAACGGAATCAGCGTCAGATCGCGATCGGGGTTTGATGCAGAGTTCCGATCACGAGACCGCCTCATCAGGTGACGACGCCCTCCACGTCCCGTTCGCGCGAGATTCGTGGTCGACGGCCGTTGCGGCAGTCCGCTGCGACGCGCAATGCCCACCGCATCCGGTCGATGGCCTCGAGCGGGTGGTCGCCGAACTCGCCGGCTACCGCTGCCGCGCATCCCGCCACCCCGCGTTTGCCCAGCTCATCCGCTGCCGCGGTGCAGATCTCGCGCGTGGTGGGGTGCTGCGACGGCTGCATCGCCGACACGAAGAGCGCATCTGCCATGATCACGACAAGTCGCGACCGGTCCTTGAGCAATCTCTGCGCAATCCCGATACCCATGTCCCTGAATACGGTCGGATGGACCGGGGCGTTCACGACGGGAGTGACCGCGGCGCAAGTTCCTGAGCGTGTTACGGAGCTTGCCGTGTCCGCTCGGCCCAAGTGCAGGGCAGGCAGTACCGGCTGATGGTCTTCCTGCTGAACTGGACCGTGCGCGCCTCGCAGCGTGCGCAGATCAAGGACGTCATCTCGCGGCCACGACCGCACGCGAACCACGTGGCACCGCGGATCACGCCGACGTCGCCGCTGGCGATGGCGTCCTCGAGGCACTGCCGACGCACGGGGCAGACGATGCAGTGTCTGATCGCCCGGTTCCATCCGTCCCTTGATTCCGACCACCAGTCCGGGTCGGCTCCCGCGCACGGCGCATGCGCCCACCAGTCGGTGCGCGCCGCAACTGCTGTTGGTGACATGACTATGGATACGTGTGCGGAAGGAACTGCGCTCATCTCGATGCGGGAGTCATTGTGGGACGCGTAGGCAAGCGACCCCACCGTGCTGGTCAGAAACTGCGCTCGCGCCGCTTTCAGCTGTAGATCTCCACCTCGCTCGCCTGGCCGGCGTCCCAGGTCGAGTTGCCCGTGAACGCCAGACGCAGATACCGGACGGTGCTGCGCGGTACCGCGATCGTGACCTCGTGCTTGCCTCCGGTGAAGCTGAACGTGTACGCCGCCGAACCCTTGACGGTCGTGAAGGTCGTGCCGTCTGTGCTCCCGAGCATGGAGAGTGTTTGGGTCCGGGCAGGCCAGTTGGCCAGCGGGGGCAGCTTGATGACAATTCGGGTCACCGGGTAGGACCCCTGCAGGTCGATGGTCAGGTTCTGCGGCAGGCCATGGTTCGCACCCTCCCAGAAGGTCGAGGCGTTGCCGTCGGTGGCATAGGACGCACCGTTCGCTGTCCGGACCTCGCTCGTTGCCGTGGCCGGACGGTGCAGTGCAAGGTTGACGCTCAGCGCCCGGGCCGTCGGTGAGGCCGACGGGGTCGTCGGTGTAGGGCTTGTCGACGGACTGGTCGTCGACGGTGACGCGCTCGGGGATGTTGGCGGCGAGCTGCTCGCCCGCGGCGTCGGCATGTCCGTCGGATCGGTCCAGACGTCATCGGTGTCCCTTGACCGCTCCGCGGCTGCTGCCCGGTCGGCGGGTGCGCCGGTTTCTGTGCGCACATACCCGGCGCTGATCATCAGTGCTACGCCGATGATCAGCATCAGGATGGCGGCCTTGCTGCGCCGCAACAGTTCCGCACGGTGATGCGACATGTGCCTCCGTTCAGCCGGATAGATCTCCCGCCCGCTATGACGCATGGAAGTGGTCGCGGTTCAACCGAACTGGTCACGCGTGCCGTGAACCGCGCGGGACGCGCGCTCGTCAGCGGATCGGTCGGAGCCGTTGCCCGGATCCACGATGGGAGGAATGTCCGTCATGGGAATGTACGTCACCCGACGACGACACCTGCGTGATGTGCTCTTCGCGTGCGGAGCGCTGTTCATCACCGGCGTGGTGCTGGTGGCCCTGCTGTCGACGAGGTCGGCCCCCGCCGCCGGACCGCAGCCGTCGGCCCGGGCGCCGGAGTCGGCGGCGCCGGCCCGGATCGTGCCGCCGACGTTGACGCCGGGCCCTTCGGCCGAGACGTCACCGGCCGCCTCGGTATCCGTGCCGGCCACGCCGGGTGTCACCGCGCCGGTGGCCCGTGGCGGCGGATTCGTCCACCCGGGTGTGTTCGTGAGCGCGTCGCAGCTCAACTTCGTCCGCGAGCGGCTCGCTGCGGGAGCCCAACCGTGGCGGGCGGCCTTCGACGCGATGATGGCGAGCCCGTTGGCTTCGCTGTCGAGGATGCCGCAGCCGCGCGCGACCGTCGAGTGCGGATCGAAGTCGAACCCGAACCACGGCTGCACGGATGAACGCAACGACGCGCTCGCCGCCTACACGCTGGCACTGGCGTGGTACTTCACAGGCGACGAGCGCTACGCCGAGAAGGCGACCGCCGTCATGGACGCGTGGGCACGCGTGGTGCGAAACCACACCAACAGCAACGCGAAGATTCAAGCCGGCTGGTCGGGTGTGTCCTGGGCGCGGGCCGGCGAGCTGATCCGCTACACGTACCGGCGCTGGCCGGCGGAGCAACTGGAGCGATTCAGCCGGATGCTTCGGGAGGTCTACCTCTCCGTCGTGGTGGTCGGTGAACCGAACAGCAACGGCAACCACGAGTTGATCGAGATGGATGCCGCCGTCAGCATCGCGGTGTTTCTCGACGACCGGGCGTCGTATCTCAAGGCCCTCACCATCACCCGTGCCCGCATCCCCGCGTACATCTACCTGACCATCGATGGGCCGCGGCCGCGCGGGCCGCAGGGCAGCCACCGCGACACCCCGGCCGAGGTCGAGTCCTACTGGCACAACCCCGGGCGCTACGTCGACGGTCTCAGTCAGGAGACGTGCCGGGACTTCGGCCACACGGGCTGGGGGTTCTCCGCCGCCGGCCATATCGCGGCCACCGCCTGGATCCAGGGCACGGACCTGTACGCCGAGATCCGTCCGCGGCTGACCGCGGCGCTCGAGTTCCACGCCGGGTTGGATCTGGGCGATCCCGTGCCTGGCTGGCTCTGCGGCGGCACCGTCGCTACCGGCCTGGGCAGCACGCTCGAAGTCGCCTACAACCACTACCACGGGGTGCTCGGCCTTGCGCTGCCCAACACCGGCAAGCTCGTCTCCGGCCGCCGACCGGCGGGCGCCAACTACTTCCTGGCCTGGGAGACGTTGACCCATGCCGGCAACCCGTTCGGCTGAGCGGCCGGGCTCGGCGCGGCGTTGAGACCGTGGCCTGCCGTGCGGATCCGATCCCGTATCCACGCCCCGGCCGGCTTCAGGCTCGCCGAGTCCGTGAAGCGGCCGGCGCCGCACGTGCCCGGCTTGAACACCGCACCCGATCGGTGGTCGTCCGAGTAGTTCCAGTTCGTCCAGCTGATCTTCTTGTCGGCCATGAGGTCGATGTAGCGCTGAGATGTGGAGAAGTCGTTGCCACCGTCTCCGGACGCGGTCTGCGTGCCGAACTCGGTCACGAACACGGGGATACGGTCGGCGGCCCGGGAGAGCGCGCTGAGGTACCTCGCGCCGTGCGAGGCCGCATAGAAGTGGAACGTGTACATGATGTTCGATGCCGACACCGGACTGGCGATGATCTCCGACTCGCTCGCGCCGTCCGACACGCCGAGCGAAGACCACGCCCGGGTGCCGAGCAGGACGACCGCCTGTGGGTCCTTTGCCCGGATCACCGGGATGATCTGCTCGTGGTACGACTTGATCGCCGGCCAGGAGACACCGTTGGGCTCGTTGGCGACCTCGTAGAGCACGTTGGGCTTGCCCGCGTAGCGGCTCGCGACCTCGGCGAAGAACGCCTTGGCCTTGCTCAGGTTGCGGTTCGGGTCACCGGGCGTGAGCATGTGCCAGTCGACGATCGCGTACATGCCGGCTGCGGAGGCCAGGTCGACGTATCTGGTGACCAGGTCGGTGAAGCGCCGCGGGTTGGTCTCGTAGCCGTCCTCCTGGACGTACATGGAGATGCGCAGCACGTCCGCGTGCCAGTCGCTCGCGAGTGCGGTGACGGATGCCTGGGTGACGCATTGGCTGTACCACTGGATGCCGTGCGTCGACATGCCCCGCAACTGGATCGGCGTTCCGAACTGGTTGCACAGCTTGGTTCCACAAACGCGCAACCGGCCGTTGACGGCGACCGGCGTCGTGCTGCGCACGACCGGCGGGGATGTCGCACCCGTTTCAGTCGCGCTGGGACGAGGCGAAGTCGACGGTGGCGGGCTGATCGTCGGTGAGACTGCGGGTGGCATGGTTGTCGTGCTGCTCGACGGGGGGCGAGCGGGACGCTCGGACGCACCCGACGCGCGGGGACCCGACGGTGACGGCCTGTGGCTCGGGACGAGCAGCCACACGACGAGCAGCACGGCGACGCTGGCGAGGCCGGCACCGCTCGCCGCCAGGCGCCTGGTACGCAAGCCGGAACGCATTTACTGACTCCTGCGGCGTTGGTGACGGTACGGATGTCAATGTGGTGACGTGCCGTCTCCGCGGTCGGTTCACGGGAGGTGAGCCACGGAGCGAGCGCGTTGAAAACCGGTGCGAACCACCGCTGGGATCGGGCCGTCATGGGTCATGTGAACCTCAGAGTCGAGACCGCTCTCGCGAACGTGGTTGCGGCGGCCCAGGACCACCTCGCGGCCGTCGCCGCCGGCGAGTCCAGCGGCGTGCGCGATCATGAGGCGCTGTGGCGGGCCTATGTCGCGCTCAACAACGCCACGTACCGCTACGCAGAGGTGCTCCTCGAGGCGTACGGAGAGGTCGCGCCCTGGCAAGTGGACTGGATCGATCCGACCACCACCGAGCCCACAGTCCCGGACGAGCACGGCCATGCCACGCCGGCCGACCCTCATCCATCGGTGATCTCCGTCAGACAACGCCGTGACTACCGCGTGGCCAGCGCGTCGAGCCTGATCAGGCTCGCGGAGGACGCTCGCGGCGTCACCGGCGATGCCGTCGACGGTCCCGTTGGGTCGGTCGGAGAAGCGGTCCTCGTGCTCGTGCAACTCGGCGACGGCACCCTCGCCTCTCTGGACCTGCCCGAGTTGGAACCGTTCGAAGGTGTGGTAGCGGTCTTCGAGGTGGGGCGGCGGCTGGCGCTGGATGCGCTCGCCCGCGACGACGGCGAGGCACCGTTTCGGGCCGAGCCGTCGGATCGGCTGGTGGGACGACTGGACGAGCGGCCAGCACCGGCGGTGACTGTGGCATCCCGGGCTCCGGTCGGATGACACCACAGAACCCGTCGCGACCGGCCGGTGGGCTCACTCGTCCGGAGCCACCCAGATCGTCCGCGTGCGTCGGGGCGGGGAGCCGCGGAGCACGCGGTGGTCGGCCGGCGGGGTATCCGATGGCGCCGGGACAGCGTCCGCGCGATCGAGGGCCGCGGTGCCGGAGGGCGTGGCGGGGGAGCTGGGCTCGGCATGCAGCGACCACCGCGCGGGTGGAATGTCGCCGATCACCACCGGCACGAGAATGCCGCGGGACTCCTCGACGAGGCGGCGTAGCTGTCGCGCCTCGTCAGCGTCGTCGGCCGCGCAGAACACCAGACACGGTGTGGTCGGGTCGTTGTGCGGCGCAAGCTGGTCCAGCCGATCCACGACGTGGCGCCGGTCGGCGGGGTCCGGCTCGTCGCCGCCGATGTGACCGAGCGGGCGCGTCAGGCGCCTCCCGACCACCGTGACCCGCAGCGCTGCCGCGAGGTGATCGCACTGATCGAGCAGGCTTCTGGCGATCCTCTCGCGGGCGGCCGCGTGACCGGTGATGGTCAGCACGTCAGGACATCGGCAGATGTCGAGGTGCAGCGGGCCGGCGGGGGACTCGCCGACGTAGATCCGCACTCCCGGCAGGTCGTGCGACGGTGCGGCGCGGAGGCCCTCCAGTCGCACCCGCACCCGGTCAAGGCCGACCTCGATCGACAGCTCGACCGGACCGTCGTCCGGCGCCACGGAGGCGAGCCGAGGGGGCTGGGCCGCCGGCGGGGAGTGGCGGGCGGTCGGCGGGCCGGTGTCGTCAGCGGGTGCGTCATCGCCGGCCATCGTGATCCGGTACGGACGCTCAACGAGTCCGGCGAGGACACCCGGGGCACGTGCCGGTGGGCCGAGTTCGGTCATCGGCTCGGGCGTCGGCCCCGGGCCGCGTTCAGCCGTCCCGCCCACCCTACGCTCGGACCACTCCGCACTCGCCGGCTCTCGCCGGGATGCCAGCTCGTCGGCGGGGGCTGGTGCCGGATCCGGTGGCCGGACGTACTCCGGGGTCGGCTTCACGAACGCAGCGAGTTGCTCTCGCCGCTGGCGCCGGCTCTGCCTCCAGTTGGCCGCCAGCATGCAGAGGCCCGCCACGGTCAGGATGGCCCCGAGCCCGCCCATCCCGGGCCGCAGGGCCGACCGCGGATCGGCAGCGCAGCCCGCCGCCGTCGTGATGATGACGCCCGACCAGGCGATGGTTGGCAACAGGTTTGGCAACAGCCGAGCCACGCAGCATCCTCCAGCGTCCACATCCAGGTCCACATCAAGGTCGTCACGCACGGGCGCACCACGACCCGTCGACTCGTTGACGCGCGGTGGCCTGCGGAGGTTCAGGGCGGCCGGAGCGTTGCAAATTTTCTGAGATTCCCGTGAACCGGGGCCCTCGCGAGGTCGTCAGGGGGTGCAGGGCGAGGCGGTCTCTCCCAGCGTGAGGAGGTGCGACCATGGTCGGTGTCGAGGGTCGCCGAAGCGCGAGCCACTGGATGCTGCTGCGCCTGGCCGGCACGCTGCCGGACGAGCTCATCGCCCAGTGTCGCACCTGGCTCGCCGAGGGGCGCGAGCTGGACGTCGGTCACGCCCTCGTCCACGCGGTGCTCTCGCAGCGCACGCCACTCGCCTCGCCGGACGTCGAACTGCTGGACGAACTGCTCGCCGCGCGCGGCCTGGATCGGTCGGCACTGTCCACCGTGGAGCTCGCCGACGACGATCAGATGCCGATGTTCGGATTCCTGCCGGGCCTGGCCGCCGTCGACGCCTATCTCGCCGGTGAGCCGGAAACCGACGTGGACGAGTCGGCTGCACCGTCCCGCGGGCGGGCCGAGCCCGAGGACGACATCGATCAGGCCGTCGCGCAGGCGGTCGCCGCCGAGCCGGATGCCCTGGCCTTGTGGCGGTCGTGGAGATTCCCCGGCGACGGTGCGCCGTGGCCACCACCCGCGCGGGTCTACGTCGTCGAAGTGCGGGACCCGGCCGACCTGGTCGCGGTCACGGGCAGGCTCCAGACCGCGCTCCGCGCGGCCGGTGAGGCGGTTCCACGGGTCGAGGTCTACCCGACCAGGGCCGAGTTGCCCGGCTACCAGCGCCTGGCGCGGGCGTATGCGGCGCTGCTGTGGTCGAGCAGTGAGGACCCCGGGGTGCGCATCGCCGTGCTCTTCGACGAGGTGGACCCCGAGACCGGACCCCGGATGAGTCCGGACCATCCGGAGGCCGCGGAGACGGAGCGTGAGCAGTTGCTGGCGTACCTGCGTCGCGGTGAGCCGTTGCTGGTGACCGCCGCGCGCATGGACGACGTCGTCGACCCGACGCTGCGGGGCACTGTCCCGATGAACTTTCTCACCGACGGCACGTACATATGGAACGAGGCGACGACCTACTACCTGGAGCGGTACGCCATGCTCCCGGATCCGGAGCTGGTCGCGCACATCCGGTCCCGTGACTACGTCGTCGCCGAGGTCGACGGCGCGGCACTGCATCGAGCCCTGGTGGCGCTGCAGGAGCCGGCCGTCGAAGAGCCGGTGTGGACGTACGGCTGACCGTACGTCGCCGGAAGCCTCGCGCAAGTCCCCGCAGCTGAACCCTGTTTCCCGAGGAGGTGGACGTAGCGTGCGCAGACGTGTGGGTGCGTCCTTCACCCTCGTCGGTGCCACGGGCGTGGTCGCGGTGTTCGCCCTCACCGGAGGCGCCGCCCCGGTGCCGGCGTCCATGGTGCCGGTGGCCACGCCGGGCAACGTGGTGGCGGCGTCGGGGTCGGCCGGCCCTGTTGCGGATCCGGCCCGCCCCGGCGGCCCGCTGGACCCGACCCGGTGCACGACACCGTCGGACACCATGCTGCCGGGTACGCCGTGGACACAGGAGCGGATGGCGCCGCAACGAGTGTGGCCACTGACGACCGGTCGTGGCGTCATTGTCGCCGTCATCGACACCGGCGTCGACGCGTCGGTGCCACAACTGGCGGGGCGGGTCCTCGCCGGCGTCGACGTGGTCAACGGCGTGGGCACGGCCGACCAGGACTGCTACGGTCACGGCACGTTCGTCGCCGGCATCATCGGCGCGGCGCCCCGCACCGGCACGGGCATGACCGGGATCGCACCCGGTGTCACGATCCTGCCCGTCCGGCAGGCGAACGGACCGAGTGACGGCACGTCGTCGGGCCTGGCCCGGGCCATCCGGCTGGCCGTCGACGGTGGGGCGCGGGTGGTGAACATCTCGGCGAGCGCATTCCTGGCGAGCGCGGAGCTTCGCGCCGCGGTGGAGTACGCGCAGGCCCGCGACGTCCTGCTGGTCGCGTCCGCGTCGAACGAGTTCGAGCGGGGAAATCCCAAGGCGTATCCGGCCGCGTTCCCGGAGGTCATCGGGGTCGGCGCGATCGGTCAGGACGGCCGGCGCAGCAACTTTTCGGAGGTCGGCGCGTCGGTGGATCTGGTCGCGCCGGGCGTCAACGTGGTGAGCCTGAGCCGGGCGGCCCCGGGTCATCTGGTCGACAACGGAACGAGCTACTCGACCCCGTTCGTGGCGGCGGCGGCGGCCCTGGTGCGGGCCTACCACCCCAGGCTGTCGGCGGCAGCGGTCAAGCGCCGGCTGGAGCTGACCGCCGACCATCCGGCCGGCCGGACACCCAACCCCGAGGTCGGGTGGGGGGTGGTGAACCCGTACCGCGCGGTCACCGCGATCCTTCCGGATGAGCAGGGCGCGGCGGTGACGGTGACCGCGCTGCCGGCCGTCTCGCCGGTCCTGGTGGCACCGCAGGACACCGGAGCCCGGGATGCCGCGATCGGATTCGCCGCCGTAACGGTGGTCGCCGTGGTGGGTGCGGTCGTGCTCGGCAGCGTCGTCCCTCGTGGCACACGCCGCCGCTGGCGCCCCTCCGGGCACCTTGACGACTCCTTCTCCACTGATGAAAGGGGCGGGGCGCGATGAGCGCGACCATTCAGCTTGCCCGGGCCCCCCGCCGACCCGCTCCACAGATCGACAAAGGCGAGTTTCCCCTGCAGGAGCCGCCGACCCTTCCGGAGAGCGTCGGCGGCGGCGGTGCCGGCCTGAACATGCTGTTCTACCTGCCGATGATGGCGGGGTCCGCGGCGATGATGCTGATGTTCTACAGCTTCAGCGGCATGCGCAGTCTGAACAACCCGATGATGCTCATCGCCGGCGGCATCATGCTCGTCGCCTTCCTGATCATGGGGGTTGCCTGGGGAGTCCGGTCCGGGATGGAACGCAAGGGCCGGCTCAAGGGGGAGCGCCGCGACTATCTGAGATACCTGGGCCAGGTCCGCCGGCAGGTAAGGTCCAGTTTGGACAAGCAGCGCACGTCCGTGCTGTTCACGCATCCCCAGCCGGCCCGGTTGTGGGCGGTGGTCCCGACCGACCGGCTCTGGGAGCGGCGGGCCAACCACGCCGACTTCGCCGAGGTGCGCATCGGCCTGGGCCAGCAGCGGCTGGCGCTCGAGCTGGCGGCGCCGCAGACCAAGCCGGTCGAGGACCTGGAGCCGCTGTGCGCCAGCGGGCTGCGGCGCTTCCTGCGCGCGTACACCACGATCGAGGAGATGCCGGTCGCGGTCTACCTCAGGGGGTTCGCCAAGATCAGCCTGGACGGGGACCCGGTCACGAACCGGGCGCTCGTCCGGGCGATGATGGCCCAACTCGCGACCTTCCACGCCCCGGACGACCTGCGGATCACTGTGTACGCGGCGGCCGACCGCCTACGCCATTGGGACTGGGTCAAATGGCTGCCGCACGCGCAACACCCCGACGAGGCCGACGCGGTCGGCTCGGCCCGCATGGTGTGCGACACCCTTTCCGATCTGGACCGGATGCTGGGCGGCAAGGCGCTCGACGAGCGCGGCCGGTTCGAGGTGGGTGCGTCGCCGACGAGCACCGAGCCGTTCCTCGTCGTCGTGCTCGATGACGCGCCGCTGCCAAGCACGGCCCGGTTGGCCGGTCCGGGGTACCGCAACGTCATCGCTATCGATGTAGACCGCAGCCTGCCGTGGGACGGTGCTGCTACCACGCTGCGCCTGCGGATTCGGGGCGAGCAGGTGGAGCGGGTGAGTCTGACGCGCGCCGGTGAGGAAGAGAGTGTCACTATCGGCCGGCCGGACCAGCTGAGCCTGGTACGGGCTCGGGCGCTCGCCCGGCTGATGGCGCCGTACCGGCTCGGTGCGGCGGCCCGGGCCAGTGACGCGACCGCCGTCACCGCGGACCTGGCCTCACTGCTCGGGGTGGCGGAGCTGCGGTCCATGGAGCCCCAGGCACTGTGGCAGACCCGTTCGCCGTGGGAGCAGCTGCGGGTGCCGATCGGCGTCAACGAGCGCGGCCGCCCGGTGGAACTGGACATCAAGGAGTCGGCCCAGGGTGGCATGGGCCCGCACGGGATCCTCATCGGCGCCACCGGCTCGGGCAAGAGCGAGCTCATCCGGACCATCGTGCTCGCACTGGCGATGACGCATTCGTCCGAAGCGCTGAACATGGTGCTGGTCGACTTCAAGGGTGGCGCGACCTTCCTGGGCCTCGACGGCCTGCCCCACGTGTCCGCGCTCATCACCAACCTGGCCGACGAACTGCCGCTCGTGGACCGGATGCAGGACGCCCTGCAGGGCGAGCTGGTACGCCGTCAGGAGCTGCTGCGCAGGCACGGCTTCACGTCCCGGCACGAGTACGAGCGTGCACGCGCGACCGGAGCTGCGCTGGCACCGCTGCCGACGCTGGTCATCATCGTGGACGAGTTCGGTGAGCTGCTGGCGTCCAAAAGTGAGTTCGGCGAGCTCTTCATGATGATCGGCCGGCTGGGCCGTTCGCTGGGCGTGCACCTGCTGCTCGCATCGCAGCGGTTCGAGGAGGGGCGCATCCACACCCTCGAAACCCATTTGTCGTACCGCATCGGTCTGCGCATGTACTCCGGCATGGAGTCACGTGGCGTGATCGGCACCACGGACTGCTACGACCAGCCGCTGACGCCGGGCACGGGCTACCTGCGCACCGACACCACCACCCTGGTGAAGTTCCGTGGGGCCTACGTGTCCGGGCCGTGCCCACTGCCCGGACGGCGGCGAGCGCGTCCGGCCGGCGAAACCCGGGTCCTGCCGTTCGAGGCCGGCTACGTCGTCCCGTTCCACCGGCCGGACCGGGACGAGGAGCCGACGGACGGCCCGACCGAACCGCAGGACGCGCAGGCCACCGAGACCGTGCTGCAGGTGATCGTCGACCGGTTGCGTGATGCCGGCCCCCCCGCCCACCGGGTGTGGCTGCCGCCGCTCGACGCCCCGGCGACACTGGACCAGCTGTTGCCGACGCTGCACGTCGATCCGGCCAGAGGCTTCGGCGCACCCTACGGCAACCTCCGGGTTCCCGTCGGGCTGGTCGACCGGCCGTACGACCAGCGCCGCGACCCGCTCATCGCCGACCTCGAAGGCGGCAAGGGCCACGTCGCCGTGGTCGGCGCCCCGCGCACCGGCAAGAGCACACTGTTGCGAACGCTCATCACGGCGCTCGCGCTGACCCACACGCCGGTCGAGGTCCAGTTCTACATCCTGGACTTCGGTGGCGGCGGCCTGGCGTCGCTCGCCGACCTGCCCCACGTCGGCAGCGTCGCCCAGCGGCGGGACCGGGAGCGGGTCACCCGCACGGTGGTCGAGGTGCTCGGTCTGCTCGCGGCGCGGGAAGTGATGTTCAACCAGCACGGGGTGGAGTCGATGGCCGCCTACCGGCGCCAGCGGGCGCTCGGTCAGGTCGACGATCCGTACGGAGACGTGTTCCTGGTCATCGACGGCTGGTACACGCTGCGGCAGGAGTACGAAGCGCTGGAGGACAGCCTGCAGGACATCGCCAGCCGAGGGCTGACCTACGGCGTGCACCTCGTGGTGGGGGCGGGCCGCTGGTCGGAGATCCGGCCTTGGTTGCGGGACGTCCTGCAGACCCGCCTGGAGCTGCGTCTCGGCGACCCGATGGAGTCCGAGATCGACTTCAGGAAGGCGCGCGACGTCCCACAGATCCCGGGAAGAGGCATGACACCGAGCCAGTACCACTACCTGACGGCGATACCTCGCATCGATGGCCTGTCGACCGTCGAAGACCTGGCCGAAGGCCAGGCCGCGCTGGCGGCCGCCGTGCGTGACCACTGGTCCGGGCCGGTGGCCCCGCCGGTCCGTCTGCTGCCGCGGCAGCTCGACGTCGACGAACTGCCGCCGCCCGAAGGGGACCTGCGGGTCGCTTTCGGGGTCGACGACCAGACGTTGCAGCCGGTATGGCACGACTTCTCGGTCACACCGCACCTGATCGCCTTCGGCGACCACCAGAGCGGAAAGAGCAATCTGTTGCGACTGTTCCTCCGCGCCATCACCACGAGGTTCACGCCCGAAGAGGCCAGAATCCTGGTGGTCGACCCGCGGCGCCGACTGCAGGACCTGCTGCCGCCGGCGTACCAGATCGGCTACGCGCTCTCCGGCGAGCAGCTCAAGGAGACCCTGGCGCAGGTCGCCCCGGTGCTCAGGGAGCGGGTGCCGAGGCCGGAGATCACACCCGACCGGCTCCCCAGCCGCGACTGGTGGAGCGGACCGAGGATCTTCGTGCTCATCGACGATCATGAACTGGTGGCGACCGGCTTGATCAACCCGGCCGAGGCGCTGGTCGGCCTGCTGGCCCAGGGCACCGAGATCGGCCTGCACGTGGTGGTCGCCCGGAGCACGTCCGGTGGTATGCGCGCGATGAACGATCAGGTGCTCCGCCGCATGTGGGACCTGGGCACGCCCGGGTTGCTGTTCTCGTGCCCGCGCGACGAGTACGCCTTCCTCGGCGGTACCAAACCGCTCACCCTCCCGCCCGGCCGGGCGCAGTGGATCAGCCGGTTCTCCGGGACGGCGCTGGTGCAGGCCGGGCTCATGCCACCGGGTCCGGGTGCGTCATGACGGCGCCGACCGCGGACCTCTGCCGGGTAGTGCTGGTGACTCCCTACCGGACCCTCGAGCTGGCGCTCCCGATGACCGTACCGATCTGCGACCTGTTGCCGGTTCTCGTGCAGCGCGCGACGACCGTCAGCGCCCCCGGCCGTCCCGGCGCCGACGGTGCCGCAGACGCGCCCGCGAACGCCAGGGGACGCGGCCGGGGGCTGACCGGGGAGGAGGACTGGGTCCTCCAGCGGCTCGGCAGCGGGCCGCTCGACGAGGAGTCGACGCCCGAGGCATTGCAGATCCACGACGGCGAGACCCTGTACCTGCGGCCGCGGGACGGGCAGTTGCCGCCGGTGCACTTCGACGACCTCATCTACGGCCTGGCCACCGGTGTGCGCTCCCGGCCCGACCGCTGGCGCGACTCGATGACCCGGGGCCTGTTCGTGGCGCTCGGCGGCGTGGTCCTGCTCGTCTGTTTCGCGTTGCTGCTGGATCCCGCCTTCACTCCCCGGGGCTGGGTGGCCGCGGCCGTCGCGGGCGTGCTCGTCGTCGCCGCCACGATGTTCTCGCGGGCCCTGGACGATGCGTGGGCCGCCCTGCTGTGCGGGCTGACCGCGTTGCCGTTCGCCGGCCTGGCCGGATACCTGGTGCCCGGCCCGGTCGCCGCGGAGACCGGTGCCGGGCCGCAGGCGCTCGCCGCGTTCGCGGCGGCCACCGGTACCGCCGTGCTCGCCATGGCCGTCATCGGCCACCAGCAGCCGGTGTTCCTCGCGTTGTGGCTCATCGGCGCGAGTGGTGCGATCGGGGCGCTGCTGGTCACCCTGGGGCTGACGCCGGTCCGGGCGGCCGGCGGCGTGGCGGCCCTGGTGCTCGTCCTCAGCACGCTCACCCCGTCCATCGCCTTCCGCCTGGCGCGGTTGCGGCTGCCGCAGTTGCCCACCGGCGCGGCGGACCTGGCCGAGGACATCGAGCCCTACCCGGCGCAGCAGCTCATGGCCGGTGCGGCGGTGGCGGACGCGTACCTGACCGCGATCACGGTCGCGGTCGGGGCCGTGGTGACGGTGGCCGCTGTCGTGCTGGTCGAGCACGGCGGCGGCGTGGCCTGCGGCCTGGTCGCCGCGATCAGCGCGGTACTGCTCATCCGCGCCCGCGGGCTGAGTTCTGCCTGGCAACGGATCTCCGCCCTGTCGCCGGCCGTCACCGGCCTCACCTTCATGGCCGTCCAGTTCGCCGCGAACCCGGATGTCATGCGGCGCCTGCTGGCGTTGACGGGGCTGGTGTTCCTGGCCGGAAGCCTGCTCGCGGTATCCCGCCACCTTCCGGGGCGGCGGCTGCTGCCGTACTGGGGCCGCATCGCAGACGTCGCGGAGTACCTCGCGGCAGGAGTCGTCATGGTGCTGCTGCTGGCACTGTTCGACGCCTACCAGTGGGCCCGGGCGCTAGCCGGATAGGGATTTCGACATGCAGACGCGACGCGACCAGGTACAGGCGCACTCCTTCGTGATGAGCCGGCTCGTCTCGGCGATGCTCCGGGCCGAACCGGACTCGCCGCACACCCCGAACCGCCGGTTCGTCATCGGATGGGTCTGCGGGCTCGTCCTGGGCGCACTGGCCGTGGCGGCGTGCGGCGTGTACGGGTACATCGTTCCGGGCGGGAACACCAAGTGGAAGACCCCCGGCACGCTGATCGTCGAGAAGGAGACGGGATCCAGATACGTCTACCTCGACGGCGTGCTCCGTCCGGTGGCGAACTACACCTCCGCCCGGCTGCTGCTCGGCGGTGAGCCGACGGTCGTCCAGGTCTCGGGCAACTCGCTGGCGGACGTCCCGCACGGCCTGCCCGTCGGCATCGAGGCCGCCCCCGACCACCTGCCCAAGGTGGACTCGCTCGACGGCACGAAGTGGCTCGTGTGCTCGACCACGCGCACCGACTCGGCCGGAGCGGTCAAGACCCACGTCACGCTCTGGGTGGGCGCCACCGCCAAGGGCGAGACCCTGGAGGACGGGCGCGGCCTCCTGGTCCGTTCGCCCGCCGGCGAGGTGTACCTGGCCTGGCACAACCGCCGGCTGCGCATCTCGTCCGCCGCCCAGCTCAGCGTTCTCGGGTACGCCTCGGCGGTACAGCAACCGGTCGGGTGGGCGTGGCTCGACGTCGTTCCCGCCGGCCCGGACCTGGCCGCACCGGACACGCCGGGGCGGGGCCGTCCCGGACCGGTCATCGGCGGTACCGCGAGCAAGGTCGGGCAACTGTTCAAGCTCACCGAGGCGGTCGCCGGCCAGCCCGACGGGCAGCACTATCTTGTCCGTACCGACGGCCTCTCACCGGTGACCGCCACCGGAGCGGCGCTGCTGCTCGTCGACCCCCGCACGGCCCAGGCATACCCGGGCGGACAGGTCCGGGCGCTGCCCTTGACCCCGGCGGCGCTCGCCGGCGCGCCGATGTCCGTCGACCAGACCGTCAACCCACTGCACCCCGCAGCCCCACCAGCGCTCGCACAGCCGGCCCCGGGCACGGCGCCGTGCCTGCAGGTCACCGTGGACGCCAAGGAGGGTCCGACGGCGCGCATCGCGCTGGGCGAGCCGCCCGCCGTGCCGGAGACGCCGGCCGTGGTCGCGGTGCGGGAACCGCGCCTGGCCGACCGGGTCGTCGTGCAACCAGGCGCCGGTCTGCTGATCCGGGACCAGCCGGCACCGGGGGTCGCCGACGGGACGCTGCACCTGCTCGTCGACACCGGCGTGCGCTACCCACTGGCCGGCACGAGCGTGGCCGAGGTGCTCGGCTACGGCGCCGCGACACCCGTCCCGGTGCCGGCCGCGCTCCTCGATCTCATCCCGGTCGGCCCGTCACTCGATCCCGAAACGGCGAAGGCCACCATCCCCGTCACCACGTCCAACGCCCCCGGCTAGCACCACTGTCACCACACCGCCCACCAACACGAGGAGGAGACCTCATGGGCTATCCACTGTCAGCGCCTTCGGAGGCCATGCGGAGCTCGGCCGCGCTCATGGTCGAGACGAAGAGCGACATCACCACGATCATTGCCCGGGTCATGAGCGAGGTCGACCAGATGCAGTTCATGGCCGGCTCCTCGACGACCTTCAAGAACTCGATGGAGTCCTGGCGGCAGAAGGCGCAGACGATCGTGAACGACCTCGACAGCATGGCCGAACGCCTCAACACGAGTGCCCAGCAGGTCGCCCAGACCGAGGACACCAACGTCAGCGAGGCCGGCTCCATTCCGATCTGACAACCACCGACGTCAACCAGCAAGGGAAGGGCCCGACATGAGCCAGCCGACATACGCCATCAACCCCGCGCAGGTCCAGGGTGTCGTCCAGGACATCCTCAGTAGCGGCAGCGCGATCCAGGGGCAACTGGACGAGCTGCACAGCGCGCTGCAGAACTACCTGCAGCTGTGGACCGGCCAGGACCAGGACGCCTACGCGCAGTACAAGCTCTCCTGGAACAACCTGATCAACGAAATGGTGAGCATCCTTACGACGCAGGCGGCGCCGGCCCTCGACCGCATCGTCCAGAACATCCTCAACACCGAGAACACCATCACGAAGATGTGGTGACGCGATGCTCCCTTGCCGCCGCCGGCGGCAAGGGAGCCGGCACCTGCAGGATGAGGTGATTGGAGCATGGTCGACGTCGTCGCGCCCGATGGTGGCGCGCTGCGGAGGGTCGCATCGTCCTATCTGGACGCCGCTGACCGGCTCCAGACGTACGCCGGCAAGCTTCGGCTTCTGAAGATCACTCCCGGTCTGTTCGACGCGGGGTCTTCCCTGAAGGCCCAGTGGGAGAACCGGATCAAAGAATACGGGACATTTATCGAAGATCTCCGCTACGCCGTCTACTGGACCGGGCAGAACCTGGTGACGGTCGCCCAGAAGTACGAGAACAGCGAGAAACTGAACCAGGACGACGCTCAGCGGGTGGACGAGTTGATCCAGGCGCTGAGCACCAAATTCCCAGGCGTCACCAAACTCGTCGGCGGCGACGGGCTTGACCCCACGAAGGGAGCGGCACCATGAACCCAGTCACGTTCGACCAGATCCTGCCGGCGATCATGGCGGGTCAGCCCGGAAGCTTCTCGACTGCGTCGGCGGCGTTCGACAAGGTCGTCGACACGCTGGAGACGCTGAGCGCCAACGTCTCCAGCAGCGTGGATGGCGTCATCGGCTCGGGGGGTTCCTGGAGCGGGCCCGCGTCGACCGCCTTCGGCAGCGTCGTGGGCGACCTCGTCGCGTTCGTGGGTGAGACCGCCAAACCGCTCGGCCCGTACGGCGGCGCGCTGACCGCCGCGGGCGACGCGCTCGTGACCGCCCAGTCGGAGATCCAGGAGTACGCGAGCTGGGTGCAGAGCGTCCGTGCGGCCCAGCCGCGGACAGTCACGGAGGAGACCATCAACGCGGGCGCGCAGGCGATTCTGGAGCGGCTCGCGGCGGCGTACCGAAGCGCCGGCGGCAGCCTCGCCCCGATACCGGCCACACCGGCGGACATCGCCGGCGACGGCGGGGCCGGGCAGGACGCCGAGCGTGGCGGCGACGCCGGTGCTGACGGCGATGGGTCCGCCGGCGACGACGTGCCCGGCGGCGACGAAGCCGCGCCGGGCGGCGGCGACGGCTCCGACGGCGACCTGCCCGGCATGCCGGCCATCGGCTCGTACAGCCTGCTCGGCGGCCCACCCGGAGCGTTTGCGGGCGGGTCTTCCCCCGGTGGTGACATCGGTCTGCCGAGCTTCGCCCTGACGTCGGGGTCCGGCAACCCGTCGACGATCCTGACCGGATTGCCCGGCCCGCTCAGCGGCACCGCACCCCTGCCGCCACTGCCGACGTCCCCGCCGATCGATCCGACGCCGCAGGTGCCCCTGGTGTCCGGGTTGGGCGCCGGCTACGGCGGCGCGCCGGCGCCGGGGGGTGGTGGCGCCGCGTCGCAGCGGCGGTCGGTCCTCACGTCGGTGGGGCGCCTCCCGGGGCTGGGCTCGGACGGCTACACGCGTGTGCCGGACGCCCATGTCTCCGTCCGAAGTGGATCGGTGCCGCCGCTGTGGTCGCAGTACGGCGCGGCCGCCGGGGACCGGCGTCGCGAGCGCACGACCTCACTCACCGGGGACGAGGACTGGACCGATCCGTCCGCCGTGGACGGTGCGATCGGTCGGCCCGTGCCCCCCGCTCCGGAGAACGCCGATGGCCCTGCTATCGATTGAGGTCGACAAGGTCCACTACGACCTCGACTTCCTCTTCTACGGCAACTGGCAACTGTGGAAGTTGCTCTGGGAGACCTCGTTCCTCCTCTTCTACGACACCAAGCCGACCGTGAAGGAAGATGTCGAGGCGAACGGCGGCCTTGGTACGTACACGGTGAACGGCGTCGACCCGACGAAGGCGCTCCCCACCGGGTTCTACAGCGCCAACGGCGACGACGCCGCGCACGCCGCCGAAGGGCTCAGCCTGGTGGGAGCCGGCCTCGCGGAAATCCAGGACACGGTCCTGCGGCGAAACTTGGCCACCGTGGACAAGACGTGGAAGGGGCCGGCGCACAACACGGTCCACGGCGTGCTCGACGGTTTGGACCGGTGGCTGAATCTCGCGCTCAGCGTCGCCTACAGCCCGCGCCACCCCAGCGGCAGGGGCTACGAAACCCTGACCAGGTCCATCGAGAGCGCCCAGCGACAGGCCCAGTTGGAGCACTTCCGCATCCAGAGCGACTTCCGCCAGCTCTGGCACGACATCTTCTGGATAGAGAACACCTATCTGTTGGGCGGCAAGGGCAAGACCAGCCGGACGCTCAAGTACTGGCATATACAAGCGGGCAACTCGTGGTTCGACCACGACGGTTGGCGGGCCGAGCTCGCGAAGGAGGCCGGCCGGTACCGGCCGTGGATCGACGCGAGGGTCCTCGGCCCGGCCAAGCAGGCGCTGGACGCCAATGTCAGCCGGCTCTCCGAGGCGTACATGTCGATCTATGGCGAGCTGCAGTCGGTACCGCCAAGTCCGTACTTCCCGCCGCCCGCCGGCACCGGCCCCGGCGCGACCGGCAACACGCCGCCGAAGATTGAGTTCGGGGACTTTCCGAAGTTCGACTTCGGTGGTTTGCCGAAGACGGACATCGGGGCGCCGTCGGGCGGTCCGTCCATGTCGAGTTCGGCACTCCCCGACGGCCTGTCGAGCGGCGGCGGACTTCCGAGCGGCGGCGGACTTCCGGGCGGTGGCGGGCTTCCGGGTGGCGGCGGGCTGCCCGGCGGTGGTGTACCGACGGGCGGGCTCCCGGGCGCGGACCTGCCCGGGAGTGGCACCGGGCTGCCTCGCCCAGTGACCGGTCAGAACGGCACGGGGTTCGACGTCACCGGCGACGGTGTTCCCGACATCGGCCTCACCGGACAAGCCCTTCCGGGCGGCGGGCTGCCGCCCGGAAGCCGCGTCGTACGGTCGCCGGACGGGACGCAGGGCATCGACGTCGACGGCGACGGCGTCGCCGACCTGGGGATGGACGGCCGGACGCTGGCCGGGGGCAGCTTCCCGGAGGGCCATCGACCGGTCACCGGGCCCGACGGCCAGACCGGCTTCGACGTCACCGGCGACGGCGTGCCCGACCTCGGCCTGGACGGCCAACCGCTGGCCGGCGGCGGACTTCCGGAGGGGAGCCGGCTGGTCACCGGACCGGACGGAGCGCGCGGCATCGATCTGGATGGCGATGGCGTGCCGGACGTCGGCCTCGACGGTCGGGCCTTGCCCGGTGGCGGGCTGCCCGAGGGCACCCGGCTGGTCACCGGCCCGGACGGTACGACCGGCTTCGACACCACGGGCGACGGCGTCCCCGACTTCGGTCTGGGCGGCGAGCGGTTGCCCGGCAGCAGCTTGTTCGACCATCCGGGGGCGCCGGACCTCAGCGACCAGGTCGTGCGCCCCGGCGACGGCCTGCGCGGATCATCCGGCTCCGGGTTCCCGGGCGTGCCGGTGACCGCCGCGGTGCCGGGAACCGGTGTGGCCGCGACCGGGCAGGCCGCAGCCGCGACATCGGCGTACCCACCGATGTACCCGCCCATGTACCCGCCGATGGGTGGGATGGGCGG
>NZ_JAHYSG010000031.1 GCF_022095675.1 Dactylosporangium sp. AC04546 | reverse complement strand
GGCCTCCACCGCCCCCCGACCCCGACGACCTACGGTTCACCGCAGGGCAACTACGGTTCGCCGCAGGGTGGCTACGGGCCGCCGCAGGGCGGCTACGAGCCACCCGGTTACGGCGGAGCACCCACGACGGTGATCAACCCCGGATACCCGCCACCGCCGCAGCAGGGTGGGAACGACCAGACGGTCATCTTCCGCCGGCCGGGCGACATCTGACAACCGTGCGCCGCGCCGCCATCGGCACCGCTCTGGTGTTCACCGCCAGCGGCACGCTGCTCGGCACGTGGGTGTCGCGGGTCCCGGCGGTCGTCAAGCACCTCGACGTGACGCCCGGCGAGCTCGGCCGGGCGCTGCTCGCGCTCGGCATCGGCTCGCTGGTGTCGATGCCGCTGACCGGGCACATCTGCCGCCGGATCGGCAGCCGGGCCTGGGTGGCGGTCATGTCCGTCACCGCCGCCGTGGTGCTCGGCTGCGTGGGCCTGGCCGGGAACCTGTGGCAGCTGGGCGCGGTGCTGTTCGCGCTCGGCCTGGTCTACGGCTCGTGGGACGTGGCGATGAACGTCCAGGGCAGCGCGGTGGACAAACGGGCCGGCCGGGAGTGGATGCCGCGCTACCACGCCTGCTGGAGCCTCGGCTCGATCGGCGGCACCGCGCTCGGCTCGCTCGCCGCCCGCCACGACCTGCCGATCGGCTACCACTTCACGGCGGTGGCGGTCGGCGCGACCCTGGTGACCTGGGTCGGCCTGGCGTTCTACATCGACGAGCGGACCGACCGGACCCCTGAGAAGACCGCGAACCGCACGAGGATCAGCCGCGGGCTGCTGCTCATCGGGGCGCTCACGCTCTGCGCGACCATCATCGAGGGCGCCGCGGCCGACTGGCTCCCGCTGTACCTCGACACCGGCCGCGGCCTGTCGGAGGCCGCGGCGGCGCTCGGCTTCACCGCCTTCGCCACCGCGATGACGGTCGGCCGGTTCCTCGGCACCCCGGTCGCGGCGTGGCTCGGCCGGGCCGGAGCGGTCCGCGCCGGCGGCTTCCTGGGCATCGCCGGCGTCGCCCTCACCGTCCTCGCCCCCTGGACGGCGCTCACGTACTGCGGGGCGCTGCTCTGGGGCGCCGGCATCTGCCTGGTCTTCCCGGCCGCGGTCAGCGCCGCCGGCGAGACGGACCGCCCGGCGGAGTCGATCGCCCTGGTGACGACCATCGGCTACGGCTCGATTCTGGTCGGGCCGCCGGCCGTGGGCGTGCTGGCCGACGTGATCGGCCTCGGCAACGCCCTGCTGACCCTCGCGGTGCTGGCGGCCGGCGTCGCGCTGCTGGCGCCGGTGGTGGCTCAGGCCGGCAAGGCGTCCATCGCCCGGTAGATCCGCACGTCGGACACCGGGTAGGCGGTCCCGAGCGCCTGCGCGAACAGGCCCACCCGCAGCTCCTCGATCATCCAGCGGATCTCCCGCAGCTGGGGCGTCATCGTCATCGAGGACACCAGCTGGTCGTACTCCCGCTGGACCTCGTGCACGGTGAGCATCCGGTCCCGGTCGCGGGCCGGGTCGGTCGGCACCTTCTCGAGCCGCCGTTCGATGCCGCGCAGATACCGCTCCAGGTCCGGCAGGCGCTGCCATCCCGTGTCGGTGACGAAGCCGCGGTACACCAGACGCGACAACTGCTGCCGCATGTCGGCCAGCGCCGGCAGGAGCAGCGGGTTCTTCGTGCGGGCGAGGCGCTGCTCGACGTCGTAGGCGGCGGCCAGGATCTTCCGGACGCTGTCCACCACCTCGAGCGTCAGGTCGACCACGTCGGCCCGGACCTTGTCGCGCAGGGCGGTGAAGCCCTTCTCGTCCCACGCCGGTCCCCCGGCGTCGGTCATCAGCTGGTCGACCGCGCAGGCCGCACAGTCGTCGAGCAGGTCGACGGCGTTGCGGTGCGGGTTGCGGCTGAGCGACAGCTTCGCCTCGTTCGACAGGCGGCCCTGCACGAAGCGCGCCGCCGGCGGCAGCGTGAGCAGCAGCAGGCGGCGCGTCCCGGCCCACATCTCCAGCGCCTGGCGGGCCGGCAGGTCGAAGGCTTTGACCGCCACCGACGTGCCCTCGTCGACGAGCGCCGGATAGACGGTGAGCGTGTGGCCGGCGACCGTGCGGTGCAGGGTGCGCGGCAGCTCGCCGAAGCTCCAGGACGTGATGCCGGCCCGGGTGACGTCGACCGCGGCCTCGGCGACTGTCTCCTCGACCTTCGGCGCGAGCCGGGACCGCAGCTCGTCCAGGCTCTTGCTCTCGGCGAGCGGCTTGCCGGCGTCGTCGACGATCCGGTACGTCATCTTGAGGTGGTCGGGGATGCGGCTCAGGTCCCACGCCTCCCGCGGGACGGTCACCCCGGTCAGCCGGCGCAGCTCGCGCTCCAGGGCGTCGAGCAGGTGCCCCTCCCCCGGCGGCATCCCGGCCAGGGCGTCGCGGGCGGTGTCGGGGGCGGGCACGAAGTTGCGCCGCAGCGCCTTGGGCAGCGACTTGATGAGCGCCGTCACCAGTTCCTCACGCAGGCCCGGGACCTGCCAGCTGAACTGGGCGTCGTCCACCCGGCCGAGCAGCGGCAGGCCGATGTGGACGGTCACGCCGTCGGCCTCGGTGCCGGGTTCGAACTGGTACGTCAGCGAGTAGCTGCTCCAGCGGTCCGGGTACTGCTCCTGCCGTACCGCATCCGCACCCTGGTTGACCAGCATCGCCGGGTCGAACGTGAGCAGGTCCGGCTGCTCGCGGCGGGTCTTCTTCCACCAGCTGTCGAAGTGCCGGCCGGAGACGACCTCCTCGGCGATGCGCTTGTCGTAGAAGTCGAACAGCGTCTCGTCGTCGACCAGGATGTCGCGGCGGCGGGCCCGGTTCTCCAGCTCCTCGACCTCGTCGAGCAGCCGGCGGTTCTCGGCGAAGAACGCGTGGGTGGTCTCCCAGTCGCCCTCCACCAGCGCGTGGCGGATGAACAGCTCGCGGGACAGCGCCGGGTCGATCCGGCCGTAGTTCACCTTGCGCTGGGCGACGATCGGCACGCCGTACAGCGTCACCTTCTCCATCGCCATGACCGCGGCGGCCTTCTTCTCCCAGTGCGGCTCGCTGTAGTTGCGCTTCACCAGGTGCTGGGCCAGCGGCTCGATCCACTCGGGCTCGATGCGGGCGCACACCCGGGCCCACAGCCGGGTCGTCTCGACCAGCTCGGCGGCCATCACCCAGCGCGGCGTCTTGCGGAACAGGGCCGAGCCGGGGAAGACGGCGAAGCGGGCGCCGCGCGCACCCAGATACTCGTGCTTGTCGACGTCCTTGAGCCCGACGTGCGAGAGCAGGCCGGACAGCAGCGAGACGTGGATCTGCAGCGGCGCGGCCGGCTCCTCGTTGGGCGTCACGTCCATGGTCCGCAGCACCGAGCGCAGCTGGCTGTAGATGTCCTGCCACTCGCGGACCCGCAGGTAGTTGAGGAACTCGGCCCGGCACAGCTTGCGGAACTGGTTGCTGGACAGCTCCTGCTGCTTCTCCTGGAGGTAGTTCCACAGGTTGAGGTACCCGACGAAGTCCGAGTCCTTGTCGGCGAACCGGGCGTGCAGCTGCTGCGCCTGGGCCTGCTTGTCGGCCGGGCGCTCCCGCGGGTCCTGGATCGACAGCGCCGCGGTGATCACCATCACCTCGCGCACGCAGCCGTTGCGTTCGGCCTCCAGCACCATCCGGGCCAGCCGCGGGTCGACCGGCAGCTGGGACAGCCGGCGGCCGAGCGGGGTCAGCTTCTGCGCACCCTCCAGCGCGCCGAGCTCCTCCAGCAGCTGCACGCCGGCGGTGACGTTGCGGCGGTCCGGCGGGTCGATGAACGGGAACGCGCCGAGGTCGCCCAGGCCGAGCGAGATCATCTGGAGGATGACCGAGGCGAGGTTGGTGCGCAGGATCTCCGGGTCGGTGAACTCCGGCCGGCCGAGGAAGTCCTCCTCGCTGTAGAGCCGGATACAGATGCCGTCGGACGTGCGCCCGCAGCGGCCCTTGCGCTGGTTGGCCGAGGCCTGCGACACCGGCTCGATCGGCAGCCGCTGGACCTTCAAGCGGTGACTGTACCGGGAGATGCGCGCGGTACCCGGATCGATCACATACTTGATCCCCGGCACGGTCAGCGACGTCTCGGCCACGTTGGTCGCGAGCACGATCCGCCGGCCGGTATGCGACTGGAACACCCGATGCTGCTCGGCGAACGACAGGCGCGCGAACAGCGGCAGGATCTCGGTGTTCGGCAGGTCGAGGCGAGCCAGCGCGTCGGCGGTGTCGCGGATCTCCCGCTCGCCGCTGAGGAAGACCAGGACGTCGCCCGACCCCTCGGCCTGCAGCTCGAGCACCGCGTTGCAGATCGCGTCGAACTGGTCGACCTCGTCCTCGCCCTCGTCCGCCGACTCGATCGGCCGGTACCGCACCTCGACCGGATACGTCCGGCCGGACACCTCGACGATCGGGGCGTCGCCGAAGTGCCGGGAGAAGCGCTCCGGGTCGATGGTGGCCGAGGTGATGACCACCTTGAGGTCGGGGCGGCGGGGCAGGAGCTGCTTGAGGTAGCCCAGGATGAAGTCGATGTTGAGGCTGCGCTCGTGGGCCTCGTCGATGATCAGCGTGTCGTACTGCCGGAGCAGCCGGTCCTGCTGCATCTCGGCGAGCAGGATGCCGTCGGTCATGACCTTGACCATGGTCCGGTCGCTCGACTGGTCGGAGAAGCGCACCTTGAACCCGACGGTCTGCCCCAGCTCGGAGCCCAGCTCCTCGGCGACCCGCTCGGCCACCGTGCGCGCGGCGATCCGGCGCGGCTGGGTGTGCCCGATCTGTCCGGTCACGCCCCGGCCCAGCTCCAGGCAGATCTTCGGCAGCTGGGTCGTCTTGCCCGAGCCGGTCTCGCCGGCGACGATCACGACCTGGTGGTCGCGGATCGCGGCCAGGATGTCGTCCTTGCGCTGGCTGACCGGCAGCTGCTCGGGGTAGCTGACCTGGGGCGTCGCGGCCCGCCGGGCGGCGACACGCTGCTCGGCCCGCTCCACGTCGGCGCGGATCGCCTCGGCGATCGCCTGCGCGTGCCGAGACTTCTTCGCCCCGTCGATGCGCCGCCGGAGCCGGTGCTGGTCCTGCGGCATGAGCCCGGCCAGACGCGCGCGGAGCTCACTGAGCGTGGGGGCCTTTTGTACCTCAGACATGACGCTCGCAAGGATAGGCACGCGTCGCCGCGATTGCCTGGTGATTTTGCCGGGCTGACCGATCGGCGACTCGGCAAGCCGTCACTCCTGCCACTAACGTCACACTCATGGCTCCGTCTGCGCCGGCCCGGCCGCGACCGCCCCGCTCCCTCGAACTGGCCACGATCGAGGAGGACGACCTGCGCGACGAGGGCGCGTACGTCGCACTTGGCTTCTACGACCTCGACCTGACCGGCCGTTCGGCGAAGGGCGCCGAGTTCAACCAGTGCCGCTTCAACCGCGCCGACCTCAGCGGCGGCTCGTTCGTGAAGGTCTCGCTCACCGACTGCCTGGTCGAGCAGTCGAACCTGGCCAACCTGCGCGGCGACCAGTCGTCGCTCGTCCGGGTGGCGCTCAAGGGCAGCCGGTTGACCGGCCTGCAGTGGCTCGACGGGCTGTTCCGCGACGTGACCGTGCGCGAGTGCCGGGCCGACCTGACCGTGTTCCGGGCCGCCCAGTTCCGGGCCGTGGTCTTCGAGGACTGCAACCTGACCGGCGCCGACTTCACCGGCGCCGACCTGAGCGGCACGGTCTTCACCCGGTGCGACCTGACCGGGGCCCAGCTCTCCGGCGCGAAGCTGGAGGGCGCCCGGCTCACCGCGTGCACGCTGGCCGGGATCGGCGGCGTGACGGCGCTGGCCGGGGCCACGATCGGCACGGGCGACCTGGTGGCGCTGGCCCACGTGCTGGCCGCCGCCCTGGACATAACGGTGGAGTAACACGGCGGGCGATGCGTTCGCTCTTTCGCGGGGGGCTTTTTCTTGCATCGCGAAAGGGACACCATGGTGCGGCGCGTAATCCACACTCTGGTCGACGATCTCGACGGCGAGCGCGCCGACGAGAGCCTCGGCTTCGAGGTCGACGGGGTGCGGTACGAGATCGATCTCTCGGCCGCGAACGCGCAGCGGTTGCGCGACGCGCTGGCCCCGTTCGTCGGGGCGGCCCGCAGGGTCGGCCGGGGTCCGGTCGCCGGCGGCGGGCGTGGGCGCACGTACCGCCCGGAGCGCGACTCGCGGCGGGTGAGCCGGGCCCGCAACCAGGCGATCCGCGAGTGGGGCCAGTCGCTCGGCTTGGAGGTCTCGGCCCGGGGCCGCCTGAGTCGCGAGCTGGTGGCCCGCTACCACGCCTCGGCTGCCGCTGATTGATTCAGCCACCGCTCATTTGATTCGGCGGCCGCTGATTGATTCGGCTTGATTCGGCGGCCGCTGTTTGTCAGCGAGGCCAGCCCAGGCCCGGCGCGACCCGGCTCCCGGCGCGCCGGGCGGTGACCTCGATCTCGATCCGCATCCGGGGGTCGGACAGCCCGCAGACCTGCATGGTGGCGGCCGGCCGCACGCCCCCGAGCCACTTGCGCAGCACGGGGAAGCAGGGCTCGAAATCGGCGGCGTCGGGCAGCAGATACCGCACGCGGACAACATCCGCCACGCCGGCCCCGCCCTCGCGCAGGGCCGCGTCGATGTTCCGCCAGCACTGCTCGGCCTGCTCGACGACGTCGTCCGAGATGGTCATCGCCGAGTAGTCGAACCCGGTCGTCCCGGAGACGTGCACCCAGTCGCCGTCGACGACGGCCCGCGAGTACCCGATCTCCTGCTCGAACGTCGACCCGCTGGAGATCAACCGCCGCACACCCATGCTCACACGCTAACCGGCAGCCGCCCCAGTTGCCGCAGCAGGTCCGCGTCGTCGCTGTGCCGGGCCGCGCCGGCCGCCCTGGCATGCTTGTCGGCATGGCGTCGACGGTGAACCGGGCCGAACTGCTGGCGGCCGCCGACAAGCTGCTGCCGGACGTCATCGCTCCCGGCCTGGATGTGCTCCTGTGCGGCATCAACCCGGGCCTGTGGTCGGCGGCGACGGGCCACCACTTCGCACGCCCGGGCAACCGCTTCTGGCCGGCGCTGCACCGCTCCGGCTTCACCCCGCGCCAGTTCCGCCCGGACGAGCAGGACCAACTCCCGTCGTACGGCCTGGGCATCACCAACCTGGCCGCCCGCGCGACGGCGCGGGCGGACGAGCTGACGCGCGATGAGCTGACGGCGGGCGGGAAGATCCTGCGCGCGAAGGTCGCGGAGTACACCCCGGCGTGGCTGGCCGTGTTGGGCGTGACGGCCTACCGAACGGCGTTCGGCACGGCGACGGCGAAGGTCGGCCCTCAGGAGGCGACGCTGGGCGGCGTCCGGCTGTGGATCCTGCCGAACCCGAGCGGCCTGAACGCCCACTTCACCCTGGACCGCCTGACGGAGGAGTTCGCCCGCCTCCGGGCGGCGGCCGCTCCGGGTAGTCGGCCCAGCTCCGCTCGGCGGACAGCTCGCGACACGTCAGGCTGACCAATCCGCCGAGGCAAGCGATCTCGCGGGCCCGGCCGGCGCGGCGCGGCGGGCAGGCACGGATGCTTTCGGTCGAAAGTAATCCACTACGGTGAGCGCATGACGTTTTCGATCGTGGGGCGGTCTTCCGACGGTGCGGCGGTCGGGGTGGCCGTGGCCAGTAAGTTTCTGGCCGTCGGGGCCGCTGTGCCCGCTGTCGAAGCCGAGGTCGGCGCCCTCGCCACGCAGTCGTTCGCCAACCTCGCGTACCGGGTGCAGGGGCTCGCCATGCTCCGTACCGGGACCGGGGCCGCCGATGCGCTCGCCGGGCTTGTCGCCGCCGATCCCGCCCGGGCCACCCGGCAGGCCGGAGTTGTCGGGACCAGCGGGCCCGGGGCCACCTTCACCGGGGACGACTGCTTTCCGTGGGCCGGTGGCGTGGCCGGGGAAGGGTACGCGATCCAGGGCAACATCCTCACCGGACCCGAGGTCGTCGCCGCCATGGAGCGGGCCTGGCTGGCCTCCGAAGGGTCCCCGCTCGCCCGGCGGCTGTACGCCGCCCTTGCCGCGGGAGACGCTGCCGGTGGGGACAGCCGGGGGCGGCAGAGTGCCGCGGTCATCGTGGCTCGGCGTGGGGGTGGGTACGGCGGCGGGAGCGACGTCGAGGTCGATCTGCGGGTCGACGACGATCCCGACCCCGTCACCCGGCTCGGCGGGCTCGTCGAGCTGTGGGAGCTGTACTTCGGCAAGCCCGACCCCGAGACGCTGCTGAAGCTGGACGGCGAGCTGGCCGTCGAGGTCGCGCAGCGGGTCGCCGCGGCCGGGCATCGGGACCTTGCCGGATGGGCGGGGGTCGAGAACCTCGAAGAGCGGCTTGTCGACGGGCACATCGACCCCCTCGTGCTCGCCAAGCTCCGTGAGGCTAGTTCGACGCGGCCGTAGCCAGCGCGCGGACCACCGTGGCCACCGCCGGGCGGGTCGCCGAGCTCGCCCGCACGGCCGCCGTGACGTGGCGGATCAGCGGCTCGCGCAGCGGGAACGACCGCACGCGGTACCTCGGATCCACCGCCAGCTCCGGCAGCAGCGTCACCGACAGTCCGGCCTCCACATGGGCCAGCAGCGGGCCGTAGGAGGCGAAGACCCCGCCCAGGTCGGGCTCGAAGCCCGCGCCGCGGCACGTGCGCACGATCAGCTCGTGCGTCCACGAGCCCGGGCCCTCCGCCGACCAGACATGGTCGCGGAAGTCGGCCAGGTCGACCGGGCCGGAGTCCGCCGACGACGCGGCGGTCACCAGGACCACCGCGTCGTCCGTCAGCGGCGTGTGCGTCACGTCCGGGTCCAGCGGCAGGGCGTCGACCGCCGTCACCGCCACGTCGCACTCGCCGCGGCGCAGGGCCGGGACGCTGTCGAGCGGATCGAGCTCCCGTACGTCGACCCGCAGCCGCGAGTACTTCAAGCGCAGCGTGCGGACGGCCGCGATCACGAACGTGTTCACGGCGCTCGTGAACGCTCCTACCCTGACGCGGCCGGCCGGTTCGCCGCCGGCCAGCTCGCTGTCCAGCGTCACCGCCTCGGCACGGGCCGCGTCCATCTGGTCGAGGATCACGCGGGCATGGCGGACCAGGGCCGCGCCGGCCGGGGTCAGGCGCAGGCGCCGGCCCGCGCGCTCGAACAGGCGGGCGTCGACCTCCCGCTCCAGCACGGCCAGCTGCTGCGAGACGGTCGACGGGCTCAGCCGTGCGGCCTCGGCGACCGCCCGCACCGTGCCGAGGCCCTCCAGCAGGCTCAACAGCCGCAGGCGCCAAGGATCCAGCATTGTTCGATTCTGTCGTACAGCATGTGCGTCATCATGCGCTGGAGCCAAACAACAGCCGCGCTCTACCGTCGGTCCATGACGGCGCAGGAGTTCTGGCAGGACGTCGACCGGCATGTCGTGCGGTACGGCGGGACCTTCACCCCCGAGATCATCGCCCGGGCCCAGGGCAGCTACGTGTTCACCGAGGACGGCCGGAAGATCCTCGACTTCACCTCCGGGCAGATGAGCGCCATCCTCGGCCACGCCCACCCGGAGATCGTCGCGACCGTCCAGCGACAGGTGGCCGAGCTCGACCACCTCTTCAGCGGCATGCTGTCCCGGCCGGTCGTCGACCTGTCCCGCCGGCTCGCCGAGTCCCTGGCCGGCGCCGGGGCGGGCTCGCTGGCCAAGACGCTGCTGCTGACGACGGGCGCCGAGGCGAACGAGGCGGCGGTACGGATGGCGAAGCTCGTCACCGGCGGGCACGAGATCGTGTCGTTCGCCCGCTCGTGGCACGGCATGACCCAGGCCGCGGCCGCCGCCACCTACAGCTCGGGCCGCAAGGGCTACGGCCCGGCCTCGCCGGGCAACTTCGCGATCCCGACGCCGAACGCGTACCGGCCCGACTTCACCGGCGCCGACGGGAGCCTCGACTGGCGCCGGCAGCTCGACTTCGCGTTCGAGCTGGTGGACGCGCAGTCGGTCGGCAGCCTGGCCGCCTGCATCGTGGAGCCGATCCTGAGCTCCGGCGGGGTCATCGAGCCGCCGCCCGGGTACTTCGCCGCCCTGCACGCCAAGTGCCGCGAGCGGGGCATGCTGCTCATCCTCGACGAGGCGCAGACCGGGCTGTGCCGCACCGGCACGTGGTACGCCTTCCAGCGCGACGGGATCGTGCCGGACATCCTCACCCTGTCCAAGACGCTCGGCGCCGGCCTGCCGCTCGCGGCCGTGGTCACCAGCGCGGCGATCGAGGAGGCCGCCCACGAGCGCGGGTTCCTCTTCTACACCACGCACGTCTCCGACCCGCTGCCGGCGGCGGTCGGCAACACCGTGCTCGACATCCTCCAGCGCGACGCGTTCGACCAGCGGGCCCAGAAGCTCGGCGACCATCTGCGGCGCGGGCTGCTGGAGCTGCGCGACCGGCACGAGGTCGTCGGCGACGTCCGCGGGCGGGGCCTGCTCCAGGGCATCGAGCTGGTGCGCGACCGGGCCACGAAGGAGGGCGCGGACCGGCTCGGCGCCGCCGTCACCCGGCGGTGCTTCGAGCTCGGCCTGCACATGAACGTGGTGCAGCTGCCCCGGATGGGCGGCATCTTCCGGATCGCTCCGGCCCTCACCAGTACCGAAGAGGAGCTCTCGCTCGGACTCGAGATGCTCGACGAGGCGCTCTCGTCAGTCGAGTCCTGACCGCACGGCGTACAGGGCCGCCTGCGTGCGGTCCTGGACGCCGAGCTTGGTGAGGATCGCGCTCACGTGGGTCTTCACCGTCTTCTCGGCCAGCCCGAGGGCGCGGGCGATCTCCCGGTTCGACCGGCCCCGCGCCACCTCGGCCAGCACCTCCCGCTCGCGGGCGGTCAGGTGGGTCGCGTCCGGCGGCGGGCCGCTGTCCGCGAGCAGGCGCGCCACGTCGGGGTGCAGCAGCACGTGCCCCGCGTGCACCGCCCGGATCGCGGCGGCCAGGGCGGGCGGGTCGACGTCCTTGTACACGTAGCCCGCGGCCCCCGCCCGTACCGCCGGCAGCACGGCCGACGGGTCGGTGAAGCTGGTGATCACCAGGACCCGGGGCCGCGCGACGTCGGCGGCCCGCAGCCCGCGCAGCGCCTCCACCCCGTCGCCGCCGGGCATCCGCAGGTCGAGCAGGACCACGTCGGGGTCGGTCGCCGCCACCTCGGCCAGGCACGAGGCGCTGTCGTCGGCCTCGCCGACCACGGTGATGTCGTCCTGGAGGTCGAGGAACGTGCGCAGCCCCTGCCGTACCACCGGATGATCATCGACGACCAGCACCCGGATCTCAGCCACCCGGCACCTCCAGGGTGACGGTCGTGCCCGCGCCCGGCCGCGACGCCACGTGCAGGCGAGCGCCGGCACTGCGGGCCCGCTCGCGCATCGACGCCAGCCCGAGCCGCTGCCCGGCGGCCTTCGCGGCGGTGTCGAACCCGGCGCCGTCGTCGGTCACCGTCAGCACCACGCCCGGGCCGGCCCGGCGCAGCTCGATCGCGACGCGGCTCGGCGCCCCGTGCCGCAGGGCGTTGTGCAGGGCCTCCTGCGCCACGCGGTACGCCGCCTCCTCCCGCGCCGCCGGCAGCCGCGGCACGGCGCCGGCCGCGAACGTCACGCTGGCGTCGTGGACCCGGTCCAGCAGCTCGGCCTGCTTGGCGAGGGCCGCCGCCAGCCCGTCGCCGGCCAGGTCGACCGGGCGCAGCCCGACGACGATCGACTTGAGCTCGGCGGTCGCGTCGGCGGCGAGCCGGCGCACCGTGTCGAGCTCGGCCACCGCCCGGGCCGGGTCGCGCTCGACCAGCGCGGCCGCCGCCTCCGCGGTGAGGCGCAGGCTGAACAGCTTCTGAGTCACCGCGTCGTGCAGCTCGCGGGCGATCCGCTGGCGCTCCTCCACAATGGACAGCTCGCGGCTGCGCTCGTAGAGCCGGGCGTTGACGATCGCGATCGCCGCGTGGCCGGCCAGCAGCTTGAGCAGCTCCTCGTCGTCCGCCTCGAACCGTCCGCTGCGCTTGTTGGCCAGGAACAGCTCGCCCAGGATCTCGTCGCCGTCGATGATCGGCATGCCCAGGAAGTCGACCATCTCCGGGTGCGCCGCCGGCCAGCCCTCGAAGCGCGGATGGGTGCGGATGTCGGCCGAGCGCACCGGCGAGGGGTCACTCAGCATCGCGCCGAGCAGGCCGTGCTGGCGCGGGATCGGGCCGATCGCCCGCCACTGCGCGTCGGTCAGGCCGTCGGCCAGGAACTCGCGGAACGAGCCCTTGCCGTCGGGGATGCCCAGCGCCGCATACCGGGCGTCGAGGAGCCGCCGCGCCGCCGAGACGATCGTCTGCAGGACCTCGCGCACCGAGAGGTGCGCGGTGACGGCCAGCACGGCGGCGCTGACCTCCCGCAGCTCGTCGCGATCGCAGGTGGGCACGGCATCTACGGTACGACGAGGGGGTCTTAGGACGAAGGTCCCGGGTCCTCGCCGGTCCACGGTCCGATGGCACCGCGCCGCCGGCTTCCTAGCGTCGGAAGCATGACCGGAACCGCCATCGTCACCGGAGCCTCGCGGGGCCTCGGCCGCGCCCTGACCACCGCGCTCGCCGCCGCCGGCTGGACCGTCGTGGTCGACGGCCGCACGCTGTCCATCTCGCTGCCGGGCGTGATCCCCGTCCCCGGCGACGTCACCGACTCGTGGCACCGCGCGCGGCTCGTGGACACCGCCCTCGGTACCGGCCGGCTCGACCTGCTGGTGAACAACGCCGGCATCCTCGGGCCGAGCCCCCGCCCGCCCCTGGCCGACTACCCGCTGACCGCGCTGCGCGAGGTGTTCGAGGTGAACGTCCTCGCGCCGCTCGCACTGACGCAGCTCGCGCTGCCGTCCCTGCGCGCCGCCGGGGGCGCGGTCGTGAACATCAGCTCCGACGCGGCCGTCGAGGCGTACGAGGGCTGGGGCGGCTACGGGGCCGCCAAGGCCGCCGTCGAGCAGGCCAGCAACGTGCTCGCCGCCGAGGAGCCGAAGCTGCGCGTCTGGTGGGTCGACCCGGGCGACCTGCGCACCCAGATGCACGCCGAGGCGTTCCCGGGCGAGGACATCAGCGACCGCCCGCCGCCCGAATCGGTGGCGCCCGCCTTCGTCGAACTCGTCACCGGCCGGCCGCCGTCGGGGCGGGTGCGGCTGTGAGCGCGGCCCTGGGCCTGGACTTCGTGCTGCCGGCGTCCCTGGAGGCGCACGAGCCGCCGGCCGTGCGCGACCAGGTGCGGCTGCTGGTCAGCGCGGGCGACCGGATCTCCCACCACCGGTTCACCGACCTGCCGGCGCTGCTGCGCCCCGGCGACGTCCTGGTCGTCAACACGTCGGCGACGCTGCCGGCGTCGGTCCCGGTGGTGGGGGCGCCGCTGCGGCTCAACTTCTCGTCCGAGCTGCCGTCCGGCCGGTGGCTGGTCGAGGTGCGGGGCGCGGACCTGCGGCCCCGGCCCGGGGCTGCCGGTGTGGTCGCGCTGCCCGGCGGCCACTCGGTGACGCTCCTGGAGCCGTACTCCCGCGGCCGGCTCTGGGTGGCGTCCGCGGGGTTCCCGGTGCCCGAGTTCCTGCAGCGGCACGGCGAGCCGATCCGCTACCCGTACGTCCGCCGCGCCTGGCCGATCGAGGCCTATCAGACGGTCTTCGCCACCCACCCCGGCAGCGCCGAGATGCCGAGCGCCGCCCGGCCCTTCAGCGACCGGGTGGTGACCCGGCTGGTCGCCGCGGGCGTCCAGTTCGCCCCGCTGGTGCTGCACACCGGGGTGGCGTCCCCGGAGGCTCACGAGCGTCCCTATTCGGAGTTCTTCTCGGTACCCCCGGCAAGCGCGCGTCTCGTGAACGCGGCCCGGGCGGCGGGCGCCCGGATCATCGCCGTCGGCACCACCGCCGTCCGCGCCCTGGAGTCGGCGGCGGATGCGTCCGGCACCGTGGTGGCCCGCGAGGGCTGGACCGACCTGATCGTCACCCCGTCGCGCGGCGTGCGCGTGGTCGACGGCCTGCTGACCGGCTTCCACGAGCCGCGCGCCTCCCACCTCGACCTCCTGGCGGCGGTGGCCTCGCCGTGCGTCCTGGAGCGCTCGTACGCGGCCGCGCTGTCGTCCGGCTACCGCTGGCACGAGTTCGGCGACGTCCACCTGCTGCTACCGTCGCCGGGGTGACGTACGCCTACGTCGGCCCGCCCGAGCTGCGCTCCCGCCCGGCCCCGACCGGCGTCCCGGTCGCGTCCCCGGCCGACTTCGCCGCCTGGCTGGCCGCGCAGACGGCTGCCGACCTGGCCGAGCCGTTCACGTTCGTGGTCATGCCCGACGGCGCGCTGCGGCTGGCCCCGCGGCGCAGCGAGCACGTGGCCTGCGCCGGCGGGTCCGACGTGCTGAGCGCGGGCGAGATCGCGTTCACCGGCGGCGCGGTCCGCGAGGTCACCAACCAGTCGACGGGCTACTGCCCGGCCGCCTCGTCCTGGCCGGCGGTCGCGGCCGCCCTGTCCCGCGCAGGCCTGTCGTACCCGCCCGGCTTCACGTCTGCGCTGACATACCGCCACTGTCCCGCGTGCGCGGCCCTGAACGTGGTGCGCGACGAGGACTACACGTGCGCGGTCTGCGGTTCGGCGCTGCCGCTGTAGGGTCGGCGCATGGACGATCAGGTCGTGCTGGCCCTGCGGGAGTTCGCGGCCCGCATCGATGCGTATGACGCGCTGCCCGGCCCGGCCGTGGCCGAGGTGCGGATCGGCTCCGAGACCGTGCCCCTGCGCGCGCCGGTGGTGCAGGCCCTGGGCGAGGCGCTGCGCTCCTACCAGGACCCGCGCGACCGCGGCACCTGCGACCACTGCGGCGGCCCGCGCCTGGACGACAACTTCGTCTGCGCCGACTGCGGCCAGCCGAGCGGCGTCTTCGGCCAGCTGCTGCGCGAGCGCGCCGCCCGCTTCGAGTCCCCGGACGCCCTCCCCGGGATCTGAGCCGGTGCGCCACGTCAGCATCGTCGCCGACGAGTGGGGCAACCACCTCGACCCCACCTCCTACCTCGACGCGCTGCCGGGGTTCGCCGCCGACCTGCCGCCCGGCGCCCGCGCCTTCGCGACCGACCCGGGGCACTACGACTTCTTCGGCAAGCGCTGCGTCAAGGACCTCAAGCTGCGCAGCATCGGGTTCGTCGACGGGGACGCCGAGCTGAGGTTCGGCCACAGCTGCTGGAAGCACGAGGAGGACCTGACGATCCGGTATCTCGGCCTCCAGGCGATCCACGTCGACCTCGACGGCCCGCAGGACGTGATCCTCGACGAGATCCTGCCGGCCGCGCCGGGCTGCACCCACGAGATCGCGTGCCTGGGCGGCTCGCTCACCGTGACCTGCCGCGACCTGCTCGCCGACTGGACCTGGGCCGACTGCCCGGAGCAGCGGTCAGGCGGGCTCGGCGGCCGGGGGTTGGGAGAGGCAGACGAACGGGCCGCGGACGCCGGCGCTGAAGCGTTCCGCCGCCCGTAAGGCGATCTCCACGCGGCGCTGGGGGGCCATGCGGGACTGGGCCGTGGCGAACAGGGCGCCCAGCGCTATCTCGTCGCCCACGCCCACCGCGGCGTAGCCGTCGGCCGCCTCCGCCACCTGGTAGTCGTCGTGGACCGTGAACAGGCGGCCCTTGACGCCGACCAGGAACGTGCCGCCCTCCTCGCGCTCGCTGTCACGGCGGGCCCAGCCGCCCGTCTTCAGGCACTCGCGGACGGCGTCGATGAAGCGGGTCGCCATGAAGCGCTCTATGTCGCCCACCGGCTTCGGGGGTTTCAGGCTGTACCTGATGAGCTGACCCATGCGGAACGACGTCGTGAAGCCGAACAGGTAGCCGTTGTTGTGGAACACCTTGCTGTCGGCCCGGACCGTCAGGCTCCAGCCCGAGGCGCCCGCGCTGTCGCCGCCGATGTACACCGTGCCCGAGTGGACCAGGCCGACGATGGCGGTCATCGAGGTGCTCCGATGTAGCGTGCGAAGCCGTCGACCATCAGGTCGATGGCGAAGGCGAACCGTTCGTCGCCGCTTCCCTCGATCATCACCGGAGCCATGGCGACCAGGTTAGGGAACTGGTCCGGCGGTAGGTGAGCCAAGTAGTCACTCACCTGCTCGAAATATGGGGCGGCGTCGGCCTCGGTCACCCGGCCCTGCTCCACGTGCTGCGCCGCCTCCAGCGCGTCGGCCACGATGACCAGGGACATCTGGTCGATCGCCCAGGCCGCGATGCGGTCGGGGACACCCGCGCCGCGCAGCACGGCCAGCATCGCCTCCGTGTAGCGCAGCGAGTTGGGGCCGACGGGGATGTTGGCCCGCGCCACCCTCACCAGGTCACGGTGGGCCAGGAAGACGGCGCGGCTCTCCCAGCAGTTCTTCTTCACCTCGGCCGCCCAGTCCGCAGCATCGGCCCGGGGCAGCGGGATGTCGCCGATGACCCGGTCGAGCAGCTGCTCCAGCAGTTCGTCCTTGTTCGCGAAGTACGCGTAGAGCGACGCCGCGCCCGTGCCGAGCTCCTGCGCGACCCGCCGCATGCTCAGCGCGTCGAGGCCGTCGCGGTCGACCAGGCGCAGGGCGGTGCTGAGCACCGCCTCGGCGCTCAGCGGCTGCCGGGCCGCCGCCGGCTTCTTCCGGGCCCGCCAGGGCGGGGCGGGCAGGTCCGTTGACGGCATCGCGCAATCCTACTTGACACGAACAGTGTTCGTAACTAGAACGGTGTTCGTGAAAAACGAACAGCGTTCGAAACACTGGGTCGTCCTCGCGGTCGTGCTTGCCGCCGAGGTCATGGACCTCCTCGACGCGACGATCATCGCGATCGCCGGGCCCTCGATCCGGGCCGATCTCGGCGGCGGCACGGCGTTCCTGCAGTGGCTCGCCGCCGGGTACACGCTCGCCTTCGCCGTCGGCCTGGTGACCGGCGGGCGGCTCGGCGACCTCTTCGGCCGCCGCCGCATGTTCCTGGCCGGCGCCGCCGGCTTCACCCTCATGTCGCTGCTGTGCGCGATCGCGCCCGGCCCGGCCTCGCTCGTCGTCTTCCGGGTGCTCCAGGGCCTCGCCGGCGCCGTGCTCATCCCGCAGGGCCTCGGCCTGATCAAGGCCGCGTTCCCGCCCGAGAAGCTGGGCGCCGCGTTCGGCGCCTTCGGGCCCGTCATGGGCCTGTCCGCGGTCTGCGGCCCGATCCTGGCCGGGTTCCTGGTCGACGCCGACCTCTTCGGTACCGGATGGCGAATGATCTTCCTCATCAACCTCCCGGTCGGACTGGCCGCGCTCGTCGGGGCCGCGCTCGTGCTGCCCCGCACGCAGACCGAGGGAGGCAGCCTGGACCTGCCCGGGACGGCCCTGCTCGGCGCCGCGCTCGTGCTGCTCGTGTACCCGCTCGTGCAGGGGCGCGAGCTCGGGTGGCCCTGGTGGACGTGGGCGTCGATGGCCGCGGCGCTGCCGATGCTCTGGGTGTTCCACCGCTACGAGCGGCGCCGCCAGCGGGCCGGGAGGACGCCGCTGGTGGAGCCCAGCCTGCTCGCCAAGCGCCGGTTCAACGCCGGGCTGCTCGTCGGCCTCATCTTCTTCGCCGGCCTCATGGGCCTCACCCTCATCCTCAGTGTCTGGATGCAGATCGGGCTGGGCTTCTCTCCACTGCGGGCCGGCCTGACCCAGTCGCCGTGGGCGTTCGGCACCGCGCTCGGCGCGGTCGGCGGGCACATCCTCAGCGCACGGCTCGGCGGGCGGCGGCTCATCGTCGGCGGCACCGGGGTCCTCGGCCTCGGCGTCGCCGGGCTGCTGGTCACCCTCGCGGTCGTCGACGGGCCGGTGTCGTCGGTGCAGCTGCTCCCGGCGCTGCTGGTGCTCGGCCTCGGCATGGGCGCGTCGATGGCCCCGTACTTCGACATCGTCCTGGCCGCCGTCGACGAGCACGAGGTCGGCTCCGCGTCCGGCACGCTCACCGCGGTCCAGCAGATCGGCGGCACGATCGGCGTGGCCGTCCTCGGTACCGCGTTCTTCTCGTGGTCCGCCACGGAGTCGGCGCTGTCCCGGGTGCTCTGGCTGGAACTCGGGCTGCTGGCGCTCGCCGGCGCCCTCAGCTTCCTGCTGCCCCGCCGGGCCCGCGAGGAGGTGGCGGCGCCGGAGGAGCTCGTGACAGTGGGCTGACCGACGGGTTAGCCCCGGCGTTCGCGGGGAATCAGGTCAGTGCGGGCGAGAGGAGAAGCCATGACGCACACCGTGAACGACCGACCGGCCACCGCGCAGCGCATCCAGAGCCCCGCGACCGACCACCGTTCCACAGGCGAGCTGGTGAAGCTCGCCGCCGAGCAGATCTCCACCCTCGTCCGCGACGAGCTGAAGCTGGCCCAGGCCGAGCTCACCCAGAAGGGCAAGCGGGCCGGGGTCGGCGTCGGCATGTTCGGCGGCGCCGGCCTGGTCGCCCTGTACGGCGTGGGCGCCCTGCTCGCGGCGGCCATCATCGGCCTGTCCGCGGTCCTGCCGGCCTGGCTGTCGGCGCTGATCGTCGGCGTGGTCCTGCTGGCGATCGCCGGGGTGCTCGCGCTGTTCGGCCGGTCCCAGGTCTCCAAGGCCGGTCCACCGGTACCGACGGACGCCGTCGCCGGCGTGAAGGCCGACATCAGCACCATCACCCACTCGGCGCGCAACCACCACGAGGGCGGGGACCGGCGATGACGGCGACGAACTCTACGAGCACGCACAACGGCCACGGCACGCCGGTCGACCCGGAGGCCCTGCGCCAGGAGATCGCCCGCACCCGGGCGAGCCTCGGCGAGACGGTCGAGGCGCTCGCCGCCAAGGCCGACGTCAAGACCCGCGCGCAGGACGCCGTGCACAACACCGTCGCCACCGCGAAGCTGCGCATGCGCGAGGGCGTCGAGCAGATGGCGGTCAACGCCACCTACGCCCGGCGCGAGCTGCGCATGCATCCGCGGCAGGCGGTCGGGAACTCGCTGCGCCGGATGCTCGACTCGGCCCGTGAGCGCCCGGCTCCGTGGATCGTCGCCTCCGGGCTGTTCCTGCTGGCGGCCCTGATCTCGTACCGGAAGGGGCAGCAGTGAGCAAGCTGCTCTACAAGCCGTTCAGCATCGCCTCCAGCGTGGCGGGCGGCGTCGCGGCCGGAATCGTGTTCAAGCAGGTCTGGAAGCGGCTCTCGGGCGAGGAGGAGGCCCCGCACCCGACGTCGCGGGACTACGGCTGGGGCGAGGTCCTGGCCGCGGCCGCCCTGCAGGGGGCCATCTTCGCGGTCGTGAAGGCCGCGATCGACCGGGGCGGCGCGGCGGGTGTGCGCCGCTTCACCGGCGGCTGGCCCGACTGACCGGGCCCGTTTCGCAACACTGCGGGAACCGGTCCGCGCAACCCGGCGGCGCCACAGTTGTCCTGTCCGCGCCGACCGGCGCCATGCTCCCCCCGGGTGGAGCCGGTCGGCGGGCGACGAGAGACCTCACCCCAGGCACCGGGGCCGCACGAGGGAGCGGCCCGGGTGCGCGGGAGTCCGGTGCCAGGCCGTGGGCGGATGGCCTGGCACCGGATCCGGAACCGTTTTGTGGGCGCCTGCCGGGGTACAACGTCGCCCGTGACGAGCGAACTGCGCGATGTTTTGGACCAGGCCTACACCGGCCAGGAGCGCCTGTCGCGCGAGGAGATCCGCCGCAAGGCGATCGCCGCCGACCTCCCGGCCGACGCGATGACCCGGGTCGACGCGCTGCCCGAGGGTGAGTACGCCGAGGACGAGGTCGTTGAGGCCCTGCGCCTGCGTGGTGCCTGAGTACCGCGCGGCCGGCCGGGACCCGCTGTCCCGGCCGGCCGACCCCTGCGGAATGACGCCTACTTGAGCAGTGCCAGGGCGCGGTCGCGCACCTGGCCGTACAACTCCCGGATCTCCTTCGTCGGCGCGGCCGTGACCTCGACCGCGGAGACCGGCCACGACGGCGGCTCCGCGCCGCCCGCGAGCGCCCACGCCGCCTGCCGTGCGGCGCCGACCGCCACGTACTCGGCCGGGGCCGGCACGCTCACCGGCACCCCGAGCAGCGCCGGCGCGATCTCCCGCACCGCCTCCGACGCGGCCGCACCGCCGATGAGCAGCACCCGCTCGACGGGCACCCCGAGCGCGCGGACCGCGTCGAGCCCGTCGGCCAGGCCGCAGAGCATGCCCTCGTACGCCGCCCGGGCCAGGTTGGCCGGGTTGGCGTTGCCGCGCGTGAGCCCGTTGAGCAGCCCCTTCGCGTCCGGCAGGTTGGGCGTGCGCTCGCCGTCGAGGTAGGGCAGGAGGGTCAGCCCGCCCGCGCCCGGCTCGGCCGACCGGGCCAGCGAGTCCAGTGTGGACAGATCGACCCCGAGCAGCGCGGCGGCCGCGGTGAGCACGCGGGCCGCGTTGAGCGTCGCCACCAGCGGCAGGTGCCGGCCCGTCGCGTCCGCGAATCCCGCGACGGTACCGCTGGTGTCGGCGACCGGCCGCTCGGCCACACCGAACACCGTGCCGGACGTGCCGAGCGACACCACCAGGTCTCCCGGCCGCAGGCCGAGCCCCAGGGCCGCGGCCATGTTGTCGCCGGTGCCCGGCGCAAGAAGGGCACCGGCGACCGTCTCGCCCACCGTCTCCGCCGGGCCCGCCACGCGGGGCACCGCCAGGTCCCGGCCGAACGCGAGCTTCAGCAGGTCCGGCCGGTACTCGCCGGTCGAGGGCGACCAGTACCCGGTGCCGGACGCGTCACCGCGGTCGGTGGTCGGCTCGGCGTTCCGGTTCGACCGGAGCAGGTGGGTGATCCAGTCGTGCGGCAGCAGTACCGAGTGCGCCCGCGCGGCGTTCTCCGGCTCGTGCTGCGCGACCCAGCGCAGCTTGGTCACGGTGAAGCTGGCGACCGGCACCAGCCCGGTGGCCTCGGCCCAGGCGGCGGCGCCGCCGGGCAGCTCGGCGATGAGGTCCTGCGCGGCGCCGGCGGAGCGGGTGTCGTTCCACAGCAGCGCGTCGCGCACGACCTCGCCCTGCTCGTCGAGCAGCACCATGCCGTGCTGCTGGCCGCCGACGCCGATCGCGGCGACGCCGTCGAGCAGCCCGCCGGCCGGGTCACCGTCGGGCCCGCAGCCGGTGGCCTCCTGGAAGGCGCGCCACCAGTGCGCGGGGTCGACTGCGGTGCCGTCCGGGTGGGCCGCGCGGCCTTCCCTGACGACCGCGCCGGTCTCGGCATCGCAGACGATGACCTTCGTCGACTGCGTCGACGTGTCAACCCCGGCGACGAGGGTCATGGACGCACGCCCAGGAGGTGCTCCATCGCGAGCTGGTCGAGGTACTCGAACGCGCCACCGCGGGCGGCGAGCTTGTCGACGTCGAACTCTTCGTCGCGCAGCGAGGCGATCGTCTCGCCCTCGGCGAGCGTCGGCTCGTACAGCTCGTTGACCCGCGCGGCCTCCAGCGCCGAGGCCACCTCGGGGTCGGCCCGGAACGACTGGACGCGCTCCTTGAGGATCAGGTAGTTGCGCATGCAGGCGCGGGCGGTCTCCCACACGCCGTCGTAGTCCTCGGTGCGCGGCGGCTTGTAGTCGAAGTGGCGGTAGCCGGTGTAGCCGCCGGTCTCCAGCACGTCGACGGTCCAGAACGCGCCGCGCAGGTTGCCGGCGCCGAAGCGCAGGTCCTGGTCGAAGCGCGGGCCGTGCTGACCGTTGAGGTCGATGTGGAAGAGCTTGCCGTGCCAGAGCGCCTGGGCGATGCCGTGCGCGAAGTTGAGCCCGGCCATCTCCTCGTGCCCGACCTCGGGGTTGAGCCCGACCCGGTCCGGCTCGTCCAGCGTGGCGATCAGGGCGAGGGCGTGCCCGATCGTCGGCAGCAGGATGTCACCACGCGGCTCGTTGGGCTTCGGCTCCAGGGCGAAGCGGATGTCGTACCCCTGGTCGCGCACGTAGGCGCACAGGATGTTCAGGCCCTCGCGGTAGCGGTCGAGCGCGGCGGCGACGTCCTTCGCGCCGCCGGACTCGGCGCCCTCGCGGCCGCCCCACAGCACATACGTCTCGGCGCCGAGCTCGGCGGCGAGGTCGATGTTGCGCAGCACCTTCTTGAGGGCGAACCGGCGCACGGCGCGGTCGTTCGAGGTGAAGCCGCCGTCCTTGAAGATCGGGTGGCTGAAGAGGTTGGTGGTGACCATCTCGACGCGGACGCCGGTCTCGTTGAGCGCGTCCTTGAAGCGGCTGATGAGCTTGTCGCGGGTCGCGTCGTCGCTGCCGAACGGGAACAGGTCGTCGTCGTGGAAGGTCACCGCGGCCGCCCCGAGGTCGGACAGCCGGTGCACGGCCTCGACCGAGTCGAGGGGCGCACGGGTGGGGCCTCCGAAGACGTCCTGGGCCTGCCAACCGACCGTCCACAGCCCGAAGGAGAACTTGTCGGCACGGCTTGGCTGATAGTCGTTCATGAGCACCTCTTCGCGGGGTGTTGGCGGATACGCGTCAGGCTACGCCCGTGGACGGGGTTAGTTCAATATCAGAACTAACCCCGTCCGCGCTTCTCCTCAAGCCTCGCCCACCTGTCCGGAAATATCCGGAGTAATCGCCTACGCCCGGAAGACGACGCGGTAGTAGGTCTCCGAGTGCTGCAACGCCAGCAGGACCGCGCCGCGGACCTCGGCGTCGGGGCCCAGGACCGAGGCACGGATCTCCACGCCGCGCAGGGCCGGAGCCAGGGCGTGCCGCGCCACCGCGGCCCGCAGCGGGTCCAGGAGCAGGTCGCCGATGGCGGCCAGGCCGCCGCCGACCACGACGAGCGCCGGGTTGTACGCGTTGATGAGCCACGAGGCGGCCAGGCCCAGCCGGGTGCCGACGTCGGCGATGACCGCGGCCGCGAGCCGGTCGCCCGCGTGGGCCGCCGCCGTGACGTCGCGGGCGTCGAACGAGTCCTGGCCCGCCAGCGAGGACGTGCCGCCGGCGGCCAGCGCGCGGTGCACGGCGCGCACGATCGCCGGGCCCGACGCCACCGTCTCCAGGCAGCCGACCTTGCCGCAGTTGCACGGCTCGTCGTTGCCCGGGACCGCGTTGTGCCCGATCTCGCCGGCCGTGCCGCCGACGCCGTGGAAGACCCGCCCGTCGGACAGTATCCCGGCGGAGAGACCCGTCCCCGCGTACAGCAGCGCGAGGTCGCCGGCCCGCTCGCCCGCGCCCTCCAGGTTCTCGGCGACGGCCGCGGCCTGGCCGGCGTTGTGCACGTAGACGGGCGCGTCGAGCTCGGCGGCCAGGATCTCGCGCACCGGGACGTCGCGCCAGCCGAGGTTCGGCGCGAGCAGGCACACGCCCGTGTGGAAGTCGGTGAGGCCGGGCAGCACGGCGCCGACCGCGGCGAGGCGGGCCGTCTCCAGACCGGCGGCCGCGATGACCGCGCGGACCTCGGCGGCCACCAGGCGCAGCGCCTCGCCCGGGTCGTCGCGCGGGGTCGGCAGCTCGCGGCGGGCGACCTCCTCCCCCGCGGCGTCGCCGATCGCGATCGTGGTGCGCCGGGCGCCGATGTGCACGCCGGCGACGAGCTGCGAGCGGGCGTTGAACTCCAGCAGGATCGGCGGGCGGCCGCCGCTGACCGCGGTCGAGCCGGGGCCGATCTCGCGGACCAGGCCCTCGGCGATGAGCTCGTCGACGATCGCCGACACGGTCGGCTTGGCGAGCGTGGTCGAGCGGGCGATGCTCGCCCGCGACACCGGTCCGCCCTCCTTGACCAGTGCCAGGACCAGTGAGCGGTTCACCTCGCGCATCACGTTGTGGTCGGCACCGCGCCGCGGCTCTTCGGATCGCATAATCCGACAACGCTACCCCGGCGATCACCGATCGGCGGGCACCCTACATTGGTATCGGACATTCAAGCCACCAGCCCGGCCGGAAAGGAAGGCTTCCACATGCACATCTCGGCACGCGGGGATTACGCGGTACGAGCCTCGCTGGGCCTGGCGGCCGCCTACCCCGCGGTGGTCTCGGCGGCGGGGCTCGCCGACGAGCAGGAGATGCCGCGCAAGTTCCTGGAGGCGGTGCTCGGCGATCTGCGCCGCGCCGGCCTCGTGCGCGGTCAGCGCGGTGTCGACGGCGGTTACGTCCTGACCCGCCAGCCGTCGGAGATCATGGTCGGCGACGTGCTGCGCGCCGTCGACGGACCGCTCGCGGAGGTGCGGGGCGTCCGGCCCGAGGAGGCCATGTACTCCGGGACGGCCGAGCACCTGCAGCAGCTCTGGGTGGCGGTGCGCGCGGCGGTGCGCAACGTCCTCGACGAGGTCAGCCTGGCCGACGTAGTTCGCGGCCGGATGCCGGCGCACGTCCGCAAGCTCACCGCGGCGCCGCACGCCTGGCAGCCCCGCTGACCTTGGGCAAATCGGTCTTGACCGGGACCGATCGGACCTACGCTCGAAGCATGTCGAAAGCCCACGACCCGTACCTGCAGGCTGCCGAAGGCTTCCTGCACGCCATCCGCGACGAGCTCGACATGGCCGAAGAGCTGCACATGGACCGCACGCTCAAGATCAGCCAGACCTACGCGCTGGTGAGCATCGCGCGCTCGCTCAACGTGCTGAGCGAGCGCGTCGACCAGCCGGACGAGCTGCTGGCCGCCCCGATCCCCTAGCCTTTCAGGCCTTGACGGCCGACTCGAAGCCGTCGGCGATCGTCGCGACGTACTCGGCGGCGGCCGTGCCGGCGTTCGCCAGCTCGGACTCGACGACGGCGAGGCCGGGCGTCACGGGCACGGCGCCGAGCTCCCCCAGCAGCTCCACGAGGTGCCGCTCGGTCGCGTCCGCCTGCGGGCGGACCCCGGCGGTCACCACGGTCACGGCGGCCACGTCCTTGAGCCCCTCGGCCGGGAGCTGGTCGAGCAGGACCTTGAGGACGCCGGTGTACGTGCCCTTGTAGGTCGGCGTGGCGATGACGAGCAGGCTGGCGCGCCGCAGCCGCCCGATGGCGTCGGCGACGACCCCGTCGCCCGACTGCAGCAGCCGGGTGCCGAGCGCGGCCACGTCGATGGTGTGCGGCACGGGCTGGTTCAGCCGCTCGGCGAGCGCGGCCCCCACCTCCTCGGCAAGGTGCAACGTACGCGAGTGCGGGCGCGGGTTCCCGGAAAGCACCACGATCATGCGCCGATCGTATCCCCTATTATTCCGATAGAAAATAGCGACAAATCCCACTCCCGGCTCCGGCGGCGGGCCGAGGGTAGATCGACCAACGTCTTCAAGTGGCGGCGGCCGTGAGCGAACGCGCGACGCCGGCCCGGCGCGGGCCCGGAGCGGCGCACCTGCCGAGGCCGACCGCGGGCGTCCGGCGCGGCCGGAGGTCGCGGGTCCTTGGGACGACGGCGACGGCAGCGTCCGTGGCGCCGGGGCGGATGCACCGGCGCCACGAGCGGTGTCTGGCGGGAGCGACGGTCGTCACTTGCACGGACCCGAGTCCCGGAAGGTCTAGACCCAGGCTCTCGGGTCGGCCACGAGGTCGCGGACGCGCTCGGGGAGCTCGCCGGTGACGACGTCCTCGATGGTGACCGTCTCCAGGATCAGCCGCTCGTTGGCGCGCAGGGCGATCCAGACGTCCTGGAGGGAAGCCGCCGCGCCGATGTAGCCGAGCTCCTCCGGCCGCTGGCCGCGGACGTTGGCCAGGGGGCCGTCGATGACGCGGATGATCTCGGCCAGGGAGATGTCGGCGGCCGGGCGGGCCAGGCGGTAGCCGCCCTCGGGGCCGCGCTGGGCGATCACCACGCCGCCGCGGCGCAGCTGCAGGAGGATGCTCTCCAGGAACTTCGGCGGGATCTGCTGCGCCGAGGCGAGGCGGTCGGCGGTCACGAGGCGCGTCTCGGGGGTCGCAGCCGACGCGGCGGCCAGCTCGGCCACCGCTCGCAACGCGTAATCCACCCGGGCAGAAAGGCGCATACCGTTTATCCTCCCACGCGCCGCAACAGGCCCTCTTGCACGGCTGTCGCGATGTGCCGACCGGTCTGGGTGAACATGCGGCCCGTGGCCAGGCCGCGGGCGCCGGAGGCCGAGGGGCTCGCGCTGTCGTAGAGGAACCACTCGTCGGCGCGGAAGCTGCGGTGGAACCACATCGCGTGGTCCAGGCTGGCGCCCACGAAGCCGCCCGGGCCCCACACCGCGCCGTGTGTCGACAGGACCGCGTCCAGCAGGGTCAGGTCGGAGGCGAAGGTCAGGGCGCACGCGTGCAGGAGCGGGTCGTCGGGGAGCTTGCCGTCGATGCGCATCCAGACGCGCTGATGGTCCTCGGCCGGGCGGGCGCCGGGCGCGACCCAGCCGGGCTCGCCCACGTAGCGAACGTCGATCGGGCGCGGGATCGTCGCCCAGATGTCCATGCGGTCCTGGTACCGCGCGAGGCGCTCGGCCATCGTCGGGACGTCGTCCGGGGGCGGGACGTCCAGCGGGGCCGGGTCGTGGTGGTCGAGGCCCTCCTCCTCGCGGTGGAAGGACGCCGACATGAAGAAGATGACCTTCTCGTGCTGGTACGCCACCGAGCGGCGGACCGAGAACGAGCGGCCGTCGCGGATGCGCTCCACGGCGTAGGTGATCGGCTCGGACGGGTCGCCGCCGCGCACGAAGTAGCCGTGTAAGGAGTGGACGTGTCGCGCGGGGTCGACGGTGCGGCCCGCGGCCACCAGGGCCTGGCCGGCCACCTGCCCGCCGAAGACCCGCTGGGGGCCGACCGGCGGGCTTATGCCCAGGAACCGGTCGTCCCCCAGCGCTTCCAGGTCGAGAAGGCGGACCAGGGCGTCTACCGCCGCCTGCCCGCTCACCAGCTCAGTCACCAGGACAATCTACGAAACTTCCGCGGATTCAGTCCTGTGACAGTGCTCCCAGCTGGTGGACGCGCAGGGTGTTGGTCGAGCCGGGGGTGCCGGGCGGCGAGCCCGCCACGATGACCACGTCGTCGCCGGGCGCGAGCCACGGCAGGTCGACGAGGGCCAGGTCCACCTGCTTGAACATCTCGTCGGTGTGCTCCACGAACGGCACGTCGAACGTCTGCACGCCCCAGCTCAGCGCGAGCTGGTTGCGGACCGTCGGCTCCGGCGTGAACGCCAGCAGCGGCAGCTCGCAGTGCAGGCGGGCCAGCCGGCGCACGGTGTCGCCGGTCTGCGAGAAGGCGACGAGCGCCTTCGCCCCGATGTTGCGGGCGATGTTCGACGCGGCGCTGGTGAGCGCGCCACCCTTGGTGCGGGGGTCGTGCTGCAGGCGGGGCACGGAGAGCGAGCCACCCTCGGTGGTGGCGACGATCCGGGCCATGGTGGAGACGGTGAGGATGGGGTACCGCCCGACGCTCGTCTCGCCGGAGAGCATGACGGCGTCGGCGCCGTCGAGCACCGCGTTGGCGACGTCGGAGGCCTCGGCCCGGGTCGGCCGCGCGTTCTCGATCATCGAGTCGAGCATCTGGGTGGCGACGATGACCGGCTTGGCCTGCTCGCGGCAGAGCTGCACCGCGCGCTTCTGGACCAGCGGCACCTGCTCCAGCGGCATCTCGACGCCGAGATCGCCGCGGGCCACCATGACGCCGTCGAACGAGTTGACGATCGGCTCGAGGGCGGCGACCGCCTCGGGCTTCTCAACCTTGGCCAGGACCGGGCGGCGGATGCCTTCCTCGTCCATGATCTCGTGCACGAGCTTGATGTCGTCGGGCGAGCGCACGAACGACAGCGCGATCCAGTCGGCGCCGAGCCGCAGCGCGAAGCGCAGGTCCTCGGCGTCCTTGTCGGAGAGGGCGGGCACGCTGACGGCGACGTTGGGCAGCGAGACACCCTTGTTGTTGGAGACGGGGCCACCCTCGGTGACGAGAACGGTGATGTCGTTCCCGGTCACGCCGACCACCTCGACGGCCACCTTGCCGTCGTCGATGAGCAGGCGGTCGCCCGGCTTCACCTCTTGGGGAAGCTTCTTGTACGTGCAGGAGACGCGTTCCTTGGTGCCAACGATCTCGTCGCTGGTGATGACGGCGGTGTCACCGGTGCGCCACTCATGGGGGCCGTCCGCGAAGCGGCCGAGGCGGATCTTGGGGCCCTGCAGGTCAGCGAGGACACCCACGGAGCGGCCGGCGGCAGCGGCGGCCTCCCGGACGAGGGCATACACCGAGGCGTGGTCCTCGTGGCTTCCGTGGCTGAAGTTGAGCCGCGCGACGTCCATCCCGGCGTCGACAAGGCCACGGATCCGCTCGGCCGAGGAAGTAGCCGGTCCGAGCGTACAGACGATTTTGGCGCGTCGAGTCACACCAAGAGGCTAGCGCTGTCACCGGGGAAGCCGTCAGGTGACCCAGGGTCACGCCATCAGTTGAGACGTCGTCCACCGACGCTTTCCCTGATACTGGTCCGATGTCCACCACCCCCCGATGGCGACGCCCGATGCTCGCCCGCGACAAGGACGAGCAGCACCGGGCCGCCACGCCGCTCGAACTGCTGTTCGACCTCTGTTTCGTGGTGGCGATCGCGGTCGCCGGGCGGCTGCTGCACCACTCCATCAGCGAGCACCACGTCGCCCACGGCATCGGCGCGTACCTGATGGTGTTCTTCGCCATCTGGTGGGCCTGGATGAACTTCACCTGGTTCGCATCGGCGTACGACACCGACGACGTGCCGTACCGGCTGACCGCCCTGGTGCAGATCGCGGGCGTGCTCGTGCTCGCCGCCGGTGTCGAGGACGCCTTCGAGGGTGACTACGTCATCGTCACCCTCGGTTACGTGATCATGCGGGCCGGGCTGGTCACCCAGTGGCTGCGGGCCGCGCACGCCGACCCGGAGCGACGCCGCACGGCCCTGCGCATGGCGATCGGGGTCAGCGCCTGCATGGTCGGCTGGGGGCTGATCCTGCTCACCCACGACACCCTGCACGTGGTGCTGTTCCTGGTGATGATCGGCTTCGAGCTGGCGGTGCCGATGTGGGCCGAGCGGCGCGTCACCACGCCGTGGCACGCGCACCACATCGCCGAGCGGTACGGCCTGCTGTTCATCATCGTGCTCGGCGAAATCGTCCTTTCGACCACCCTCGCGGTGCAGGCCGGCTTCGTCCAGGACCGCCTCTGGTGGGTGGCCGCCAGCGGCCTCGTGATCGTGTTCGCCTTCTGGTGGTTGTACTTCGACGAGCCCGCACATCGCCGGTTGGTCGACAATCGGCACGCGTTCGTGTGGGGCTACGGGCACTACGTGGTGTTCGCCTCGGCCGCCGCGATCGGCGCCGGGATCGCGGTCGTGGTGGACAACACCACGTCGCGGCTGACCTCCAGCCTGGCGGTGGCCGTGCCGGTGGCGATCCTCCTGGTCGCGCTCTGGGTGCTCCACCTGCGCCGCTCCTGGCTGCTGCCCGGCGGGGCCGTCCTCGTGCTGGTCAGCGCGCTGTTCGGGCCGGCGCTCGTGCTGGTCGCGATCATCATGGCCGCGCTCGTCGCGGCGTGGGTCGCCACTACTCCCGGCCGGTGAACGCCTCGGCCCGCGCGCGGCCGTCGACGCTGTGGCTGAACACGCGCGAGTCGCTGTCGGTGGTCTGGGTCTGCCCGGTCAGCGTGGCGTGCAGCGGTACCGCCGCCGTCATCTCGGCCCGCAGGCGCGGCAGCGCGGCCGGGTGGGCGTCGCGCAGCCAGCCGACCATGTGCTCGCGGACGAAGCAGCGCAGGTCCCACAGCTTCGGCGCGTCCTCGGCGCTCACGAGCGCGCGCAGCTGCATGGCGCTGCCGGTCGCCTCGACGACCTGGAGCACGGACACGCGGCCGTCCCAGAGGTCGGTCGACTCCAGGGCCCGGCGCAGCTCCTCGCGCATCTCCGGTACCGGCAGCCACCAGTCGACGTCGAACATCACCGAGCCGAGCAGCGCGGCCTCGGTTCTCGTCCAGTTCTCGAAGGGCTTCTCGGTGAAGTAGGACGTCGGCAGGATGAGCCGCCGGTCGTCCCACACGTGCACGACGACGTACGACAGGGTGATTTCCTGGACGCGCCCCCACTCCTCCTCGACAATGACCACGTCGCCGAGTCGCACGGCGTCGCTGAACGCCAGCTGGAGCCCGGCGAAGACGTTCCGCAGCACGCTCTGCGCCGCGAGACCGGCGATGATGCCGGCGAAGCCGGCGCTGGCGAGCAGGCTGGTACCGATGATCCGGGCCTGCGGGAACGTCATGAGCATCACAGCGCCCGCGATCACGGCCACGATCGCCACGGTCACCCGCCGGGCCATCACGATCTGGGTGTGCAACCGCCGTGCCGTCCGGTTGTCGGGCACGTCGGTGCGGAACCGCGCGAGTGCCGTCTCCTCGGCCACCAGCAGCAGGGCCGCGGTCAGCCAGGCCACCGCGGCGATGATGATGAGCTGGTCGGCGTGGAGGAAGGCGTCGCGCCACTTGGCGTTGTCGGCGACGTCGCGGACGGAGAAGTACACCGAGCACAGCACGACGACGAACTGCACCGGCCGGTGGGCGCGATTCGCCAGCTCGGTGAAGATGGGCGAGGTGCGGCCGAGCCGCTGACTGGCGCGGTGCAACAACTCCACCGCCAGCAACCCGAGCAACGCGGAAACGAGCGCGAGGCCGAGCGGCGCGAGCGTGTCGATGACCGTTTCCTGCATTCGCACCGCGTTACCCCGACCGGGTGATGCCCACACGCCGCCATGAGGTGAGGCACATCGCCACTTTCCGCCGCCGGTGCAGAGCTCTCCCGCGCCCCTTCCTCTTGCGGCACGGCGGGTGACAATTCGGACAAAATGGCGTCGGTTGTGTGGCCGCGGATTGCGCCTTCATGATCCAGGGAAACTTCTGGCTGTCCTGGCAACCAGAAGTTTCCCTGGATCATGAGCCCGGGCGACGACGGCGACGCGCCGCGGCCGTCCGGCCGGCGACCGACCAATGGCCAGCGGACACGGAACGCGGTCGGACTGATGGAGGCGGGCACCGTCATCGGTCGGTCGGTCGACCGACAAAACAAACATTGAGTCGGTCGACCGACCGAACCCATGGCACGGGCTTCGGTCGGTCGACCGACCGACGGGCCCGCGACCCCGACCGGGACGACCAGCCGACGCAGCGCTGGCTTCGGTCGGCCGACCGACCAAATGGCCCGCGGACATCCCGGTCAGTCGACCGACCGAAACATCCGCGATCCCGCCCGGCCAACCAGCAAACCAGCCAACCGGCCGCGACCCCGACCGGGACGACCAGCCGACGCAGCGCTGGCTTCGGTCGGTCGACCGACCAAATGGCCCGCGGACATCCCGGTCAGTCGACCGACCGAAACGCCCACGATCCCGCCGGGCCAACCAGCCAACCGGCCAACCAGCCACGGACCGGGCCACCGCCAGCGCACGGCACGAGCTTCGGTCGGCCGACCGACCGAACCGCCCGCGGATATCCCGGTCGGTCGACCGACCGAGACTGCCGCGGCTCCACCGGGCCGACTGGCGGGCGGACCGACAGGGGCATCGCCGACACGCGACTTCGATTCGGTCGGGCGACCGACCGAACGCACGCGCGGGCTTCGGGCGGGCGACTGGACGGACACACAGCGACATCCAGGTCGGACGCGAAACCCGACGCAGGATCCCCGGGAGCGGACCTCCCGAAGAGGCCCGTTCCCGGACTGCACCTCAGGCGGACAGGGCCACGGCCGACGGTTCGACGGGCGACGGCAGCGTGCCGTCGCCGCCCAGGTAGGCGTGGATCGACGCGGCGGCCGCGCGGCCCTCGGCGATCGCCCACACGATGAGCGACGCGCCGCGGTGCATGTCGCCGGCGACGAACACGCCCGGTGCGGTGGACTGCCAGTCGGCGCCCGTGTCGATGCCGCCGCGGCGGTTGCGGGTCAGGCCCAGCGACGACAGCAGCGGGCCCTCCTCCGTCCCCTCGAAGCCGATCGCCAGCAGGACGAGCTCAGCAGGGTACTCCCGCTCGGTGCCCTCGACGACGGAGACGGTACGGACACCGTCCACTCTGGACACCTGCACCTCGGCGATGCGAATCGCGCGGAGGTTGCCGGCGGCGTCGCCCTCGAAGGACGTGACCGCGACGGCGAACGCGCGCTCGCCGCCCTCCTCGTGGGCCGGGTAGTTGCGCAGGATCCACGGCCAGGTCGGCCACGGGTCGCGCGACTCGTCGCGCTCGTCGGGGGGCAGCGGGTACTGGTCGAGCTGCAGCACCGACGCCGCGCCCTGCCGGTGGGCGACGCCCAGGCAGTCGGCAGCCGTGTCGCCGCCGCCGATGATGATGACGTTCTTGCCCTCGGCGGTCACCGACGGCGCGGGCAGCTTGCCGGCGACGACCCGGTTCGACTCGACCAGGTGCTCCATCGCGAGGTGGATGCCGCGCAGCTCGCGCCCCGGCGTCTCCGGCGTGTCGCGGCCGGCGAGCGCGCCGCAGGCCAGCAGCAGCGCGTCGTGCGACGCCCGCAGGTCCTCGACCGAGACGGTGACGCCGACGTTCACGCCGGTCTTGAAGCGCACGCCCTCGGCCCGGAGCTGGTCCAGCCGCGCGTCGACGTGGTGCTTCTCGAGCTTGAAGTCGGGGATCCCGTACCGCAGCAGCCCGCCGACGGCGTCGTCCCGCTCGTACACCGTGACGTCGTGCCCGGCCCGGGCCAGTTGCTGGGCGGCGGCGAGACCGGCCGGGCCGGAGCCGACGACGCCCACGCTCTTTCCGGAGCGCTCCGGCGCCGGCCGCGGCGTGACCCGCCCGGCCGCGACGGCGCGGTTGATGATCTCGACCTCGACCTGCTTGATCGTGACCGGCTGGCCGCCCGCGATGGACAGCACGCAGGCCGCCTCGCAGGGCGCGGGGCACAGCCGCCCGGTGAACTCCGGGAAGTTGTTCGTCGCGTGCAGGGCCTCGATCGCGAAGTCCCAGTTGCCGGTGCGGACCAGGTCGTTCCAGTCCGGGATGCGGTTGCCCAGGGGGCAGCCGTCGTGGCAGAACGGGATGCCGCAGTCCATGCAGCGCGTCGCCTGCTCGGTGATGAGCTCGTCGGACGCCGACGGGTAGACCTCGCGGAAGTCGCGTAGCCGCACCGGCACCGGCCGGCGGGCCGGGAGCCGCCGGTCGTACCGCAGGAAGCCGTTCGGGTCAGGCACGTGCCACCTCCATGACAGCCGCATTCACATCGCGGCCGGCAGCCTCGGCGGCCCGCATCGCCTCCATCACACGCTCGTAGTCGCGTGGCATGACCTCGGTGAACTCACCGAGCGATTCGTCCCAACTGTCCAAAATGCGGCCAGCCACTGCGGAGCCCGTCTCTGCCAGGTGCAGCGAAACGAGCGAACGAAGCGCAGCCGGTGAAGAGACCGGCCGCAGGTCGACCAGCTCCGCATTCACCAACGAACGATCCAGCCGCCACACGTAGGCCACGCCGCCCGACATGCCGGCGGCGAAGTTGCGGCCCGTCGGCCCGAGCACCACGACCGTGCCGCCGGTCATGTACTCGCAGCCGTGGTCGCCCACGCCCTCGACGACGGCGGCGGCGCCGGAGTTGCGCACCGCGAACCGCTCGCCGGCCCGGCCCCGCATGAACAGCTGGCCGCCGGTCGCGCCGTAGAGCACCGTGTTGCCACCGATGATCTGCTCCTCGGCGACGAACGGCGCGGACTCGTCGGGCCGCACGACGAGCCGGCCGCCGGACAGGCCCTTGCCGACGTAGTCGTTCGCGTCGCCGATCAGGCGGAGGGTGACACCGCGGGGGACCCAGGCGCCGAACGACTGCCCGGCGGTACCGCGCAACGTAACGTCCACCGTGTCGTCGGGCAGGCCCGCGCCGCCGACCCGGCGGACGATCTCGCCGCCGAGCATGGCCCCGACGGACCGGTGCTCGTTGCGGACCGCGAGCTGCAGCTTGATCGTCTCGCCGGCGTCGAGCGCCGGGGAGACGGCCGCGATGAGCTGGTTGTCCAGCGCGCGCTCCAGCCGGTGGTCCTGCTTGGTGGTCTGCCGGCGCGCGGCGTCGTCGGCGAGAGGGGGAACGTGCAGCAGCGGGGTGAGGTCGAGCCCGCCCGCCTTCCAGTGGTCGACGGCCGAGCGGACGTCGAGCAGCTCGGTGTGCCCGATCGCCTCATCGAGGGTGCGGAAGCCCAGCTCGGCCAGGTACCCGCGGACCTCCTCGGCCATGAACCAGAAGAAGTTCTCGACGAACTCCGGCGAACCGGTGAACTTCTTGCGCAGCGCCGGGTTCTGCGTGGCAATGCCGACCGGGCACGTGTCGAGGTGGCAGACCCGCATCATGATGCAGCCGGACACGATGAGCGGCGAGGTCGCGAAGCCGAACTCCTCGGCGCCGAGCAGCGCCGCGATGACGACGTCACGGCCGGTCTTGAGCTGGCCGTCGACCTGCACGCTGACCCGGTCGCGCAGCCCCGACAGCAGCAGCGTCTGCTGCGTCTCGGCGAGGCCGAGCTCCCACGGCGTGCCCGCGTGCTTGAGCGAGTTGAGCGGCGACGCGCCGGTACCACCGTCGTGTCCCGAGATCAGGATGACGTCGGCCTTCGTCTTGGCCACGCCGGCCGCGACCGTCCCGACGCCCACCTCGGACACCAGCTTGACGTGCACGCGGGCGGCCGGGTTGACGTTCTTGAGGTCGAAGACGAGCTGGGCCAGGTCCTCGATCGAGTAGATGTCGTGGTGCGGGGGCGGCGAGATGAGCCCGACGCCCGGCGTCGCGTGGCGGGTCTTGGCGATCCACGGCCACACCTTGTTGCCGGGCAGCTGACCGCCCTCGCCGGGCTTCGCGCCCTGGGCCATCTTGATCTGGAGGTCGTCGGCGTTGACGAGGTACTCGGTGGTGACGCCGAACCGGCCGCTGGCGATCTGCTTGATCGCGGAGCGGCGGCGCGGGTCGTGGAGGCGGTCGACGTCCTCGCCGCCCTCGCCGGTGTTCGACTTGCCGCCGATGTTGTTCATGGCGATGGCGAGCGTCTGGTGGGCCTCGGCCGAGATCGAGCCGTAGGACATCGCGCCGGTGGCGAACCGCTTCACGATCTCGGTCGCCGGCTCCACCTCGTCGATCGGCACGGCCGGCCGCACGCCGTGGCGCAGCTCGAACAGGCCCCGCAGCGACCCCGCCTTGCCCGCGAGCTCGTCGACCTTCGCGGTGTACTTCCGGAAGACGTCGAACTGGCCGGACCGGGTCGCGTGCTGGAGCAGGAAGACCGTCTCGGGGTTGAAGAGGTGCAGCTCACCCTCGCGGCGCCACTGGTACTCGCCGCCGACCTCGAGCCGCCGGTGCGCGCGCTCGGCGTCGTTGGCCGGGTAGGCGCGGGCGTGCCGGGCCGCGATCTCGGCGTGGATCTCGGCCAGGCCGATGCCGCCGATCTTGCTCGGGGTGCCGGTGAAGTACCGCTCGACGAGCCGCGGGTCGAGCCCGACGGCCTCGAAGACCTGGGCGCCGCAGTACGAGGAGACGGTCGAGATGCCCATCTTGGACATGATCTTCAGGACGCCCTTGCCGAGCGCCTTGACGTAGTTGTGGACCGCCTTCTCCGGGTCGAGGCCGGGCAGCGCGCCGGTGGCGATCAGGTCCTCGGCGCTCTCGAAGGCGAGGTACGGGTTGACCGCCGACGCGCCGAAGCCGACCAGGACGGCGACGTGGTGCACCTCGCGGCAGTCGCCGGACTCGACGACCAGCGACACCTGCGTGCGGGTCTGCTCGCGGACCAGGTGCTGGTGCACGGCCGCGGTGAGCAGCAGCGACGGGATCGGGGCCAGGTCGGCGGTCGAGTCGCGGTCGGAGAGCACCAGGATGCGCACGCCGTCCTCGATCGCCTCGGACACCCCGCGCATGATCTCGACCAGGCGGCGCTTGAGGCCGACCGCACCGTCGCGCACCGGGTAGAGCCCGGAGACCCGGACGGCCTTGAAGCCCGGCAGGTCGCCGTCGTCGTCGATGTGCAGGATCTTGGCGAGGTCGTCGTTGTCGATCACCGGGTACGGCAGGGCGATCTGCCGGCAGGACGCCGGGCCCGGCTTGAGCAGGTTGCCCTCGGGGCCGATCGTCGCCGCGACGCTCGTGACCAACTCCTCCCGGATCGCGTCCAGCGGCGGGTTGGTGACCTGCGCGAAGAGCTGGGTGAAGTAGTCGTACATCAGGCGCGGCCGGGTCGACAGCACGGCCACCGGCGTGTCGGTGCCCATCGAGCCCAGCGGCTCGGCACCGGCGCGGGCCATCGGGCCGACGAGGATCTTGAGCTCCTCCTCGGTGTACCCGAACGTCTGCTGGCGCCGCTGCACCGAGTCGTGCGTGTAGACGACGTGCTCGCGCTCCTGCAGCTGGTCGAGCTCGATCAGCCCGGCGTGCAGCCACTCCTCGTACGGCTCGGCGGCGGCCAGCTCGGCCTTGATCTCGTCGTCGGTGCGGATCCGACCGGCGGCGGTGTCGACGAGCAGCATCTTGCCGGGCGCCGAGCGGCCCTTGGCGACGATCGTCGCCGGGTCGAGGTCGAGCACGCCGGCCTCGCTGGCCAGCACGACCAGGCCGTCGGCCGTCTGCCACCAGCGGCCCGGGCGCAGGCCGTTGCGGTCGAGCACCGCGCCGACCACCGTGCCGTCGGTGAACGCGACGCTGGCCGGGCCGTCCCACGGCTCCATCAGGCACGCGTGGAAGCGGTAGAACGAGCGACGCAGCGCGTCCATCCGCGGGTCGTTCTCCCAGGCCTCCGGGATCATCATCAGTACCGCGTGCGGCAGGCTGCGGCCGGCCAGGTGCAGCAGCTCGAGGGCCTCGTCGAAGTTGGCCGAGTCCGACGCCTCGGGCGTGCAGATCGGGAACAGCCGGCGGATGTTGCCGGGCAGCTGCTCGGTGGACAGCAGCGCCTCGCGGGCGGCCATCCAGTTGCGGTTGCCGCGGATCGTGTTGATCTCGCCGTTGTGGGCGATGATCCGGTACGGGTGGGAAAGCTCCCAGGACGGGAACGTGTTGGTCGAGAAGCGCGAGTGCACCAGGGCGATCGCCGAGGTCACGCGCTCGTCCGACAGGTCGGGGAAGAAGCTCACGACCTGGTCCGGCGTGAGCATGCCCTTGTAGGTGATCGTGCGGGACGACAGCGACGGGAGGTACAGCTGGATCCCGCGCTCACGCGTCTCGCGCTCGGCCTGCTTCCGCACGCAGTAGACGACCCGTTCGAGCTCCAGGCCCGACAGCACCTCGCCCGGCGAGCCCAGCCGCTCCGCGCTCACGAACACCTGGCGGATGCGCGGCATGGCCGCCAGCGCGGTGGCGCCGAGGTCGGTGGCGTCGGTGGGCACGTCCCGCCAGCCGAGCACCTGGGCGCCCTCGACCAGGGCGTACTTCTCCAGGACCCGCATCGCGCGCTCGGCGGCCGCGTCGTCGGTGGGCAGGAACGCCAGGCCGGTCGCGTAGGAGCCCACGGGCGGCAGCTGGACGCCGGCCACCTCGCGGAGGAACGCGTCCGGGACCTGGATCATGATGCCGGCGCCGTCGCCGGTGTTGGGCTCGGCGCCGCGAGCGCCCCGGTGGTCCATGCGCCGCAGCGCCGACAGGCCCTTGAAGACGACGTCGTGCGACTTTCGACCATGGATGTCGGCCACGAAGGCCACCCCGCACGCGTCGTGCTCAAAGGCAGGGTCGTAGAGGCCCTGCTGCTGCGGTCCGGGGTAGCCCATCGGGCCTCCTGACGTCATCGAGTGCGAATCGGGACAACGTCGGCCCTTAGGAGCGGTCTTGCCAGTGTACGCGAAGAGCGGACGCAATTTGCACGATCGTGCCCGACTTTGGTCGGCGGCAGGACCGGGGCGCCCGCTGTTGACGTTGGCGACCAAAGTACCGTCTGTCGCCTGACCGACCTACATCTGTGCCGGTGAGAAATCCCACGAGCTGCGGGGACGAGTGGTGAGTGCCGTGTTACCGAACTGGAACGCAACCTCGGATCGTCTGGAACCCGTCCAAGGAGCGGATGGCTCACGCCGCCCGTTACTTCCTACGATGATGCACGGCAAGATCCCACCACCCACCACCTGACCGCGACGCGAGCGGGAGTGCGTCGCGCAGCGGCGCGTGGGGGTGTGGGAGGTGTGGGGTGGGAACCAACCCCACCCACCTGCGCCTGAGCGCGACGCGAGCTTGAGTGCGTCGCGCAGCAGCGCATGGGGGGTGTGGGGTGGGAACCCCCACAAAACCGCGGGCGAAGCCCGTGGAGCGAGGAACAGCGGGCGAAGCCCATGGAGCGAGAACTACGGGCCTCGCGGCGGTAAGCCGTAGGGGCGCGGAGCCCAAAAGTGCGTCGCGCAGCGGCGCATGGGGGGTGTGGGGTGGGAACCCCCCACAAAACCGCGGGCGAAGCCCGGGGAGCTAGAAACAGCGGGCGAAGCCCGTGGAGCTAGGAACTACGGACCAGGCGGCGGCAAGCCGTCGGGGCGCGAAGCCCAAAAGTGCGTCGCGCAGCGGCGCATGGGGGGTGTGGGGTGGGAACCCCCCACAAAACCGCGGGCGAAGCCCGGGGAGCTAGAAACAGCCGACCGGGGAGCTAGGAACTGAACCTACTGGCACAAACCAGGGATACACCGGCGTTGAAATCGGTGCATGCTCTAGCCCAACGAAGGAGGTGTGGACATGGGAGTCTCCGCACGCGCACTGGCCACGATCGCCGCTCTCACCAGCGTGATCGCCCTATCTGCTTGCAGCTCTGACGAAAAGCCCAAGTGGACCGGCGCCGATGGCAGTGCCGGCGGCCCCTCGGCTTCCGCGTCCGCCGAGCTGCCTCAGGCGAACTTTGCCGCGCCCGCCGACGGCGCGACCAACATCTCCACCGCCGCCGAACTGGCCCTGCAGACGAGCCCTGGCGCCAACGCCACGGTGACGCTGACGGACGCCTCCGGCGGGACGGTGCAGGGTGGGTTCCGCACGGACGGGGCGACCTGGGTCCCGGCAACGCAGCTCAAATACGGCACGCAGTACACGGCAACCGTGACCTCGGCCGGCGACACCGCCGGCAAGAAGATCACGTTCACGACGATGGCGAAACCCGGCAAGACGGTCAACGTCTCCTCGGCGCTGTCCGACAACAAGACCTACGGCGTGGCCATCCCGGTCGTCGTCCGGTTCGGCTCCAGCGTTCCGCAGGAGCTGCGGGCGAGCGTCGAGAAGCGGCTGCTCGTCACCAGTGACCCGCCGCAGGTCGGCACCTGGTACTGGTTCAACGGCGGCGAGGTGCACTACCGCCCGAAGGACTACTGGCAGAGCGGCACGAAGGTCACCGTCCGGCTGGCCACCGGTGGGCTCCAGCTCACCAAGACCGGCTACGGCAGCAAGGATCTCACGCTGCACTTCACCATCGGTGACAAGATCGTCATGGTCACCGACGACAAGACCCACCAGATGACGGTCGAGAAGAACGGCGAGCTCGTCAAGACCATCCCGGTCAGCCTCGGCAAGGCCAAGACCCCGTCGTCGAGCGGGAACATGGTGATCATGGACAAGCAGCAGTCCGAGCTGTTCGTCTCGACCGACCCGTCCGACCCGTACCGGGAGACGGTGTACTGGACGCAGCGCATGACCAGCGGCGGCGAGTACATCCACTCGGCCCCGTGGTCGGTGGGCGACCAGGGCAAGCGCAACGTCTCGCACGGCTGCACCAACGTCTCCGAGGCCAACGCGAAGTTCCTGTTCAACCTGACGAAGATCGGCGACGTTCACATCGTCAAGGGCACGCCTCGCAAGCTGGCGTGGGGCAACGGCTGGACCGACTGGGACAAGCCGTGGAGCGAGTACGTGAAGGGCAGCGCCCTGCCGCCGCCGGCGGAGACGGCCGCGGCCGACCCCGGCGCCTCGGGCAGCGCGTCCCCGAGCGTGAACGCCTCCCCCAGCGCCTGACCAGATAGCGCGACCGAGCGGGGCCGCTGCCTTGCTCCCGGGTTCCGGCCCGGGGCAGACAGCGGCCCCGCTGCCGTTGCAGGATGGCTGCCGTGCTCACCTGGATCGATCCTGAGCTCGCCGGCCCCGACCTGGTGCTCCTCGGCGTCCTGACGCTCGTCCCGGTCGTGGTCGCGATCCGCACCGGGCCTCAGCAGTACCGCCGGATCCTCGAACAGCTGGCCGGCCAGCCCAACGGCCTGGTCCGCCTCATGCGCCGCGGCGCACTCGTCACCTGGCTGCTCACGTTCGCGGCCCTGGCCATCGTCGGCGGCGCGCCCGGACTCACCCTGACCCACCTCGGCCTGGGCGGCCTCGACCCCGCAGGCTCGGCCCTCACCATCCTGGCCGTGCTGGGCATCGCCGGCGTTCAGCTGGGCGGCGCCTTCCAGACCGCCCGCCGCCGCGCGGCCGGCGGCCGGGTCCGCGGCGAGGCGCTCCAGCGGCAGGTCGCCCTGCTGTACCCGCGCACCGCCCGCGAGCGCGCCTGGGCGGCCGTGCTCTCGGTGAGCGTCGGCGTCGGCGAGGAGGTCTTCTTCCGCGGCCTGCTCATCGCCGCGGCCGTCGGCGTGGGCCTGCCGGTGTGGGCCGCGATCGTCCTGCCGGCGGTCCTGTTCGGGCTGCAGCACCGGTACCAGACCTGGCGCGGCGTCGTGTTCAGCACGGTGTTCGGCCTGCTCATGACCCTGCTCTACGCGGCCACCGAGCGCCTGTGGACCCCGATCGCGGTGCACGCCGCCTGGGACCTGATGGCACTGCTGGTCGTCCCGCGGATCCTGGGGACCGCCAGGGTCCTTGATCCGACTCCCGCACCGGCCGCCCCGATCCCGACCCAGGCCCCCGCGGAAGCGGCTCCACCTGCGGGTTTGCCACGGCTGCGGTCCGCCGCCCCCGAGTGAGCAGAGGCATCGACGAGCGCTAGCCTCCCCGCATGGCTCTCGTCCGACGCACCAATGTCCTCGGCTCCAACCCCAACCGCGTCGTGGCCGCGGCCACGGTCGCCCCGGCGCCGCAGGCCGTCGGCCGCGCGCAGGTCCCCCAGCCGGGCACGATCCCGGCCCAGCCCGGCCCGGTCGACCCCGGGGTCGTCGCTCCCGGATTTGCGGAGGGCGAGATCGGCGCCGCCGTCGCGGTCGCCGGCGGCGAGGTGCCCGCGCCGGGCGGGGAGGCGGCCGCGGTACCGCCGCAGCAGGCCAGCATCGGCGCGCTCATCTCGGCGTTCCTGCTGGTCGCGGCGGGCGGCGCGGTCTCGTGGGCGTTCTACCACTACAAGATCAACGCCGCCGCGATCCGCCTGCCCGACGCCACGACGATCTTCGCCGCGCTGTTCGCGTTCGCGACCGCGGTCGAGCGGGTCCTGGAGCCGTTCGCCCGGTTCATGCCGGGCCGGCACGCCCGCGGCGAGCTGGAGAAGGCCGTCGCGAACATGGCCAACAAGTACCACGACGCGACCCTCGACGACCTGATCCAGGTCGCCCACGCCAAGTCGATGGTGGAGAAGGGCCGGGCGAGCCGCGGCCTGGTGTCGTGGGGGATCGCCACGGCGCTGGCCACGGTGGCCTCCTCGGCCGGCGGCCTGTACCTCCTGCACGCCATGGCGGGCGACGGCTGGAACGGCATCCCGGTCTGGGTGGACGCCATCGTGACGGGCATCGTGGTGGGCAGCGGCACCAAGCCGCTGCACGACGTGATCAGCAAGGTCCAGAAGAACAAGGAGAAGTCCGAGGACGCCTCGGCCTAGAGCACCAGCAGGCCGTCCGTCTGCGAGCTCTGCGCCAGGGTCGACAGGGCGGCGTCCGGGTCGACGTGTGGGAGGTACGGCAGGTCGTACGGGTGGCCGCGCAACGCCTGGGTCGCGTGGTGGGCCGGCACCATGCCCGACGGGTACGCGCGGGCGCACCGGCGGTCCACCAGGCCGTGGCGGGTCGCGAAGCCTGCCACGGCCTCCCACTCCGACAGGTGCGCCACCGTCGGCAGCGGCATGCCCGGCGGCTCCGGGAAGACGTCGATGGACGTGTACGGCTCGCTGCCGGCCAGCCACCACGACAGCGAGCGGACCGCCGCGCGCAGCGGGTACTCCGTCCAGTACGGGACCAGGCCGGCCCGCAGGACGTGCCACGGGTCGAGGAGGCGGCCGCACTCCACCGCGAGGCGGTTGCCGGTGCGGTCGCCCTCGCGGAGCCACTCGCGGTACAGGTCGGCGACGGCGCCGCTGAGCACGTCGGGGTGCCGGTAGAGGACCTGGCGGACCGGGTGGCCGTGGGCGGTGGCGTTCCGGCGCAGGTCCTCGACCAGGCCGCGGTCCACGCAGCGCTCGCCGTCGCTGTCCTCCGGGTCGCCCTCGCCGGAAATGCCCGGGTCGCCGGTGTCGCTGCGGTCGTAGTAGTCGCCGGGCGTCAGACCGCTGGCCCGGCTGCCGAGCTGGAACGTGTAGCCGGCGCCGCCGGGCACGGTCAGCCAGCGGCTCACGTCGCGCACCACGAGGATCGGGGCGTCGGGCGTGAGGTGATCGGCGATGAAGTCGCGGTACGCCTGCGGAAGACGCTGCCAGCGGACCACCGCGTAGGCTGCCGTCGTGCCGGACCAGCCGCGCCACACGGGGTCGTAGACCTGCCGGACGGTCACGTCGGGGTTGGCGTCGAGGATGTCGCGCGCGTGTCGCAGCCCGTCGGCGGTCGGCTGCTCACCGGCGGCGACCTCCGGCGTCGGCACCTCGAACGCCACCGGCAGCCAGGGCACCCCGAGGGCGACGGCGAGGTGCACGGCCGCCCCGTGCGGCGAGCCCAGCACCAGGCCGCCGTAGCGCCCGCCCGGGAACTGCCCGACGAGCCAGTCGGCGACGGCGGCGGCGTTGAGCTCGCGTTTGGCGTGCCGCCCGCGCGGCGCGCTCCACTGCGGGGTCGACGTGGCCGGTCTGGAGACGCCGCGCCGGAAGGCGAGGGCGCGCCCGGAGGCGATCGCCAGGGTCGTTCCCAGCCCGTTGGGCCACAGCAGCTCGATGTCGCGCGCGGCCTCGACCCGTCGCCTCATGCTTCTCCGTTCGCCAAGATGGTGCAGCGGGTCTGCCCAACGACTGGACCGATAAACCCCTTCGTGGCGTGACGGCGACGGAACCCGTAGACTCGCTACACATGAAGGCGGATGCGCTGCGCGGACATCTCGACGCACTGCTGCTCGCGGTGCTCGACGGCGAGCCCCGCCACGGTTACGCGATCATCGAGGCCCTCCAGGAGCGCAGCGGCGGCTCGCTCGCGCTGCCCACCGGCACCGTCTATCCGGCGCTGCGCCGGCTCGAGCGGGCCGGCTACGTCGAGAGTGCCTGGTCGACCGTCGGTGGCCGGGAGCGGCGCACCTACCGGCTGACCAACGCCGGCCGCAAGGTGCTCGCCGAGGAGCGCTCGGCCTGGCAGGAGTTCACGGCGACGATCGGCGCGGTGCTCATGCCCCCGCCGGCGACCGCATAAGGCGCTACGGCGTCACGCCGCGACCACCGGACCGCGTAAGGCGCTTCGGCTTTACGCCGCGACCACCGGCGACCGGGTCACCGTCACGCAGCGCACGGCGAGCAGCCCCGCGTAACCGAACGCGGCGGAGTTGACGAGCATCCCGATGATCACCGGCGGCCAGGTCGCGGCGGCCGGCCACTGCAGGATGCTGAGCACGAACACCGCAGCCCCCACGAGCCCGTGCAGGCCGAGGAAGGCCATCGTGCCGATGCCGACGATTCGGGTGTATCGCACGCCGTCGCGGAAATAGCGGCTCCCCCACGAGAAGCCGGCCACGACCAGCGCCGCCACGGCGGCGGCCGCGAACGACGTGTGCTGGAAGTGCTCGACGAGCACCCAGTAGAGCGCGCTGGCCCGCTGGTCGATGCTCCACGGGCTGTCCCACCACATAAGCGGCTCGAGCAGCATCATGACCGGCAGCGCGAGCGCGATCCACAGCGCGGTCCGCTTGCCCTGGTGGCTGGCCAGCTCGGCCTGGTAGGACGGGACGACCTGGCGATAGGTCCCGAAGTCGGCCACCGCCCGCCGCTCGGCGGCGACCCGGTCGAGCCCGGCGTCCTCGAGCGCCTCCGCGGCGTCCTGCAGGCCGTCACGGGCCTCGGCGACCATCTCGTCCCGGACCCGGCGCGGCCCGCGCAGCGCCGCGGCGAGCCCAGCGGCATACCGCTCGATGGGCCCGTTCTCCAGCACGGTGCTCCGGTCCACCTGTCAAGGGTCGCACAAGGGCCGAAGGACCCGTCAAGCACGGCTCAGTTCCGGCTCAGCCGGCCGTCCTCGACCCGCACCACGTCGTCGAACCGCGCGAGGTCGGCCTGCCGATGCGTGACCACGACCACCGTCCGGCCCCCGGCCGCCGCGAGCGCCGTGGCCAGCACGGCATCCGCCGCAGCGGCGTCGAGCCCCTCGGTCGGCTCATCCAGCAGCAGTACCGCCGGTGCGCGCACCAGCGCCCGAGCCAGCAACAACCGCTGACGCTGGCCGCCGGAGAGCCGGCTCCCGTCCTCGCCGACGACGTCGTCGAGCCGGTCCCGGTACTCCCCCAGCCCCGCGTCCACCAGTGCCCGCCGCACGTCGTCGTCGGAGATCCCGTCCCGTGAGAGGCTGACGTTCTCCCGCACGGTGTCGTGGAACACATGCGCGTCGGCGAACACCCCGTTGGCGATCCGCCACCGCTCGACCCCGGCCGGCAGCCCGTCGACACTGCCTCCGGCGACGGCAATCCGCCCGGCGAGCACCGCGAGCAGCGTGGACTTCCCGGCCCCGCTGCTCCCGACAACGGCCACCCGCCGCCCGGCCGGCAACTCGAGATCGACGCTGTCGAGCGCCGCCCGCTGCGCCCCCGGATACCGCACGGTGACCCCGCTCAACCGCAGCCCGACCGCGCCCGGCACGGGTTCGCCGCGCTCGACGTCCTCGGCGGGCGCGGTGACCGCCCCGGGCCGGGCGGCCGCAACCCCCTCCACGGCCTCGGCCGGCGCGGTGACCGCCCCGCGCCGGGCGGCCGCAACCCCCTCCACGGCCTCGGCCGGCGCGGTGAACGGCCCGGGCCCGGCGGGCGCGAACCCCTCCACGGCCTCGGCCGGGACCGCCGCGATCAGGCCGCGCACCCGGGCCAGGGCGCCGCGCAGCTCCGCCTGGCGGACCGCGGCGGACGCGAGCGGGACGACGACCTCGCCGACGGTGAGTGCCACGAGCGCGAGCACCGCGGCCGCGTTCCCGTCGACCACGAGCGCGATGAGCACGGCCATCAGCGCGGGCACCAGCGCGGCGATCCCGCCGACGACGGCCGAGACGGTCGCGGCCCGGCTCTCCAGCCGGGCGAGCCGCCGCCCGTCGGCCGCGGCCCGGTCGAGGGCGGCGGGCAGTGCTCCGTACGCGGTCAGCTCCGCCACTCCGTGCACCACGTCCACGGCCGACGCGGTCACCGCTCCCCGGGCGGCCGCGATGTCGGCCGACGCCCGCCGGCTGACCGTGTGCCCGGCCAGCGGCAGCAGCACCCCGGCGACGAGCAGCCCGGCCGCGAGCACCAGCCCGGCGGCGGGCGCCACGACGGCGGTCACGACCACGGCCCCGGCACCGACGACGGCGGCCACGGCGGCCGGCAGCACCCCGCGCAGGATCGCGTCCTGCACGGCGTCCACATCGGACACCACCCGGCTCAGCTCGTCCCCGCCGCCCTTGCGGGCCGCACCGGTGACCGTCCGCCGGTCGGCGGCGAGCGCGGCGAAGACCCGGGTGCGCACGTCGGCCAGCACCCGCAGCACGGCGTCGTGACCGGCAAGCCGCTCGGCGTATCGCAGCCCGCCCTTCAGCAGCGCGAACCCCCGCACACCGGCGATCGCCACCGCCAGCGCCGCGAGCGGCGGCTGCTCCGCGGCCCGCACGATCATCCAGGTCGCCGTCGCGACCAGCCCGACCCCGGCCAGCTCGGTGGCGACCCCGAGCAGCCCGGCGAACACGAGCCGCACGGCCGCCCCGACCCCTACCAGCCGCACCGCCCGCCCGGCCACCGCACCGCCGCCAGGCACCGCACCGCCACCGCACGCCGCGCCGCCGCCGGGCGGAGAGGCGCCGCCGCCGGGCGGAGAAGCGCCGCCGCCGGGCGGAGAAGCGCCGCCGCCGGGCGGAGAAGCGCCGCCGCCGGGCGGAGAGGCGCCGCCGGTTGCCGGGTGAGCTTGCGCGGTCATGCGGGCACCGCCGCGGGGGGTGTGCGCTCCAGCAGCACGCCCGAGGAGACCTCGACCACCCGGGTGGCGATCGACAGCAGCGCCGGGCGGTGCGCCACCAGCAGCGCCGTACGGCCGGCGGCCAGGCGGGCCGCCGACGCGACCACCGCCGCCTCGCTCGCCGGGTCCAGGCGGGCCGTCGGCTCATCGAGCAGCAGCAGGCCCGCGTCCCGGCGCAGCCACGCGCGGGCCATCGCCAGGCGCTGCACCTGCCCGCTGGACAGGCCGTGCTCGGCGAGGTCGGTGTCGTAGCCGGCCGGCAGCGCACGCACGAACCCGTCGGCGTCGGCCGCCCGGGCCGCCGCGACGACCGCGTCGAGCGAGGCGGACGGGGCGCCGAGGCGGACGTTGTCCAGGACGCTGCCGGCGAACAGGTGCGGCCGCTGCGGCATCCAGGCCAGCCGGGCCCGCCAGGCGGCCAGGTCCAGCGACGCCAGGTCGGCCCCGCCCACGAGGACCCGGCCCGACGTCGGTGTCACGAAGCCGAGCGCGAGGGCGAGGATCGTGGACTTGCCGCCGCCGCTCGGGCCGACCAGCGCGACCCGGTCACCGGCGGCCACGGCGAGCGAGGCGTCACGCAGCGCGACCACGTCGTCGTAGGCGACCGTCACGCGGTCGAGCACGAGCGAGTCGAACGCCGGCAGCCGGGACTCGGTGGTGGCGGGCGCGGGCTCCTGCAGTACCCCGAAAACCTCCGCGGCGGCGGCGAGCCCCTCCTGGCTGGCGTGGAAGCGGGTGCCCAGCGTCCGCAGCGGGAGGTAGGCCTCCGGCGCGAGCAGCAGCACCACGAGCGCGGCGCCCAGCGTCAGCTTCCCGTCGAGCAGCCGCAGCCCGACCGGCACCGCGACCAGCGCCACCGACACGGTGGCGACGAGCTCCAGGACGAGCGCCGACAGGAACGCCAGGCGCAGGGTGCGCATGGTGGCGACCCGGTAGGCGTCGGCCATCGCGTGGACCCGGCGGACCTGGGATCGTTCGCGGCCGAACGAGCGCAGCGTCGGCAGGCCCTGCACGGTGTCGAGGAAGTGCCCGCCGAGGCGCTGGAGCAGGTGCCACTGGCGCTTGGTGCGGGCGCCGGTCTGCCAGCCGACCAGCGCGCCGAAGACCGGGATGAGCGGCAGGGTCACCGCGACGATCACGGCCGACGTGAGGTCGGTGAACGCGAGCCAGCCCAGGCAGGCGACCGGGACGAAGGCGGCCAGGAAGACCTGCGGGAAGTAGCCGGTGAGGTATCCGTCGAGGCCGTCGATGCCCCGGCCGGCGAGCGTCGCCAACTCCCCCGCGCGCTTGCCGGCGAGCCAGCCGGGCCCGCGGCCGGTGGCCTTGGCGAGCAGCTCCGCGCGCAGGTGCGCCTTGACGCCGGCGGCCGCCCGGCCGGCGATCGCCCCGGCGGCGGCGGTGTGGGCGCCGCGCAGGACGACGGCGATGAGGCAGACGAGCAGCGCGGTCCGGGCGAGCCGGCCGTCGACGGCCGCGACCAGCACGGCCGCCAGGCTGACGGCCTGGGCGACCACCAGGATCGCGGCCAGCAGCCCCGAGCCGGCCAGGACGATGGCGTATCGCCGGACCGGCCCGAGCCGCAGCAGTCTTCTGTCCACGCGCCCTACCAGTAGAGGGGGGTGGGCACGCGCTCCCGCTGCCGGAACAGCCACCAGCAGGAGACCTGCACGGCGACGAGCACCGGCAGCAGCGGCGCCGCGCCGAAGGCGAGCAGTCGCAGTGTGTCACCGCCGGCCGCCGCGTCGTCGACGGTCACCGTCGCGCCCGGGTCCACCGTGGACGCTAGCACGGTGGGGTACAGCGCCGACGCGACCGCGAGCACGGGTAGGGCGCAGGCCACAAGGGTCGCCGCGAACCCGAAGCGTCCGGCGACCCCGACGGCGACGGCGGTCGCGACCGCGAGCAGGGTGCCGATGAGCGGGTTGCGGATCCCGTCCGGGGCGGAGAGCCACCAGCCGCCGGCGACGAGGAGCACCACGCCGGCCGCGACCGGACCGAGCCACCGGACGGTCCGGCGCATCCGCGCGTCGGCAAGCCGCCAGGACAGGAACGCCGCGCCGTGCGTGAGGACGAGCAGGACGTTCGCGACACCGGTGGCCCACACGAGGGGGTCGGCCAAGGGCGCGAAGCCGTGCACGTGGCCGTCCGCGGTGACCGGCGCGCCGTGCAGCAGCACGCCCAGCAGCAGACCCCAGCCGAGCGCGAGCGCGACGCCACTGACCGTGATGACCAGGTCGAACCCGCCGCTGCGGCGACCCCGGCTGCGCAGCTGCACGCTCGCGTTGAGCAGCAGCAGGGCGAGGACGGTGACCGCGATCACCGGGTACGCCGCGCCGAACAGTTCGCCCTCGACCCGCGGGAACGCGGCGACGAGCACCCCGATGGCGCCGACGATCCACACCTCGTTGCCGAGGAACATCGGTCCGATCGCGTTGAGGGCCCGGCGCCGCTCGTCGTTGCCGCGGATCGTCGCGAGCAGCATCGCCACGCCCTGATCGAGCCCGCCGAGCGCGAAATAGGCCACGAGCAGGACTCCGAGGATGGCGTACCAGAAGCTGCTCATGCGTCCTCCGCTTCGCTCCGGCCGCCTGAGCTCAGAACTGAGCCCATGATGAGCGGCCTCCTCCGCTGCGCTCCGGAACCGCTCATGCGGCCACCTCCGTCAGCCGGGGCGCCTCGGGGGCGACCGGGAGGAACTCGTCGCCGGGACCGCGGCGGGCCGCCCGGGCGAGCAGCCACCAGTCGACGAGCGCCAGCCCGGCGACCAGCGCGGTGAACCCGATCGTCGACAGCCGCAGCGTCCCGGCGCTCATCGGCGAGACCGCGTCGGCCGTCTTCAGCAGCCCGTACACGGCCCAGGGCTGGCGGCCCTCCTCGCGCACGATCCAGCCGGCGATGGCGGCCAGGAACGGCACCGGGATGATCACGGTGAGCAGCCAGAGCATCGGCCGGGCCCATCGGCGCTTGACGATGGTGTCGCGGGCGGTGAGCGCCCAGGCGACGACCAGTACCAGGAAGAGCAGGTTGGCGATGTTGATCATCAGCCCGAGCGCGGCGCCGACCGCATTGCCCGGCAGGTAGTCGCCGGGCCCGAACCGGGCCACGAACTCGGCCTGCCTGGCCAGGGCCTCCTCGCCGCCGGCCAGCTTGGTCGGCTGGTTGGCCCCGATCGGGCCGAACTGCGCGTAGCCGAAGCCGATCGTGAAGAACGTGCCGACGACGGCGACCCGCAGGCCGAGCCGCAGCGAGCGGCGGAAGACCTCGTCGACCGGCTTGCGGCGCAGGTGCCAGGCGCTGACGCCGGCCAGGAACACACCGCCGGTGAGCATGGCCGCGAACACCGCGTGCACCAGGGAGAACCAGAGGGCGGAGTTGGTGAGCAGCGCCCCGAAGTCGGTGAGCCGGGCGGTACCCCCGGCATCGAGAACGTATCCCACCGGGTGCTGGAGGAAGGCGTTGGAGACCATCACCCAGAACGCCGACAGCAGGGCGGTGGCGGCGACGCCCCAGATCAGCGCCAGGTGCAGCCGCTTGCCCAGCCGGCCCCAGCCGAAGATCCACATGCCGAGCAGGGTCGACTCCAGCACGAAGGCGATGAGCGTCTCCAGGGCGAGCGGCGCGCCGAAGACGTCGCCGGTCAGGCGGGACAGACCGCTCCAGTTCAGCCCGATCTGGAACTCCATGACGAGCCCGGTGGCGATGCCGACGGCGTAGTTGATCGCGTACAGCAGGCCCCAGAAGCGGGTCATTCGCCCGTACACCGGATCCCCCGTGCGCACGTAGCGCGTCTGCATCATCGCCACCATCACGACGAGCCCGAGGGTGAGCATGACGAACAGGAAGTGCAGCGAGGCGGTCAGCGCGAACTGCAACCGAGCGAACTCCAACGCGCTCATGTGTCGGCCCCCGACATGTACCCAACCAACATGTCGACAGACTACATGTAGCCGCACACGAACGAAAGGCCGCTCCCCCGGCACGGGGAGCGGCCTTTGTCGAAGCTTTCGTCAGGCGGCGGTGCGCTTGCCCGCCACCTGGGCCAGGGCGACCAGCGCCTGGGCCCGCGCGTACTCGGCCGGCGTGAAGGCCGGGGCGAGCCGCCGCACGTAGAGCGTGCCGCCCGCCGGATCCGCCAGCTGCATGCCGGTCGCCGTGAAGCCCGCGGCACCGGTGGAGGTGTCCGCGCGCCAGGAGATGTCGCAGTCGCCGAGCAGCGCCGCGATGGCCTCCTCCAGCGTCGCCGACTCGTCCAGCACCTTGGCCGCGAGCGCGAGCACTCGCGTGGGCTCGTCGATCAGGCCGCGCACGTCGGCCCGGGCGATCCACGGGTCGCGGCCGCGGCCGCGCTGCACCGCGCCGGCGAGGTCGGCCGCGGTCAGTTCGTCAGGGGCCTCGACGAGGAAGTCGTCGACGGCGCCGACCTCGGTCGTGTGGACCTGCACCGAGAGGATGTTGATCTTCCGCAGCGCCAGGCTCGCGGTGAGCACGGAGAGGAACCCGGGCCGGTCGTCTACGGTGGCCCGAAGCCGCCAGAGCGCCATCTAGGCCGCCCATGAGGGACTTGTGCCGGCGGGCGCGGGGGCTCCGGCAACAGAGCCACCCGCCTTACCCGGCTCCGCCAAGCCAGGCCCCGCCAGCCGTTCCCCCAACACCGATGCGGTTGCACCGACCAACTGCGCCAGCCGTTCCACCTCGGAACCGTGGAACGGTGGTGCTCCAGCGTCGCCGTCCGCCCCGCCGCGGGCGACGACAAGGACCAGCCCTCCACGCTGAAAAGGCGCGACAGCAAGATGAGTGCCGTCAGCTGCACTGATAGCGCGGGGCCGGAGTGGTGCGATGTCCACCGGTGGGGGGACATCCGGAGCGCGCCAACTGGCGCAGATCACCGAGGTTTCGGACCATGCCTGAGAGCGCGCGCCGCCGCCCGCCCAGTCCGATCCGACCTGGATCGCCACCGCCCAGTCCGCTCCGAACAGCGCGGGAGCCGCGTCCACGACCGTTGCCAGGCCGTGCTGCGGGTTCGCCGCCACCTGTCCGATGAGCGCGACCTCGCGGCCGCTGCTCGGCTCCGAGAGCTCCGTGCCGCGCCACACACCGTCAACGCGAACGCCTGGGATCGCCGCGAGTCCGGTGAGCACACGATCAACGGGGGCCGAAGCCGGCCACACCACGGTGAAGTCGTCCACCGCACGGCCGCCGACCCGTTCCAGCACTACCACCGAAACGATGTCGGCACCGACCACGCCCAGCGTCCGGGCAACCTGCCCGAGTGAGCCGGGACGGTCGGGCAGTGCAACCCTCAGCCGCAACAGCATCGAGTCGACCTCCCGTTCGTCCTGGTCCTGAGGTTGTACGCCGCCGTTGGTGTACGCCTTGTTCTCCGGTACACGAACAGGTTGCCGACGGCGGGTTTCCACGTCGTTTCGCCGTGGTGTCGATGCCGGAACGTTTGGTGAGCCGGGCATTTCCTCACAAACGGGTGGGGAAAGCTTGACAGAGAATGTGTCTCACCCATGGACTGATCCGATGACCACCCCGCCCGGTCTCAACCTCGAACGCCTCCAGGAATTCCTCGACGCCAAGGCTCCCGGCCTGGTCAGCGCCCCGCTGACCGCGGAGCTGGTGGCCGGCGGGCGATCGAACCTGACGTACATCCTGAACCAGGTCTTCGTCCTGCGCCGTCCGCCGCTGGGCCATGTTCTCGCCACCGCCCACGACATGGGGCGCGAGTTCCGGGTGATCTCGGCGCTCGGCCCGACCGCGGTGCCGGTACCGGAGGCGCTGCTGTTCTGTGAGGACCCCGACGTGCTCGGCGCGCCGTTCTACCTGATGGCGCGCGTGCCGGGTGTCGTGCTGCGGCACCGCTCGCAGACCGACGCGCTCGGCGAGGAGCACCGCCGCACGGTCGCCTTCGCGATGATGGACACGCTCGCCGAGCTGCACCGGGTCGACTACGCGGCGGCCGGGCTGGGCGAGTTCGGCCGGCCCGAGGGCTTCCTCGAGCGGCAGGTCCGGCGCTGGACCGGCCAGCTGGAGAAGTCCCGCAGCCGTGAGCTGCCCGACGCCGACCGGCTCCGCGAGCGGCTCGTCGCCGCGATCCCGGCCAGCCCGCGGACCGGCATCGTGCACGGCGACTACCGGCTCGACAACCTCATCGTCGACCCCGACACCCTGCGCGTGGCCGCCGTCCTCGACTGGGAGATGGCGACGATCGGCGACCCGCTGACCGACCTCGGGCTGCTACTCGCGTACTGGACCGTGCTCAACGAACTGAAGATCGCCCAGAACCCGATCGCCGACGGGCTGGGCGCCGACGCCGGGTTCCCGACGGGCGACGAGCTGCTCCAGCGGTACGCCCGGAGCGCCCCGATCGGCGAGGACCTGCACTGGTACGTCGCGCTGGCCTGCTACAAGCTGGCCGGCGTGCTCGAAGGCATCCACTTCCGCTTCCTGCAGGGCAAGACGGTGGGCGCCGGCTTCGACCAGATCGGCGAGCTGGTCCCGCCCCTGCTGGAACAGGGCATCGCAGCGATCAACGGAGAGAGCTGATGGATTTCCGCTTCGACACCCGCACGGCCGAGCTCCACGAGCAGCTCACCGATTTCATGGACGAGGTGGTGTACCCCGCCGAGCACGTCTTCGAGCAGCAGCTCCGCTCGCAGGACGACCCGTGGGCCCGCCCGCCCGTGATGGAGGACCTCAAGCGCGCGGCGCGCGACCGGGGCCTCTGGAACCTCTTCCTGCCCGACACCACCCATGGTGCCGGCCTCACGAACCTGCAGTACGCGCCGCTGGCCGAGATCACCGGCCACAGCCCGCACCTGGCGCCCGAGGCGCTCAACTGCGCGGCGCCCGACACCGGCAACATGGAGGTGCTGGCCCAGTTCGGCTCGCCGGAGCAGCAGGACCGCTGGCTCAAGCCGCTGCTGGAGGGCCAGATCCGCTCCGCGTTCTGCATGACCGAGCCGGACGTCGCCTCCTCCGACGCGACGAACATCTCGACGAACATAGTGCGCGACGGCGACGAGTACGTCATCAACGGCCGCAAATGGTGGTCGTCCGGCGCGATGAACCCCAACTGCGTGCTGTTCATCGTCATGGGCAAGTCCGACCCGGCGGCCGAGCGCCACCGCCAGCAGTCGATGATCTGCGTCCCGCGCGATACCCCGGGCATCACGGTCCGGCGCGGCATGCACGTCTTCGGCTACACCGACGGCGCGCACGGCGGTCACGCCGAGATCGTGTTCGAGGACGTCCGCGTCCCCGCCGACGCGCTGATCGCCGACGAGGGCTCCGGGTTCGCGATCGCGCAGGCCCGGCTCGGCCCCGGCCGCATCCACCACTGCATGCGCCTCATCGGCATGGCCGAGCGGGCGCTGGAGCTGCTGTGCGGGCGGGTCAGCCAGCGGGTGGCGTTCGGCCGGCCGCTCGCCGAGCAGGGCGTGATCCAGGAGTGGATCGCCGAGTCCCGGGTGCGCATCGAGCAGGCCCGCCTGCTGGTGCTCAAGACCGCCTGGCTGATGGACGAGGTCGGCAACAAGGGCGCCCACACCGAGATCCAGGCGATCAAGATCGCGGTACCGTCGATGGCCGAGTGGGTCATCGACAAGGCCATCCAGAGCTACGGCGCCGCCGGCGTCAGCCAGGACACCCCGCTGGCCGCGCTGTGGTCCCAGGCCCGCACGCTCCGCCTGGCCGACGGCCCGGACGAGGTCCACAAGGCGTCGCTCGCCCGCCGCGAGCTGCGCAAGTACTCGTAGCCTCGGCACAGACGTCGGTCGATCCGCCCACGGTTTCGTGCGGGTGGATCGACCGACGTGGACGTCCTCAGATCGGCCCCGGGCCCGCCGGGGCGTCGTACACCGTCGTCGTGCCGGTCGGGTTCTCGTCCGGCTCGTCCGCCGCGAACCGGTCGGCCGCGGCGCTGATCGCCCTCGGGGCCGAGGCCGCCACGGCCCAGCCGACCGCGACGCCGCCCAGGACCGCGACCGCGATCCAGCCCCACGGCTTGCGCGGCCGGCGACCCGACAGCGCGTCGAGCGCCAGGTTCGCGCGCCGCCAGGCCTCGTCCGCCGCCGACCCGACCCGGCCGGATGCCGCGCCGTACCGGCTCGACGCCTCGTCCGCGAGGTCGGACGCCCGATGCCGGACCGTGCCGCCGACCGAGCGGGCGGTGTCGGACGCGGAGTCGACCGCGGCGCGCAGATAGTCCCACGCGTCCTCGGCCACGCTCTCCGCGCGCTGCCGCCCCTTCTTCCACTGTGAGCTCATGAGCCACCTCCTCCGGTAACCGAGGTGCCCGGCGACGGAGATCCACAAACCCCTCAGCAACCCCTCAGCGCAGCGCGTCGTGCAGCTCCCCGAGCGCCTGGAGCAGGGTGTCGGGGCCGAAGCGATCATGCCGACGGCCCCGATCCTCCATCCGCTAAGCGGACGCCCTCCGGACCAGGTGGGTCTCGACCATCACCGACGACGACGCCGCGCCGGCGATGCGGGCGATGAGCAGCCGGGCCATCTCCCGGCCCATCGCCTCGACCGGCTGGTGGACGGTGGTCAGCGGCGGGTCGGTCTGCCGGGCGATCGCCGTGTCGTCGAAGCCGACCAGGGCCACGTCCTCCGGCACCCGCTTGCCGAGCTCGCGCAGCGCCCGCAGCGCGCCGACCGCCATGAGGTCCGAGGCGGCGAACACCGCGTCGACGTCGGGGTTGCGCTCGAGCAGCTCGCGCACCGCGAGCTCGCCGCTGACCTCGGAGAAGTCGCCGTACGCGATGAGCCGGTCGTCGACCGGGAGCCCGGCGCGCTCGATCGCCTCGCGGTAGCCGGTGAGCCGGGAGACGCCCACCGCCATGTCCTGCGGACCGGCGATCGCCGCGATCCGGCGCCGCTGGCGGTCGAGCAGGTGCCCGACGGCGATCCGCGCGCCGCCCTCGTTGTCGGCGTCGACGTACGACAGCTGCGACAGCTGGGCGGTGAAGTTCAGCTGCTCGTCGTCGGCGAGCATCTGGGCCGGCCGGCCGCCGAGCACGACCGGCAGCCCGCGCCGCTCCAGCAGCTCCGGCAGCGGGTCGGCGTCGTGCAGCGACAGCAGCATCACGCCGTCGACGTGCTGGTTGGTGAGGTGGTGCTCGACCCGCTGCCGCTCGGCGGGCGTCTGGGCCATGGCGAGCCACAGCTGGAGCTGGGTCTCGGCGAGCGCCGAGCTGATGCCCCGCACGACGCCGGCGAAGAACGGCTCACCGAAGACCCGCTCCCCCGACTCCGACACGACGAGCGCGACCGAGTCGGTGCGCTGCGTGACGAGCGCGCGGGCGGCCCGGTTCGGCACGTAGCCGAGCTCGTCGATCGCCTTCTGCACCGCGGCGCGGGCCTCGGGGCTCACCTGCGGCGAGCCGTTCACCACGCGCGACACGGTGCCACGCCCGACACCGGCCCGTAAGGCGACCTCGTCGAGCGTGGGGCGACCGGCGGAGCGGGGCCGGCCGTTGGGGGACTTCTGCTGGGACACGCCTCATTGTGCGCACACGGCTCGAAGCGGCGTCCAACGCTGCGCCGATCTTGCAGCCGCGACAGCCCCCAAATGGGGACAAAAGCCTGCCGCGGCTGCAAGAACGAGACGATCAGACGGTCAGAACCACATCAACGGTTGCGCCCTCGGGGGCGAGCGGGAGCACCGGGCCGTCGACCGTGACACCGTCCACCACCAGCGAACGGGACGAACCGCGCGTGACGGAGATACGGTACGTCGCGCCACGGAACCGGCGGACCGCGGTGAAGCCCGGCCACGACGCCGGCACCACCGGGTCGACGCGCAGGCCGGACAGCTCCGGCCGGATGCCGAGGATCCACTGCGTGATCGCCGCGTAGTTCCACGCCGCGGTGCCGGTCAGCCACGAGTTCTTGGCCTCGCCGTGGGTCGGCGCGTCGCGGCCGGCGATCATCTGCGCGTAGACGTACGGCTCGCAGCGGTGCTGCTCCGAGATCTCCTCGCGGGCCGACGGGTTGATCCGCTTGTAGTAGTCGAACGCGCCGTCGCCGTTGCCGACCATCGCCTCGGCGATCATCAGCCACGGGTTGGTGTGGCAGAAGATCCCGCCGTTCTCCTTGTACCCCGGCGGGTACGAGGAGATCTCGCCCAGCTCCAGGCGGTACGAGCTGTACGCCGGCTGCTGCAGGATGATCCCGTGCGGGGTGGCCAGCCGCTCCCGGACGCTCGCCAGCGCGGTGGCCGCGGTCCCGTCGTCGACCCCGACGCCGCCCATGATGCACATGCCCTGCGGCTCGATGAAGATCTGGCCCTCGTCGTTGGACGCCGAGCCGATGACGTTGCCGTAGAAGTCGTACGCGCGGCGGAACCAGGCCCCGTCCCACCCGTGCTCGGCGATGGTGCCGGCCATCTTGTCGGCGGCGTCCCGGTACTCCTGATGGGGGCGCCCGTAGAAGGCCGACAGGTCGGCGAGCTCCTTCGCGGCCAGCACGAACTGGCCGGCGATGAAGACCGACTCGGCCACCCCGCCGCTCTGGTTCTCGGTCGTCTGGAACGCCTCGCCCGGCGTGTCGGAGAAGCAGTTGAGGTTGAGGCAGTCGTTCCAGTCCGCCCGCCCGATGAGCGGCAGCCCGTGGGGGCCGAGGCGATCCAGGGTGTACCGCAGGGAGCGCAGCAGGTGCTCGTAGAGCGGCTGCTCGCTGCCGGGCGCGTTGTCGAACGGCACCGGCTGGTCGAGGATGCTGAGGTCGCCGGTCTCCTTGATGTACGCCGAAACACCCAGGATCAGCCAGAGCGGGTCGTCGTTGAAGCCGGAGCCGATGTCGTTGTTCCCGCGCTTGGTGAGCGGCTGGTACTGGTGGTACGCCCCGCCGGTCGGCAGCTGCGTGGCGGCGATGTCGAGGATCCGCTCCCGCGCCCGCTCCGGGATCATGTGGACGAAGCCGAGCAGGTCCTGGTTCGAGTCGCGGAAGCCCATCCCGCGGCCGATGCCCGACTCGTACATCGACGTCGACCGGCTCATGTTGAAGGTGACCATGTTCTGGTACGCGTTCCAGATGTTCACCATGCGGTCGGTGTCGCCGTCGGGGGTGCTCACCTGGAGCGTGCCGAGCAGCTCGTCCCAGCGCGTACGCAGCGCGGCCAGGCCCTCGTCCACCGTCGACTGCCGCAGCCAGCGCTCGATCACCGGCTTGACCTGCCGCTTGTTGATCGTCTGCGAGCCGGGCGGGTCGAACTTCGCGTCGCGCGGGTTCTCCCAGTAGCCGAGCACGAAGCCGATCTCGCGGGTCTCCCCCGGCGCCAGCGTCAGCCGCACGTGGTGCGAGCCGTGCGGCTGCCAGCCGTGCGCGACGGAGTCCGTCGACGCGCCGCGCTCGACGACCGCCGGGCGGTCCCACGAGCGGTACGGGCCGAGGAACGCCTCGCGGGCCGTGTCGAAGCCGGCGAGCTGCTCGCTGCAGGCGAAGTAGGCGAAGTGGTCGCGGCGCTCGCGGTACTCCGTCTTGTGGTAGATGACGCCGTCCTCGACCTCCACCTGCCCGGTGTTGAAGTTGCGCTGGTAGTTGGTGGCGTCGTCCTGCGCGTCCCACAGGCAGAACTCGACCGACGAGAACGCCGAGAGCTCCACCGCCTCGTCGCGCTCGTTGGTGACCGTCAGCCGCCAGACCTCGAGGGTCTCCTCCAGCGGGACGAAGTAGAGGGTCTCCGCCTTGATCCCGTTGTACCGTGAGGAGATGCGGGTGTAGGACAGTCCATGACGGCACTCGTAGTCGGTCAGCTCACGCTGCGTCGGCTGCCACGTCGGCGACCAGTATTCGCCGTCGCTCGTGCGCAGGTAGATGTAGCGGCCGCCGAGGTCGAACGGCGCGTTGTTGTACCGGTACCGGGTCAGCCGGCGCAGCCGGGCGTCGCGGTAGAACGAGTAACCGCCGGCCGTGTTCGAGATGATCCCGAAGTACGCCTCGGTGCCCAGGTAGTTGATCCAGGGCAGCGGCGTGTCGGGCCGGTTGATCACGTACTCGCGGCGTTCGTCGTCGAAGTGGCCGAAGCGCACGGGGTGCCTCCTGCGGGGGATGGTCAGGCTGACTCGCGCACCACCAGATGGGTGTCGAGCACAGTCGAGTGGGCCGGCCCGCCGGCGATGCGGGCCAGCAGAAGCCGCGCCATCTCGCGCCCCATGCCCTCCACCGACTGGTGCACGGTGGTGAGCGGCGGCTGGGTCTGCCGGGCCACGGCGGAGTCCTCGAAGCCGACCACGGCGACGTCGCCGGGCACCCGCTTGCCCAGCTCACGCAGGGCGCGGATGGCGCCGGCGGCCATCAGGTCGGAGGCGGCGAAGACGGCGTCGAGAGCCGGGTTGAGATGGAGCAGGCGGTGCATCGCGTCGGCGCCGCTCGCCTCACTGAAGTCGCCATATGCGACGAGCCGGTCGTCGTAGGGCTGGGACGCCAGGCGCAGCGCCTCCCGGTAGCCACGGAGGCGGGCCTTGCCCACCCCCATGTCCTGCGGGCCGGCGATCGCCGCGACGCGGCGGCGTCCCAGGTGGAGCAGGTGCTGGACGGCCGTACAGGCGCCTCCCTCGTTGTCGTTGTCGACAAAGGAGACGCCCGCGTGGCCGTTGGGTCCGGACTCCAGCATCCGGGCCGTCCGTCCACCGAGGACGGTCGGCAGCCCGCGCCGCACGAGCAGTTCCGGCAGCGGGTCGTCGTCGTGCAGGGACAGCAGCAGCACACCGTCGACGTGCTGGTCGCTGAGATGCCGCTCGACCAGCGAGCGCTCGGCGCTCGACTGGGCCATCGCGAGCCACAGCTGCATCTCGGTGTCGGCGAGGTGCGAGCTGACGCCCCGGACGATGCCGGCGAAGAACGGCTCGCCGAAGACCCGCTCCTCCGACTCGGAGACGACGAGCGCCACCGAGTCGGTGCGGCGGGTCACCAGCGCGCGGGCAGCCCGGTTGGGCACGTACCCCAGCTCGTCGATGGCCTTCTCGACGGCCTTGCGGGCCTCCGGGCTCACCTGGGGCGAGCCGTTGATGACCCGCGAGACGGTGCCCCGCCCGACGCCGGCCAGGGCTGCGACCTCGTCCAGTGTCGGGCGGCGCAACGTTACCCGGCCGAGTTCTCGAAGCCGCTGTGCTGGATGACCTCGCGGTACCGGTGACCGCTGGCCTTGATCGTGCGCTCCTGCGTCTGGTAGTCCACGTGCACCATGCCGAACCGCTTCGTGTATCCCCACGCCCACTCGAAGTTGTCGAGCAGCGACCAGGCGAAGTAGCCGTGCAGCGGTGCGCCCGCGGCGATCGCGTCGTGGCAGGCGCGGAAGTGCGCGTCGAAGTAGGCGACCCGGTCGGCGTCGTTCACGCTGCCGTCGGGCTCGACCGTGTCGACGTAGGCCGCGCCGTTCTCGGTGATGTACAGCGGGACCGGTGGGTACTCCTTGGACACGCGCATCAGGGTCTCGGTGAGCCCGGGCGCGTCGACCTCCCAGTCCATGTCGGTGACCGGGACGCCGGGGCGCTTGAGGAACCGCACGCCCTCGCTGCCCGGCCAGGAGGTCGGGGCCCGCCAGTAGGGCTCGGCGGGCACGTCCGGGTCGTGCGCGGCCACGACGTGCCGGCTGTAGTAGTTGATGCCGAGCAGGTCGAGCGGCGCCTTGATGGTCTCCAGGTCGCCGTCGTGCACGAAGCCGAAGTCGCTGATCCCGGCGCTCTCGATGTCGTTGCGGACGTCCGCGGGGTACCGGCCGAGCAGCACCGGGTCGAGGAAGATCCGGTTGGCCAGGCCGTCGATGCGCCGGGCGGCGTCGAGGTCGCCCGGGCTGGCCGGGTCGGCCGGCGAGATCGCGTAGAGGTTCAGCGTGATGCCGAGCTTCGCCTCCGGGTCGGCGGCGCGGATCGCCCGGACCGCCTCGCCGTGGCCGAGCAGCAGGTGGTGCATGGCGGCCAGGGCGTCGGGCGCGTGCTGGCGGCCGGGCGCGTGGACGCCCGACGCGTAGCCGAGGAACGCCGAGCACCACGGCTCGTTGAAGGTCGTCCAGTTGCGCACCCGGTCGCCGAGCGCGGCGTGCACCTGCACGGCGTACTCGGCGAACCGGGCGGCGGTGTCGCGGTTGGGCCAGCCGCCCGCGTCCTCGAGCTGCTGCGGGAGGTCCCAGTGGTACAGGGTGACCCAGGGGAGGATGTCGCGTTCCAGCAGCTCGTCGACGAGCCGGCGGTAGAAGTCCAGTCCTTTTGCGTTCATCGGCCCGCTGCCACCCGGCTGCACGCGGGGCCACGCGATGGAGAACCGGTAGGCGCCGAGGCCCAGGTCCTTCATCAGCGAGACGTCCTCGCGGTAGCGGTGGTAGTGGTCACACGCCACGTCGCCGGTGTCCCCGCCGAGTGTCTTGCCGGGAGTGTGGCTGAACGTGTCCCAGATGGAGGGGGTGCGGCCGCCTTCGGTGGCCGCTCCCTCGATCTGGTACGACGCGGTCGCCGCCCCCCAGAGGAAACCGGGTGGGAAGTGCAGCGGGTCGATGCTGGTCACGCCTTGATCGAACCTTCCATGATGCCGCCGATGATCTGACGGCCGAAAACGATGAACACGATGAGCAGCGGCACAATCGCCAGGGCTGTCCCGGTAAAGACTTGCACGTAGTCGGTCTTGTAGTAACCGGTCGCCAAAATGTTCAGCGAAACCTGCACCGTCGGGGTGTCACCGTTGAGCACAACGTAGGGCCAGAGGAAGTCGTTCCACGTCTGCATGAAGGTGAGCAGGCCGAGCACGGCCGCCGCCGGGCGCAGCGCCGGGAGCACGACGCTCCAGTACGTGCGCCAGGTCGACGCACCGTCGACGCGGGCCGCCTCGATCAGCTCGTCGCTGATCGCGGACGAGGCGTACTGCCGGATCATGAACACGCCGAAGCCTTGGACGAGGAACGGCACGATGACCGCCTGCAGGGTGTTGGTCCAGTCGAACTTCACCATCAGCAGGTACAGCGGGATGATGTTGATCTGCGTCGGGATCATCATCGTCATGATGATGATCAGCAGCAGCGCGTTCTTGCCCTTGAACTTGAGCTTGGCGAACGCGAAGCCGGCCAGCGTCGAGAAGAACACCACCGAGATCGTCACGGCCGACGACACCACGGCCGAGTTGATCAGACCGTAGATGAAGTTGGCGTCGCTGTTCTCCAGCACCCGCTGGGCGTTGGAGAAGAAGTTCGGCCCGGGCGTGAGCGGCGGCGGGATGGCCGTCACCGCGCTGTTGTCGCGGGACGCCACGATGAACGACCACACGATCGGGAAGATCGAGAGCACGATCGTGATGATCAGCGCGAGGTAGGTGAGCGGGCTGGCCGTCCACAGCGCCGCCGAGGCGCTGCGGACCCGGCCCTTGGGCTTCGTCGGGGCCGCCGGGGCCGGCTTCGGCGCGGCGGCTCGGGTCAGCGTGCTCATGAGGTCGTCCCCTTCACGGACCTGCGCACCAGCACGAAGTTGACCAGCGCGAAGATCAGGATGATCAGGAACAGCAGCCAGGAGATCGCCGCGCCTCGGCCCACGTTGAAGTTGTTCGTGAACGTGGTCTCGTAGATGTACATCGCGACGGTCTGGAACTCGTTGAGCGAGCCACCCTGGATGCGCCCGTAGTTGAACAGCAGCGGCTCGGTGAACAGCTGCATGCCGCCGATGGTCGAGATGATCACGGTGAAGAGGATCGTCGGCTGGATCAGCGGCACCGTGATCCGCCAGAAGCGGCGGAGGGCCGAGGCGCCGTCGAGCGAGGCCGACTCGTACAGCTCCTTCGGGATCGCCTGCATCGCGGCGAGGTAGATGAGCGCGTTGTAGCCGGTCCAGCGCCAGTCGACCATGAACGCGATCGCGGTCCAGGACGACCAGCGGTGGTTGCGCCACTCGATCGGGTCGAAGCCGACGCTCTGGATCACCCAGTTCGCCAGGCCGTACCGGTCGGCGAAGATCAGGCCGAAGACGATGCCGACCGCGGCGACCGACGTGATGTTGGGGATCAGCACGCCCATGCGGATCGCGGTGCGAGCCCGCATCTTCTTGTTCAGCCAGCTGGCGATCATGAGCGCGAAGATCAGCTGCGGGACCGTGGAGACGATGAACAGGCCGAACGTGTTGCCCAGCACGACCCAGAAGTGCTGGTCGGTGAGGACCTTGGTGTAGTTCTCGAAGCCGACGAAGCCGGCGTCGCCGCCCGTCAGCGTGTTCTTCCGCAGTGACAGGACGGCCGTGTAGACCAGCGGGTAGGCCCCGAACACCGCGAACAGCAGGAAGAACGGCGCGACGAAGATGTACGGCGAGAACTTGAGGTCAAACCGCCCGAAGCGCCCGGAGCGCCGCGGCGGCTTGTCGGGCGCCTGATGTGCGGCACGCCCGTGGCGAGGCCCGCTGATCTCGCCGACGTTGGTGGTCATGGGGATCGGTCCTTCCTCCGGTCATGCGGCGGAGGTGGCGCCCACCGGGATTGCGTGGACGCCACCTCCGCCCCCTCTTCAAGCGGGGCCGATCAGCCCTCGGCCAGCGCCTTGCTGTCCTTGATGGCCTTGTCCCAGCCCGCCTGCGCGCTCAACTTGCCCTGCTCGGCAGCCTGCATGGCCGGCTCGAAACCGTTCTCCCAGAGGGCCTGGTGCTTCGGGCCCAGGTAGATCGGCTTGAGGTCCTTGGCCGCACCGGCGTAGATCTGACCGACGGGGGCGTTGTTGAAGTAGTCGTTCGTGGCACCGGTCAGCGACGGGTCGGCGAGGGCCGAGACGGAAGACGGCAGCGGGCCGGCCTCCTTGAACGCGGCCAGGCCGCCCTGCTTGCCGGTCAGGTACTTGATGAGCTCGAACGCCTGAGCCTTCTTCTTGCTCTGCTCGGGGATCGCCAGGTAGGAGCCGCCCCAGTTACCGCCCTTGCCGGGGATGGTGGCGATGTCCCACTTGTTCTTGCCGGCGTCGCCGGCGCGCTCCTTGATCACGCCGGTGTACCACGGCGGGCACGGCACGGTCGCGAACGCGGCGTTCTTGAAGGCGGCGTCCCAGTCGGCCTGCCAGCGGGCGAGCTTGGAGGTCAGGCCCTTGGAGGCCATGTCCATGCCCAGGTCGTACGCCTTCTTGACGGCCGGGTTGGTGTCGCCGATGTACTTGTCGCTCTTGTCGTAGAACCAGGTGTCGCTGTTCTGCATGATGTAGGGCTGCATGATGCTCGTGGCGGAGTCGATCCACGCGGCACCGGTGTTCTTGGCCTTGAACTCCTCGCCCTTCTTGATGTAGTCCTCCCACGTCGGCCAGAGCTTGCTGACCTCGTCGCGGGCGGTGGGCAGGCCAGCCTTCTGGAACAGGTCGGTGCGGTAGCACATGGCGAGCGGGCCGACGTCGGTGCCGAGGCCGACGAGCTTCTTGCCGTCCGCGGTGAACGCGTTCTTCCACTTGAAGGACAGGTACTCGCTCTCGAGCGACGAGGCGCCCAGGTCGAGCAGGTTGGCGAAGCCCTTGTTGTCCTTCAGGTACTGCAGGAGCATGCCCTCTTCGAGCATGACCACGTCACTCGCGCCACTGCCGGCGGAGATCTGCTGGGCCAGCTTCGGCACGAAGTCCTTGGTCTGGCCTTCGTTCTTCACGTCGACCTTGATGTTCGGGTTCGCGGCCTCGAAGTCCTTGACCGCCTGGGTGAAGCCCGGCGTGCCGAAGTAGGACAGCGAGATGGTGACCGGCCCGGTGCTGTCCGCACTGGGCTCGTCGTCCTTGGCGCTGCAGGCGCCGGCACCGAGGGCAAGCCCGACGGTGAGCGCGGCCGCGGCGATGGAACGCATGCGGCGCGAGGTGACGCTCATCCTGACCCCTCTCTCAGGTCGTGATGGGTGTGTGGGTGTGGGGGTGTGATGCTGGGCGACCGGGCCGGGTGCGGGCACGGTCGGGGTCTGGCGGACATGCGAATTGATGCCCCCCACGGCTGCGGGGTGTGGTTCCGGCCACAGCCGCGGGAGCGCTCCCATGAGACTGGCTTGCGAACGCCGACGTGTCAATGGGGCAATGGGAGCGTTCCCATTTCGTTACCGCGAGATTTCGTTGCCCGAGCTTGTACCGCTTTACCGCGATATGTCGCCGTCGTCGTCATGGCCCTAGGCCTACAGGGCGTCTGCTGGCTTAATATCGACGTTGGCCGCTTTATGAAAATCGACCGATCTCGTTACATCTTGGCGTCTTCACATCGATGAGCATCGTTCTTGGCGGCCGCTGTGCACATCGACCGACCTCGTCGTTCCGACCGACCCGCGCCGCCGGGGATCACCTGCCGGCGGGGTCAGGGTGCATCGACCGACGCCGACCGGGCAACCTGCCACCCGGCAACCTCGACCAGCCCCCGGGAGCCCCGGGGCGACCGCCACGTTAATCCGGCGACGCGTCGCGAAACACGCCCACTGTCAACGGGCGCTGAATCCTGAGCACCACCAGGCAACCAGCCTCGTACCCTCGTGAAAGATTCACGACCACCGCTCCCCCCGGGCGGCGTTCGCAGCCCACTTCCTGCCGCTCACGGCGGGCCGCGCTTTGGCCGCGGCTGGCCGGCGGGTCGGGATCACGGCCTTCACCCCATGATCATGGGAAGGATCTGGCTGCCAGGGCGACCAGATGTTTCCCACGATCATGGGCTGGCGGATCGGCTCGTGGACGGAACTCGCGCCCGGCCCGAGCGCACACCGTTCGGTCGGTCGACCGACCGAACGGAAGCGCTTCCCCCAGGTCGGTCGACCGACCGAACGCAAACGCCTCCCTCAAGTCGGTCGACCGACCGAAACGAAGCACATCCCTCAAGTTGGTCGACCGACCGAACGCAAACGCCTCCCAGGGTCGGTCGACCGACCGAACGGAAGCGCCCGCCTCAGGTCGGTCGACCGACCGAGACCAAGCGCTTTCCTCCGGTCGGGCGACCGACCGAGTGGCTGTGCGGGTGGTCAGGTCATGCGGCGGAGCAGGGCTGTTGCACGAGCCGCGTCGAACGCCGTCGGGTCGAAGTCGCCCGGGAGCCACTCGCGCATCGCGGCGTGTTCCGGGTGCGTCGGGTCGGCGCATGCGCGGAGGAAGTCGCGGTAGCCCTCCGGGCCGCCCACGTCGTCCGGCGGGCAGGCCTGCTCGCCGCCCACGCACACGGGGTAGCGGATGTCGAGGTCGGCCGGCATCACGTCCTCGACCACGAGGTCGTGCTCCCACCAGTCGCCGAAGTCGTACGTGTAGCGCAACCGCGAACCCTTCTGCGCCGCCGCGTCCAGGCGCACGTCGAGCTCGTCGCGCACGTCCAGGAGGCCGTCGGGGTCGGGTACGCCGTACTGGACCCCCTCCACGTCGAACACGTGCAGGTGTCGATCACCCCAGCCCATCGCGAACTGCACCACCCGATGCACCCGGTCGAGGGTGAAGGCGCCGGGCACGAGGACCCGGCGCCAGACCGGCGGGGTCACGCCGTCGAGGGCGATCCGGAGTTGGTAGATCGAGCGGGCCATGGTGCAGTCATTCTTGACCGCCGGGAACCTCCGGCGCACCCTGAATGACGTGATCTGCCCAGCTTGTCGGGAGAAACGGCACGAGGAGTGCCCGGGCGGCAACCACTGCGACTGCCAGCACCGCGAACCCCAGCCGACGCCGCCGGTGACCGGACCACCCGGCGAATAAAGCCCGGCGAATAAAGCCGGGCGAATAGAGCCAGGCGAGTAAAGTCGCCGGGTGCAGCAACTCTGGCCGACACAGCAGGAACAGCCCGACCTCGTCCAGCTCTACGCCGAGCCGCGCACACCGTGGCTGCGGATGAACTTCGTGACGAGCCTCGACGGCGCCGGCACCGTCGACGGTAAGTCGGCGGGGCTGTCCGGAGCGGCCGACAAGCGCGTCTTCGGCACCCTGCGCATGCTGTGCGACGCCCTCCTCGTCGGCGCCGGCACCCTGCGCGACGAGGGCTACCGCGCCCTGCGCCTCGACCCCGAGCGCAGGAAGTGGCGCCTCGACCACGGCCTGAGCGAGTACCCGGTGCTCGCCGTCGTCTCCGGCCGCGCCGACCTCGACCCGGCCCACCCGGCCCTCGCCGACGCCCCGGTCCGCCCGATCGTGATCACCCGCGGGCAGGCCGCCCACCTGAGCGACGTGGCCGACGTCATCGACACGGCCGACGACCTTCCGGCGACCGTCGCGACGCTCCACGCGCGCGGCCTGCGCAGCATCCTCAGCGAGGGCGGCCCGCACCTGTTCGGGTCACTCACCGCAGCCGGGCTCGTCGACGAGCTGTGCCTCACCGTCTCGCCGCTGCTCGCCGGTCCGGGCGCCGGCCGGATCACCGCCGGGCCCCCGGTCCCGGCGCCTCAGGAGCTTACGCTCCGTCACGCACTGCTCGCCGAGGGCCAGCTGATGCTGCGGTACTGCAGATAGCCCGCCATCCACAGCGGTATCCACAAGCCTGTGGACAACATGCCACAGCCCTGTGGACAGCGGCGTGTTGCGTCCGCTTCTGTCCGTATTTCCGAACCTGAATACTCACCCCGATGGCGTGGTGGCTTCGACCGGCTGGCGGTCTTGAGGCACGATGCACAGGCGAACACATGTACTGGGGGTCGACCATGGAGGACGAGACGGCAGCCGAGGGTGACGGTCCGATCGTCGGGCGTGTCCTCGGTACCGCCGACGCCACCCCGCTGACGTTCTGGGTGGCCGTCGAGGACGGGGCATACCTGCAACTCGACGACGTCGTCGTCACCGAGCGTGACCTCCCCGAGCACGACCCCGTCAAGATCGCGGGTGTGGTCACCGCCGTCCGCGCGCGGCACGAGGGCGTGGTGTTCGACTCCGACGTCTTCCTCGTCGCCGACGGCACGCTGCCCGCGACCATCCAGGAGGCGGCCGAGATCACCACGACGCGGGTCGATCCGGAGGTCTACGTGCCGCCGACGCCGGGCGCGCTCGTGCATCGGGCCCGCGGTGACGCGCGCGCCGGCGCCCTGTACTTCGACCGCATGGACCGCACGATCCCGATGGGCTTCGGCCGCGACGGCATGCCCATGTTCCTCAACGCCGACTTCCTCGACGGCACGCGCGGCGCCCACGTCTCGATCTCGGGGATCTCCGGCGTCGCCACGAAGACGAGCTTCGCGACCTTCCTGCTGTACTCCGTGTTCCGCTCGGGCGTGCTGGGCGGCGCCGGCGAGACCGCCAACACCAGGGCGCTCATCTTCAACGTCAAGGGTGAGGACCTGCTGTTCCTCGACCACCCCAACGCGCGGCTGGACCAGTCGACCGAGGCCGCCTACGCGCGGCTCGGCCTGGTCGCGGGGCCGTTCCCGGACGTGCGCGTGTACGCGCCGCCGCGGGCGGGCGACGCCAGCGGTACACCCGACGTCAGCAGCCGGCTCTCGGGCGTCGACGCCTTCTACTGGACGCTCCAGGAGTTCTGCGCCGACCGGCTGCTGCCGTACGTGTTCGCCGACGCCGACGACGAGCGCCAGCAGTACACGATGGTCGTCCACTCGGTCACCGCGCACCTCGCCCGCATCGCCCAGCCGGCCGAGGGCGGCGTCGCGATCGACGGCACCCGCATCAACTCGTACGCGGACCTGGTCGACTTCGTCGTCGAACAGCTCAACGACGACTCCACGCGCGGCCAGTGGGCGGGCAGCTCCATCGGCCTCGGCACCGTCAACGCGTTCGCGCGCCGGCTCATCGGCAGCAAGAAGGACCTGTCCCGGCTGATCCGCGGCGACCTCGCGACCCGCAAGCCGCACCAGATCAACACCGCCGAGAGCGCCCAGGTGACCGTGGTCGACCTGCACAACCTGCCCGACCGCGCGCAGCGGTTCGTGGTCGGCGTGACGCTGCGCACCGAGTTCGAGCGCAAGGAGAAGGCCGGCACCGCCAAGCCGCTGCTGTTCGTGGTGCTCGACGAGCTGAACAAGTACGCGCCGCGCGAGGGCACCAGCCCGATCAAGGAGGTGCTGCTCGACATCGCCGAGCGCGGGCGGTCCCTCGGCGTCGTGCTCGTCGGCGCCCAGCAGACCGCCAGCGAGGTCGAGCGGCGGATCGTGGCCAACTCGGCGATCCGCGTGGTCGGGCGGCTCGACCCGGCCGAGGCCTCGCGCCCGGAGTACGGCTTCCTCCCGCCCGCCCAGCGGCAGCGGGCCCTGCTGGCCAAGCCCGGCACCATGTTCGTCTCGCAGCCGGAGATCCCGGTGCCGCTGTGCATCGAGTTCCCGTTCCCGTCCTGGGCCACCCGGCCCGGCGAGGCGGGCGCTCCCCCGGCCTCGACACTGCGCTCGCTGGTGCAGGGCGGCGACCCGTTCGCCGTCGTGGCCCGGGTCGGCGCCGGCGGCATCTCCGACGACGACATCCCGTTCTGACCCGAACGGAAGACGACCGGAAGACGAGAGGAGACCGGGTGCGGATCCTGCACACCTCGGACTGGCACGTCGGCAAGGTCCTCAAGGGACAGTCGAGGGCCGCCGACCACATCGCGGCGATCAACGCGCTCGTCGAGGTCGCCAAGGCCGAGCAGCCCGACCTGGTGATCGTCGCCGGCGACCTGTACGACGGGGCCACACCCACGGCGGACTCGACACGCATCGTCACGCGGGGCCTCTCGGCGCTGCGAAAGAGCGCCGAGGTGGTCGTCATCGGCGGCAACCACGACAACGGCCCGGCCCTCGACGCGCTGCGGCCCTGGGCCGACGCGGCCGGCATCACCATCCGGGGCGCGGTCGGCAAGCCCGAGGATCACCTGATCACGGGCCGCACCGCGGCCGGCGAGGAGTGGCGGCTGGTCGCGCTGCCGTTCGTCTCGCAGCGGTACGCGGTCCGCGCCGCCGAGATGTTCGACCTCACCGCCGCCGAGAACGCCCAGTCGTACCCGCAGCACATCGGGGGCCTGCTCAGCGCGCTGACCAAGGGCTTCGGCGCCGACACGGTCAACCTCGTCACCGCGCACCTGACCGTCATCGGCGCCACGATGGGCGGCGGCGAGCGCGAGGCGCACACCATCATGGGCTACGCCGTGCCGGCCAGCGTGTTCCCGACGTCGGCGCACTACGTCGCGCTCGGCCACCTGCACCGCGCCCAGTCCGTCAACGGCCCGTGCCCCATCCGGTACAGCGGAAGCCCCCTCCCGATCGACTTCGGTGAGGAGGAGAACCTCTCCACCGCGGTCGTCGTCGACGTCACCGCGACGACCGCGGCGAACGCGCGGGAGGTCATGCTGCCGGTCAAGACCCCGCTGCGGACGGTGCGCGGCACGCTGGACCAGCTCGCGACCCTGGACACGGGCGAGGCGTGGCTGCGGGTGTACGTGCAGGAGAAGCCCCGGGCCGGCCTGCGCGAGGACGTGCAGGAGCTGCTGCCGAAGGCGCTCGAGGTGCGCATCGACCCGAAGCTGCTGCCCGGCCCGAAGTCCGCCGGCGACGCCGAATCGGCGCGGGCCGGCCGCTCGGCCGGGGAGCTGTTCGCCGACTACCTGACCCAGCGCGGGCACGCCGACGAGGCGACCGTGGCCCTGTTCCACCAGCTGCACGACGAGGTGGTGTCCCAGTGAGGCCCATCCGGCTGGACCTCGACGGCTTCACGGTCTTCCGGGAGCCGACGACCGTCGACTTCACCGACACCGACTTCTTCGCGCTCGTCGGCCCGACCGGCTCCGGCAAGTCGACTGTCCTCGACGCGATCTGCTTCGCCCTGTACGGCACGGTACCGAGGTGGGGCGACCGGCGGGCCATCGCCAACGCGCTCGCCCCGTCGGCGGCCGAGGCGCGGGTGCGGCTGGTGTTCGAGTCGGCCGGGGTGCGGTACGTGCTGGCCCGGGTGGTCCGGCGCGACGCCAAGGGCGCGGTCACCACCAAGCACGCCGGCCTCGAGGCCCTCCCCCACGGCTTCGACCTGGGCAAGTTCGACACCGGACTCACCGGGGACGACATCGGGACGGTCCTCGCCGGTACCGCGACCGAGGTCGACGAGGCGGTGCAGACCGTCGTCGGCCTGCCGTACGAGCAGTTCACCAAGTGCGTCGTGCTCCCGCAGGGCGAGTTCGCCGCGTTCCTGCACGCCAAGCCGGCCGAGCGGCAGAAGATCCTGGTCAACCTGCTGGGCCTCGACGTCTACGGGCAGATCCGGGAGCGGGCGACCTCCCTCGGTACCACCGCTGAAGCGAAGTTGAAGATCCTCGACGACCAGCTGCGGGCGCTCTCGGACATCGGCGACGACGCCCTGGCCGCGGCCGTCGCCCGGGTCGCGGCGCTCACCGACCTCGGCACCGCGGTCGACCGGATCGCGCCGCAGCTCGCCGACGCGGGCCGGCTCGCCGGGCAGGCCGCCGACGCGCTCGCCGACCTCGACACCCAGATCGAGCGGCTCGGCGCGGTCGCGATGCCCGCGGAGGCGGCGACGCTCGCCGCGGCCGCCTCCGCCGCGCGTGAGGCGGTCACCGGGGCGGTCGACGCGGCCCGCGCGGCCGAGGAGGCCGAGGAGAAGCTGCGCGGGGAGCTCCAGGCGGCCGGCGACGCGACGGCGCTGCGGCGGCTGCTCGACACGCATGCTTCGCGATCCGAACTGGCTCGTGAGGCCGCGGACGTGCGGTCGACGGTCGCTGCGGCGGCACGGCAACACTCGACGTCGGTCGATGCTCTGGAACTCGCCCGGACTCAGGCCGCCGACGCGCTCACGGCGCTGGAGGCGGCCCGCGAGGCGTACCAGGCGGCGATGGCCGTCGACCGGGCGATGGCGCTGCGGCCGTTCCTGAAGGTCGGCGAGGCGTGCCCGGTGTGCGAGCAGCCGGTGCACGCGGTGCCCGAGGCGCCGCACGACTCGGCCGTCGCCGCGTTACGCGTCGCCGGGGACGCCGCCCGCAAGCGCAGCGACGCCGCGGCTTCCACAGCCGAGGACCGGGACCGCGCCGCGCGGGACGCCGACCGGGCGCTCGCCGCGGCCAAGGCGCACGCGGAGCAGGTCGACGCCCGGTTGACGGCCCTGGACACCGCGCTCGACGGCGCGCCGGCCCCCGACGCGTTACGCCGCGAGCTCGACGCGATCGCGACCCTCCAGAGTGGACTCGAGAAGGCCGGCCTGGACGTGCGGCGGGCCCGCGACGCGCACCGCAAGGCGGCCGCGACCGCCGACCGGGCCGAGGAGAAGCTGCGCTCGGCGTGGCGCGCGTTCGACACCGCCCGCGACGGCCTCGCCGCGTTCGCGCCGCCGCCGGCCAACCGCGACGACCTCGCCGACGCGTGGGGCACGCTGGCGGCCTGGGCGACCGGCGAGGCGGGCCGGCGGCGGGCCGGGCGGCAGGCCGCGGTCGACGACCTGCGGGCCGCCGAGCGGCGGGTCACCGAGGTCCGCGACGAGTTACGCACCCTGTTCAGCGACGCCGGCCTGCCGCTGCCCGGCGCCGACCCGGCCCGCGACGCGGCGGTCGCGCTGGAGCGGGCCGACGCGGCCCGCCGCCGGATCGAGGAGAAGCGCAAGGACGCCGAGCGCATCCGCGAGCAGCGCGACGAGGTGGCGAAGGAGAGCCAGGTCGCCAAGGCACTCGCCCAGCACCTGCGGGCCGACCGCTTCGAGCGCTGGCTGCTCGCCGAGGCGCTCGACACGCTCGTCGACGGCGCGTCCCGCACGCTGCGGGAGCTCTCGAACGGCCAGTACGACCTGGTCCACGAGAAGGGCGAGTTCTTCGTCGTCGACCACCACGACGCCGGCCTGCGCCGGGCGGTGCGCACGCTGTCGGGCGGCGAGACGTTCCAGGCGTCGCTCGCACTCGCGCTGGCCCTGTCCGACCAGCTCGCCGGGATGTCCACGGCCGCGGCCAGCCTCGAGTCGATCGTCCTCGACGAGGGCTTCGGCACCCTCGACTCGTCGACGCTCGACACCGTGGCGGCGACGCTGGAGAACCTGGCCGCCCGCGGCGACCGCATGGTCGGCGTCGTCACGCACGTCGGGGCGCTCGCCGAGCGGATCCCGGTCCGGTTCGAGGTCCGGCGCGACGCCCGGACCGCGCGCATCGAGCGGGTGGGCCTGTGAAGCTGCACGTCGACGCCTGGGACCCGGCGTACGGCATCGCGTTCGAGGCTCCCGACGGGCCGCAGGCGCAGAGCAGCGCGCAGATCCAGGCCGACGTCGAACTGCCGGCGGCGGCGTGGCGCCCGATCGACCCGCTGCCCGGCGTCCGGCCGCCCGGCACGGTGCTCATCGTCGACGGGGTCCAGCGGGTCGACGCCCGGGTGTGGCTGACCGACGACGAGGGCGTCACGCATCCGGGGGTCGCCGCGTCGTACGCGGCCGGCGTCGTGCGTTGCGACCTCGACCGGGGCGCGGCGCAGGTGGCCACCACGCGGATCGAGCGGGGGCTGTTCACGCCGCTCGACCCGCTGCCGCCGATCGTGGCCGGCAGCATCCGCTACCCGGCCCGGCGGGTCGCCCGCGGCGAGCCGAAGGACCTGGCCCTGGGCGTCCAGCGGCACATGCGGGCGCTCGAGGTGGGCGTCTCCAACGAGGAGCGCACCGACGGTGACCTGCTCATCGTCGACGGGCCGCTGCAGGAGCGGGCGCACCTGCCCCGGACGCTGGGCTATATCAAGACCCATCAGAAGGAGTACCTCCCGAGCGAGCTGACGGCTGTGGTCACCGCGCTGCGCGGGGGCCAGCGGTCGCCGGTGTTCGTGCTGGGCACCTCCTGGCACCGGTTCTCGTGGTACCTGCGGCTGCCCGGGCCGGCCGGCTCGCCGTGGGCCGGGCTGGTCCGCGCCGAGTGCTCGGCCGACCTGCTCCCGGCCGACGCGGTGGCCCTGGCCCACCTGTCGGCGGTGACGCTCCCGCGCTTCGCCTCGACCGCCTACAAGGACCCCAGGGCGCCGCAGAACCTGATCCCGATCGCGGGTCTGGAGCGTAAGCTGCGGGCCATGCTGGGCGACGCCCGCCTGCTGCACCGCGCGCTTTCCCGGGTGGCGGCGTGATCCGGTTCCCCACCCCTGAGCGCTACGACCTGGCCGGCACGATGCGCGGCCTGGCGCTGATCCACGGCGACCCGACGCTCGCGATCGGCGGCCGGGAGGCGTTCTTCGCGACCCGCACCCCGGACGGGCCCGGCACGCTGCGGCTGTCGTACGTTCCGGCGGCCGCCGAGCTGACCGCGGAGGCCTACGGGCCGGGAGCCGACTGGCTGCTCGACCGGGCCGACGCGGTGGCCGGCCTGCGTGACGACGTCACCGGGTTCGCCGAGCTCGCGAAGCAGCACCCGCTCGTCGCGCGGCTCGCCCGTGAGCACGCCGGGCTGCGCTTCGGCGCCACCGGCCGGGTCTTCCACCACCTGGTGCCGGCGATCCTCGGGCAGAAGGTGACCGGCAAGGAGGCGCATCACGGGTACGTGCGGATGCTGCGCCACTTCAGCACCGAGCCCGCTCCGGGGCCGCTGGCGCGGCTGCGACTGCCCCCGCCGCCCGAGGCGGTCGCCGCCACGCCGTACTGGGTGTTCCACCCGTTCGGCGTCGAACAGAAGCGGGCCGACACGCTGCGCCGGGCCGCGGCGCAGGCGGCGGCCCTGGAGCGCTGCCCGGACGCGGCCACCGCGACCGCGCGGCTGATGAGCATTCCCGGCATCGGGCCGTGGACGGCGGCCGAGGTGACACGGGCGGCGTTCGGCGACCCCGACGCCGTCTCGGTGGGCGACTACCACATCAAGAACATCGTGGCGTTCGCACTGACCGGAGCGCCCCGCGGCACCGACGAGCACATGCTGGAGCTGCTGGCCCCCTACGCCGGGCACCGCGGGCGGGTCTGCGGCCTGCTCGCGGCGGCGGGCATCACGGCGCCCAAGTTCGGCCCGCGCATGCCGCTGCGCTCCTTCGCGCGATTCTGAAAGTTGTCGTACCTCTGTGGTTGACTGGTCCCCGTGGAGCTGCCCGTCAACCCGCCGGTCGAGCCGATGCTCGCCAAGAGCATTCCGAGCCTGCCAACCGCGCCCGGCATGAGCTACGAGCCGAAGTGGGACGGATTCCGCTGCATCGTGTTCCGCGACGGCGACGAGGTCGAGCTGGCCAGCCGCGGCGGCAAGACGCTGACCCGCTACTTCCCCGAGGTGGTCGAGCAGGTCCGCGCCCAGCTGCCCGAGCGCTGCGTGGTCGACGGCGAGATCATCGTCATCCGCCGCGACACGGGCGAGCCGCGGCTCGACTTCGAGCTGCTCGGCCAGCGGATCCACCCGGCCGCGAGCCGGGTGAGGATGCTCGCCGAGACCACGCCGGCCTCGTTCGTGGCGTTCGACCTGCTGGCGCTCGGCGACGAGGCGCTCGCCGGCAAGGGCTATGCCGAGCGCCGGGCCCGCCTGGCCGAGGCGTTGGCCACCGTGCAGCCGCCGATGCACGTCACCCCGGTGACGACCGACGTCGAGACGGCCCGCGACTGGTTCGAGCGCTTCGAGGGTGCCGGGCTCGACGGGGTGATCGCGAAGCCGGCCGAGGGGCTCTACGAGCCGGGGAAGCGCACGATGTTCAAGATCAAGCACTCCCGCACGGCGGACACGGTCGTCGCCGGCTTCCGCTGGCACAAGGACGGGCCGATCGTCGGGTCGCTCCTGCTCGGGCTCTATGACGACGAGGGGCGCCTGCACCACGTCGGGGTGGCCGCCTCCTTCACGCGGGAGCGGCGGGCCGAGCTGGTGCAGGAGCTCGCGCAGTACCGTGAGGATGTGGTCGACCACCCTTGGAACTGGGCGGGCCTGGCGCCCGGCAGCGCCGCCGAGAGCATCGAGTCGGTCCCGGCCGAGGGCGGCACCAGGCTGCCCGGCGGCGTGAGCCGCTGGACCGGCAAGAAGGACCTGTCGTTCGTGCCCCTGCGGCCCGAGCTGGTCGTCGAGGTGGGCTACGACGCGATGGAGGGCGACCGGTTCCGGCACACGGCGCAGTTCAAGCGCTGGCGGCCCGACCGCGACCCGGCCTCCTGCACCTATGAGCAGCTCGACCGGCCCGTGCGGTTCGACGTGGAGTCCGTGCTGGCAGGGCGTCCTTGAGCCACCACCGCCTCCTTCGCCGGCGGCTCGTCGGCGTCGCTTCCCTCCTTGTTGTCGCCACGCTGCTCGGCGGGTGCATCTCGCCCGACACGCGGTGGACCGTGCCGACCGCCGGCCGGCCGCTGCCCGGCGCGTCGGCCCGGCCGTCGGCGTCCAGCTCGGGCGTGCCGATCGCGCCGGCCGACTGGAAGCCGTGCCCCGACGCCTACAAGGCGATCTTCCCGAGCCCGCCGCAGAACGTGACGTTCAGCTGTGCCACGGTCAAGGTGCCGCAGGACTGGGAGCACCCGAAGGACTCGGGCACGTTCGACATCGCCCTGGTCCGCGGCCGCTCCACGACCCAGCGCGACCGGGTGGGCTCGCTGTTCATCAACCCGGGCGGCCCCGGAGCGTCGGGCTTCGACTACGCGGTGTATCGCTCGGTGTATCTTCCGGCGGAGGTCCTGCGGCGCTTCGACGTCGTCGGCTTCGACCCGCGTGGCATCGGCCGGTCGTCGCCGGTGAAGTGCTTCTCCAACGCCGACCTCGACGCCAACTTCGGCATCGACCCCGACCCGGTCTCCGACGCGCAGTTCCAGCAGAGCGTCACGCTGGCCCGCAAGCTGGCCCAGAGCTGCGGCGACAAGTATGGCGACGCGCTGCGCTACTACTCGACGAAGCAGACCGCCCGCGACATGGACGCGCTGCGCGCCGCCGTGGGCGAGTCCCAGCTCACCTACCTGGGGTATAGCTACGGCACCCTCCTCGGCGCCGTCTACGCCCAGCTGTTCCCGAAGAACGTCCGCGCCCTGGTCCTCGACGGCGCGGTCGACCCGACGCTGTCGACGCAGGACTCGGCCGAGAAGCAGGCGGCCGGCTTCGAGCTGGCCTTCACCAACTTCGCCACCTGGTGCCGCAACAACGGCACGTCCTGCCCCATCGGCCCCGACGCCCGGGCCGTGGTCATGAAGGCGATCGCGGACGCCCGCACGGCCCCGGTCGCCGGCAAGGACGGCCGCAAGGCGACGGCCGGCTGGGTGTTCACGGCCGTGGTCTCTTCGCTGTACAGCGAGTCCAGCTGGCGCGAACTCGCCCAGGCGATGCAGGACCTCCGCTCCGGCAAGTCCGACCGCCTGTTCACCCTGGCCGACTCCTACGCGGAGCGCGACCCGTCGGGTGACTACACCAACATGTTCGACGCCAACGCCGCCGTGGGCTGCGCGGACAGCGACGACACCCCGACGGTCGAGCAGGCGCGCGCCCTGCAGGGCCAGTGGCGCCAGAAGTACCCGCTGTTCGGCGGCTCCCTGGCCCTGAACCTGATCTGCGCCCAGTGGCCGGGCAAGCGCGACCCCTACCCGGCCGCCGCGGCGACGGGCTCGGCGCCGATCGTGGTGATCGGCACCCTGGGCGACCCCGCGACCCCGTATGAGCAGGCCCCGGCTCTGGCCAGGATGCTCGGCGTCGGCACGCTGGTCACCTGGAAGGGCGAGGGCCACACCGCGTACCCGAAGACCGGCTGCGTCATCGACGCCGTCAACCGCTACCTGATCGACCTCCGCGTCCCCGGCGCCAACCTGACCTGCGACAAGTAACCCGACGCCGACGCCCAACCAACCCCGACGCCCGGCCCCGGCGACCCCGGCCGCTTCGAGCACCCACGCGGTCAGGCCGGGCACGCCGCGCGGCCTTCTACCCGCCTTCTCCGCGCGCCGTTCTCCGCGCGCCGTTCTCCGCGCGCCGTTCTCCGCGCGCCGTTCTCCGCGCGCCGTTCTCCGCGCGCCGTTCTCCGCGCGCCGTTCTCCGCGCGCCGTTCTCCGCGCGCCGTTCTCCGCGTTCTCGGCGCGCCGCGGCAGAGGGCGTGAGGCGTGGCCGACCCGGAGTTGTGGTGAGCGTGTTGCCGAGGCTCGGGTTGAGCCGGCACAGGTATGTGGCGTCCTGGCGAGTATTCCTGTCAGGAATACTTATTCCCCACAGGAATACTCGCCGACGACACAACCCCTCTGCCGTGGCGGGGTCAGGACGGGTCCTCCGCGGGGCGGCGGGCGCGGCTGGGCTGGACGCGCATCGGCTCGCCCTCCATCTTTGGGTACTCCGGCGGATAGGGCATGTCGCCCTGACCGTTCGCCGCGTCCCGTTCGGCCCACTCCAGCAGGGGGGTGATGTCGTACGCCTCGTCGTTGATCGCGGCGTGCGGGTCGCCCAGCTTGGCGAAGCGTTCGGGGACCGTGCGCAGGTCGAAGTCGTTCGGGTCCACGTCCGGGAGTTCGGCCCAGGTCAGCGGGGTCGACGCCGTCGCCCTGGGGTTGGCGCGAAGCGAGTACGCGCACGCGATCGTGCGGTCGCGGGCCATCTGGTTGAAGTCGATGAAGACGCGCTCGCCGCGCTCCTCCTTCCACCAGCTGGTCGTGGCCAGGTCGGGGCGGCGGCGTTCCAGCTCGCGGGCCAGGGCGATCACCGCTCGCCTCGCCTCCACGAAGGTCCACTGTGGACGGATTCGGACGTACACGTGGACGCCGCGGCCGCCCGAGGTCTTCGGCCAACCGGTGAAGCCCAGCTCGTCCAGGATCGCCTTCAGCTCCTCGGCCACCACGGCCGCGTCGGCGAAGTCGGTGCCCGGCTGCGGGTCCAGGTCGATGCGCAGCTCGTCCGGGTTGTCCACCGCAGCGCTGCGGACCGGCCACGGGTGGAAGACGATCGTGCCCATCTGGGCCGCCCAGGCCACGTGGGCCAGGTCGGCGGGGCAGAGCTCGTCGGCCCGGCGGCCGCTCGGGAACGCGATGTTGGCCGTCTCGATCCACGGCGGGACGCCCCTGGTCGGGACGCGCTTCTGGAAGAACATCTCGCCGCCGATGCCCTCGGGGAACCGCTGCAGGGTCGTCGGGCGGCTGCTCAGGGCTCGCATGATGCCGTCACCGACGGCCAGGTAGTACTCGAAGACGTCCCGCTTGGTGAAGCCACGCTCCGGGAAGTACACCTTGTCGGGGCTGGTCAGCCGGACCGGCCTGCCCGCGACCTCGATCTCCAGCGCATCGGCCATGCTCGGACTCTAACCCGCGGCGGCCGGGCCGGCGGGGTGTCAGCCGCGGCGGGTCGGCTGCGGCTGGGGGCGACGGCGGCGGTTCGGCGCGGGTCGCCGGTCACGGGGCGACGGTACCCGTGGCGCCTCACCCTCCTCGCCGCGGTCGCCCAGGCGGGTGAGATAGAGGATTCCGGCGCCGCCGACGATGAGCGCGAAGCCTACCGTGGTGAGCAGCGGCGACGACGTGCCCGTCACCGGAAGCTCGCCGAACGTGGCCGCCGCGCCGCTGCCGCCCGAGGCCGAGCCGGCCACGCCGCCGGCGGGCATCCCGGTCACGCCACCCGAGCCACCGGGACCACCAGGACCACCGACGCCGCCGGCCCCACCGGGCACTCCGGTCACGCCACCACCGCCCGGCGCGCCACTTCCACCACCGCCCGGCGTGCCGTTGCCGGTCCCGCCGCCGGGCGTGTCGCCGCCGGAGCCGCCACCCGGGGTGCCGTTGCCGGCACCACCGCCGCCGCCAGGAACGCCCTGGCCGGACGGCCCGCCGTAGCCGCCGCTGCCAGAGCCACCGCTGCCGTGGCCGGAGCGGTGAGCGGAGCCACCCTGGCCCGACGGCCCGCCATAGCCGCCGCTGCCAGAGCCACCGCCACCGTGGTCGGAGCCGTGAGCAGGGCCACCCTGACCGGAGTCGGAGCCGGAGGTGGAGCCCGAGGCCGGCGGGGACCAGTCGCCCCACGTGTGGGTCACGGGGTGGGCGGCGCCGTAGCCGTCGCCGTACGAGGACGGCCCGGGGAACGTGGTCTCGCACAGCGACAACGCCCCCTGGAGCAGGTCGCAGCCGTCGGCCCGATGCGCCGCGGCCGCCGATGCCGGTGCCGCCAGTGCGGTCAGGCCGGCCGCGCCGACGGCGCCGGCCGCCACGGCCTTGTAGAGCAACCTCATCGACTCGCCACCCCGAGAATTCCTAAAAGTCCGAATTACGGCTTTCGGGCGGCTCAACGAGCCAGGCCGGAGGGACGTCACGGGGCGGCCGGCGCGTTCGTGAGCCGTAATGGTCGCCGAACCCGGTCCGGCTTACCGTTGAGACATGACCGAGCCACTTGTCAGCCTGCCCACGACCGACGAGGAATGGCGGGTGCGGCTGTCCCCGGAGGAGTTCCGGGTGCTGCGCCGCGCCGGCACCGAGGCGCCGTGGAGCGGCGAGTACGTGAGCACCAAGACCGACGGCGTCTACAGCTGCCGGGCCTGCGGCGCGCAGCTGTTCGACAGCACGACGAAGTTCGACTCGCACTGCGGCTGGCCGAGCTTCGACGATGCCATCCCCGGCACCGTCAAGGAGATCGAGGACCGCTCCCACGGCATGGTCCGCACCGAGATCCGCTGCGCCCGCTGCGACTCGCACCTGGGCCACGTCTTCCGCGGCGAGCGGATGACCGAGAAGGACACCCGCCACTGCGTCAACAGCCTGTCGATCAGGCTCGACCCCCGCTAGGCGAACGAGAACGGCGGCGTGACCCCCTCCCCACAGGGTCACGCCGCCGCCCGGCCCGCGCGGAGCGCTACGTGCGGGTGCGGGCCCGGAACAGCAGCGCGGCGGCCACGATCGCGACCGCCATGATGCCCACGCACCAGGCGATCGCCCGCCACGGCGCGCCCCCGACCGGCTGGTCCAGCAGCAGGCCACGCAGGCTCTCGGTGATCGGGGTGACCGGCTGGTGGCTCGCGAAGCCGCGCAACCAGGACGGCATGGTGTCGATCGGGACGAAGGCACTGCTGGCGTACGGCAGGAAGGTGATGAAGAAGGTGTAGCCGCTCGCCGCCTCGGGCGTGCGGGCGAGCAGGCCCAGCGCGGCCGCCAGCCACGACACCGCGGCGATGACGAGCACCAGGATGCCGGCCGCGGCGAGCCACTGCCCGGCGTCGGCGTGGGGCCGGAACCCGAGCAGGAACGCCACGCCGAAGACCAGCGCGCTGGACCCCACGTTGCGGGCCAGGCTCGCGGTGACGTGCCCGGCGAGCACGGCCGCGCCGCCGACGTCGAGGGAGCGGAAGCGGTCGACGATGCCCTCGGACATGTCGCTGGCGACCGAGACCGCCGTCATCGCCGAGCCGAACGAGACGCACAGCAGCATGACGCCCGGCACGACATAGGTGACGTACTCGGTGCCGGTCTGGATCGCGCCGCCGAAGAGGTACACGAAAACCACCATCAGCATCACCGGCAGCGCCACCGACATGAGCAGCGCCTCGACGTTGCGCCGGCCGAGCCGCAGCGAGCGGCCGCCCATGGTGATCCACTGAACGGTCGCGCTAGACATTGGCGGTCTCCTTGCGGGGGGTGGCGGTGAGCGACAGGAAGACGTCGTCGAGGGTCGCGCTGTGCAGCGAGAAGCGGCGGACCGCCGAGCGGTGCGGGTCGATCTCGTCCAGGACCGAGCGGACGTGGGCCGCGCTGCCGTCCGTGGTGACGCCCAGCGTGAGGCGCTCGGCGTCATGCTGCACGACCCGGTCGCCGAGGAGGTCGAGCGCGGCGCGCCAGGCGTCGCCGGAGGCCAGGTCGAGGTCGAGGCGCTGGTCGCCGAAGCGGTGCTTGAGCTCGGCCGGGCTGCCCTCGGCGACCACTCGGCCGTGGTCCACGACGGCGATGCGGTCGGCGAGCTGGTCGGCTTCTTCGAGGTACTGCGTGGTCAGGAAGACGGTCACCCCGGCGTCCACCAGCCCGCCGATGACCTCCCACATCGCCTGACGGCTGGGCAGGTCCAGGCCCGTGGTCGGCTCGTCGAGGAAGATCACGGCCGGCTGGCCGACCAGGCCGGCGGCCAGGTCGAGGCGGCGTCGCATACCGCCGGAGTAGGTCGCCACCCGCCGGTGGGCGGCGGCCGTGAGGTCGAAGCGCTCGATGAGCTCGACCGCCCGCTGCCGCGCGGCGCCCCGCGACAGGCCGCTGAGCCGGCCCATCATCCGCAGGTTCTCGAAGCCGGTCTGCAGTCCGTCCACCGCCGCGTACTGCCCCGTGAGGCTGATCCGCCGGCGGACGAGGTGGCGCCGCGCGACGACGTCGTGGCCGGCGACCCGCGCGGTCCCGCCGTCCGGCCGCATGAGCGTGGCCAGGATGCGCACGACCGTGGTCTTGCCGGCGCCGTTCGGGCCGAGCAGCGAGAACACCGTGCCCGGCGCGACCCGCAGGTCGACTCCCGTGAGGACCTTGAGCTTGCCGTAGGACTTCGCGAGGCCGGTGGCCTCGATCGCGAGGTCGTCTGCCATGACGGGCTCCCCCTGTAAGATTACTGCGTATGCCATACGCACTACTGCGTAAGTTATACGCAGAAGTAGAATGCTGAGTCAATGACCGACGACACGATCCCCACCAACCTGGCCGCGGCCTGGGGCCTGCGCGCCCGGCCCGGCAAGGGGCCGAAGCCCGGCCTCACGCTGGACGGGATCGTCGCGGCGGGCGTGAAGGTGGCGACGAACGAGGGCCTCGCCGCGGTGTCGATGGGCCGGGTGGCGTCCGAGCTCGGGGCCGCGACCATGTCGCTGTACCGCTACGTGACCGCCAAGCAGGAGCTGCTCGACCTCATGGTGGACGCCGCGATCGGCCCCGCGCCGGAGCCGGTCGACGGCGAGGGCTGGCGCGCCGGGCTGGTCCGGTTCGCCCGCGACCACCTCGCCCTGCTGCGCAGCGTGCCCTGGGTGATCCGGGTGCCGATCGCCGGCCCGCCGCTGACGCCCAACCAGATCAGCTGGATGAACTACGGGCTGACCGTGCTGCGCGACACCGGCCTCGAGGAGTACGAGAAGCTGTCCGCGATCATGACGCTGGCCGGCCTGGTGCGGAACTGGGCGCTGCTCACCGCCGATATGACCGCCTCGGCCACGGCGGCGGGCACCACCCCCGACGAGGCGATCCAGACCTACGGCCGGCTGCTCACCCGGCTGGTGGACCCCGCGCGGTTCCCGGCAGTCGGCGAGCTGATCAAGTCGGGCATCCTGAACCTGCCGCCGGGCGACCCCGACGAGGACTTCGAGTTCGGCCTCGACCGCCTGCTCGACGGGATCGAGGCACTGATCGAGCGACGTGCGGCCGACCCCACCTGTGCGGCCCGCCAAGTCCGCTAGCGTGCGGGACTGATGAACGACACCATCGCCGACACGCCCGTGCTCGCGCCGACCGCGCAGGCCCGGCACGCCCGCCTCGCCGAGGTTCTGGCGTGCCCGAGCTGCCACCACCCGCTGCGCGACACCGTCGTGTGCCCCTCGTGCGGCACCGCCGGCCGGCGCAGCGGCGCCCAGCTGAGGTTCGGCGGCTTCGAGTCCGGGGAGCTCAAGGCCGACGCGCTCAACCGGGTGAAGGAGTTCGTCAAGACCCGGTTCCACCGGCTCTACCCGACCGCGATCAAGCTCCTCTCGCCGGTCATGAACCGGCCCGGGGCGGTCAGGGGCTTCCTCAAGAGCTTCGACCTCGACCGCGACGTGGTCGCCGACTTCGGCTGCGGCACCCACCGCCGCGACGAGCGCATCGTCTGCATGGACGGCGGGTCGTACGGCAACGTCGACATCGTCACCGACCTGCGCAGGCTGCCACTGGCCGACAACAGCCTGGCCGGTGGGGTCAGCATCGCGGTGCTGGAGCACGTGCCCGACCCGGCCGCGCACATCGCCGAGATGCACCGGGTACTCAAGCCGGGTGGCCGCATGCTGGTGTTCGTCCCGTTCATGCAGCCGTTCCACGCCTCGCCGTACGACTTCCAGCGGTACACGGAGGTGGGCCTGAAGGAGCAGTTCCCGCAGTTCGAGGTGCTCAGCGTCAAGCCGGGAGCCGGCCCGACGTCGGGCATGGTCTGGGTGTTGCAGGAGTGGCTGGCGATGCTGCTGTCGTTCGGCTCGGCGAAGCTGTACCGCCTGGTCCTCCCGCTGACCTGGCTCCTCTCGCCGCTGAAGCTGCTGGACCTGGTCATGATCCACCACCCGATGGCGGCCCAGGTTGCGAGTGGGTTCGTCATCGAGGTCCGCAAGCCCGCGTAACCTGACGCCTATGGATCTTCGTGAGGAACGGCTCGCCGGCGAGAAGGGCGAGAAGGCAGGCGACCTGACGGCCAACCCGTTCCGCGCCGACCGCGACCGGATCGTCGCGTCGCCCTTCTTCGCCCGCCTCGGCGGCGTGACCCAGGTGATCAGCCCCGGCGGCTCCGGCCTGCTCGTGCACAACCGGCTCACCCACAGCCTCAAGGTGGCGAGCGTGGCCCGGGCCATCGTGGAGCGGCTGACCACCGACCCCGCCGAACGGGAGCTGCTGGACAAGCTCGGCGGCTGCGACGCCGACGTCGTCGAGGCGGCGTCGCTCGCCCACGACCTCGGGCACCCGCCGTTCGGGCACCTCGGCGAGCACGTGCTCGACCGGCTGGCCCGGGAGCGGCTCGGACTGCCCGACGGCTTCGAGGGCAACGCGCAGTCGTACCGGATCGTGACCGGCCTGGCCCTCACCGCGGCGGTGCGGGCGGCCCTGCTGAAGTACCCATGGACCCGCCGCACCTACCCGCACCCGCACCCGCGGCACCTCAAGCCGACGCCCCGCGGCGCCGCCGGCGACCCGCTCGACGGCTCGGCCAAGTTCGGCGCCTACGTCACCGAGCTGACCGACCTGCGCCAGGCCCGCGCGCCGTTCACCGGGCGGCTGGCCGACTGGCAGCAGACCCCCGAGGCGTCGGTCATGGACACCGCCGACGACATCGCGTACGCGATCCACGACCTGGAGGACTTCCACCGGGTCGGGGTGCTCCAGCAGGGCGCGGTCGCCACCGAGCTCATCGCCTGGCAGCGCGAGGCGGCCGAGCTGCGCGGGATGAGCGTCGAGGCCCTGCGGGCGACCAGCCGGCGGCCCGGGCGCTCGGTCGAGCTGCTCTGGCGCGACCTGCGCCGCAAGGACGACTGGATCTGCGACGACGACGCCTTCCGGGCGGCCGTCGAGCACGTGCGGCTGGAGCTCGTCGACGGGCTGCTCGCCGTACCGTTCGATGGATCGATCGACTCGGAGCAGACCGTGGCCGGGTTCTCCTCCCGCTGGACGCGCCGCCTGATCGACGCCATCCACGTGCGGCCCGACCCGCCGGTGCGCTCCGGCCACGTCCGGCTCGGCGCCGCCCAGTGGCACGAGGTGCAGGTCCTCAAGTTCATCCACCACCGCTTCGTGCTGGAGCGGCCCGACCTGGCGCTGCACCAGCGCGGCCAGGCGCGGCTGCTGGCGGCGCTGGTCGAGGCGCTGCACGCGTGGCTCGTCGACCCCGACGAGGAGGCGCGCCTCCCCCGCCGGCTGCACGACCTGGTCGAGCTGGCCCAGGCCGAGGTCGCCGGGCTCACCGGCGCCGACTACGGCCTCGCGCCGGGCACGCCGCTGGACACCGCCGGCATGGCGCGCGGGCGGGCGATCGTCGACTTCGTCGCGGCGCTGACCGACGGGCAGGCGGTCGGTCTGCTGGAGGCGCTGTCCGGCCGGTCGCGCCAGCTGTGGACCGACGCGTTCGTGCTGTGAGGTGGCGTTTCTCCAGATGGCGGAAACACTTCGATAAACACCTGCATCACTGGCTGGACATTGTCACTCTGGTACCACTAGAAATGGTCGGTGACCACCGAAGGTGATCTTCCGACTACTCCCCGCCAAACCGACTGGCGGGCTCTGCCGTGGGCGCCGATCGGCGTGGCCACCGCCGGCGTGGTCACCATCGCGCTCACATCCGTCCTGCTGTATCCGGTGATCGTCCCCAGCGCCGACGAGCGCGGGCTCGGCGACGCCCCGGAGAGCCGCCGCTCGGCTGGCATGGCCGGCCTGCCCGGCACCGCCGGCTCCGCCGCGGCCGCCTCGCCCTCGACGTCGGGCTCGGCGTCGGCCTCGCCGAAGGCGACCCCGAAGGCCGTCGAGCGCACCGGCAAGCCCTCGGCCGCCAACACCGGGGTCATCGCCGGCACGCGGCTCACGATCATCACGGGCGACCAGACGTACGGCACCGACAACCAGGTCGTCGAGAACGCCGACATCCGCGGCTTCGTGCGGATCACCGGCAAGAAGGTGACCATCCGCAACTCGGTGATCCGCGGCGGCGCGCCGAAGTGCGGCGGCGTCGTCCACGTCGAGGGCAGCGCCACGCTGGAGGACGTCGAGATCGTGCCCGCCGACGCCGGCGACTGCCTCGACGGGGTCTGGGCCAGCGCCACCAACCTGACCCGCGTCAACATCCACAACGTCGTCAACGGCGTCAAGGCGACCGGCAACGACGTGGTCCTCCAGGACTCGTGGGTGCACGACCTCGGCGGCGGGCCGGCCATCCGGGACGCGGTGGAGGCGTTCGGCAAGCGGCGGATCACGCTGCGGCACAACGTGCTCGACGCGGGCCGCGACGGCAACTCGGCGTTCCAGGTGACCCAGGAGGGCGGGGCGAGCGGCGACCTGCGGGTCGAGGGCAACTGGCTCGACGGCGGCGCCTGCACGCTGAACTTCGCCCACCGCGGCGGCGGCGCGGCCACGCTCACCGGCATCGCGGTCGTGAACAACCGCTTCGGGCGAGCGTCGAAGTACGTCTGCCCCATTCTCGTCAGCACGCAGACCACGCTCAGCCAGAACAGCGGCAACGTCTGGGACGACACCGGCGCACCGATACCCGCCCCCGACCGCCACGACTGATCACCCACGACTGATCACAATGGTCTGGTGAGCGAGCGACTGGTGGTGATCGGCGGCGACGCCGCAGGGATGAGCGCGGCCTCGCAGGCGCGCCGGCGACGCCCGGCCGACGACCTGGCGATCGTGGCGTTCGAGCGCGGGCAGCACGCGTCCTACTCGGCCTGCGGCATCCCGTACCTCGTCGCCGGCGACGTCGACGACGTGGACGCGCTGATCGCCCGGCGGCCGGAGGAGTTCCGCGAGCGCCAGCAGATCGACCTGCGGCTCGGCAGCGAGGTGCTGGCGATCGACACCGACCGGCGCGAGGTGGTGGTGCGCGACGCCGCCCGCGAGTACCGCGAGCCCTTCGACCAGCTCGTCATCGCGACCGGCGGCACGCCCGCTCGGCCCGAGGTGCCGGGCGCGGTGCTGGCCGGCATCCACGGCGTGCAGACACTCGACGACGGCATCCGGATCCTCGGGTACCTCGAACGCCACGCCCCCCGGCACGCCGTCGTCGTCGGCGGCGGCTACATCGGGCTGGAGATGGCCGAGGCGATGCTGCGCCACGGCCTCGACGTCACGCTGGTCGACGCGGCGGAGCAGCCGATGCGCACGCTCGACCCGGACATGGGCGCCCTGGTGGCCCTTGCTCTGGAGCGCGAAGGCGTCCGGCTGCGGCTCGGCGAGCGGCTCACCGGCTTCGCCGGCAGCGGCGGCCGGGTGACCGCCGTGCACACGACGGCCGGCGAGATCCCCGCCGACATCGTCATCCTCGGCCTGGGCACCCGCCCGAACAGCGGGCTCGCCGCCGCGGCCGGCATCGACGTGGGCTCCACCGGCGGCATCCGGGTCGACCGCCGCATGCGCACGTCCGTGGCCGGAGTCTGGGCGGGCGGCGACTGCGTGGAGACGCTGCACCTGGTGTCGCAGCGGCCGGTGGCGGTCGCGCTCGGTACCCACGCGAACAAGCAGGGCCGGGCGATCGGCATCAACATCGGCGGCGGCTACGCCACCTTCCCCGGCGTCGTCGGCACGGCCGTGTCGAAGCTGTGCTCGCACGAGGTGGCCCGCACCGGCCTGACCACGGCCGAGGCGGAGGCGGCCGGCTTCAGCACGTTCAGCGTGGTGACGGAGTCGACGACCCGCGCCGGCTACTTCCCGGGCGCCCGCACCATCAAGACGAAGATCATCGCCGAACGCACCACGGGCCGCTTCCTGGGCGGCCAGATCGTCGGCCAGGAGGGCGCCGCGAAGCGCATCGACGCCTTGGCGGTGGCCCTGTGGCACGGGATGACGGTCGAGGAGATGACGGCCCTCGACCTGTCGTACGCCCCGCCGTTCGCCCCGGTCTGGGACCCGATCCTGATCGCCGCTCGGAAGGCCGCCGAGAAGCTCGCCGGGGACTGACCGGGGATCGGTAGGATCGCGCGCGTGCTGGCACACTTCGCGGACCTGGACCCGTACCGTCTCTATGCCCTGCTCAAGCTCCGCTGCGACGTCTTCGTGGTGGAGCAGCGCTGCGCCTACCCGGAGCTGGACGGCCGCGACCTGGAGCCGACCACGGCGCACCTGTGGCTGGACGACGAGCACGGCACCCCGGCCGCGTACCTGCGGGTCCTCGCCGACCCGGGCGGCGTGGCCCGCATCGGCCGCGTCGTGACCGCGAAGGCCGCCCGGGGCCAGGGCCTGGCCGGCCGCCTCATGGCGGAGGCACTGGCCCACATCGGCCCGGGCCGCGAGGTCGTCCTGGACGCCCAGACGGAGGCGATGCGCCTCTACGAACGCTTCGGCTTCACGGCGGAGGGCGCCCCGTTCCTGGAGGACGGCATCGAGCACATCCACATGCGCCGCCCCGCCGCCTGAGCGCCTACGGGAGGTTGGCGACCAGGTCGGCGATCTCGCGGCGGCGGCCCGTGTAGAACGGGACCTCCTCGCGGACGTGGCGGCGGGCGCTCGACGCGCGCAGCTCGCGCATCAGGTCCACGATGCGGTGCAGGTCGTCCGCCTCGAAGGCCAGCATCCACTCGTAGTCGCCCAGGGCGAAGCTCGCCACCGTGTTCGCGCGGACGTCCGGGAAGCCGCGGGCCTGCTGGCCGTGCTCAGCGAGCATCGCGCGGCGCTCCTCGTCCGGCAGCAGGTACCACTCGTAGGAGCGCACGAACGGATACACGCAGACCCACGCGCGGGCGTGCTCGTCGGCCAGGAAGGCCGGGATGTGGCTCTTGTTGAACTCGGCCGGGCGGTGCAGGGCCATCTGCGACCACACAGGCGTCAACAGGGTGCCCAGCGTGGTGCGGCGCAGCGCCGCATACGCCTCCTGGAGGGCCTCGGCGCTCGGCGCGTGCCACCAGACCATCAGGTCGGCGTCGGCGCGCAGGCCGGCCACGTCGTACGTGCCGCGGACCACCACGTCCTTGGCCGCCAGGTCGGCGAAGAACGCCGTCGCCTCGGCGCCGATCTCGTCGCGGCGGGCCGGATCGACGGGGGTCGACGCGCGGAAGACGGACCACATCGTGTAGCGGATGGAGTCGTTCAGCTCGCGGATGCGAGCGGCGTTGGTGGTCGTCATGCGGCTATTCTCCCAGCCCCTCGAGGACCGCGTCGGCGGCGGCCCAGCCGGACGTGATGCAGGCGGGAATGCCCACACCGTCGTACGCCGCACCGGCCACGGCGATCGCCGGGTGGCGGCCCAATGCCTCGCGCAATGCCCGCACGCGGTCCTGATGGTGCGGGGTGTACTGCGGGAGCGCCCCACCCCACCGGTACACCGCGCCGGCGACGGGGTCGGGCAGCGCGTCGACGCCGAGCAGCACGGCCAGCTCATGGCGGACCAGGGCGACCAGGTTGTCGTCGGTGCGCTGGAGTTGCTGCTCGTCGCCGTGCCGGCCGACCGACGCCCGCAGCAGCGTGACGCCGGGGCGGTGCAGGTGGGCCCACTTCTGGTCGAAGAACGTAACCGCCTTGACGGCGAACCCCTCGGTCACCGGCACCAGGAAGCCCGACAGCTCGGGCAGCTTCGTCGCCGGCAGGGCGAGCGCGACCAGCGCCACCGAGGCGTACTCCAGCGGCACCCCGGCCAGGCCATCCACAGTGGACAGCAGGCGGGCGGCCGGCGCGGCCGGGACGGCGAGCACCACGCCGTCGGCGTCGACGGCGACGGGGTCGTGGGTCGAGCCGACGGTGAGCCGCCAGCCGGCGCCGTGGCGGCGCAGGTCGCGGACGGTCGACCCGAGGCGCACGTCGGGCAGCGCGGCGGTGACGGCGTCGGTGAGCCGGCTCATGCCGCCGTCGATGGTCCCGAAGACCGGCCCGCCGGACGGCGCCGCCACGGCGGACCGCAGCGCGTCGGTGAGCGTGTGGGACCGCTCGGCCGCGGCGGCGAGCTTCGGCAGGGCCATGCGCAGCGACAGACGGTCGGCCCGGCCGGCGTAGACCCCGCCCAGCAGCGGCTCGACGTAGTGGTCCACGACGGCGTCGCCGCGGCGCGGCCGGACCAGCTCACCCACGGTGACGTCACCGCCGGGCGGAAGCAGGGGGGCGGCGGACGGCTCGTCCGGTGCCGCCGAATCCAACGGAATGCCCATGAGGGTGCCGGTCGGCAGGTCGCGCAGGCCGCCGTCGAGGGCCACCGCGGCGCGCGCGGGGGTCGGATGCACCACGGCGCCGGCCAGGCCGGCGGCGCCCGCCAGCCGGACGGCGGCGCTGGGACCGCCCTCGGGCGCGGCCATGAGGAACGACTCGGCGCCATGCTCGACCGGGCCGCCGGCCAGGGTGCCGGTGCGCAGCTTGCCACCCGTGCGCTCACCGCGGTCGACCAGGACGACGGCGAGGCCGCGCTCATGGAGGCGCTGCGCCGCGGCCAGGCCGGCGATGCCGCCGCCGACGACCACGACGCGCTTTGTCATACCCCGAGTCTATTGTCGCGGCATGACGGAAGAGCGAGTGGCAATCGTCACCGGCGCGGCGCAGGGCATCGGGCGGCGGACGGCCGAGGTCCTGGCGGAGGAGGGCTATGCGCTGGCCCTGTTCGACCGGCAGCCGGTCCTCGGGCTCGACGGGCTGACGTTCGTGGGCGACGTGTCCGACGAGGCCGACGTGGCGCAGTTCGTGGCCGAGGTCGAGGCCCGGTTCGGGCGCACCGACGTGCTGGTCAACAACGCCGGCATCGCGTCGATCGCGCCGGCGGAGGACACCGGTGCGGCGCAGTGGCGGCGGGTGCTGGAGGTCAACCTGACCGGGCCGTTCCTGCTGTGCCAGGCGTTCGGCCGGCGGATGCTGGTGCGCGGCACCGGCTCGATCGTCAACATCGCGTCCGTCGCGGGCCTGTTCGGCGTCGCCGACCGGGTGGCCTATAACGCCAGCAAGCACGGGCTGGTCGGGCTCACGCGCACGCTCGCGGTCGAGTGGGGCGGGCGGGGTGTCCGGGTCAACGCGGTGTGCCCCGGCTGGGTGAAGACCGAGATGGACGACGAGTCGCAGAGCTCGGGTGCCTATGGTGACGGCGACATCACCGACCATGTGCCGATGGGCCGGTTCGCCCAGCCCGACGACATCGCGCGGGCCGTGGCGTTCCTGGCCGACCCGGCGAAGAGCGGCTTCGTCAACGGCGCGACCTTGTCCGTCGACGGCGGCTGGGCGGCCGACGGCTCGTGGCAGTCGCTGCGCCTGGAGAGCCGGGGGCGCTGAGCGCGGGAGCATCCCCCGGGAGTGGCATGTCGCACATCCGATGTGCGTCGATATGTCGGCGACTCGGGTGATGCCGGGGGAGGCGATGTCCACCTGTGGGGCGAACCCCTCTGGAAGATCTCGCCCGAGGCGCGCACACTCTCACGGATGAGCGACCTCGCGTCCTCCAGACCGTCACCCGACGAGCCGGGCGACCCGCAACGGCATCTTGCCGATGCATATGGGCTCGACCCGCTCGCCGAGGTGATCGCCGGCCTCGCGGACCTCGCCGACCTCGGCGAGCTCGCGGACGTCTCCGGGCTGGGCGCACGGGCGATCCCGGTCGACGACGCCGAGCCGACCGCCCGCACCATCGCCGCCCTGCTGCAGTCCCCTACGACAACCCCGGCCGAGCTGGCCGACGCCGTAGCGTGGTGCTACGACGACGCCGCGTTGCCGTTGCTGCTGCCGCTCGCGCGGCACACCGACGCGCGCGTGCGGCGGGCCGTGGCCCAGGCCCTGCCGAGCGTGCTCGGGGAGGCCACGCCGGACGAGACCGTGGCGGCGCTGCTCACGCTGAGTGGCGACCTGGACGACGACGTGCGCGACTGGGCCTGCTTCGCGCTCGGCACCCAGCTGTCCGAAGTGGACGAGCCGAAGGTCCGCGAGGCGCTGGTCGCCCGGCTCGACGACCCGCACGACGACACCCGCTGCGAGGCCCTGCTCGGGCTGGCCCGGCGGCGTGACGAGCGGGTGCTGCCGGTGCTGTACGAGCGGCTGGCCCGCGACAACGTGTACTCGCTGGAGATCGACGCCGCGGGCGCCCTCGGGCACTCGTCGCTGCACACGCTGGTGCGCGGGCACCTGTCGGGCTGGGACGACGACGTCGTGGCCCGGGTGTGCGCGGCGCTGCGGCTCACCGACCCCGACGGCATCGGCGACGACCTGCTCGACGGCCTGGCCGACTGGTTCCGGGCCGGCGCGCCGCACGCCACCGACGAGGACCGCTACTGGTGGTCGGTGACGCTCCAGCTGCTCGAACACGCCGAGTACCGGGCGCCCGAGGTCGCCGAGCAGGTGCACGACCGCCTGCTCGGCAACGCCTCGGCCACGGGCCTGATGCTCGCCTCGCGCCTGGCCCAGCTGGCCGGCGATCACGGCTGGCCGCGCTGGGTGCCCTCCGACCGCTAGGAAGCGCCCCTACCAGGTCGGCTAGACGGTGTGGATCAGCTCGACCAGGCGGGTCAGCACGTCCGGGTCGGTCTCGGGCAGCACGCCGTGGCCGAGGTTGAAGATGTGGCCGGGAGCCTTGGCCCCCTCCGCCAGCACTCGGCGGGCCTCCTGCTCGACGACCTCCCAGGGGGCGAAGAGCACCGCGGGGTCGAGGTTGCCCTGGACGGCCTTGCCCGGCACGCGGCCGGCAGCGACGTCGAGCGGCGTGCGCCAGTCGACGCCCACCACGTCGGCGCCCGCCTCGCCCATGGCGGCGAGCAGCTCCGCGGTACCCACGCCGAAATGAATCTTGGGAACCTCCGGCAGGCTCCGCAGCACGCTCGCCGAGTGGGGCAGGACCGAGCGCCGATAGTCGGCCTCCGACAGCGCCCCCGCCCACGAGTCGAAGAGCTGGATCGCGTCGACCCCCGCGTCGACCTGCACCCGCAGGAAGGTGCGGGTGATGTCGGCCAGGCGGGTGCACAGCGCGTGCCAGACGTCGGGCGCACCCAGCATGAGGGCCTTGGTCAGCACGTGGTGCTTCGAGGGCCCGCCCTCGACGAGGTAGCTGGCCAGGGTGAACGGCGCGCCCGCGAAGCCGATCAGCGCGGTGTGGCCGAGCTCGCGCTGGAGCTGGCGGACGGCCTCGGCGACGAACTCGACGGCCTCGGGCTCCAGCGGCCGGATCGCCTCGACGTCGGCCATGGTGCGCACCGGGCGCGCCACGACGGGGCCGGTGCCGGCGACGATGTCGAGGTCGACACCGGCGGCCTGCAGCGGCACCACGATGTCGCTGAACAGGATGGCCGCGTCGACGCCGTGGCGGCGGACCGGCTGGAGGGTGATCTCGGTGACCAGATCGGGCCGGCGGCAGGACTCCAGCATCCCGATCCCGGCCCGGACCTCGCGATACTCGGGCAGGGACCGGCCCGCCTGACGCATGAACCAGACCGGGGTGTGCGGCACCGCCTCGCCTCGGGCGGCGCGCAGCAGGACCTTCGTCGTGTCATCCATAGCGCGACCATCGTTTCACTCGGCGCAGCGCGGCGGCGCGGCGGCACCCCCTTCGCGACTTTCTCTCTTAGTCTTCCGTTATGGCGCCATCGACCGCGACTCCCCCCACGTTCACCCGGGCGGTGGAGGAGCTGCGTGCCGTGACCGCCCGGCCGGAGATCACCCTGGAGGAGGTGCCGGCGCCCCAGCGCCTGGCGCCCTATGCGCACGCGCTCGGCGGCACGGTGCTGCGCCAGGGGGACGAGGTGGCCACCGGGCGGCTGATCCTGCTGCACGACCCGGCCGGCCACGACGCATGGGACGGCACGATGCGGTTCGTGACCTATGTGACGGCCGAGCTCGAGGCGGAGCTCGCCGCCGACCCGCTGCTGCCCGGCGTCGGCTGGAGCTGGCTCACCGACGCGCTCGAGGGGCACCACGCCGCCTACACGGCGATCGGCGGGACCATCACGCAGACCCTGTCGACCCGCTTCGGCGACCTGGCCGGCCCGCCGGCCGCGGCCGACCTCGAGATCCGGGCCTCGTGGACGCCGACCGACGACGACCTCCAGGCCCACGTCCACGCCTGGTGCGCGCTGCTGGCCTCGACGGCCGGCCTGCCACCGCCGGGCGTGACCGCGCTCAGGGCATGACAAAGGCCGGCACCCGGTGGGTGCCGGCCTCGTCACGAGCGGGATCAAATCCCGAGCAGGACCTCAGCCTCGTTGCACGGCTTGTCCATCTCGTTGAGCTTGTTCTGCATCGTGGTCTGGTCGCCCTTGTTGGCCGCCTCCAGCGCCTCGAGCAGCAGCTTCAGGCAGGTGCCGATGACGTCACGCTGGCGCTTGGCCTCGGTGCTGTCGGCCTGGGTGCCGCGCAGGTCCTGCTGGGCCTTGGCGAGGTCGTCGGCCTTCGACTTGAGGTCGGCCTTCGTGGTGTCGAGCTCCTTGTTGGTGTTGTCGATCGTCACCTGACGGTCGGCCGCGAGCTTCTCCGACTTGTCCAGCTTGCCGCTCTTGTCGACGTAGAGGCCGACGAAGACGCCGGCCGCGATGACGGCGAGCGCGAGCAGGCTGGCCAGGATCGGGACGGCGACGCCGCGCTTCTTCGGCGGCTCGACCGGCGGGTACGACACCGGCTGCGCCGGGTATCCGGGCGGGCCGGAGACCGGGCCGAACGTGTTCGGCGGCCCGGACATGGGCGGGCCCGACATCGGCGGGGCCGACATCGGCGGCTGGCCCATCATCGGGGCGGTCGGCGGGGCCGAGACCGACGGGTCGAGGCTGTAGGAGCCCTCGCCGCCGTACTGCGGCAGCTGCGCGGTGCCCTGGTCGTGCACCGGGGCGGCCTGCGGCGGCACGGAGCCGCCGAACGGCGACACCGGCTGGTCGTACGTCGGCTGCTGCGGTGCCTGGTACGCCGGCTGGTCGTACGTCGGCTGCTGCGGTGCCGGGTATGCCGGCTGCGGCGGAGCCGGGTACCCCGGCTGCGGCGGGGGCGGGTAGGCCCCGGCGGGCGCGTTGGGGTCGGGGTAGCCGTATCCCTCGTTAGGGTTCCCCTGGGGGGGTCCGGGGTATGACATCTGCTTCCTCCTGATGGTCCGCCGGGCAGCGCCCCGGCGGGCTTCGTACGACCGCCGCGACCGGGACGCGACGGCGGGTGGTTCGGGGACTACGGCTCAGCAGACGTTGTTGACCGTCTGACAGACGACCGTGATCGGGATCGCGAGACCGATGCCCTCAGCCTCACGGGCCTTGAGCGTCGCGACGCCGACCACCTCCTTCTTGGCGTTGAACACCGGGCCACCGGAGTTGCCGGGGTTGATCGCAGCGTCGAACTGCATCAGCTGCTCGCCGCTCAACGTGCGGAAGGCGCTCACCACGCCCGTCGTCACGGTGTCCTCGAGGCCGAGCGGGGAGCCCACGACGAGCACCGGCTCACCGACCTTCGGGACCTCCGGCGCCGGGTTGAGCCGGGTGAACACCTCGTCGGTGTGCAGCACGACCAGGTCCTTGTCGGGGTGAACCTCGACGATCGTCGCGCCGAAGCGCTGGTCGGTGCGCTCGAGGCTGACGTTGCGCTCGTTGCGCTCGTACGCCTCCTGCACCACGTGGTAGTTGGTGATGAGGTTGGTGCCGCCGCCCGCCGGCTCCTTGCCGAGGGCGAAGGCGGTGCCCGTCGCGTACTTGGTGGAGACCCGGAAGACGCTCGGCCGCACGCTCGCCGCGACCTCGGCCGCGTCGAGGCTGCCGCCGGTCTTCGCCTCCAGCTTGTCGGCCCGGCCCTCGAGGGCCTTCAGCCGCGACTCGTCCGTCTGCTGCGCCTGGGCGAGCTTGTCCTCGGTCTTGTCGAGGCGGCCCTGCAGGTTGACGATGAACGCCGCCTGCACGCCGGCCACGATGAGCAGCACGATCGCCAGCACCAGGGCGAACACCGAGGTGCCGCTGCGGCGGGCGGGCGGGGCGAGCGGCGGGCCGCTGTGCGGTCGCGGGTGGCCCGGCCCCGAGACCGGCCCGGAGACCGGCCATGCGCTGGTCGGCTGGGTCGGCATCGCGCCTGTGACGGTCGGCACCGGCCCCGTCGGCAGCGCACCGGTCGGCATCGACCCGGTGTTGGACACCGCCTGGAACGAGCCGGTCGACGTCATGCGCGGGGGAAGTGGACCGAGTCGCTCCGGCTCGTCAGCCGCACGGTCCGCTTGTCGCGGCCGTTCGTACGAGTCGGAGGTGCCGGAAGCCACCGGGTTGGAGGGGTCATACCCGGCCGTCATGCTTCTCGTTTCCTTCCTGTCACGTTTCCGCCCGTTTCGCCGGACAAAATGCCCGCCAGCAGGCTGCCATGTCGCGGCGTCGCCGGTCGGCCTCACCCTAGACGGCCTGCACAAGCCCCGCGACCTTCGAGGCAACCTGTGGACAGAAGCAACCTGCCGACAGATCCGGATGTCCTGCGCACGCGACCGTACCGGCAACCACCATCGTCTGTCCGACCCGTTTCCCAACCCTTTTCGGCCGTCTTCACGCGGGCCGGTAAGGGGTCTCGAACCCGACGCGCCGGACCGGCTGCAACGGGCTACCTGTGCCGCAACGTACCGTGGTCCGCGTGACCGACGAACCCCCCGCGCGGCGTCGGGACGAGGAGCCAGACAGTCCGGGCAAACCGGACGAAACGACCGAGCCCGTCCTGCTGACCGCCCCCCGAGACGGGACACCCGAGCCCATCGTCGACCGGGCCGACCTGGCGCGCGCCGTCGAACGATTCGCCGCGGGCTCCGGCCCCGTGGCGGTCGACGCCGAGCGCGCCTCCGGCTACCGGTACACCCACCGGGCCTACCTCGTGCAGCTGCGCCGTGCCGGCGCCGGCACGGTGCTCATCGACCCGCTGCCGTTCGGACAGCTGCCCGAGCTCGACGAAGTGATCTCGCCCACTGAGTGGGTGCTGCACGCCGCGAGCCAGGACCTGCCGTGCCTCACCGAGCTCGGCCTGCGCCCCACCCGGCTGTTCGACACCGAGCTGGCCGCCCGGTTGTGCGGCTTCGAGCGGGTCGGGCTGGCTGCCCTGACCGAGTCGCTGCTGGGCTTCACGCTGGAGAAGCACCACTCGGCCGCCGACTGGTCGACCCGGCCGCTGCCCACCTCCTGGCTGACCTACGCGGCGCTCGACGTCGAGCTGCTACTCCAGCTGCGCGACCATCTCGTCGAGGAGCTGCAGAAGCAGGGCAAGACCGAGTGGGCCCAGCAGGAGTTCGCCGCGCTGGTCGCCTCGGCCGGCGACCCGCCGCGCGTGCGGGCCGACCCGTGGCGGCGCACGTCGGGCATCCACCGGGTCCGCGGGGCCCGCGCCCTGGCCCGGGTGCGCGCGCTGTGGACCGCCCGCGACGAGATCGCCCAGCGCCGCGACGCTAGCCCCGGCCGGGTCCTCGCCGACGCCGCGATCATCGCCGCGGCCGAGGCCGACCCGAAGGACGAGCGCAGCCTGCTCGCGCTGGCCGGCTTCGGCGGGCGGTCGGTGCGCCGGCTGGCCCCGACCTGGCTCGGCGCGCTCTCCGACGCCCGCGCGCTGTCCGACAAGGAGCTGCCGACCACGCCGCCGTCGGAGGGCCCGCCCCCGCCGCACCGCTGGGCCGAGCGCGACCCGGTCGCGGCCGCCCGGCTGGCCCGCTGCCGGGAGCTGGTCACCGGCCTGGCCGCGGCCCACAACCTGCCGCCGGAGAACCTGATCACCCCGGACTCGGTGCGCCGGTTGGCCTGGTCGCCGCCGGAGGACCTGGCGGAGGACGCGGTGGCGGCGGTGCTGTCCGGCTACGGGGCCCGGCCCTGGCAGGTCGGCCTGGTCGCGCCCGGTCTGACCGCGGCGCTGCACACGCCGGACTGACCCGCGGACGGGTGTGGGCGGATCCACAGCACGGCCCGACTTACTGACGAGTAACATAGCTGGTAACTCGTCAGGAGGAGGACTCCGTGCCCCGTACCGTCCGCGACGTCGTCTTCGTCGACGGCGTGCGCACCCCGTTCGGCAAGGCCGGTGGGATGTATGCCAACACCCGCGCCGACGATCTCGTCATCCGCTGCATCCGCGAGCTCCTGCGACGCAACCCGCAGCTGCCGCCGGAGCGGGTCGACGAGGTCGCCATCGCGGCCACGACGCAGATCGGTGACCAGGGCCTGACCATCGGGCGCACGGCGGCCCTGCTGGCCGGCCTGCCGAAGTCGGTGCCCGGATATGCCATCGACCGCATGTGTGCCGGCGCCCTCACCGCAGTGACCACCGTTGCCGGCGGCATCGCGTTCGGCGCCTACGACGTGGCGATCGCCGGCGGCGTCGAGCACATGGGCCGCCACCCGATGGGCGAGGGCGTCGACCCCAACCCGCGCATCCTCGCCGAGAAGCTGGTCGACCCGTCCGCGCTGGTCATGGGCTCGACCGCGGAGAACCTCCACGACCGCCTGCCCGGCATCACCAAGGAGCGGGCCGACCGGTTCGGCTACGCGTCGCAGGTGAAGACGGCCGCCGCGTACCAGGCCGGCAAGCTCCAGCCCGACCTGGTCAGCGTGGCCACCCGCGACCCGGAGGCCGGCTGGGGCCTGGCCACCGTCGACGAGGCGCCCCGCGAGACCAGCCTGGAGAAGCTGGCCACATTGAAGACCCCGTTCCGCCCGCACGGCAAGGTGACCGCGGGCAACGCGGCCGGCCTCAACGACGGCGCCACCGCGTCGATCATCGCGGCCGAGGACGTCGCCCGGGAGCTGGGCCTGCCGATCGGCATGCGCCTGGTCGCCTACGGGTTCGTCGGCGTCGAGCCGGAGGTCATGGGCGTCGGCCCGATCCCCGCCACCGAGAAGGCGCTGCGCCAGGCCGGCCTGACCATCGGGGACATCGGCCTGTTCGAGCTCAACGAGGCGTTCGCCGTGCAGGTGCTGGCCTTCCTCGACCACTTCGGCATCGCCGACGACGACCCGCGGGTCAACCCGTGGGGCGGCGCGATCGCCGTCGGGCACCCGCTCGCCTCGTCCGGCGTGCGGCTCATGACGCAGCTGTCGCGGCAGTTCGCCGAGCACCCGGAGGTGCGCTACGGCCTCACCGCCATGTGCGTCGGCATCGGCATGGGCGCGTCCGTGATCTGGGAGAACCCGAACTGGAAGGGCGACAAGTGACCGCGACCATCACCAACCCGAACGAGGTCGTGACCAAGGCCCTGCTGCGGTTCGTGACCCTGCCGAGCCGTGAGCGGGCCGCGCTCATCACGCTCGACAACGGCTTCGACCACACCAAGCCGAACTCCTTCGGCCCCGGCGGGCTGGCCAGCCTCGACGCGGCGATCGACGAGGCGGTCGCGGCGCAGCCGAAGTTCATCGCGCTGACCGGCAAGCCGTACATCTTCTGCGTCGGCGCCGACATCACCGGCATGCCGCTGCTGACCTCGCGCGAGCAGGCGGTGGAGCTCGGGCGGTACGGGCACCGGGTCTTCCGCAAGCTGCGCGACTCGGCGGTGCCGACGTTCGCGTTCGTCAACGGCGCCGCGATGGGCGGCGGCCTCGAGGTCGCCCTGCACTGCCACTACCGGACCGTCTCCTCCGGCGCCGCGGCGCTCGCGCTGCCCGAGGTCGCGATCGGCCTGGTGCCCGGCTGGGGCGGCACGCAGCTGCTGCCGAACCTCATCGGCATCGCCGCCGCCGCGCAGGTCATCCTCCAGAACCCGCTCACCCAGAAGCAGCTCAAGCCGGCCCAGGCCCACGAGATGGGCATCGCTGACGCGATCTTCGACCCGGCCGACTACCTGGAGCGGTCGCTGGCGTGGGCCGAGGGCGTCGTCGACGGCACGGTCACGGTGACCCGGCCGGAGGTCGACCGCGACATGTGGGACGGGGTGCTGTACTTCGCCAAGCACCAGCTCGACGAGCGCCTCCACGGCGCCGTCAACTCCGCGAACCAGGCGCTCTCACTCTTGGCTGCGGCCAAGAGTGTGTCGTTCGACGAGGGAACTGCGCTCGAGGACGAGGCGCTCGCCGACCTCATCATGGGCGACCAGGCCCGGGCCAGCCTCTACGCATTCGACCTGGTGCAGCGCCGGGCCAAGCGGCCGGCGGGCGCGCCGGACAAGGGCCTGGCCCGCGACGTGAACAAGGTCGGCGTCGTCGGCGCCGGGCTCATGGCGTCGCAGCTCGCCCTGCTGTTCGTGCGGCGGCTCGAGGTACCGGTGGTGCTGACCGATCTCGACCAGGAGCGCGTGGACAAGGGCGTCGGCTACGTGCACGCCGAGATCGACAAGCTGGTCGCGAAGCGGCGCCTCGACGCCGGCAAGGCCGCCAAGTTCAAGGGCCTCGTCAGCGGCTCGGTCGACAAGGCCGCCTTCGCCGACGCCGACCTCGTGCTCGAGGCCGTGTTCGAGGACCTCGGCGTGAAGAAGCAGGTCTGGGCCGAGGTCGAGAAGATCGTCCGTGACGACTGCGTGCTGGCCACCAACACCTCGTCGCTGTCGGTCACCGAGCAGGCCGCCGATCTCGCCCACCCCGAGCGCGTGGTCGGGCTGCACTTCTTCAACCCGGTCGCGATGATGCCGCTGCTGGAGATCGTGCGGGCGGCGCAGACCGACGACGTGACCCTGGCGACCGCGTTCGCGGTGGGCAAGGCGCTGAAGAAGTCGTCGGTGCTCGTGAAGGACGCCCCGGCGTTCGTCGTGAACCGGCTGCTGACCCGCTTCCTCGGCGTCGTCACCGCGTCCGTCGACGACGGCACCCCGATCGACGTCGCCGACTCGGCCCTGGACCCGCTCGGCCTGCCGATGCGCCCGATGGCCCTGCTCACGATGGTCGGCCCCGCCGTCGCGCACCACGTGGCCGAGACGCTGCACGGCGCGTTCCCGGACCGCTTCGGCGTCTCGGCGAACCTGGGCCGGGTGGTCGCCGCCGGCAAGCGCGGCTTCACCGACGCCGACGGCAACCCCGACCCGGAGGTCCTCGCCCTCCTGGAGACCGGCGACCGGCCGGCCACCGCCGAGCAGCTGCACGAGCAGGCGACCGCGGCCCTCGCCCAGGAGATCCGCCTGATGCTCGACGAGGGCGTCGTGGCCGACGCCCGTGACATCGACCTGTGCATGATCCTGGGCGCCGGCTGGCCGTTCCACCTCGGTGGGGTCACGCCGTACCTCGACCGCGAGGGCATCTCCGAGAAGGTCACCGGAGCGCGCTTCCTCCCGCCGGGCGTGGCGAACGCGCCGTAACCCCGCTACCGAGGGAAATATTTACCGATCGCCGGACACCGACCCCGCCAGCGCCTAGCGTTGGCGGGGTTCGTCACGCGGTCCCCCCGGCCGCCACGTTCTTTCAGGCACGGGGGTGCACCATGCGCAGAACCGCCCTGTTTCTTGCCGTCCTGATCGGCGGCCTGCTGCCGGCGATGGACGCGCAGGCCGCGCAGGCGACACAGACCGCGATCGTGGTCTCGCCGAAGCGGCCGCTCAACGTCCGGGCCGGCTCGGCCGTGTGGACGCCGCAGCTGCGCACCCTGGCGCACGGCAGCTCGGTCACGATCGTGTGCCAGGTCCGCGGCCAGCGCATCGACCAGGGCACGGTCCGGGTCACCGATCAGTGGGACCGGCTGGGCGACGGCACGTACGTCTCCGACGCATGGATCCAGCGCTCCCAAGAGGTGCCGCCGTGCGAGACCGCCACTGCCGCCGCGGCCGCCGCGGCTCCGGCGTCGATCGCCGGCACCGTCGCGTCGGGCGGCACCGCGCTCAAGGCCCGGACCGCCCCGGCGCACGGCGCCACGCTCGTCGGCGCCTTCCCCAACGGATCGACCCTGACCCTCGCCTGCCAGGTGCGCGGCGAGACCATCGCCGGCTCGGTCCGCACGACCCCGATGTGGAACCGGCTGCCGTCGGGTACCTACGTCTCCGACGCGTACGTCCGTCGCGGCGCGACCCCGCCCCCGTGCGCGGCCGCCGCACCGGCGCCGCCCGCCGCTCCCCCCGCGGCTCCGGCGGCGGGCGCCGGACGCTGGGTCAGCCCGCTGCCCGGCTTCACGGCCCGCCCAGGCTTCCGCACGCCGAACAACCCGAAGCACATCGGCGTCGACATCATGTCCTTCACCGGCACCCCGATCCGCGCGGCCTCGGCCGGCACCGTGGTCGAGGTGGTGTGCAACATCGAGGCCGGCCATTCCTGCGACAAGCCCGGCAGCGCCTCGGTCGGCGGCTGCGGCTGGTACGTGAAGCTCCAGCACGCGGGCGGCGTCGCCACGCTGTACTGCCACATGGTCCGCCGCGCGATCGTGCAGCCCGGCCAGAAGGTCGCGGCCGGCCAGGTCATCGGCTACGTCGGCAGCTCGGGCAACTCCTCGGCACCGCACCTGCACTTCGAGGTGCACCTCAACGCCCCGCCGACGGGCCCGTACAACGCCGTCGACCCGCTACCGTTCATGCGCGCCCACGGCGCCCCCATCGGCTGACCGCTCCAGGGCGGCCGCGGTGCCGTCGAGCAGCTCCTGCTTGGTGCGGATGTGCCAGTACAGCGCCGGCCGCGATCGACGCCCTGGGCGACCGCCGCGGGGCGTACGCGACGATCGCGAGCCCGGTGCTGCTGCTGGGCGGCGAGCGCAGCCCGGCCCACCTGGCGGAGCGCCTGGACGCGCTGACCGCGGCGATCCCGCACGCGGAGCGCGTCACGCTGCCCGGCCAGGGCCACGGCGCCAACCTCAGCGCCCCTTCGGCGGTCGCCCGCGTCGTGGCCGGCTTCGTCAGCCGAACAGCGCAGCGGTGACCCGGAAGTCCCGGTCCACCATTCGCGCCACGGGGACCTCCAGGAGTTCCAGGAAGTCCGTCAGATCCCGCTGTACCCCGAGCAGCAGCGCGGCCAGGTCCCCGAGCGGAACGTCGACATACGGCCCGCGCAGCGGGCTGCTGTCCTGCCACACCCGCGCGCGGTCGCCGTCGATCTCGACCTTGGGCCACGGGTCGTGCCCGAGCCACGGCGACCCGCCGTCGAGGATCTCGAGCCAGTCGCGCCAGTCCTCCAGCCCGCCGCAGCAGCCGGGCACGACGACCGCGCCGGTGCGCCGGTCGGCGAGCCGCAGGCCGCCGTGCACGATGAGCATGTCCGCCTCGGCGAGCGTCTCCACCTGGAGGTAGTCGGTCAGCGTGGACAGGAACCGCTCGACCTGCTCACCGGTGCACTCGCCGCTCAGCGCCAGCCAGGAGCCGAACGACAGCTCGACCACCGGCTCCATCGACAACACCACCGCATCCCACCGCGCGGGGGCGGTGATGGTCCACACAGTTTCTTCAAGGTGGTGCCGCCGACGCCGATGAGGCGCTCGCCATCAGCGGGTTGTCGACGGAGGTGCCACGGATGCGGCTGCGCAGTTGGCTCGTCGTGGGCATCGGCGCGACGCTGCTGCTGGCCGTCGGGGCCGTCGGCATCTCGGTGAACCGATCGGCCCTGCGCGCGGCGGAGACCGTGCACCGGGCCGACACGCTCGCCCTGGCCACCAACAACGGCGGGCTCGCCGAGCAGTTGCTGTGGGTCTCCGCCAAGGAGCTCGCCGACTTCGTCGCCGGCCACCCGCTGTCGCTCACCGCGGACGACCCGGGCGACCTGGAGGCGCTCGCGGAGTACGCGGAGAAGTCGACGTTCTTCACGTACGGCTTCGTGCTCACCGACCTGACCGGCAATCCGCTGAACTCCACCCGCACCCGCAACTTCTTCCCCGACATGGCGGCGATCGGCTACAAGCCGGTCATCTCGGCCCTGGCCCTCGGCCGGCCCGGCTTCTCGTCGATCATGAACATCAAGAACACGTTCGTGCAGGCCGTCGCCGTGCCCATCGTGGTCGCCGGGCAGCCGGTGGCGCTGCTCTACGGGTACATCCCGGTCGCCACGAGCCAGCTCCAGGAGTACCTGGTGAAGCTCAGCGACAAGGCACACACCTCGATGCTCGTCGACTCGGCCGGCACCGTCGGCGCCTCCAGCGTGCCCGGCGAGGTCGGCACGCTGGTCGACTCGGCCGTCATCGACCAGCTCGACTCGCAGGAGTCGGTGTTCGTCAACTACCGCGACGGCTCCGGCCGGGCGATGGTCGCCGTCGTCAAGGGCGGCCTGCCGGGCGGCTGGGCCTACGTCCGCACCCAGTCCACGGCCACGTTCGACGGCCCGGTCCGCAACCGCAGCCTGACCATCAACGTCATGCTGCTCACGATGCTGCTCGTCGGCGTCGGCGGCCTGGCCGTGCTCGGGTACCGCTCGCAGCTGGTGCGCCGGCGCGCCGAGGAGCGCTTCTCGGCCCTGGTCGAGCACGCGCCCGACGTCGTCACGGTGCTCGACGCCGAGGGCCGGGTCGCGTACTCCAGCCCGAGCGGCATGCGCATCCTCGGCTTCGCGGCCGTCGGCAGCTCGGTCTTCGACATCCTCCACGAGGACGACCGCCCGCACGTCCGCGAGCGCTTCGCCGCGCTGCTCGGCGAGAAGGGCGGCCTGGAGCGCATGCAGGTGCGGGTGCTCCAGGCCGGCGGCACGCACCGCTGGTTCGACTTCACCGCCTCGAACCAGCTGCACAACGCCGCCCTCGACGGCGTCGTCATCAATGCCCGCGACATCACCGACAGCCGCGAGATGCAGGACCGCCTCGCCCACGACGCCCACCACGACCCGCTGACCGGCCTGCCGAACCGCCGCCGCCTGCACGAGCGCCTCGCGGCCTCGCTGGAGGCCAGCCCGGTCGGCGTGCTGTTCGTGGACCTCGACGGCTTCAAGCCGGTCAACGACGAGCTCGGCCACGAGGCGGGCGACGAGCTGCTGCGCCAGGTGGGCGCTCGGCTGAGCTCGTGCCTGCGCCCGGCCGACGTCCTCGCCCGCGTCGGCGGCGACGAGTTCGTCCTGCTGCTGCCGGGCGTGGGCCCGCCCGACGACGTGAGCGGCCTGGCCAACCGGCTGCGCGCGCTGATCGGCGAGCCGTTCGAGATCTACGGCCACGAGGTCGGCATCGGCGCGAGCATCGGCCTGCACCTGGCCGCCCCGGGCGAGCACCCGGACCAGGTCCTCCGGACGGCCGACCAGGCCATGTACGCCGTGAAGCGCGACCCGTCCCGCCCCGGCCGCCATCGCGCTTGAAAGCTGTGTGCCACATGGTACTGTGTGCCGCATGGTAAGCGATGCCTTCGAGAAGCTTGAGCAGGAGCTGCGCCGGGGCGTCGTCGTGCTGGCGGTGCTCTCCCAGCTGCGCGAGCTGCGTTACGGCTACGAGCTGCGGCAGTCCCTCGTCGAGAAGGGCCTGCCGATCGAGGAGGGCACGTTGTATCCGCTGCTGCGCCGCCTGGAGGCGCAGGGCGTGCTGAGCAGCGAGTGGCGGACCGCGGACGGCAAGCCCCGGCGCTACTACAAGCTCAGCGACGAGGGCGAACGCCTGCTCCGGCGGCTGACCGGCTCCTGGCGCGGCCTCAACGAGGCGATGGGGAATCTTCTGGAGGCGTCATGACCGCTGACGAACTGATCGACCGGTATGTTGCCGACGTCGTGGCGCTCCTGCCCCGCCGGCAGCGCCACGACGTGGCCCGGGAGCTGCGCGAGCTGCTGACGGAGGAGGTGGAGGGCCGGGACGTCGAGACCCTGCTCGCGGACTTCGGGCATCCGGCCGAGGTCGCCGCCCGCTATGGGCAGCCGGTCACCCTGATCGACCCGGTGGACACCCGCAACTTCCTGTCGCTGGCGATCGGCGGGGTGCTGCTGATCCACTTCGGCGCGGTCCTCGGCGAGCTCATCAAGCCGGTCCGCGACTTCCAGCAGGCGTCGGACGCGGCCTGGCAGGTGGTCTTCGCCTGGCTCGGCCTGCTGTTCGTCGGCTTCGCCCTGCGGGCCTGGCAGCGCCGCCGGCGCCCCGCGCGGTGGCGGCCCCGCCCGGCGCCCAACAAGCACGTCAACCGCGCCGGCCGCGCCGCCGCCCTGGCCTTCTACACGGCGGGCACGGCCGTCCTCATCGACCCGGCGGCGGCCTGCAGGATGGCCGGCCTGCCCCAGCCGGCGATCGATGCGCTCACCTACGACGAGCGCTTCCTCGACGTGCGCGGGCCGGTGATGTTCGCCCTGCTCCTCACCCTCCTGGTGGGCGAGGCGGTGGCGATCTGGAAGCCCTGGCCGGTCACGCAGCTGTTCCATGGCGCCGTCACCTGCGCGGTCCTCACGTGGCTGATCGGCAGCGGCCCGATCTTCGCCACCGCCGCGGCCGACGAGACCTTCAAGAGCATCACCGCCCTGCTCATCCTGGTATCGCTGGTCGACCTGGCCGTCCGCCTCCGCCGCACCCACGCCGCCCACGCGCTGCGGCACTGATCAGCGGGCGGCCGGCTTCACCGTGGCGGTCCCCGACAGCAGCGGGGTCAGGGCCGCCGCGGGGAGGCTGACGGTGACCTCCAGGCCGCCGCCGTCCAGGGCCACCGCGCTCACACCGCCGCCGTGGGCGTCGCAGACCGCGCGGACGATCGACAGGCCCAGGCCCGAGCCACGGGCGCCGGTGCGCTCGCGGCCGCCGCGGCGGAACGGCTCGAACAGGGCCGGGACGTCCGCCGGGGCCACCTCGAAGCCCGTGTTGCCGACCACGAGCCAGGCCAGTGTGTCGTCGGTGCCGGTGCGCGCCCAGATCCGCCCGCCGAGGTGGTTGTACCGCACCGCGTTCTCGATCAGGTTGCCCGCGAGCCGGTCGAGCAGGCCCGGGTCGCCCACGACATTGGCCGGCTTGAGGTCGGTGTCCACCGCGAGGTTCAGGCGCTTGATCTCCTTGCCCATCGCCGACATCGCCACCGTGACGCCCGTCGCGAGGTCGGCGCCGACCTTCCGGCCCAGCCGGCGGCCGGCCTGCGCCTCGGTCCGGGCGAGCAGCAGCAGCGACTCGACCAGCGCGTTGGCCCGCATCGAGGCGTCCCGGACGACGGTGGCCATCCGGCGGTACTCCTCGACGTCGGCCTCCGGATCATCGAGCGTGACGTCGACCTCGGTGCGCATGACCGCCAGCGGCGTGCGCAGCTCGTGCGAGGCGTTGGCCACGAAGCGTTTCTGCGTCTCGAAGGACTCGCCGATGCGGTCGAGCATCGCGTCGAAGGTCTTGGCGAGCTCCGACACCTCGTCGTCGGCCCCGTCGTAGTTGATGCGCGCGTCGAGCGTCTCGCCGGTGAGCCGCTGCGCGGTGGTGGTGACCCGCTGCAACGGGCGCAGGGCCCGGCCGGCCACGACGTAGGCGCCGGCGACGCCGACGATGCCGATGAGCAGCAGCGCCAGGCTGCCCCGCGTGAGCAGCTCCCACTCGGCGCTGTCGACCAGCTCGGTCTGCCACTGGTGGGCGTCGAGCTCGGAGCCGTCCGCGAGCACCACGCGGGTGCCCGGCTGGAGCTGGTCGGCCGGCTTCAGCGCGCCGTCGACCAGGATGTAGGCCAGGATGACCAGCACCAGGCCGGCGCCGACCAGCAGGATGCCGTTGAGCAGCGTGAGGCGCAGGCGCAGGGTGGGCCGGAAGACGGCGGCGCGACGGGCGTCGTAGACGGTCATTGCGGGAGCCGGGTGCGGTAGCCGGCACCCACGACGGTCTCGATCAGCGCCGGCTCGCCGAGCTTCTTGCGCAGGGTCATCATCGTCACGCGGACGGTGGTCGTGAACGGGTCGGCGTTGGCGTCCCAGACCCGCTCCAGCAGCTCCTCGCTGGACACCACGGCCCCGCGGGCCTTGAGCAGCTCCTCCAGCAGGCCGAACTCCTTGCGGGTCAGGTCGAGCGGCTGACCGGCCCGCGTGGCGGTCCGCTTGGCCTGGTCGAGGACGAGGTCGGCGATGGTGAGCACCGGCGGCGCGGCCGGGGTCGCCCGGCGGCCGAGCGCCTGCACGCGGGCGACCAGCTCGCTGAAGTCGAACGGCTTGGGCAGGTAGTCGTCGGCGCCGATCTGCAGGCCCTCCACGCGGTCGGCGACGCTGCCGCTCGCCGTGAGCATGAGCACCCGGGTCAGCGCGCCCGAGGCGACCAGGTCGGCGCAGATCTCGTCGCCGTGCTTGCTCGGCAGGTCACGGTCGAGGACGACCACGTCGTACCGCGTCACCATGGCCATCTCGTGCCCGTCGGCGCCGTCGTAGGCGACGTCGACGGCCATGCCCTGCCGCCGTAGACCGCGAACGATCGCGTCGGCCAGGCTCCGCTCGTCTTCGATCACCAGCACGCGCACGTCAGTCTCCCAACCCGGATCGAGCCAGTGTCGTCCACCGGCTGTGAAGTCCGCGTGAGTAACCGTAACGTCAGACGGGAAGCCGCCACAGGTGCACGGAGTCGCCGTCGGCCAGGCACGACAGGCGCTGCCCGCGCATCGCGCAGCGCGACGGGACCGGCGTCACCGTGCCCAGCGGCGTGACCTCTCCGGTGCGCAGGTCGATCCTGGCGATCTGGGAGGTGTCGCCGTCGGGCTTCTGCACGATGACGTGCGACGCCCCGGCCCCGGCGGCGGTGATGTCCTCGGCGTCGGTGCCGTCGGTCGCGGTCGGGACCACGCCCCAGCCGCGCAGGTCGGTCAGGTCCTGGCCGGTGTGCCAGTCGACGACCCGGATCCGCATGAAGTCGCCGCGGTCGCGGGCGACGAGCACGCCCGGGCCGACGCCGTCGAGCTGGATCGGGCGGCGCCACCGCTGCTGGCCGGTGGCCGGGTCGAGCACGGCGATGTCCCGCCAGTTCGGCACGCACAGCATCGGCCCGCAGGCGACCACGACCGGGCCGTAGGCGAGCTCGGCGATCGGGACCGGCTCGGCCGAGCGGAAGAGCTGGTGCCACTGGTACCGCAGCGCCTCCATCGCGTACGCCGTGATGAGCGCCCCGTCGTTGCGCACCGAGACGATGACGAGCAGCCCGCCCACGATCCGCACGCTCGTCGGCGGCCCGTCGGCCAGCTCGGACAGGTCGGCTCCGCTGACGACCGCCCCCGTGGTCGCGTCGCGCACCTCCGTGTGGCCTCCGGGGTACCAGATGACGAACCGCGGACTGCCGGGCACCTCCGGCGCGACGAGCCGGCCGCCCTGCGGCATCTCGAACGCCCACCGGATCACGCCGGTCTCGGCGTCGAGGCCGGCCAGCCGCACCGAGGTCTGCGGGGCGTTGCGGGCCGGCACGACCGGCGGGCAGCTCGGCGAGCGCTCGTCGACGACGAGCAGCCCCGGGGGCCGGCCGGGCGGACCGCCGATGACCGCCACCGGCGCTCCGGAGCGCGTCCAGGCCTGCTCCCCCGTCTTCGGGTCGAGCCGCTCCAGGCTCCAGCCGACGGTGTTCGTGCAGGGACGGTGGCGCACGTATGCGCGGTCGGCGGCGAGGTACACCTGCCCGCTGTCGGGCGGCATCGACTTGGTCCACTTGACCGACCCGGTGCGCCAGTCGAAGGCGGTCAGTGCCGGCTCCTCCCGCAGCGCGTACAGCGAGCTCCGGTCGGCGACGAACCCCACGGTGTGGTCGGCCAGCATGCCCATCTCCTCGACCTGCCGCGCCGGCAGCGATCCGGTGGCGAGCACGACGACGAGCGAGAGGACCGCGACGATCGGCCACTGGCGCCGGCTCGCGTCACCGGCGGTGGCTGGTGGCAACCCGAAGTCGATCTCGTCGGCCGGACGCGGCTTCAATTCACCGAGATCAATCAATGGCTCGCCCACACTTCCAATGTCCCTGCTGCGCGCGAAGGTCGCCAGTCGAGCGCATCAGTGGACCGGCAACCGGATCAGCACGACGTCGTCGTCGGGCGTGCGGCAGGCGAGGTACCCGCCCTCCAGCTCACAGCCGCCGATGACGTCGCCGACGGTGGCGAAGGGCGCCGGCTCCCCGCCGGTCGACCAGGCGAGCAGCGTCGCGTCCTCGCCGGACACCAGTCCGAGCAGCAGCCGCGGGCCGGCCACGCCGAGCACGGCCCAGTCCGGGCGGTCGGCGAGCGGAGCGCCGGTGGCCGGGTCGAGCAGCGACGCGCCCGCGCCGGACAGCAGCCCGCCCGGGACCAGGGTCAGCGGCGGCCGGCCCTGAACCGTCCACAGCGGAGCTCCGGTCGCCGGGTCGAGGACCACCGTGCGCCGGCCGACGACGCAGAGCGCCCGGGCGCAGGGGCGCACGGCGAAGTGGTCGGTGCGCTCGACCGGCAGCGGCACGGTCCAGCGCACCGCGAAGCCGGCGCGCTGGTCGTACGCCGCGAGCGTCGTCGCGGACACCACGACGAGCAGGTCGCCGGCCGCCTCGACGAGGTCCTCGGGGCCGGCCGTGACCCCGGTCGCCGTGCGCGCCCCGGTCGCGAAGTCCACCATGCTGACCGTCCCACGCTTGTCGAGCAGCGCGGCCCAGCCGGCGCCCGCCTCGGCGCCGTCGACCGCGACCCGCGTGCCCGACTCGACCGCGGTCTCCCACAGCGTCCGGCCGGCGCCGTCGATCGCCAGCCAGCGCAGCGTCCCACCGGTCGGGGTGCCGGCGCCCAGCGCCGTGCAGCCGTCGGACCACAGGCTGCGCAGCACGACGGTGCCGGGGATGCCCGGCGCGGTGCGGACCGGCACCCCGGTCGAGCGCCAGCGCTCCCAGCCGGTGTGCAGGTCGAGCGCGACGGTCGTGCCGGTGACCCCGGACCGGCACAGGTCGGGCGAGAGCACCACGAGGTCGCCGGCGGCGCTCACGTAGGACAGCGTGGATAGGCCGGGCGGCGTGTACGTCCAGCGGGACTCGCCGTCGCCGGCGTCGAACGCCTGCACCGGGGTCGGGGTCTTGTGGCTCTCCAGCACGAACAGCGCCCCGCCGGCCAGGTGGAACTCGCCGCTGCGCAGCGGCTGCCGGGTCACCTCGTGCGGACGCTCCGGCACCGGTACCGCCGAGACCAGCGACAGCAGCAGCGCGAGCACCCCGAACAGCCCCCAGCCGCGGGGCAGGCCGGAGGGGCGCTGGTCGGCGTCGACCGCCCAGCGGTCGTCGATCACGCCCAGGTCGATGGTGACCGTGCTCACCGGCACGGTTCCATTGTGCTAACCGGCGGGCTCCGGCGGCAGTCTCCAGACGGACAGCCGTCCGACCACGACGCAGGCCAGGCTCCCGTCGGTGACCATGCAGTCCGGGTCGCCGTACCACTCGTCCGGCTGGCCGAAGATCGTCACCTCGCCGGTCGCCGGGTCGATCGTGGCGAGCAGCGCGCGGTACGGGCCGATCGCCCGCCAGGCGACGAGCCGGTCGCCGTCGGCGCGCAGCACCCGCCAGCCCGCGATCGCGCGCTGCACCGTTCCGGTGTCCGGGTCCACGACGACGATCTCCGGATGGTCGGGCGACGGCTGCTGGTAGGTCCCCATGAGCAGGCTGTCTCCGGCGTACCCCTGGAAGTTCACGTAACGCTCCAGGTGCCAGAGCGGCCGGCCGGTGCGGGCCTCGAGCATGTCGAGCCCGGACTCGCCGCCCGCGCAGAAACGGTCCGGCCCGCAGGCGAAGAGCCAGTCGAACTGGTCGCCCTCCCAGTGCCACAGCCGCTCCCCCGAGGTGCGGTCGAAGACGTCGGCGCCGCGCCGCCCGGCGAGGTACACCACGACCCGCTCTCCACCGGCCGTGTAGGACGAGAGCGTGCCGGAGAAGCGCAGCTGATAGGTGTCGGTCACGGCCCCGGTGGCGAGGTCCCGCCGGCGCAGCACCCCCGACGGATCGAGCTCGGAGAACCCGCCCAGCCGGTAGCCCGCCCCGGCCCAGCCGATCTCGGCGAGCGAGCCGGCCGGCACGTCCACGGTCCACGCCACGCCGCCCGTGCGTTCATCGATGCCGCGGTACCGCAGCGGCCGCACCGCCGGCGTGGGGTTGACGGCCGGATCCTGGTCGGGGTCGTAGCCCGGCCACGGGAAGCCCTTCGCCTCCTCCAGGTCCTCGATGATCACAAGGCTGCCGTAGTGCCCGATGACCTGCACGAAGTCGCGTTCCCAGAGGCGCTCCCCGGTGGCGGCGTCGAGCACGACGACGGTGCTGGAGGGACCGCCGCCCTCCTCCCACGCGGTGTCGAGCGCGACGACCTCCGCATCGACGTAGGCGAAGTGCTGTCTGGTCGAGATCGGCACGGTCCACAGCTCGGCGCCGTCCCGCAGCCGGTACGCGGTCAGGCGCGGGTCGCCGCCCACCGACCCGAACCGCCCGGCGAACACCCGCCCGCCGGCCCCGTCGACGCTCAGCACGTTGTGCTCGACCTCGAAGGCCGGGGTCGCGCCCTGCTGGGGTACCGCTGCCGCCAAAGAGGCGAAGGCGGCCAGGACGACCAGCACCGCCAGTGGCCAGCGCCGCCGCTGCCGGGGCGGCGCCGGCGGCTCCCAGGGCGTGCTCAGGTCGAGCTCGATCATCATGGCAGCCGCCAGACGGTGAGCCCGCCGACCACGACGCAGGCGAGGGTCCGCCGCTCGGTCACGCACGACGGCCGGCCGAACCAGTCGTGCGCCCGGCCGAACACCGCCACCCGCCCGGTCGCCGGGTCGAGCTCGGCGAGGACCGCGTCGCGCTGCCCGACGGTCTTCCAGACGACGATCCGCGGCCCGTCCAGCTGGACCGCGTTCCACCCCTCCAGCACGGTCGTCGCCTGCCCGGTCCGCGGGTCGACGGCGGCGACCGACCGGGGGTCGAGGTCGGGCGACTCCCACACGCTCATGATCATGGCGTCCGCCGTCAGTCCGAGGATGCTGTTGTACTGCTGGAGCCGCCACACGGTGCGCCCGGTCCGCCGGTCGACGGCGGTGGTACCGCTCTGGCCCTGCACGCAGTACAGGCCTGGCCAGCAGGAGCCGAGCCCGCCGTAGTGCTCCGGGTCCTGCCAGTGCCACAGCCGCCGCCCGGACGCGAGGTCGTACACGTCGCCGCCGACGTCCCCGACCCGAAAGACCACCACCTCCGCGCCGTCCATCTCGAACCACGAGACCGCCCCGGACCAGTCGAGCCGGTCCGTCCGCGTGACAACGCCGTCGCGCGGGTCGTGCCGGCGCAGCTCCCCGGCCGGCGTCAGCTCGACCATGCCGGTCAGGTCCTCCCAGCCGCTGCCCAACTCGAACGACAGCCGGTTCCCCTTGGGCACGTCGAGCCGCCATTCGACGGTCCCGGTCCGCTCGTCGAGCGCCAGGAGATGCTGCTCGCGCAGCTCGGGCGCCTGGTTGCGGATCACGCCGTCGTCATTCTCGTCGACGACGAACTGCCGTTCCGGTACTTCACCGTCGACCATCTCGTCGATGAGCATGCGCCCGCCGAACCGCCCGAAGACCCACACCGACTCCCGCTGCCACAGCCGCTCCCCGGTGGCGGCATCGTGCACGGCGACGTCACTGACGGCGTCGTCGGGTTCACCGCGCTGCTGCAGCAGCACGACGACGCCGGCGGTGACGCTGCGGACATACTGGTTCTGCGCCATCTGCAGACTCCACAGCAGCCGCCCGTTCCGCGCGTCGAACGCCTCGAGCTCCTGCCCGGCCCCGGCCCGCTTGTACCGCCCGGCAAAGACCCGCCCGCCGGCCAGGTACACCCCGGTAACCTGGTAGTCGAGCGCGAACAGGGGTTCGTAGGCCCGCGCGGGCGCCGCGGCGGTGAGCAGCCCGGCGGCAACGACCCCGACCAGGACGGCCGCTCCGGCCCGCCGCCTCCGCTGCCGGTTGGGCGAGGCCCCGGCCTCGACGACCGGCTCCCACGGCGTGGTGAGGTCCAGCTCGATCATCGGTTCGGGCACGCGCGGCTCCCCTTCTGCCCCGGCTGCTGCACAGAGAAGAGTCCCACGCCCCCACTCAGGTTGCGCCCCTCCACCGACCGCCTTCTCAGCCCACCACGCCTCGACGACCACGACCCGGTCGGCGACGGCCAGCAGCGCCGGGCCGCTCCTTCGCCCGGACCGCCACAGCTCCCGCGCGCCGCGCTGTTGTCCCGCAGAGCCACGCCCGGCAACTCAGTCCCCTAGCCACCGCCCGCACTCCGCGCCGGGGCAGCACCCCCGACCGCCGCCACACCCTCCCGGGTGT
>NZ_JAHYSG010000030.1 GCF_022095675.1 Dactylosporangium sp. AC04546 | reverse complement strand
ACCACAACGCCCTCCAAAACCTCCTCACCCAAACCCCTTGACCCCACAGGGCACTCCCGCCAGACACCGCTCGTGCCGCCGGTGCATTCGCCCCGGCGGCACGGACGCTGCCATCGCCGTCGTGGCAAGAACCCGCGGAGACGTCCGCGCTGGGAACCCCCGCCTGTGCACAACCCTGTGGATAACTAGTCAGTTATCCACAGGGTACACACGGTAGTAGTCGATCAGCCGCCCTGCGACGCGCTGCTACTCGGCTTCGGCGAGCCGGAGGTGCCCGGGTTGGGGTTCTCGTACTTGCCGATCCGGATGACGATCCGGTCGGTCTTCAGGGCCGGCTTGTTCGCCGCCTTGTTGGTGTTGATCGCGACGCCGTCCTTCGACTGGTCGCTGACCTCGGTCTCTTCCGTGTCGATGTTGGTGAACCCGGCCGCCTGCAGCAGCGCCTCGGCCTGCTCCGGGGTCCTACCGGCCACCTCGGGCACGTTCGCCTGGTTGTTCTTCGACACGAAGATCTTGATCGGCGAGCCCGGCTTGATCGACGTGCCCGGCTGCGGGTCGCTGCCGATGACCTCGTCCTTGGGCTCGACACCGTCCCGGGACTCGACGGTCACGTGCAGGTTCATGCCCTCGAGCTGCTTGGTCGCCTGGTCCTTGGTGAGCCGCAGCAGCGGCGGCACCGTGAGCAGCGTCGGCTCACCGCAGACGTCGTAGTCGATCTGGGCGCCCTGCTTGACCTCGGTGCTGGGTTTCGGCTCCTGGCTGACGACCCTGCCGGCCTCGCAGCTCTCGTTGGGGCCCGGGTGCGGGTCGCCCTGCAGGTTAATTTGGCGCAGCGCGTTGTCCGCCTCGGCCTGGGTGCGCCCGACCAGGTCCGGCACCCGCACCAGCGGGTCCTGGTTGGCCAGGTACAGCCCGATCGACAGCGCGGCCACCGCGAGGAGGCCGAGCGCGGTCAGCGCGACCACGATGCCGGTCGAGCCCTTGCGCTTCTGCCGCGCGGCGGCCCGGGAGGGCTGGCGCGAGGCGGGCGGCGGCCGGTAGGCGGCCTGCGTCGCCATCACGGTCGCCATCTCGTCCTCGGTCAGCACCGGCGGCGCGGAGACCGGACGACCGGCGGCGGCCCGCATGAGGTCGGCCCGCATCTCGGCGGCGCTCTGGTACCGGTTGAGCGGGTTCTTCGCCAGCGCCTTGAGCACGACGGCATCGACATCGGGCGTGACATCGCGGTTGCTGTTGCTCGGCGGGCGCGGGTCCTCCCGCACGTGCTGGTACGCCACCGAGACCGGGTTGTCGCCGACGAACGGCGGGTGGCCGCAGAGCAGCTCGAAGATCACACAGCCGGTCGCGTAGACGTCGCTGCGCGCGTCGACGGGCTCGCCGCGGGCCTGCTCCGGCGAGAGGTACTGCGCGGTGCCGATGACCGCCGACGTCTGGGTCATCGTCGTCGCGCCGCTGGCCAGGGCCCGCGCGATGCCGAAGTCCATCACCTTGACCTGGCCGGTCTGCGTGAGCATCACGTTGCCCGGCTTGATGTCGCGGTGGATGATCCCGTGCCGGTGGCTGAACTCCAGCGCGGCGCAGATGTCCGCGGTGATCTCCAGCGCCCGGCGGGGCATGAGCCGGCCCTCGGCCGCCAGCACCTCCTTGAGGGTGCGGCCGTTGACGAACTCCATGACGATGTACGGCAGTTCCTCGCCCGCCGGACCGCGTTCCTCACCGGTGTCGTAGACGGCGACGATCGCCGGGTGGTTGAGGGAGGCGGCGTTCTGCGCCTCCCGGCGGAACCGTAACTGGAACGTCGCGTCGCGGGCGAGGTCGGTCCGGAGGGTCTTGATCGCAACGTCGCGGCCGAGTCGCAGGTCACGACCTCGGTGCACCTCGGCCATGCCGCCATAGCCGAGCAACTCCCCGACCTGGTAACGGCCGCCGAGGAGGCGCGGCTGGGCGGTCATGTCGTGTCGTCCTTCGGTCATTGACTCATACCTTGCCACGTCTTACGACGAGAACCCATTCCGATCTAGCTCGCGCTCGGCTCCGGCGACGGGTCCTTGACGTCGTCGGACTTCCCGGGTGCCGGCGCCGAGCTGGAGTTGTTGTTCCTTGGCGGGCCGGCCGCGCCCTTGGCCACCGTGAACGTGACCTCGGTGCCCTCGGCGACCTCGCCGCACGGGTCGACCGTGATGATCTGGCCGGGAACCGGCAGGTCCGACTCGACCGGCACGATCTTGACCTTCAGCTTCAGGCGCTCGAGCTTGGACTTCTCGAACGTCCCGAGCTTGCCCTTGAGCCCATCGCAGTCGACCTTGACAAGCTTGCCGGTCGGCTTCGCCGAGGTCGGCGCGGCGGCGCTGGTCGGCGGCGCGGTCGTCTCGCCACTGCCGACCTTGTTCGGGTCGTTGTTGCCCTTGGTGGCGAAGTACAGGCCGCCGATACCGATCAGCACCAGCAGCACGATGCCCGCGATCCCGGCCACGACCAGGTTGTTCCGCCCGCCGGAGCGCCCACCGGCACCGCCGGGGGTCGGAGGCGGCGGCGGCGCGTCGTAGCCACCGTCGTACCCGCCACCCATGAACGTGGCCGTGTCACCGCTCGGCGGCGGTGGCGGCACGCCAGCGGCACCGCGGGCCTGGTGCCCGCCCACGCCGACCGGCTGCTGGCCGGGCAGCGGCGGAAGCGCGCCACCGGGCATGATCCGGGTGCCACCCGCGCCGGGCGACACCGGACCGCCCGACATCGGCGGGCCGGACATCGGCGAGCCGGAGGTCGGCTGCCCGTAGGAGGGGCCGCCAGAGACCGGCGGCGCGATCGGGGCGCCCGAGACGGGCGGGCCGAGCGGCGGCACCGCCGGACCGGTGGCCGTGCCGCCGCCGACCTGGTGCGACACCCGGCGGGCGGCCTGGGCGAGCGCGGCGGCGCTGGGCCAGCGGGCGGCCGGGTCCTTGGCCATCGCCCGCTCGACGAGCTGGACGACCGGCGGCGGAATGTCGCCCGGCATCGGCGGCGGCATCTCGCGCACGTGCCGCATGGCGATCTCGAGCGGGTTCTCGCCCTCGAACGGCCGCTGGCCGGACAGGCACTGGTAGGCGACCACGCCGAGCGCGTACACGTCGGACAGCGGCGTGGCCTGCTGGCCCGAGGCCTGCTCGGGCGAGATGTAGGAGGCGGTGCCGAGCACCGAGCCGGCCGCGGTCAGCTGGGCGACGGCCGCCGAGCGCGCGATGCCGAAGTCGGTGAGCACCAGCGTGCCGTTGGGCCGCACGAGCAGGTTGCCGGGCTTCACGTCGCGGTGGACGATGCCCTTCTCGTGCGCGGCGTGCAGCGCGTCGGCGGCCTGTGCGATGAGCGCCATGGCCCGCGCGGGGGTGAGCCGGCCGACCCGCGACAGGGTGCGGGAGAGCGCGTCGCCCTCCACGTACTCCATGATCAGGAAGGCCGTGCCGTTCTCGCTGCCGTAGTCATAGATGTCGACGACGCCCGGGTGGTTGATGGTGGCCATCGTCCGCGCCTCGCCGCGGAAGCGCTCGGCGAAGCCGGGCTCCTCCAGCAGTGCGGGCAGCAGGACCTTGATCGCGACGATCCGGCCCAGCACCTCGTCGGTGCCGCGCCAGACGTCACCCATACCGCCGCCGGCGATGCGCTCGTCCAGGCGGTAGCGCCCGCCCAACACGGTGCCGGCGCTCAACATGTCGCGCACCTCATGTTATTTGATGCCCTTTTCGTCCGCGTATGCCTTCATGACCTGACCGGCAATGCGAGCCGCCTCAGCGCTGCCACCCTTGCCAGCGTTCTCGAGGAAGACCGCGACCGAGATGATCGGCTTGCCGTCCTTCAGTGCGAAGCCGATGAACCAGCCGTGGTCCTGCGCATCTTCACCGTCTTCCGCGGTTCCGGTCTTACCACCCACCTGCAAACCGGAGACGTTCGCGCTGCGGCCCGTACCGTCGCGGGAGGTGACCACGCTGAACATCATTTCCTGCAGCTTGGCGGCGACATCGCCACTGATCGGGCGGCCCATTTCCTTGGGCTCGGTGCGGTCGGCGTTGGAGAGGTCGGCGTTCTGCAGACGGTCCACCACGTACGGCCGCATCTCGCGACCGCCGTTGGCAACCGTCGCCGCAATCATCGCGCCTTGCAGCGGAGACATCTTTACCTCTCGCTGTCCGATGCTCGACTGAGCGACGGCGGGCGGATCCACGACACCGTTCTGGGCGGTCATCGAGCCGGTGTGGCTGGCGACGATCCCGCAGTAGTTACGGTCCTGGTCCTCGATGTACTTCGGCTCCGACTCGAAGCCGAAGTCCGCCGCCATCCGCTTGAGCTTGTCGGCGCCGATCCGCTCCACGCCCATCCGGGCGAAGACGGTGTTGCACGAGACGGTGAGGGCCTGCTTGAGCGAGATGCTGTCAGGGCAGATGCCCTCGTGGGCATTCTTGATCCGGAACGACGAGGTCTGCGGCGGCTGGTAGAACTCGCCACCCGGCACCATCGAGTCGGGCGAGAGCGACGAGTCCGCGGTCAGCGCCGCGGCCGAGGTGATGACCTTGAACGTCGAGCCCGGCGGGTAGATGTCCGACACGGCCCGGTTCAGCAGCGGCTTGCCCGGGTCGGCGTCGAGCTTCTTGTAGTTCGCCAGGGCGGCGTTGGTGTCGTGGGTGGAGAGCAGGTTGGGGTCGTAGCTCGGCAGCGACACCTCGGCGAGCACCGCGCCGGTCGAGGGGTCGAGCGCGACGACCGCGCCGCTCTTCACCTTGAGCTTGTTGTTGCCCAGCTGGGTGTACGCCGTCTCCTGGGCCGACTTCGAGATCGTCAGCAGCACGTTGCCGCCGGCCGGCTTCTCGCCGGTGAACAGCCCGGCGATCCGGTCGGCCGCCTGCTTGTCGGAGGTGCCGACGAGGAAGTCGTTGTTGAGCTTCTCCAGCGAGGTCGCCGCCAGGTTGACCGGCTTGTAGCCGAGGACGTGCGCGTACTGGTCCTTCAGCGGGTACGTCCGGAGGAACTTCAGCGAGTCGCCGGTCTCCTGCGCGTCGGCCACCGCGATGCCCTGGGCGTTGACGATCTTGCCGCGCGCCCGCTCGTACTCGCTCGCCTGGACGCGGCCGTTGCGCGAGTTCTCCCGGTAGTCGTCGGCCTTGACCACCTGGCGGTAGTTCAGGTTGACGAACAGCATCGCGAACAGGACCAGCACCACGACACCGACCCGGCGCAGTGGGGCGTTCATCGCACAACCTCCGTGGGCAGCTCTTTGATCTGGACCGGGGCGCCGCCGCCACCGCCGGTGGACACGCCGCCCAGGTTGACCGACGGAGACCCGCCGGCCGGGCGCCGCGACGCGTCGGAGATGCGCAGCAGCAGACCGATCAGCAGCCAGTTGGCCACCAGCGACGAGCCACCCGCCGAGAGGAACGGCGTGGTCTGCCCGGTCAGCGGGATCAGCTGGCTGATGCCACCCACGATGACGAACACCTGCAACCCGATGGTGAACGCGAGACCACCGGCGAACAGCTTGCCGAAGGAGTCGCGCACGTTGATCGCGGCCCGCAGGCCGCGCTCGACGATGAGCAGGTAGACGATGAGCAGGGCGGTGAGGCCGAAGAGGCCGATCTCCTCGCCCATGCCGGAGAAGATGAAGTCGGTGCGCACCTCGGGCACCTTGGTCGGCTGACCGGCGCCCGGGCCGGCCCCGGTCAGGCCGCCGGTGCCCAGGCCGAGCAGCGACTGCACCAGCTGGTAGCCCTTGTTGTCCGCGTCGGCGAACGGGTCGAGCCAGGTGGTGGCGCGCTCGGAGAAGTTGAGGAACGGCCCGCCGACGGCCTTGCCGAGGAAGTACGCCAGGAAGGCGCCGCCGAAGAAGAGGCCCAGACCGATGATCAGCCAGCTGACCCGCTCGGTGGCGATGTACAGCGTGACGACGAACAGCCCGAAGTACATGAGCGAGGTGCCGAGGTCCTTCTCGAAGATCAGGACCAGCAGCGACATCAGCCAGACCGCGACGACCGGGCCGAGGTCGCGGCCGCGCGGGAAGTCGATGCCGAGGAACCGCTTGCTCGCCAGCGAGAGCACCTCGCGCTTGCGCACCAGGTAGTACGCGAAGAAGACGAGCAGGCAGATCTTGGCGAACTCACCGGGCTGGATCGAGAAGCCCGGGAACTTGATCCACAGCTTGGCACCGTTGATCGACGAGTACTGCGCCGGCAGCACCGCCGGGATCAGCACCAGCACGATGCCGGTGAGGCCGAGCGTGTACGCATACCGCGACAGCGACCGGTGGTCACGCACGATGGCCATCAGGATCACCGCGCCGACGATGGCCGCCGCCGTCCAGCCCAGCTGCCGGAACCCGTCGCCGCCGAACACGCTCAGCTCGGCCCGCTCCGGCGCCTTGACCCGGGCCAGGTCGAGGCGGCGCAGGAATGCGACGCCCAGCCCGTTGATGAGGGCCACCGCCGGCAGGATCACCGGGTCGGCATACGGCGCGAGGAAGCGGATCGCCATGTGCGCGAGGCCGAAGATGACGGTCAGCACCGCGATCTGCACCCAGAAGTCAGGCGTGACCTCGCCGACGGCGTTGCCCTCCACGACGGCCGCGTAGACCAGCAGGATCACCGCGACGAACAGCAGGAGGCCGAGCTCGGTGTTGCGGCGGGTGCGCTGCCGGGCCGGCGCGGACACGGCCGACCCGTCGCCCGGGTTGGCGGGCGACGGGGCCGGGAAGGCAGGGGCGGTCACGACAGGTTTCCTCTTGGCCTCGCGGTCAGCAACTGGCAGCGGGAGTCGGGCTCGACATCGTCGGCGAAGCCTCCGCGCTCGTCGGCACGACCGAGCCGTTCCCGGAGGCACTGGCCGAAACAGCCGGGCTGAGCGACTCGACCGGGGCGGAGCTCGCCGGGTCGGACGGGCTGCCGTCGGCGCTCGGCTCGGTCGAGGGGCAGGCCTGCTTGCGCGACGGGTCGCTCGGGTCGAGCAGCGCGTCGAGCTTCTGCTTGGCCTGGTCCAGGCTGTCGACCTGGATGCCCTGCCGGACGGTGCTCTGCGCGGCCGGGGTCAGGTCGTCGACCTTGAGCTCGCTCGACTCGTAGACCGTCGACAGCTCGATCCAGGCGATCCGGCCCGGGACGCCCTTGAAGATGGCCACGTTGCCATCGTCGGTGGCGCCCACGTAGTACCGCGACTGAGTCACGCTCCAGCCGTACCACAGACCGCCGCCGAGCAGCCCGAGCAGCACGACGAGGAGGATTGCCGTGCGCACCGGATGCCGGCGGGGCCGCTCGCTGTCGTCCCGGGCGACGGGCGCCGCGTTGGCACGCTGCTCCTCGTCGCTGTCGGGCACCGGCGGGCGCGGGGCGGCCAGAGCGGCGCCGCGGGCCGACGACATCGACTGGTCGGCCGACGTGGCCATCCCGCGGTCCTGGGCCGCCGCACCGCCGACGATCGGCCGCGCCTCGACGATGTCCTCGTCGGTGACGTCGGCGACGATCACGGTGATGTTGTCGGGCCCGCCGCCGCGCAGGGCCAGCTCGACGAGCCGGCTGGCGCACTGGTTGGGGTCGATGTACTCCCGCAGCGTCGCCTCGATGGTCTCGGCGCTCACGACGCCGGAGAGCCCGTCGCTGCACAGCAGATAGCGATCGCCCGGCTTGACCTGCCGCACCGAGTACTCGGGGTCGGCGTCGCGGCCGTCGAGCGCCCGCGTGAGCAGGGAGCGCTGCGGATGGCTGTTGGCCTCTTCGAGGCTGATCCGGCCCTCGTCGACGAGCATCTGGACGTACGTGTCGTCCTTGGTCACCTGGGCGAACTCCCCGTCGCGCACAAGGTACGCGCGGGAGTCACCGATGTGGACCATGCCCATCTTGGTGCCGGAGAACAGCATCGCTGTGAGGGTCGTGCCCATGCCCTCCATGGCAGGGTTCTCCTCGACGGCGTCCCGGATCTGCTGGTTGGCCAGATCGACCGCGCTGCGCAGCGTGTCGATCATGGCGTTACCGGGCACGTCCTCGTCGAGTGGCGCCATGGTGGCGATGACAATGTTGCTGGCGACGTCGCCGGCGGCCATGCCGCCCATGCCGTCGGCAACGGCGAGCAGCCGCGGTCCGGCGTAGACGGAGTCCTGGTTGCCACTCCGAATCAGACCGCGGTCACTGCGGGCCGCATAGCGCAAGGTGAGAGTCATGGCCGTAACTCGAGTGAAGTGCGGCCGATGCGAATCGGCACGCCGAGGGGGACGGGGGTAGGTGCGCTGACCTTGGTCTTGTCGAGGTAGGTGCCGTTGGTGGAGCCGAGGTCCTCGAGGTACCACTGGCCGGCGCGAGGTACGAGCCGGGCGTGCTTTGCAGAGGCGTAGTCGTCGGTGATCACCAGCGTCGAGTCCTCGGCCCGGCCGATGGTGATGGGCGCCTCGCCGAGAGTGATGCGAGTGCCCGCCAGCGCACCGGCGGTGACGAAGAGCTGATGCGCGGTCTTCCCGCGCTTCACCTTCGCCGGACGGCCAGGAGCCGTCACCGCACCAACCCCCCGGGGTGCGGCGACGATCCGGCTCGATCGCGAGCCTGCGAACAGGTCCCGCCGGATCACACCCACCACCGTGAACACGAAGATCCACAGCAGCACGAGCAACCCATAGCGGGCAACCGTGATGACGAATTCCATCTACGACGCGCTCATTCAGATCCGCCTAACGTCGACCACGCATGCAGAACGATCAGCCATCCACGCGGTAGGTGAGCGTGGTCGTGCCGAGCTGGATCATGTCACCCGGGTTCAACGCGACCGCGGAGACGCGTTGACCGTTGACCATCGTGCCGTTGGTGGAGCCGAGATCGGTCAGCACGACCTGCGCACCGTCGAAGTCGAGCCGCGCATGGCGGCGCGAGATCCCGACATCGGGCAGTCGCATGTTGGCCTGGTCGCCCCGGCCGATCACGGTCGAGCCAATCGACAGAGGGTAGCTGCGCCCGTCGCCCGACACCAGTCGAACATTGCGCGCGGGACCCCCCGGCCCACCGGGGCCAGGGCCACCGTAGCCGCCCTGCTGCCCGTATCCCCCATACGGGTCCGGAACGGGCGGCGGCGCGACGTCCCCACCGGTGTAGACCTCGGCGGTGACCCGGAACATGCCCGTGTCGAGCCCGTCCCCCCGCTCGATTTCGACGATCACGTCGCCGTAGACGGTCCAGCCCTGCTCACCGATGAACTCGGCCTGCGACTGGGCCAGCTCCTGCGCCAGCGCAGCGGCATACGGCGCCAGCCGACTGTGGTCATAGGGCGAAAGGTCGATCACGTAGCGATTCGGCACCAGCGTGCGCCCGCCGGCCAGAATCGCCTTGTGGGCTTCCGCCTCCCGTTGCATGGCGTTGAGGATCTCCACAGGGTGGACGACCCCCTTGAAGACCTTCGCGAAGGCCCCCTCGACCAGGCCCTCAAGGCGCTTCTCGAAGCGCTGCAGCACACTCACCGGTTCCTCCTCGGGTTCCGAGGTCATGATGGTATCCGGACGTCGCACGCCCGTATGCAAGCTGACCGGTCGGCCCGTGCTACTCTTCCGTGGCGCCCAGGGAAGCCTAGTGCCTACCCGGTCATTTCGCCGAGTGGGGACACGGTATGCTGTGGCGCGCCAGGCGGTTTCGGCCGCTAGGGGAAGTGGCGGAATGGCAGACGCGCACGGTTCAGGTCCGTGTGCCCGAAAGGGCGTGGGGGTTCAACTCCCCCCTTCCCCACCGCTGATGGGTGGCCCCTGCTTCGCGGCGGGGGCCGCTTGCCGTTGCAGCGGTGGGATCCTTCGCGCTCGCTTCGCTCGCTCCCCAGTGGGGGCTCCGCCACCCACACCCCCGATCCGCGGCGTCCGTGGCTTCGTCGTATTGCCGACCCTTCCTGGTTTCGTTCGTCTTTCTCTCTCTTGCTCCGGTTGGCCCCAGTTGGTGTCCGTTGCTCCCGTCAGACACCGCTTGTGGGACCGGGGCATTCGCCCCCGTCCCACGTTGCTGCCACCTGCGTGTCGCCACGGGCCCGCGACCTTCGGCCGCGCTCGACGGGCGTCGCCTCTTCTCCCGCGCGTCCGTCCGGGAGCGTCCCCGCAGTTGTTGGCCCTGTCGGTAGCACCGGTTTGGGCCTTGCGGCCCTCCCTTTCAGGTTCGCGGAAGTGACAAATCCAACCAAAATTGGTTGGAGTTCCTCTGCCCGGTTGGGTGCTGTCCGGCCCTAACCCGCGGTCGTCCCATCACACCGCAGGCCGCACGGGCCCAACTCGCGGCCGTCCCACCACACCGTGAGCCGCACGTAACCAACTCGCGGTCGTTCGCCCTGGTGGCGAGCGCGCTGCCGCACTCCAGCCGGGAGTTGCGTCCCGCGGCCGTGCCGGCGGCCTCACCACGCACCTGTCCTACTAGGACACGCGGGCTCACACTGCCTGCCACCTCGCTAACCCGCACCATCCCACGAGGTCGTACCGCCGCCGTACCGCCGTGTCATCCGCGCGCCGTCCCTGGGTGACCTGCCGCCGGACCGCTGCTGCACCACCGGCCGTTCCGCCGCCGTGGCACCTCACTACCCCGCACCATCCCAAGACGCCGTGCCGCCGTCGTACCGGTCGTGTCATCCGCGCGCGCTCCCAGGGCGAACTGCCGCCGGCACGTCGCCCTCTGGCGACCCCTCGACCTCCGCTTTGTGGTTACCGTCCGTAGTTGCGTGTGGCGGTCGGTGGTCTTAAGGGATCGATCTTGGGGAATGTCGCGCCTACGTGGATTCCTTGGTCTTGGCTGGGTTTCTGTGGCTGGGCGCGAGTGAAGGTGGGTGGCCGGGGGTCACGGTATGCTCCCAAACGGTCCCGACCAACCGTCGTCCACCCGCAGGGAGTTCTTCGTCGTGAGCGTCGCACTCGTCACCGGCTCGGCCGGGCTCATCGGCTCCGAGGCGGTGCGCCACTTCGCATCGCTCGGGCTCGACGTTGTCGGCATCGACAACGATATGCGGAAGCGGTTCTTCGGGGCTGAGGCCTCGACCGCGTGGAACGTTGTGCGGCTGACCAGTGACCTCGGTGAGTCCTACACGCACCACGACGTCGACATCCGGGACCGGGACGCGCTCGCCGGCATCTTCCAGCGGTACGGGAAAGATATCGCCGTCGTCATCCACACCGCGGCGCAGCCCAGCCACGACTGGGCCGTGCGTGACCCGTTCACCGACTTCGACGTGAACGCCGGCGGGACGCTCAACCTGCTGCAGAACGTGCGCGAGCACTGCATCGACGCGCCGTTCATCCACTGCTCGACCAACAAGGTCTACGGCGACCGGCCCAACAGCCTGCCGCTGCAGGAGCTCGAGACGCGGTGGGAGATCGAGCCGGGCCACCCGTATGAGAACGGGATCAAGGAGGACATGTCGATCGACGCCTGCCTGCACTCGGTCTTCGGCGCCTCCAAGGTCGCCGCGGACGTCATGGTGCAGGAGTACGGGCGCTACTTCGACATGAAGACCGCCTGCTTCCGGGGCGGCACGCTGACCGGGCCCGCGCACTCGGCCACCGAGCTGCACGGCTTCCTGGGGTACGTCATGCGATGCGCGATGGAGCGCCGCACGTACAAGATCTTCGGGTACAAGGGCAAGATGGTCCGCGACGCGATCCACTCGCACGACGTGGTCGCCGCGTTCGAGGCCTTCTTCCGGGCGCCCCGCAGCGCCGCCGTGTACAACCTGGGCGGCGGGCGGCACTCCAACACCTCCCACCTGGAGGTGTTCGCGCTCGCCGAGCGGATCACCGGCAACGAGATGCAGACCGAGTACCACGAGGCCAACCGGGTCGGCGACCACCAGTGGTGGATCGGCTCCAACGAGCGTTTCCAGCTGGACTACCCCGACTGGAAGCAGGTCTACGACGTGCCCATGATCTGCCAGGAGATCTACGAGGCCAACGTCGACAAGTGGACCCCCGAGTCCTGACCAAGACGGACTAGAGAAGACGGACACAGTGATCGACCAGGGCAAACGCAACGTCCTCGGGGTCGAGGTCAGCGCCGTCGACTACGACGCCGCCGTCGAGAAGGTCATGAGCGCCGCCCGCGAGGGGCGGCCGCTCGCCGTCACGGCGCTCGCCGTGCACGGCGTGATGACCGGCGTCCAGGACAAGGCGCACAACGCGCGGCTCAACTCGTTCGATCTGGTGACGCCCGACGGCCAGCCGGTCCGCTGGGCGCTCAACGTGCTGCACAAGGCCCGGCTCGCCGATCGCGTCTACGGTCCCGAGCTGACCCTGCGCGTGCTGCGGGCCAGCGCCGAGCAGGGCGTGCCGGTCTACCTGTACGGCTCGACCCAGGAGACCCTCGACCGGCTGGTCGAGAAGCTGAACGACCGCTTCCCCGGCCTGAAGATCGCCGGCATGGAGGCCTCGAAGTTCCGCATGGCCGAGCCGGGTGAGCCCGAGCAGATCGCCGCCCGGATCAAGGAGTCCGGCGCGCGCGTGGTCATGGTGGGGCTGGGCTGCCCGCGCCAGGAGATCTTCGTGTACGGCATGCGGCACCTCGTCGACGCGCCGATGCTCGCCGTCGGCGCCGCGTTCGACTACCACGCCGGCGGCCTGAAGAACCCGCCCCCGTGGATGCAGAAGTACGCGCTGGAGTGGCTGTGGCGCCTCGGCCTCGAGCCCAAGCGGCTCTGGCGGCGTTACATCCTGCTCAACCCGAACTACCTGGCCCGGCTCGGGGCCCAGAAGGCCCGCCTCTGGCGCGCCGCCCCGCCGCCCCCGGCGACCGAGCCCCTGAAGACGTTCGCGGTCTAGCCAGCGGTCCTAGCGGTACCAGAGAAAAGGCCGGCTCCCCGAGACGAGGAGCCGGCCTCTTCGTGCACGTCTCAGTCGCGACCGGTGATCGCGTTCACCTTCGCGCCACGGCGCTTGAAGGTGCCCCGCTTCTCCAGCGCGCGCTCGGCCGGCAGCAGCATGAGGGCCAGCGGCGCCGCGATGTACCAGCGGTCGAGCATCACGTAGGCGACGATGTTCATGACGACGCCGAGCGCGTACAGACCGATCAGCCAGTCCACCCGCTTCTCACCGACACCGCGCTTGTTGTAGGCGTCGAGCACGCCGAAGGCGCCGATGCTGAGGGCCAGGAGGCCGCCGCCGCTCACGAACGCAAAGACCAAATCGGACACGTCACTCACCCTTGCCTCCCCGCGACCAGCAGCAAACTCGACCTAAGCTAAACGGACATTTCAAGATCGACCATCAACTTTGCGACGCTCGGGGTCGGTCAAACGGAGCTACTGAACCAACCGTTCAGCTGATGTCACTGAGCCGTTCGGTCAACCAGGCCCGCGTCGCATCGTCGCAGGCGGCCCCGGCCACCCCGGCTTGAAACGCCTCCCGCGCACCGAGACCAAGATCGGCCGCGATCCCATGCTCTTGAGCCAGATCGGTGTTGAACATCGCCGGGTCGTCGGTGTTCACCGTGCACGGCACCCCGGCCGCGATCAGCGCCGGCAGCGGGTGCTCGGCCAGGGACGGCACCGACTTCGTGCGCACGTTGGACGTCGGGCACACGTCGAGGACCAGGCCGCGGTCGACGATTTCCTGCAGTACACCTGAATCGTCGACCGCCCGGAAACCGTGACGCAGCCGGTCGGGATCCAGGCCGAGCATCTCCCGCACCGACTCGGCGCCGGCCGACTCCCCGGCGTGGGGCACCAGCGCGAGCCCGCCCTCCCGAGCGATCTCGAACGCCTTCGCATAGGGCAGCGCCGAGCTCGCCTTCTCGTCCCCGCCCAGCCCGAGCCCGACGATTCCCCGCTCGCGGTACCGCACGCTCCACCGCGCGACGTCCTCCGCCACGTCGACCGGCATCCCGCGATAGAGGTCCGGGGTCAGCCGCACCACGACGCCGTGCCGCTCATGGGCCTCGGCAATGCCGTCGGTGTATCCCTCGTACAGGTCCTCCCACGGCACCCCGCGCTGCACCCGCTCGCCGGGGGAGAAGATCGCCTCCAGGTAGACCGCGCCGTGGCCCGCCGCCACTCCCGCGTAGTCGACCAGGATCTGCCGGAAGTCGTCGGCGGTGCGCAGGCAGTTGGTGGTCATGATCCACACCTGGACGAACTTGGCGAAGTCGGTGAACTGGTACAGCTCCCGCACGCCCTCGACGGTGTCGGCCGGCAGCGACTGCCCGTTGCGCCGCGCGATCTCCAGCAGGGTGGCCGGCGGCACGGCGCCCTCCAGGTGCACATGCAGCTCGATCTTCGGTGTCGTCATGGACCCAACGTAACGACGGGCCCCGGCCGCCGTCGCAGCGGTCCGGAGCCCGTCCGACCTCCCCAGGTCGAGTCCTCCCTGCTTTGTACAGGTTGCGGATCGACCTGTCGATAGACGGTCGGGTAGGGCTTGAGCAGGCGCTACTTGAGTGGCCGGGCCTCCTGCGAATAGATCAGTTCGAGGATCGACCGGGCCGCCTCGAACCAGCGGTCGAGCCACTCCTGCTGCGGCAGCGTGCCCTTCGGCGGCAGTTCCATCAGCAGGCCCCGCAGCAGCGGGTGGTCGGCCATCGAGCCGGTGGGCGACGGCGAGTCGAGCCAGGAGTCCCGCCCGAACATCGGCTCGGTCAGCGGGCCGAGATCCGCGACCAGCGAGGATTCGGGCAGCTTGGGCGGCGTGAGCGGGCCGCCGATCAGCGAGCTGTCCAGGGAGCCGTTGCGCGGCGACAGGTCGTCGATCGGCCCGTCGCCAAGGCCGGCGTCCCGGCGGCCACCCGGGCGGTAGCTGCCCAGCTGCCCGGAGAAACGGTCGTCGGTCTTCGACGATCCGTTGCCGAAGTTGTCGGGGCCAATGTTCATCGGTGCAAGCCTTATCTCACTCGGGGGGAAATGCCGAGGTGCGACACTCACACATACAACGACTGTCGGCACAAAAAGGACCGGCCCGCTTCCGTCGACACGAAGCGGACCGGCCGGTGCACAAGCGGCGAATCACCTCGCCACGTCGAACTCCCCGCCTTTGGTGCCGTCGACGAAGGCCCGCCACTCCTCCGGAGTGAACAGCAGTACCGCTCCGGCCTTGTCCTTCGAGTCACGCAGGGCGACCGCCCCGCCGACGAAGGCGACCTCGACGCAGTTGTCCGAGTAGGGACCGCTACGGGTGCTCTTGCGCCACGCAGCACCTTCGATGTTCACGGTGAAGCCCTTGGCTTCGATTTCCACTACAGCTCCTTTGTCAGCTTCTCGATCATCGACACTGACTCGTCCGGACGGAGTGCGTTGGCGCGCAAGTAGTCAAAGATGAATCCGTAGCGCTGAAGCTCGTCGTCCTTCTCGAGGAAGAGACCGCCGGCGGCATTCGAGGCGAACACGAAATTCTGTCCGGCAGACTCGTCGTACAGCAACATCGTGAATGTCCCGTCCATCCCGGCATGTGCTCCGGCGGAGAAGGGCAGCACCTGAAGGGTCACGTTCGGCCAGGCCGCCGATTGGCTCAGATGTTCGAGCTGCCGGCGCATGACCGCCCTCCCACCGACCGGGCGGCGCAGCACTGCCTCGTCCAGCACCACCCAGAGATCGATCGGGTCATCCTGAGTGAGTAACGACTGTCTTCCGATCCGGACACGGACACGCTTCTCCACTTCTGTGGCGCTGATGTCGGGCCGGGCCGCGTGGATCATGGCCTGCGCGTACTCCTCGGTCTGCAGCAGACCCGGGACCACGAGCGCCTCGTACGAGCGGATGTGATCGGCGGCGGCCTCCAGTCCGACGTAGGCGCCCGTCAGGACGTCCCCGTACAGCTGCCACCAGCCCTTCTGGCGGGCCTCCCGAGCGATCTTCAGCAGCTGGTCGGAGTACTCCGGATCGACGCCGTAGATGTCGAGCATGTCGCGCACATCGCGCGGGGTGACACCGGTCTGTCCCGTCTCGATCCGGGAGATCTTGGACCCTGAGCACTCCAGGCGCTCCGCCACCTGATCGATGGTGACGTGGGCGGCCTCCCGGAGCCGGCGCAGTTCCATCCCGAGCTGCCGGCGCCGGAGCGTCGGGCTGCCTCGACGACTTGCCACGGTATGACACCTCCGCGCGCCGGAATACGTCGATACGTCGTATAGATCAGCGCAACACCCTCAAGCCGCGCAAGACGACTGTCGCACATGCTTCGGCGGGTCATACCCTCGGTGGAATTCTCGCGTTGCAAGTTGCATGGATCGAGTTTCTGGGGCAACCTGTGCGTGTGGTTGAGGTAACTGAGTGTTCATCTGGCAGAACATTCGCCTCACGCGGACGCAGCGACAAACGATCCAACCGATCGGCGGTTACGGCATCGGATGCCACCGGGCCGGACCGACCTTCCCCCCGAACGGAAGACGGGAGTCCGACAGTGCTACCGAGGACAGGTGACGTGCTGCGCGTCACCAAGGCCGCGAGTGTGCAGTTCACGCAGCCGATGCTGTTTCGGGTGATCAGAGTGCACGACTGGCAGACGTACGACGGGTGGGCGTGGCTGGACGGCTACCAGCTCAACCCCGCCGGCGACGCCGTCGAGCGCCGATCGATCTTCGTACAGCTCCAGGGTCTGCAGCCCGGATTCGTCGCGCGGAGCTCGCGCGTCCCGGCTGCCCGAGTCCCGTTGCCGGTGGGGTAGGTCCGCACCCCCTGGTGACATCCGGGGTCAAAGGACGGGTCCCGTGGCTTGTCGAAGAGCCCGGGATCCGTCCTTTGATCGCGTTCACGAGGCCGTGGCCGCAGGCGACGGCGACCGGGTCGGCGCCATCGCCACCACCACGGTGACCGTGCCGCCGGGCTGGACCGACTCCCCCGCACCCGGCCGCGTCTCCAGCACCTCACCCGGCGGCAGCGAGCCGTCGACCTGCCGCTCCACGGCCACCCCGAGCCCGAGCGCCTCCAGCTTCACGGTCGCCTCGGCGAGCGAGTCGCCCCGCAGCCGCGGCACGGTGACCGCGGCCGGCGGCGCGGACGAGGTGGCGGGTGGGCTCGACGTCGGCGCCGCGCTCGACGTCTCCTGGGTCGGCGACGGTACCGCCGAGCTGCCTGTCGTCGGCACCGGCCCGGGGCCGCCCGGCGCGTTCTCGCCGCTCTTCGTCGCGTTGTAGATGAGATAGAGGCCGACCGAGAGGGCGCCGAACAGCAGCAGCCCCACGATGCCGACGATCACCGGCGTGAACCACGACCGGCCCTGGTACGGGTCCTCTTCCTCGACGTACTCCTGCGGGACGGGCTGCCGGACGTTGGCCCGGGCCGTCCACCGCTCGGTGTCAGGGGTCGGCTCCTGCGGCGGCGTCTCCCCGGGCGCCGGCCCCTCGGACGCCGGCTGGTGGGGCGGGGTCTCCGGACCTGGCGGCTCATGCGGCTCGACCCAGCGCTCCTCCGTGGACGCGCTCTCCTCCCACGGGTCGGTCGGCGGCCGATACGGCTGGGTGGCGTCGTCCGGGCGGCCTTCCGGTCGGTCGTCGTCCGGGCTTTGCGGCATACCTTCAGTTCACCACCTTGTCCGGGATGTCCGCCTCTTCCCACTCATGCCCACCCCCGCAGCGCCGCTAACCCACCCTCCGTAGCGGCCCGCGAACCCGCTGACGTTCCCATGACAAGGACTCGCCCGGGTGGACGGCTGGGCGTACGCTGCGCGGCATGGCGGCACGAAGCTGGGCTACCTCAATATTTACCGCGATCGGTGTCGCGGCGGGCGCGGGTGCCGCGCAGCTCGGTCTTGGCTACGGACTGGGCATCATCGCCTGGCAGCCGACCGGTGACAGCGCCACCGTCTGGATCAGCAGCCTGGGCTGGGTGGCCTGGCTCGCGGCCACCTCGACGGTCATCGGCGCCCTCTGCGCCGACCGGCTCGCGGCCGGCGGAGCGCCCGTCCCGGCCAACCCGGGCAGTGCCGCCGGTCTGGCGCTCACGATCGCCTGGCGGGTCGTGACCGCCCTCTCCGCGGCGGTCGGCTCGCTCATCATCGTGCCCCTGGTCGCCATCCCAGCCCGGGCGCCGCGCCCCGACAACGCCGCGCCCTACTTCGCGGCGGGCGGCTACGCGGTCGCCGGCATCATCGTCGGCCTGATCATCGCGATCGCCGCGCTCACCGCGCGGGCGATCGCCGCCAACGTCATCGCGACGTCGGCCTGGGTGTGGACGCTCGCCGTGGTGGCCGTCGCCGACGTCGTGCGGGTCGACGGCGAGACCGCGACCGCCGCCCAGCTCGGCACCTGGCAGTTCGCGGACGGCACCTGGATACGCGGGACGGTCAACCTGCCCGGAGCGCTGCTCATGCTGGCGGCGGCCCTCGTCATCGGCGGCCTGGCCGCGTGGCCCGCCGGCCGGCGCGGCGACAACCGGGTGGGCGTCGCCGTCGCCGGCGGCGCGGGGCCGGTGCTCGTCGCACTCGCCTACCTGCTGGCCGCGCCGGCCCTGGGCACCGAGCGCGACCAACACCTCTCGGCGTTCTACATCGCGCCCTACGCGTTGATCGCCGGCCTGGCCGGCTCCGTGCTCGTCGCGGCGATCGGCCCGCGGGGGTCGCGGGCCCAGGCCCGGGCGACCCGCAAGGCCGCCGCCGCCAACCGCGACGCGCGCAACGCCGCCGAGATCTCCGACTGGACGTCCGCGCTGGCCGAGGCCGACGCCGCCGAGGCGCGCCGCCGCGAGGACGCGGGCGAGGAACTCGGCGACGACCCGTGGGTGAGCCCGAAGAACGACAAGGGCAAGAAGGAGCCGGTCACCGTCGGCGCGGCCGAGCTCGACTCGGCCACCGACCTGGAGTCCGACGCCTATGCGCCGTCCCGGGCCTACGGCAAGAGCAGCGAGAAGTCCGGCCGCACCTACACGTCGGAGTCGGCCAACCGGGCCTACGCCGAGGACACGGTCACCGAGGACGAGGCGCCGACCGTCCCCACCCCGGCCACCTCGTCCTCCGGTCACAAGCCGCCGGCGCCGCTGTGGCCCGAGCAGACCACCGACAGCGCTCCGGCGAAGCCGCCGGCGGGCCGGCCGAAGCGGGGCCGCGGCCGCCAGAGCGAGTAGCGCCGGGTCAGATCGGCCAGGTGTGCACGGGCTCGTTGGCGTGCAGGCCCTCGCTGTACCGGAGCAACATCTGCCGCAACGCGGACGTCCGGTCGAGGTGATGTCGGTCCTCGAGTGATCGCACCATCTCGGTCTGCCAGGCCGCGCCGTTGTGCCCGGTGCGGCAGCGGCCCTCGATGACGCCGAGCAGCCGGTCTCGGGTCGCCGGGAGCACCCCGAAGCGGTCGAGGCCGGCCGACGCGAGCGGCAGCAGCTCGTCGAGCACCAGCTCGGGCGCGCTGACCTCGCCGACATCCGGCCACCAGAGCCGGGCGTCGAGGCCTTCCCGGGCGGCGGTGTGGAAGTTCTCCTCGGCCGCCGAGAAGGGCATCTGCGTCCAGATCGGACGGTCCTGCTGGACCAGCTCGCCGACCAGCCCGAAGTAGAAGGCGGCGTTCGCGACCTGGTCGACGACCGTCGGGCCGGCCGGGAGCACCCGGTTCTCGACCCGCAGGTGCGGCCGGCCGTTCATGATGTCGTAGACCGGGCGGTTCCAGCGGTAGATCGTGCCGTTGTGCAGCCGCAGCTCGCCGAGGTGCGGCACGCCGCCGGCCTCCAGCACGGCCACCGGGTCCTCGTCGTCGGTGATCGGCAGCAGCGGCGGGAAGTAGCGCACGTTCTCCTCGAACAGGTCGAAGATCGACGTGATCCAGCGCTCGCCGAACCAGACCCGGGGGCGCACGCCCTGGGCCTTGAGCTCCTCGGGCCGGGTGTCGGTGGCCTGCTCGAACAGGGCGATGCGGGTCTCCGCCCAGAGCCGGCGCCCGAAGAGGTACGGCGAGTTCGCCCCGACCGCAACTTGCACGCCGGCGATCGCCTGGGAGGCGTTCCAGTTCAGCGCGAAGTCCTCGGGCGCGACCTGGAGGTGGAACTGCACGCTGGTGCACGCCGACTCCGCCGCGATCGAGTCGGACTGCGCCTCGAGCCGCTCGTGGCCGCGGATGTCGAGCGTGATGTACTCGCCGCGGGCGTTGATGATCTGCTCGTTGAGCAGCCGGTAGCGGGGGTCGTTCGACAGGTTGTCCAGCACCGCGTGCTCCTGCCGCAGCGTGGGCAGGATGCCGATCAGCACGAGCTGCGCGTCGGACTTGCGGGCCCGCTCGTCGGCGTGGACGAGGCTGGCCAGCACCTCCCGCTCGTAGACGTCGAGCCCGTCGCCCTCGATGACCCGCGGCGCGACGTTGATCTCCAGGTTGAACTGGCCCAACTCGGTCTGGAACGACGGGTCGGCGAGGTCGGCGAGGACCTCGGCGTTGCGCATGGCCGGCTGCGCGTCAGGGTCGATGAGGTTCAACTCGATCTCCAGCCCGGTCATCGGGCGGTCGGAGTCGAACCTGAAGTCGTTGAGCATGAGGGCGAAGACGTCGAGACAACGCCGAACCTTCTGGCGGTATCTGGCGCGGTCCTCACGCGAGAAAACACCCCGTGTGACGTCCTGGCCCATGCTGTCCCCAACCCCTGGCGCATGTGGTGCGGGGGCGCAGGCGCCCCTCGTTGGACTCTCCACGTTAGGAGGAGGTCAGGTGTACCGCTAGGGACAAAACGGACACCAGTGCAGCCGAGGGTGATCGAGACCTTGCAGAGGGTGGGAGATTTCGGCCACCCTCTGCATGACCGCTTATGTCGGAAATTACGCCTGACGGATCGCTTCGGCGCCGATTTCGATCTTCACCTTCTTGCCGACCAGAACCCCGCCGGTCTCCAGCGCCTGGTTCCAGGTGATGCCGAACTCCTCGCGGTCGATCTCGGTCGTGGCGCTGAAGCCGATGACCTCCTGGCCCCACGGGCTCTTCGCGTGGCCCTCGAACTCGACGTCAAGCTCGACCTCGCGGGTCACGTCGCGAATGGTCAGGTCGCCGACGAGCTTGAACTCGTTGCCGGAGAGGCTGATGACGCGGGTGCTCTTGAACGTGAGCGCCGGCCACTGCTCGACGTGCAGGAAGTCGGGGCTGCGCAGGTGGCCGTCGCGGTCCGCGACGCCGGTGTCGATGCTGGCGGCGTCGATGGTCACGTCGACGTGCGACTGCAGCGGGTCCTCGGCGATCACGACGGTGCCGGTGGCCTTGCTGAAGCCGCCGCGGACCTTGCTGACCATCATGTGGCGGGCCACGAAGCCGACGCGCGTGTGGGCCGGGTCGATCTCGAACTTGCCCGGGGTCGGGATGGTGAGCCCGTTGTACTCGCGCGTGTTGGCGGGAGCGGTCATGGTGAGTCCCTCCGATGTGCTGTCTTCAAGAAGGTTGTCGCCGCAAATATACTCTCAGCAGAGTCTCGTTTGTCAAGCGCTTGATGATAGACTTTCGTCGTGAGCAACGACCTGCTGGAAGACGGCCGGATCACGGCCATGGGCCTGTTCGTGGAGGCCTTCACCGGGCTCAACGCGCGGCTCAACGTCCAGCTGGGCGAGCACGGGCTCGGCAACGTCGACTTCGAGGTGCTGGTCCGGTTGTCCCGCTCGCCCGGCGGCGAGCTGCGGATGACCGACCTGGCGGCGCAGACCGGCCTGTCGACCAGCGGCGTGACGCGGGTCGTCGACCGCCTGGAGCGCGACGGCCTGGCGACGCGCCGGGCCTGCCCGACCGACCGGCGCGGCTCGTTCACGGTCGTGACCCCGGCCGGCGTGGCCAAGATGCATGAGGTCCTCCCGGGCCACGTCGCGCTCATCGAGGAGTGGTTCACCGGCCGGCTGACCGCGGAGGCGCTCGACAGCCTCCTGACCAGCCTGCGGACCATCCGCGATGCGGTGCGCCCGGGCGCCACGTCGGGCATTCAGCCCGCCGCCGCGTAGAAGAACCGGCAGGACCACCGGCAGCTTCGGTGATCCTCGATCCTCATTTCCGGCATGTACCACTATATCGCCCACGACCCTCGGATATGGTCCTGCGCCGGGGAGGCACCGCAGTACCCCTCGGGGTCAGGCACGGGCGAGGCAAGGTGGGACGGCGCGTTCGCATCGCCCCGGGGGGCCTTCGTCCGTGCCGTTTCCGCAGGCCCTAGTGGCCGAGCAGGCGATGCTCACGGGGCAGCAGTTCCAGGCCGCCCCGCTGCCGCAGGCCGTCCAGCTCCTCCAGCGCGCGGGTCCGCACCGGCGGCTCCGCGCAGGCGGCCAGCCCGACCAGGGCCTCCAGCACGTCGCGGACATCGTCGCGACCAGCCAGCAGGTTCGCCGCGGACTCGAAGGCGCGCGCGGCCACGGTACGGTCGCCGCGTCCCATCGCCAGATAGGCACTGATCAGCTCGGTCATGCCGGTGCTGCCCGGCACCTCGGCCAACTCCACGAGCACGGCCGCCGCGTCCGCCGGGCGCCCGGCCTCGGCGAGCGCCAGCCCCAGCGTGCCCAGCGCCCGGATCCGGTGCGGCGGGTCACCGATCTCGGCAATCGTGGCCGCGACCCGCCGGCCCAGCTCGACCGCCTCCTCGAACCGCCCGTCCAGCCGCGCCACCTCGGCGAGGTTCGCCTGGGTCAGCACCCGGATGCGCGCGTCGCCGGCCTCGGCCGCCCGCCGGCCGGCCGCGGTGAGCCGCCGGGCCGCGGTCGGCAGGTCGCCAGCGCAGATGTCGTGCCACGCGAGGTTGTTCTGCGCGACCGCGATCTCCCGGACCCGCCCGGTACGGATCGCCAGCCCGAGCATCGCCTCGCAGTGCCGCCGGGCCTCGTCGGTGCCGCCGAGCGCGTGCCAGATGCCGGCCAGCAGGGCGCGGGCGGTCAGCTCGGTGTTGGTGTCGCCGTGCGCGACGACCACCTCGAGCGCGGCCTCGGTCGACCACAGCTCGGCCACACCCCGGCCGTGCGCGGTGGCCAGCATCGCCGCACCGACCTGGGCGATCGCCCGGACCAGCGGGTCGCAGTCCTGGGTGCGCCGGTCGTCGAGCAGCCGCCGTAGCAGCTGGCGCGCCTCTACGTCCCGCCCGCGCAGCCGGCACCAGCGGGGAATGGCACCCGCGAGGCGGAGCGCGATCTCGGGCTCGCGGACCGAGGTGTACCGCAGCGCCGTACGAATGTCGCTGTTGAGGTAGTCGAGCCGCGACACGGCGGCGGCGCTGCCCGGCCCGACGAGGTCGGCCGAGACGCGGACCGCGACCCGGGTGATGACCTCGGCGTGCCGCAGGCGCGCGGCGCGCAGCTCCCCGACGTTCGCGCTCAGCTCGGCGGCGAAGTCCATGACCACGTCGAGCAGCCGGAACCGCAGGTCGCCCGGCCCGCGGACGCTGACCAGCCCGAGGCCGACCAGGCGGTCCAGGATCGCCTCGACGTCGACCTCGGTCTCGAGCAGTGCCTCGGCGAGCTCCACCGACCACCGGCCGCGGAACACCGAGAGCCGCCGCAGCGCCGCCTGTTCCCGCTCGTCGAGCAGGTGGTAGCTGGCCGCGACCGCGTCGCGGAGCCGCTGGCCGGCCGGCTCGGTGGCGGCGAGATCCAGGACCCGGTTCCCGTACCGCGACAGCAGCTCCGGCAGCTCCAGCACGCGCCCGCGGGCGGCGGCGAGCTCGATCGCGAGCGGCAGCCCGTCAAGCCGGCGCACCAGCTCGGCGACGGCGCCCAGCTCGGCGTCGGCCACCGGCTCGCGCCGCACCTGGCGCAGCCGGTCGAGGAACAGCGCGACGGCTGGCGCCCGCCGCAGCGCGGGCGGCGACAACCCGGGCGGCGGCAGGTCGAGCGGCTCGACCCGCCAGTCGACGACGCCGGGGAGCGCCCCGGCCAGCGGCTGCCGGCTCGTCGCCAGGATCCGCACCGACGGCACACGCGAGCGCAGCCAGTTCAGCGCGTCGACGGCGGCGCGGGGCGAGCGGTCGACCCCGTCCACCACCAGCAGAGCGGGGCGGCTCGCGTACCGCTCGACCAGCTCCTCGGCCCGGGCCACCCCGAACACTGCGGCGACGGCGGCGAAGATGTCGGTCGGCTGCGAGATGTCCGTGACGGTGACCGAGACGGCGGTCGCACCGGTCGCCGCGACCCGGTGCGCGACCGCGTGCGCCAGGCCGGTCTTGCCGACGCCGGCCAGCCCGACGAGGGCGATGAGCTCGGCCCCGTACGGCCCGCCGAGCAGCGTCAGCAACTCCTCGACGTCGGCGTCCCGGCCGGTCAGCGGCGGGTGGGTGGGCAGCGGCAGCGTGGATGCCGGTCGCGCCCGCTGGGCCGGCGGGCGGACCTCCGGCGCCTCCGGGCGGGAGGCGCTCGCGAGGAAGTCGTCGCGCTCCAGCCCGGTCAGCAGCAGCGCCTCGGCCAGCAGCGACACGGTGTTGCGCTGCGGCCGGGCGACCCGGCCGCGCTCCAGCTCGCGCAGCGTGCGCACGCCGAGGCCGGCCCGGCTGGCCAGCTCCTCCTGGGTCAGTCCCCGCGCCAGGCGGCGGGCCCGCAAGGTTGCGGCGAACCCGGCCCCGGCGTTGCGTGGATCATGATCCGGACCTGGAGACATGTTGAGGAAGGGTACTTCCGGAGCGCCCCGCGAAGAAGCCAGGCGTCAGAACTACGACGCTGGTCTATACCCGCACGGCGGCGCGCCGGCGCTGCGCGAATTTGGGCGCCCACCAGTTCCAGTTGTCCAGCATCGTCATGAGCGCCGGCAGCAGCAGACCGCGCACGACAGTCACGTCGATGAGCACCGCCACCGTCATGCCGACGCCGATCTCCTTCACCGCGACCAGGCCACCGAAGGTGAAGCCGAGGAACACGATCCCGATGCAGATCGCGGCGGCGGTGACGACCGGGCCGGACCGCGTGATGCCCCGCAGGACCGCCCGGTTGGTGTCCGGCCGCAGGTCGTACTCCTCCTTGATCCGGGCAAGGAGGAACACCTCGTAGTCCATGGAGAGTCCGAAGATGAATACGAACAGCAGCACGGGCGTCGTCAGGTCGACGCCGCCCCAGGAGTCGAAGAAGAGCGGCAGCTGCCCCCAGCCCCACTGGAACACCGCCACCAGCACGCCCAGCGTGGCGAGCAGGGTCAGCAGGTTCATCAGCACGGCCTTGAGCGGGATGACCACCGATCCCGTGAGCGCGAAGAGCAGCACGACGGTCACGAGCAGGACGATGAGCGCGGCCAGGGGCAGGCGGCCGGCCAGCGACTGGCGATAGTCGACCACTTCGGCCGCGGATCCGGTGACGTACTTCGGGAACGGCGTCGCCACCGCGCGCACCTTGCGGACCAGGTCGTACGACTCCGCGCCGCCGACCTCGCCCTTCGGCGTCAGGTCGAGCACCGTCCAGCCCTTGGGGACGTCGCGGCGCACCTCCAGCCGGAAGAGGTCCTGCTGGAGCTGGTTGATCTGGTTCATGAACATCCGCACGTCGGCGCGCTCCGACCCGGCCTCGACCAGGACCACGACGTCGTCGGGATGGTTGTTGTTGAACTTCGTCTGCAGGGCGTCGTAGGCCTGCCGCGCCTCGTTGCTGTGCGGCAGTGCCCGTGCGTCGGAGTTGGCGAAGTTGGCGCCGAGCAGCGGCGCCGCCAGCACGAGCAGCCCGGCCACCACGGCGAGCGCGACCGGCCCTGGCTTCTCCTGCGCCTTCGTCGCGAGCCGGGCGAGCAGGTTGCGCTTCGGCTCGGCGGACGCCTTGATCCGATGCTTCGCAAAAGACAGCAGCGCCGGTACCAGCGTGAGCGCGGCCAGCGTCGCGAGCACCACGACCGCCGCGCCGCCCAGCGCGACCGCGGCGAGCAGCGGCTCGGCGAACACGGCCAGCCCGCCGAGCGTCAGCGCCACCGCGACCCCGGAGATGAGCACCGCCCGCCCGGACCGCTCGACGGCGACGACGAGCGCGTCGCCCGGCTCGTGCGTGCGCCGCTCCTCCCGGAACCGCGCGACGATGAGCAGCGAGTAGTCGACCGCGAGCCCGATCCCGAGCAGCGTGACGACGTTGAGCGAGTACTCGCTGACCTTGGTGACGTAGCTGAGCCCGAGCAGGAGCAGCAGCGACCCGGTCACGCCGGCGACGGCCACCGCGAGCGGCAGGCTGGCCGCGACCACTCCGCCGAAGATCAGCACGAGCGCGACGAGGAGCGCCACGAAGGCCACGCTCTCCCCGATCGCGAGGTCGTCGACGGACTGCTCGGCAAACGCCCGCTCGGCGATCTTGTCCCCGCCGACCACCACGCTGGGCGCCTCGATCATCTCGAGCCGGTCCCGGACCCGGTCCTCGAGCGCCTCGCGGTCGGCGTCGTTCAGCCGCGGGTCGAGCTCGACCCGCACGGTGGTGCTCATGTTGTCCGCGCCGACCTGCCCGCCCTGCCCGGTGTAGAGGTCGTTGACCTCCTTGACCCCGGTCATGGCCCGGATCTCGTTGGCGGCCTTGCTCACGCTCGCGTTGAGCCCACCGTCGTAGACGTCGCGGCCTTCGATGACGGCGATGACGATGGACCCCTGAGGCGCGATCCGGTCGATGGTGTCCTGGGCAACGGCCGACTCGCTGTCGCTCCGGTTCGTGGTGGTGGTTTCGAGCCGGTCGAAGAGCCCTCCACCGAAGACGCCCCCGCACACCACCAGCACGAGCCAGCCCGCAACGACCGGCCACCGGTACCGATCCACGAGCGCGCCCAGTTTCGCGAACATCGGAGTATGCAAGCACGGCTCGTATCGGCCCGAACATCCTCCGGACCGCTACGCCGAACTGTCAGATTCCCGCCCAGGCCGTCGCCCGGACCACCCACCTGCCGCCGGCTTCGATCGCCCACCGCCACCTCGGCGCACCCGCAGCCCGTCCGCCACCACACCGCCACCGCCCATCCGCCGCACCGCCCCGAGCCGATCTTGGAGCTGCGGTCCCGGAAGAGCCTGAAATGGCACGACATGAGAGCGCACAACTCCACGATCGCGGCACCACGACCACAACGCGGCGGCGTGAGGGCAGGCCACGTGAGGGCGGCGGCGTGAGGGCGGCGTCAGGGCGGGCTACGTGGGGTGGCGGCGTGACCAGCACGGCGTGACCAGCACGGCGTGACCAGCACGGCGTGACCAGCACGGCGTGACCAGCACGGCGTGACCAGCACGGCGTGACCAGCACGGCGTGACCAGCACGGCGTGACCAGCACGGCGTGACGATGGCTGCACGAGGCCGCACCGGCGACCACCACGCGCGGCCCACACTCGCAGCCACGAAGCGCGGCCGACTCACACGGCCCGCACTCGCGATCGCCACGCCGTGCCGCCGCGTGAGGGCGGGGCGGCGGCAGGCGTGGCGGCGGGTTACAGGCCCAGGGAGCGGGAGATGATCATGCGTTGGACCTCCGACGTGCCCTCGCCGATTTCCAAAATCTTGGCGTCGCGCCACATTCGGGCCACCGGGGTTTCGTTCATGAAGCCGTAGCCGCCGTGGACCTGGGTGGCCTCGCGGGCGTTGACCACCGCCGCGTCGCTGGCCTGGAGCTTCGCTATCGCCGCCTGGCGCTTGAAGTCGCGGCCGTTGATCATGCGGCTCGCCGCGTCCAGGTAGGCTAGGCGGGCCGTGTGCGCCCGCGCCTCCATGTCCGCGATCTTGAACTGGACCGCCTGGTAGTCGCCGATCGGGTGGCCGAAGGCGTGGCGTTGCTTGGCGTACGTCACCGACTCGTCCACACAGCCCTGCGCCAGGCCGACGCCCAGCGCGGCGAACGCCACCCGGCCCTCGTCCAGGATGCGCAGGAACTGGGCGTAACCCCGGCCGCGCTCGCCCAGCAGATGACCGGCGGGCACGCGGACGTTGTCGAAGTTCAGCTCGTGGGTGTCAGAGGCGCACCAGCCGACCTTCGAGTACCCGGGCTGGACCGTGAAGCCGGGCGTCCCGCTCGGGACGATGATCGCCGACAGCTCCTTCGACCCGTCCGGGTTCACACCCGTGACCGCCGTGACCGTCACGAGCGCCGTGATGTCGGTGCCGGAGTTGGTGATGAAGGCCTTCGAGCCGTTGATCACCCACTCGCCCGTCTCCTCGTCGAGCACCGCGCGGGTGCGGGTGCCGCCCGCGTCGGACCCGGCGCCCGGCTCGGTCAGGCCGAACGCGGCCAGCGCCTCGCCCGAGGTGAGCTTGGGCAGCCAGTGGCGGCGCTGCTCCGGGGTGCCGTACCGGTAGATCGGCATCGCGCCGAGCGAGATGCCGGCCTCGAGGGTGACCGCGATGGACGAGTCGACCCGGGCGAGCTCCTCCAGCGCCACGCACAGGGCCAGGTAGTCGCCGCCCATCCCGCCGTACTCCTCGGGGAAGGGCAGACCGAAGAGCCCCATCTTGCCCATCTGGCGCACCAGGTCGTAGGGGAAGGCGTGGCGCTCGTAGTAGTCGCCGATGACGGGCGCGACGACATCGTGGGCGAACTCCCGGACGCTCGCGCGGAGCGCCTCCAGGTCCTCGCCGAGAGAGAAGTCGACCATGACAGTTCCTCCGAACGTTCGAACCGGGTTGAGAGCCGGTAGGCCCCGACCAAGTTCGGCTAGATCGGGTACAGAGCCGATCGGCCCTGACCAGGTTCAGCTATACGGGCGTGACGCCGTGTCGGCGGCGGGAGAAGGTGCGGTCCTTGTGCCGCGCGGCGGCGAACCGGCGGACCAACTCTCCGCGCAGCGCGGCCGGCTCGACGACCGTGTCGACGACGAGCTCGCTGGCCAGCCGCATGATGTCGATGTCCTGCTCGTACTCGGCGCGCTTCTGTGCGACGAACGCGTCCCGGGCCTCGTCGTCCTCGAGCGCGGCGATCTTGTTGGCGTAGACGGCGTTGACCGCGGCCTCGGCGCCCATCACCGCGATCTTGGCCGTGGGCAGCGCGATCGTGGCTTCGGGCTCGAAGCCGGGGCCGGCCATCGCGTACAGGCCGGCGCCGTAGGCCTTGCGCACCACGACGCAGATCTTCGGCACCGTGGCCTCGGAGACGGCCGTGATCATCTTGGCGCCGTGGCGGATGATGCCCTGCTTCTCCACGGCCGAGCCGACCATGAAGCCCGGCACGTCGGCGAGGAACAGCAGGGGCACATTGAACGCGTCGCACAGCTGCACGAAGCGGGTCGCCTTGTCGGCCGAGTCGACGAAGAGCACGCCACCCTTGAACATCGAGTTGCTGGCCACGACGCCGACCGTGCGGCCGTCCAGCCGGCCGAAGCCGACCGTCAGCTCACGGGCCCACAGGGCCTGGATCTCGAAGTACGAGTCCTCGTCGAGCAGGCCCTTGACGAACTTGCGCATGTCGAAGGCCTGGCGCTCGCTGACCGGGATGTCCTTGCAGAGGAAGTGACCGACGCCCGACTCGGCGCAGTGCACCCGGGCCCCGCCCATCGCCTCGAGCGTCGTCTTCTCGCCGGTGACCATCTCGACCATGCGGTCGGAGCCCAGATACATCGACGCGTTGCCCTCGACCATGGCGACGACGTCGCAGAAGGCGGGGATGTAGGCGCCGCCGGCGGCGGACGGGCCGAACAGGGCGCAGGCCTGCGGGATGCTGCCGCTGGCGCGCACCTGCGTGTGGAAGATGCGCCCGGCGCCCCGGCGCCCGGGGAACAGGTCGACCTGGTCGGTGATGCGCGCGCCGGCGGAGTCCACGAGGTATACCATCGGCACCCGCTCCGGGATGATCTTCTCGACCGTCCGGGCGCCCCAGGAGCCGGCCTTGACGGTGGAGTCGTTGGCCATGAGGCAGATCGGCCTCCCGTCGACCGCGGCTGAGCCGGTCACCACCCCGTCGGCCGGCAGGCCGTCGGCCAGCGCGTTGGCATAGAGGCCGTCCTCGACGAACGAGCCCTCGTCGACCAGCATCGCAACCCGCTCGCGAGCGAACAGCTTGCCGCGCGCGGCGTTGGCCGCGTGGTATTTCTCCGCGCCTCCGGCCTCGATCCGTTTGCGCATCTGGTTGAGGGCATCACCCTGCATGGTGCGACCTCCGCGTCGGCGTCCTGAACGATCGTTCATGCTAACGATCGTTCAGGTTAGCCGACGCGGAGGTGAAGCTCCAATAGGAGGCCCCGGTGGATCACCCCGGACACGGGTCGGTGTGTGCCCGCAGCGTCCTCGGGACCCCTCTGCGGATCAGAGGGGTCCCGGTGCCGGAGTCAGCAGGAGTACGCGACCGCCCCGCCGGCGCTCTGCGCCTGCGAGAGGCCCAGGATGCCCAGCGAGTTGCCGCTGATGTTGATCGGCACCTGGAGCGTGGTGTCGAACTGGTTGCCGTTCAGCAGGCCCACGTTGTACCCCGTGGTCCAGTCGCTGCAGCCACCCTTGACGGCGTTGGCGCCGCCCATGCCGCCGCCGTGGTGACGCCCGCCGCGGTCGCCGCCCCGGCCGTTGTCGTCGTCGCCCCAGCCGCCGCCGTTGTTGTCGCCGTAGCCGCCACCGTTGTTCATGGCGCCGCCGTCGCCGTAGCCGGCGTTGTTGGCGTTGGCGCCGTAGCCGTGGTCGTTGGCCGTGCCGGTGCCGTGACGCTTGCCGTGCTCGTCCAGGTTGATGCTCTGGCTCTTGTTCTTCTTCTTGGCCTTGTGGGCCGCCTTGCCGGCGGAGGCGTTCATCATGCCGCTGGCGTCGCCGGTCGCGTGGCTGTACGCGTTGTTGTTGCTGGCGTTGCCGCCGTTGCCGTACCCGGCGTCGTCGGCGTCGCCGTAGCCGCCGTTGCCGTTACCCCGGTCATCGTCGTCGCCCCAGCCGCCGCCGTTGCCGTGCCCGTGACCGTTGCCCTGGCCGGCACCGCTGCCCGCGCCGCCGTCCACCGCCACGGCGCCGCCGCCGCAGCTGGCGCTGGAGAAGCCCAGGATCGCGATCGAGTTGCCGCACAGGTTGATCGGCAGCTGGAGCGTGGTGTCGAACTGGTTGCCGTTGAGCAGGCCGGCGTTGTAGCCGGTCGTCCAGTCCTCGGTGGTCGCGCTCTCGGCGCGGGCGCTTTCGGTGTCGACCGCCCAGGCACCGCCGGCGCTGGAGGCGCTGGAGAAGCCGAGCAGGGCGAGCGAGTTGCCGGCGACGTTGATCGGCGCCTGGACCGTCGTGTCGAACTGGTTGCCGTTCAGCGCGCCGACGTTGAACCCGGAGGTCCAGTCCTCGGTGCGGTTGCCGACGCTCTCGGTGTAGTCGCCCTGGGCGTCGACGTAGCCGCCGTTGTTGTTGCCCTGGCCGCCGCCGTTGCCACCGCGGTGCTTGCGCTTGTGGTGGTGGCCGTTGTCGCCCGCGATGTCGCCGTCGACGGCGGTGGCGCCGCCGCCGCAGTTCGCGCTGGAGAAGCCCAGCACCGCGACCGAGTTGCCGCAGACGTTGACCGGCACCTGGAGCGTGGTGTCGAACTGGTTGCCGTTCAGCAGGCCCACGTTGTAGCCCGAGGTCCAGTCCTCGGTCGTCGCGCTCTCGGTCGCGGTGGCGCTCTCGGTGACCGACGCGCTCTCGGCGTCCCACGCGACCGCGCCGCCGCCGCAGGAGGCGTCGGCGAAGCCCAGCAGGGCGATCGAGTTGCCGCACAGGTTGATCGGGACCTGGACGGTGGTGTCGAACTGGTTGCCGTTGAGCAGGCCGGCGTTGTAGCCAGTCGTCCAGTCGGCGTGCGCGGCCCCGCCCGAGACGAGCAGGAAGCCCGCGGAAAGCACGCCCACGTTGAGCGACTTACGAACCCACGTCTTCATGTGGAAATGAGACCCTTCGGTAGGTTTTTCGTTGTTCGGTACTCCATGGGCGCGGAGCGATGAGCCCGCGTGCGGGCAGGCTCGGCCCGGCTCCGTCCTGTCGACGTGCGCCCGGTTGGTGCGGTGTTCGTGTTGCGAGATGCCGCGATGTGGTCGATGCGGGTCCGCTGGGACCAAGGCCTTGGCGTCCGGCTGCCCGCATGGCGTCGCGTCGGCTGGCCGGACCGGCCTCAGTCGGGTGAGACTGTCGGTTTCTCGGCTGCTAGTAGCCGCAGCTCGACGTCCTCGACCGCATCCGGCCGGAAGGTGAGCACCTTCGCGCCGGCCGGTGCGGCGGGCAGCATGGCGGCGGCGCCACCGTCGTGGTTGAGCCCCGAGCCGGTGCTCGATCCACCCGAGGTGAGGCCGGCCGCCGGTGGCGCCGGAATGGGCGCCGGGCGGGGCAGCAGCGGCACGTGGTGCGTACCCTGCGCTTCGGTCCGGTCGGCGACCGGCGTTGCGTGCGAGGCGTCCTCGGTGTCGAGCCGGTCGCCCGCACGGGTGACGGCAACGGCGCCGGCCCGGTCGACGCCGGCCGCAAGTGCGCCGGTCGCCGCGGCGGTGACGACGTCACCGGACCCGAACCGGACCGGCACGGCCTGGACGGCCGGCTCCTGCGCCCGCTTCGGGTGGGTCTTCTTGATGCCGGCCTTTGCCGGCCTCTTGGTGCTGGTGTGCTTGCCACCCGACGCGTCCGCCGTCGTCGAGTGGGGCGCTTGGACGCCGGCCGGCGCCTGCGCCGTGGCGACCGAGGTCACCGGGCTCAGCAGGGTCAGCACGGTGCTGGTGACGAGGTCACCGCTGCCGCGCCGGGCACTGTGATCACGATCGGCGTGCCGTTCGTGCTGCTGGGTTGACTGCCCCCCGCCGGTGAGCAGGCTGGTCACCGACGACAGCAACCCTTGGTCCGACGCGTCCGCGGCGTGCGCCACCGACCCGGACAGCAGCCAGGCAGCGCCGGCGAACCCGGCGACGACCAGACCCCGAACGGCGTACCGCGCACACCTGGAGGCAGGCCGCAGCGAGGCCGCGCGTGGCGCCCCGTCGCTCCTCGTCTGCCCCATGTCTGCCTCTCAGTACGCCGGCACGTGGTGCGATCCGCACCGCACGTGACACTTTCCGTACTGAGCAACGACCCGCACGTTCCCGGGACACGCCACAACCCCGGGCGAATCGGACACACCACGCGGGGCGCGTCCGTGCCGAACGGGTTAGAGCGGGAGGCGGGGCCCGGCGCGCAGGACGCCCGACGGCAGCTCACGCCCCGCGATCTCCTGGGCGAGCCGGCACCGGATCCTCGTTCTGCAGACCGTCTCGCGGTCCGACCTCGCGGATCGAGACGAAGCTCATCGCATCCTGCCCACGATTCCCGTGTCGTAGTCGCCGGAGACGAACTCGGCGTTGTCCAGCAGCTCGGTGAAGAACGGAAGGTTGACCTTCGGGCCCACGATCTGGAAGCCGGCGACCGCCGCGCGCAGCTTGCCGAGCGCGTCGGCGCGGTCGGCGCCGTGAACGATCAGCTTGGCCATCAGCGAGTCGTAGCTGGGCGTGACCGTGTTGCCCGCCGTGTAGCCCGCGTCGACCCGCACGACCTCGCCCGTTGGCTCGACCCAGGTCGTGATCGCGCCCGGGCCGGGCAGGAAACGCTTCGGGTCCTCGGCGTTGACCCGCACCTCGATCGCGTGGCCGGTGACGCTCAGCGCGGCCGGGTCGAAGGTCGGCGCCAGCCCGGCGGCGACGCGCAGCTGCTCCTCCACCAGGTCGATGCCGAACACCGCCTCCGTGACCGGGTGCTCGACCTGGAGGCGGGTGTTCATCTCCAGGAAGAAGAACTGGCCGGTGGTCGGGTCGAACAGGCACTCGACGGTGCCGGCGTTGCGGTAGCCGACCGCCTCGCCGGCCCGGACCGCGGCGGCCAGCAGGTCGGCCCGCTGCCCTGGCGTGAGTGCCGGCGACGGGGTCTCTTCCACCAGCTTCTGGTTGCGCCGCTGGACCGAGCACTCGCGCTCGCCGAGCGCCACCACCCGGCCGTCGGCCAGGCCGAGGATCTGCACCTCGACGTGCCGGACGCGCGGGAAGTACCGCTCGATGAGCACCGACCCGTCGCCGAACATCCGCTCGGCGAACCCGCGGACCTTGTCATACTCCGCGCACAGCCCGGCCTCGTCGCTCGCGACGGCCATGCCCATGCCACCGCCGCCGGCCGCGGCCTTGACCATGACCGGGAAGCCAATCGCGGTCGCGGCCTCCACGGCGGACTCGACGGTCGTGGCCGGGTCGGTCGTGCCGGGCGCCACCGGCACGCCGGCCGCCGCCAGCACCGTCTTGGCGAACGCCGCGTTCTCCGACAGGAACCCGTAGCCCGGGTGGATCGCCTCGGCGCCGGTCGCCTTGGCCGCGGCGAGGATCGCCTCGGTGTTGCGATACGACTGCGCCGGGTTGGCCGGGCCGATCAGCACCGCCTCGTCGGCCTCAGTCACGAACGGCAGCCCGGCGCCGGCCTCGGAGTGCACCGCCACCGTGCGAATCTGCAGGCGGCGCGCGGTGCGGACGATCCGGCGTGCGATCTCTCCACGGTTGGCGACGAGCAGCGAGCTCAGCATGCGGCGGGACCCCTGTGGATAACTCTGTGGGCAGGAACGCGGCAAGGCTGTGGATAACGCTGTGGAGTCACCCGAAGGGTTACCCCTGGAGCGCGGAGAGTGTCGCTGCCCGCAGTAACTCGGCCCGGCGCGTCCGGTCGACCTCGCCGCCGAGGAACGGCGTCGAGTTCATGAGACCGAACGCCGCGTGCGCGAGCACCCGCGCCTCGCCGTCGGTCAGCTCGCCCGCGCGCAGCGCGGTGAGCGTCCCTACCCATTCCTCGACATACAACCGCTGCAGCCGACGGATCTGCCGGCGCGGCTCGTCGGGCAGCCGGTCGAGCTCGTGCAGGTGCAGGGCGATGACGGCCGGGTTGGCCAATGCGAACTCGACGTGGAAGTCGACCAGCGTGGCGAGCGCCGCCGCCGGGTCGTCGGACGCCTCGGCGATGCGCTCCTTGCCGCCGGCGAGCAGCTGCTCGCTGACCGGGATGAGGGCGGCGACGAGCATCGCCTCCTTGCCGGCGAAGTGGTGATACAGCGCGGGGCCGGTCACGCCGGCCGCCGCGCCGATGTCGTCCATCGAGACCCCGTGGTATCCGCGGGTGGCGAACAGCCCGACCGCGATCTCCAGGATCTCCTCGCGCCGGGAGCGCCGCCGAGGCTGCTGACCAGCGGGTCCGGCCCCGCGGGACTGAGCCGGTGGGCGAACGGCTTGCTGTTCCAGCGTCATGGAAAAAGCCTAACCTCGTGTCAAGGGATATGCTGAACGCTCGTTAAGTGGATGTTGTCACTCGCCGTCGGACTGTTCCTCGAGATGCTCGGCGCGAACGCGGGCCGCGTCGTCCAACCGGCCCTGCATCTCGAGCGACTCGGCGAGCATCCAGGCGGAGTTCTGCCCGAGCTGCGAGCCCGTAGGCGCCGTCCCCAGCACCGAGCGCAGCAGCGGCTCCGCGGCCGCCGGGTCGCCGGCCCGCATGAGCACCTCGGCGTGCAGGAAGTCGGCGTCGAGCGCCTCCCCGAGCGCGCCGATGCCCCGGAAGGCGTCGCCCGAACCGCGCACCCGGGCAAGGGCCTCATCGAGCTGGCCCGCCCCGACGTGGACCCGCGCCGCGTCGGTGCCGATCATCGCCCGCTCCCAGACCAGCCAGGGCTCCTCCAGACCGGGGCCGGCGGAGGCCTCCGCGGTCACCGTGGCCAGCAGGGTGTCGACCTCGGCCAGCGCCGCGAGCGAGCCGGGCGCGTCGCCGGCCCAGCGCAGGGCCAGCGCCCGCATGCGCCGGTTGAACAGCTCGGCGGTCACGACGCCGGCCGCGCGGAACGCCTCGGCCGCCGCGGCGAACCGCTCGGCCGCCTGGGCGTCGCGGTCGATGCCGTACAGCAGCTGCGCGGCCTCCTGCAGCATCCGCCCCCGCGACGGCAGGTTGTCGAAGCCGTCAAGGTTGCCGGCGAGCGTCTCCAGCAGCGCGAGCGCCTGGTCGGGCTGGTCGAGGTCGCGGTAGACCCGCGACAGCAGATACCGCACGTTGTCGGCGATCTCCTGGGCCTCGATCCGATCGAGCACCTCCAGCGCGCTCTCCGCGGCCTCTGCGGCATCGAGCAGCTGCCCGGCCCGGTAATACGCCTGGGCGAGGTCGAAGCGCAGCACCGCGGCCGGCGGGTCCTCGCCGTGGGCGATGTGGTCGGCGATCGCCTCGACCAGGTCGTCGACGGCCGCGTCGAACCGGTCGCTGGCCAGCCGGGCCCGGCCCCGCCCGACCAGGGCGGACAGCCGCGGCTCGCGCTCGACGGCCGCGGCCAGCGCGGCGTCGAAGGCGGCCACGGCCTCGTCGAAGCGCTCCAGATTGGCCAGGGCGTGGCCCTGGATCAGCGCGGCGAGCGCGGCCGGCGGCGGGTCGCCGAGCGCGGCGAACTGCTCGCGGGCATCGGCCGCCGACGCGACCGCCTCCTCGAAGCGCTCCAGCACCAGAAGGGTCCGGGCACGCCGGCCGGCGAGGTCGGCCCGCAGCCCGGGCCGGGTCGGCTCCTCGGCGAGCGCGGCGTCGATCGCGGCCAGCGCCTCGTCGACCCGGTCGGCGTTGAGCAGCGGATACTCCATCCGGACGTGCGCCTCGGCGCGGGCGTCGGCGTCGCCGGCGGCGAGGATCCGCTCGGTGACCGCCTCCAGCTCGTCGAACTTGTGCTCGGCCGCGGCGGCCCGGGCGTCGGACACGAGCGCGTCGAACTCGCTGCCCGCCGCCCGGTGGGCCGCGGCCGCCTCGCGGAACAGCCGGGCGGCGTCCTCGTCGCGGTGCTCGGCGGTCGCCAGCCGGCCCGCGCCGTCGAGCCGGCGGGCCGCGAGGGCAGGCGCCGGCTCGGGGTGCAGCTCGTCGAAGTGCTCCCAGGCGGCCCGCGCCGCCGAGATCCGGTGCTCCTCGAACAGGGCGACCGCCCGGTCGAGCAGCTCGGCGGGGTCGTCCGGCAGCGGCTCGGCCGTCCGGCGGGGCGGCGTGGCCAGGCCGGGCGTGGCCGCGTCGGCCTGCCGTCGTGCGACCGCGCTCAGCGGCAGGTGCTCCACCAGCGGCGCAGCGGTCAGCACCGCCTCGATGCGGCGGCCGACGGCGGGCGTGCCGTTGCGCTCGTCGAACCGGCCGGCCAGGTCGCGGGCCCGGGCGGCGAGGCGGTCGGTGAGCGCCCCGGCGGTCGTGGCGCCGACGGTGACCCCGGCGTCGAGCCGGCCCAGCAGCAGCGCCGCGGAGGCGGCGAACCACATCTCGGCCTGCGGGTGCGGCGCCTTCTCCAGCCACGGCAGGTGGCGCTGCACGATCTCCAGGCCGCGCACCTCGTTGCCGGTGCGGGCGCAGAACACGATGTGCTCCGCGATGTCCTGCAGGTCGGCCAGGTTGGCACGGTGCGCCCGGTAGGCCCGGCGGTGCGCGTCGGCGGCCTCCTCCAGCCGGCCGGTGCGCAGGTAGGGCAGCAGCAGCCCGGTCAGGATGCCCTGCGGCTGCTCGGCGCAGGTGAGCTGACCGGCGAGCACCGGCTGGGCGAGCTCGATCGCTTCCTCGTCGAGGTCGCGGTTGAGCAGGTGGTAGACCTTCGACGTCGGGTCGCAGCCGATGCAGTCGCTGTTCTGGTCGCGGGGGGCCGCGTTCCACCGGTCGAACCACTCATCGGCGGCCGGGTCGCCCAGGTGCTCGGCGACGCTGTGCCGGTAGGAGTAGACGGTGTGCAGGCTGTAGCCGCTGAGCCGGAACCGCCGCTCCATGTCGTCGAGGACGTCATAGGTGCGGGCCAGCGGCACGGTCGGGAACTTCATCAGCCCGGCCACCATGTACTTGAACTGCCACAGCAGCAGGTGCTCGTCGCTGCTGTCGAAGCGGTCGGGGTGCGCGTCATACTCCGCGCGGCACCACGAGAAGGTGACGAACGCCTTCGCGGTCTCGCCCCCGTGCACGTAGGCCGTGGTCGCGTGCAGCCGCGCCGCGATCCGCAGCTCGTCGAACCCGCCCGCGTCGGCGTGCTGCATGATCTGCTCGGTGAGCGCGATCTGACCACTGCCGTAGGGCATGTGGTAGGCCTCCCGCAGCAGACCCCAGAGCTCTTCCTCAGTCTTCACCCGCCACCGCCTTGTTGAGCAGTCCCAAAAACGAGCTGTTGAGCAGCGCGGCGTCGGCCGGCCGCAGTGGATGGTGCCCGAGCAGCAGCGCCTGCCCGTAGAGCCCCTCGACGGAGAGCCGCACGAGGTCGTCGTCGGCGAGCTCGGTGATCCGCCGCACGAGCGGGTTGCGGTAGTTGAGCACGAGCTGGGGACGATCCTGCTCGTCGGTGCGCGCGAGGGCGTCGAGCACGTCGGCCCAGACCTCGTCGACCCGCTCCCGCGTGGCCCGCAGCTCGGCGGCGAAGGCGGCCGAGCGGTTCTGCAGATACATCGCCGGCATCGACACCGGGTCGAACGCCCGCAGCACGACCTCGCAGCCGAGCCGGTCGACGGCCCGCTGAGCCCGGGCCAGGAACGGCTGGCGGGCCAGCTCGACGCCGGGGTCGAGCGCGTCGAAGTGGGTGCTGAGGTCGCCCGGCTCGACCCGCTCGATCAGCGTGCCCGACTCGACCGCCGGCAGCCGCTCGATGAGCTGGGTGTCGTAGGTGTAGCCCCCGTTGACGATCGGCATGCCCTGGGCCGCCGCCACCGCGCCGATCTGGCGGAACTCGTCGACCTGGACCGTGTAGCGCACCAGGCCGTGCTGGGCCCGGAAGTCAGCCAGCGTCATGCGCCCGAGGTTGGTCTCCATCGGCCACCAGCGGTCGACCAGCCGAAGCATCTCGTCGTCGTGCAGCGCGAGCGCCTTGACCCCCAGGTGGTGGACGTCGAGGAACTCCAGCAGCCGCCGGGAGTCGCGCGCAGCCAGCCGCACCAGCCAGCCGCGGAGCTGGTCGCCGAGCGCCTCGCGGGTCGCCTCGAGCAGCTGGTCCTCATAGAGCGCCTCGCGGCTGGCGGTCGGCCGCAGCTCGGTGGTGTCGATGACGCACCGGGCGAAGAACGCCCACTCGGGCAGCACGCCCTCCGCGCCCTCGGCGAGCAGCATCCGCTTGAGATAGACCCGGTGGCCGGCCCGCGCAGCCGGGTTGGCCGGGGTCGGCAGGACGAACGCGACGCCGGTCAGGCCGGCGGCCGGCACCGACAGGTCGACGACGTCGAACGGCACGAAGCCGAAGACCTCCTGGCAGTAGGCGGTGAGGCGCTCCCGGCGCCCGTCCGCCGGACCCTGCCAGGGCAGCCCGCCGCCCGTCACCGGCACGCCGGCCACCTCGACCGACACCGGCAGGAGCGAGCCGTAGAGCGTGGCCAGCTCGGCGACCGTGCGGCGGACCAGCCACTGCTCCGCGTCGCGGCGCGGCACCAGCGTGACCGTCGTGCCCACCTCGGGCCGCTCGGTCGCGGCCGGGCTCACGCTGTAGCGACCGTCGGCGAAGCCGCGCCAGAGCACGGTCGGGCTGCCCTCGGCCCGGGTGAGCACCCGGATCTCGTCGGCGACGAGGAAGCACGAGAGCAGGCCGATGCCGAACTGACCGAGGAAGTCGTGGCGGGCGAAGCCGAAGTCGTCGCGCTTCGAGCTGCGCCCGATCGTGGCCAGGAACTGGTGCACCTGCTCCTCGGACAACCCGACGCCGTTGTCGGACACCCGCAGGGTGCCGTCGCCGGTCGCGTCTGGCGCCTCGATGCGAATCCGGCCGCCGCCGGCGCCGCGGGCGGTGATCGCGTCGACCGCGTTCTGCAGCAGCTCCCGCACGTAGACGCGTGGGCTCGCATAGAGGTGATGGCTGAGAAGGTCGACCACGCCTCGCAGGTCGACCTGGAACGTCCGATCCACGCGGGCACGCTACCGCGCCCCACCGACAATTTCCTCAGCCGACCACCCCGTGCAGGCCCTTCAGCCCAGGAATCGCCACGCGACCGGTGGTCGCGCCGGTCAGTGGATCGAGGCGGAGCACGGCCTCGGGCTGCCCGACGTACAGGTGCCCGCTCGACACCGCGATCCCCAGAGCGTCCGCGGGCAGCGCCCACGACGACGCGACCTCCTTCGCGCCCACGTCGAGAACGGTCACCTTCCGCCCGGCGGCCAGATAGAGTCGCCCGCCACCGGCGGCCGACGCCGCCGCCCCGGCCACCGCAGGAACCGCGATCTCATGCGTCACCGCCAGGGCGTCGGCGTGGATCACGGCGGCCAGCCCCTTGCCGGCGTCCACCACCCACACCTCGTCCGCCGACTGCGCGATGGTCAGCCCGGGGACCTCCCCGGTGCCGAACGAGGACGGCAGGTCGACGCAGACCGCCCACCCGTCCTTGACGCTGAGCGTGTGCACGAACGCGTGCACGTCCGGCTTGCCGTCCCGGGCGCCGGGATTCAGCAGGTCACGGACGTGCTCGTGATCGGGCTGGTGGCTGTACAGCGTGAAGAGCCGCTCGCGCCGCGCGTCGAACACGGCCTGCCGGCCCTCCCCGCGCATCTCCTCCTCGGCGCCCGGCGGCACGAGCACCTTGACGCCCGCGTTCTCACCGGGCAGGTTCAGCGCCCGCAGCTGTCCACCGGCCAGGTCGAGGACGCGCACGCGGTAGCGGTCGGGATGCTCGGGCGGCAGCATGTCGAGGACGAACAGTTCGGTACCGCTGGATGAAAAAGCCTCCGGCTCGACGAACCCCGGCAGCGTCAGGCGGTGCCGCTCCCCGGTCGGCCCGGCCACCACGATCGTCGTCTGGCTGCGCCCGCCGGCGGCGCCCTCCACGAGCGCGAGCAGCCCGGCACCCGGCGCGGCCGCCGCGATCCGCAGGTTCCCGCGCACGGAAGCGGCCGTCACCACCGACCCGTCGGCGGCGTTGCGGACCACGACCCGACCGTCCGGGTCGAAGCCGACCAGCCGGTTCCCGGCCAGCAGCGCCCCGGCCGCGACCTTGCGCGCGGTGCCCGAGTCGAGCACGACCGTCCCCTCGGGCATCGAGACGGCGAGCAGTTCACCCGGAGCCGCAACCGGCGCGGGCGAATCAGACGAACAGGAGGCCAGCAGCACCACGCCACCCAGGCCCAGCAGTTCCCGACGCTTCATACCCCAGGAGAGCCCCGATCCGCCGAACCCGTTCCCGGCGGCCATCGACTATTTTCGGCGGGTGGATCACGGCGCCGCACACGACAGCCTGACCGGTCTCTCCGTCGGCGACGCGATCGGCGCGCCGTTCGAGATGCGGCCTCCGCTGGAGGGCGAGCTGCGGCTGCCGCCCGGGCCGTGGCGCTGGACCGACGACACCGAGATGGCCTGCTCGCTGGTCGAGGCCCTGTACCGCGACGGCCGCGTCGACCAGGACCGCCTCGCGCACGCGTTCGCCCAGCGGTGGAGCGCCGACCGGGGCTACGGCCGCGGCGCGGTCACGCTGCTTTCGAACATCCGCGACGGCGTGCCCTGGCGGGAGGCGGCCGGGGCGCTGTTCGGCGGCCGCGGATCCAGCGGCAACGGCGCGGCGATGCGCGTCGCCCCGCTCGGCGCGTTCTTCGCCGACGACCCCGACCTCGCCGCGCGGCAGGCGGCGCTGTCGGCCGAGGTGACCCACCGGCACCCGGAGGGCGTCGCCGGCGCGGTCGCGGTCGCGCTGGCCGCGGCCCACGCGGCCCGCCATGCCGAGCCCGGCACCCTGCTGCGCCTGGTGCTCAACCAGCTTCCCCCGTCGGACGTCCGCGACGGGATCGGCCGCGCGTCCCGCCGCCCGGCCGGCGCCGACATCGCCGAGGTGGCGGCCGACCTGGGCAACGGCTCGCACGCCCTCGCCCAGGACACGGTGCCGTTCGCGCTGTGGGTCGCGGCGACCCGCTTCGACGACTACCCGGCCGCCGTGGAAACGTGCGTGCGGGCCGGCGGCGACGTCGACTCCATGTGCGCGATCGCCGGCGGGGTCGTCGCGGCGCACACCGGCCGGGCCGGGATACCGGCGGAATGGATCGACGCCCGCGAACCGCTGCCGAAATGGACCCAGAGTCCGTAATCACACTACGTTACGGTTCGCCGATCGACGGGTGGAATCGTATTAATTGACAATCACCAGTTCAACCGCTCTGGGTGATTGCGGGTGACACGCCGCTGACCTGCACGGAAAACCGGATAAGCTGGGCGGATTGCCCGCCGCTACGCCTGGCCTCATTCGGGCGTATGAAGGTTTTTCGAGGTTGCGCGGGGTAACAATGTGCTCATGTCACACCCTGCCGCTTCCTATCGACTCGGTATCGTGTCGACCTACCTGCCGCGCCGCTGCGGACTCGCGACCTACACCGCGGATCTGCGCGAGGCACTGGGTGTCGCCACCGACGATCTCGAGACCGTCGTCGTGGCCATCGACCGGGACGGGCACACCTACGGCGACGAGGTCGTCGCCACCATCAACCAGGACCGCATCGAGGACTACTCGGCCGCGGCCCGCGTGCTGCGCGAGGCCGACGTCCAGGTCGTGCTGATCCAGCACGAGTACGGGATCTTCGGCGGGCCGGACGGCTCCCACCTGCTGGAACTCACCCGCGCGCTGAACGCGTGCGGCATCGCGTACCTGCTGACGCTGCACACCGTGCTGCCGCACCCCTCCCCGGGGCAGGCGGCGACGCTGCGGGCCCTGTGCGCCCGCGCGGCCCGGGTCACGGTCTTCACCGAGACCGCCCGCCGCGTGGCGATCCGGACCGGCATCGCCGCCGGCCACCAGCTCGTGGTCGTGCCGCACGGCGCGCCCGACGCGATGCGGCAGGCCCCCGACCCGGCGACCCTGCGGCCCGAGCTGCGCGACCTGCTGGAGACGGTGGCCGGCAAGCCGACGCTCACGACGTTCGGCCTGCTCGGCCCGGGCAAGGGCATCGACATCGCGATCGACGCGCTCGCCGAGGTGGTCAACAAGCATCCGGACACGCAGTACATCGTGGCCGGTACCACCCACCCGGAGATCCGGCGCGAGCACGGCGAGCGCTACCGGGAGGGCCTGCACGAGCAGGCGAAGCGACTCGGCCTCGGCGACAACGTGCACTTCGTCGACGCCTTCCTCGAGCTCGACGAGCTGGCGGCGATCCTGCACGCCAGCACGCTGTTCGTGACGCCGTACCGCCAGCCGGAGCAGATCTGCTCGGGCGCGCTCACGTTCGCGCTCGGCGCCGGCCTGCCCGCGGTCTCCACCTCGTACAGCTACGCCGAGGACATGCTGGCCGGCGGGGCCGGCCGCGTGGTGCCCATCGGCGACGGCGCGGCGCTCGCCACCGAGATCATCGACCTGCTCACCGACACCCGCGCGCTCGCCGCGGCCAAGTCGGTGGCGGAGTCGTGCGCCGCCTGGCTGCCCTGGCCGGCGGTCGCCGCCCGCGAGGCGGACCTGTTCACCGAGGTCGTGCAGCAGACGCAGGCCGCGACGGCCAAGCCCGGCCACGCGACCGCGGCCGCGCCGGCGCTCAACCTCGCCCACCTCGACAAGCTCACCGACGAGATCGGCATCCTGCAGTTCTCCCGCGGCCCGAACCCGGACCCCGCGTCCGGGTACTGCGTCGACGACGTGGCCCGGCTGGCCATCGTGGCCGCCGACCTGCTCGCCGTCGGCACCGACGCCAAGCAGACCGCCCAGGCCACCCGCTGGCTGCGGCAGTCGATGCGATTCCTGATCGCCGCGTACGACCCGTCGGGCGCCATGCACAACGTGCTCAGCTACGGCGGTACCTGGCAGGACTGGCCCCACATGGGCGACCACGTCGGCCGCACGGTGTGGGCGCTCGGCGTGCTCGTCGGCACCCCCGCGGTGCCCGACGACATCCGCCGCCCGGCGGCCGCGCTGCTCGACGACCTGGGCCCGCGCACCGCCGCGCTGCCCGACCTGGGCCTGCGGGCCGGCGCCTACGCGCTGATCGGCCTGGCCCGGGCCGGCCGCTCCGACCAGGCCGCGCCGCTGCTGCGCCGGCTCGACGAGGCGCTGGTCGAGACGTCGGCGGCCGACCCGGCCTGGCGCTGGTTCGAGCCCGAGCTCACCTACGACAACGCCCGTCTCGCCCAGGCCATGCTGCTCGGTGCGGCGCTGCTGGAGGACGACGAGGCGGCCGGCCGCGCGGTCGCCGCGCTCGACTGGTACGTGCAGCACGTCGGCCTGGCCGACGGCACCCTGCGCTGCGTGGGCAACCACTGGCACCGGCGGGGCGAGTCGCCCGCGCTGTGGTTGACGGATGACGGCGACGAGCAGCCGATCGACGCGGCGGCCATCACCGAGGCGCTCGTCGACGCGTGGCAGCACACCGCCGAGCCGGTGCTGGCGCGGCTGGCCGGCTGGGGCTTCGCGTGGTTCCTCGGCCGCAACCGGGCCGGCGCGCGGCTCTACGTCGACGCCTCCGGCGCCTGCCACGATGGTTTGTCTGCTACTGAGCCAAATGGGAACCAAGGGGCCGAGTCCACGCTAGCCTATTACCAAGCGCTGCTCAGCCTGCTCAGGGCCGGTTTGGCCGCTCTGCCCCACCCGGTGGTCGCCACGGCGCCGGTGCCGACCTCCCTCCCGGTCACCACGATGTCCACCAAGACCGGGAACCAGGGTCGGATCGTGGGCCGGGCGTCGGCAGGCTTCAGCGCGACCGCAACGCCGCCCCGCTCGCGCACCACGGAGGGCCATTCCGATGCACTTTGACGCGGAGCTGTTCCACCGGGAAGCCGCCAATCCCCTGCTGAGCGCGGGGGATTGGCCCTATCCGATCAACAGCGTGTTCAACCCCGGCGCTTGCATGCACAATGGCGACACCGTCCTGCTCTGCCGGATCGAGGACCGCCGCGGCATCTCGCACCTCACCGTCGCCCGGAGCAAGGACGGGCGCACCAACTGGGTGGTCGAGGGCAAACCGCTCATCGCCGACGACCCCACCGACGCCCACAGCTGCTGGGGCGTCGAGGACCCCCGGATCACCTACGTCGAGGGGCTGGGCGGATACGTCATCGCCTACACCTCGTACGGGCCGGGTGGCCCGTGCGTGGCGCTCGCCCGCACCGAGGACTTCCTGTCGGTCGAGCCGCTCGGCATCGTGATGCCGCCCGAGGACAAGAACGCCTCGCTGCTGCCCCGCAAGATCGACGGGCAGTACGTGCTGTTCCACCGCCCGGTGTCGGTGCTCTCGGCGCGGGCCGACGTCTGGCTGTCGAAGTCGTCGGACCTGCGCTCGTGGACGACGCCTGAGCCGGTGATGCAGGCCCGCTCCGGCCCGTGGTGGGACGCCACCCGGATCGGCATGGGCCCGCCCCCGATCGAGACGCCGCACGGCTGGCTCGCCGTCTACCACGGCGTCAAGGCCATGGTGGCGACCTCGATCTACCGGGTCGGCCTGGTCATGCTCGACCTGGACGACCCGACCAAGGTCATCCGGCGTACCCCGAGCTGGGTGCTCGGTCCGGACGCGACCTACGAGCGGGTGGGCGACGTGCCCAACGTCGTCTTCCCCACGGGCCTCGTGCACGACGAGGCCCGTGACGAGCTGCGCCTGTACTACGGCGCCGCCGACCTCACCGTCGCGATGGCGAGCGCGCGGTACTCCGAGGTCGTCGACTACCTGGTCTCCCTGCCCTCTGAGGGCGAGTGACCGCGGGGCAGCGATCCCCTACCGGGGGTCGCTGCCCTTCACCACCGGCACCCGGACGGCGTTGCCCCACTCGGTCCACGAGCCGTCGTAGTTGCGCACCTGCGGGTAGCCGAGCAGGTGGGTCAGCACGAACCAGGTGTGGGACGAGCGCTCGCCGATGCGGCAGTACGCGATGATGTCGTCCGCTTTCGCCAGACCGAGCTCGTCGGCGTAGATCTTGCGCAGCTCGTCGGCCGGCTTGAAGCTGCCGTCCTCGCGCGCCGCCTGCTTCCACGGCTTGCTCACCGCGCCCGGGATGTGGCCGCCGCGCAGCGCGCCCTCCTGCGGGTAGTCGGGCATGTGCAGCAGTTCGCCCGAGTACTCCCCCGGCGAGCGCACGTCGACCAGCGGCCGGTCGGCCTTGATGTGCTCCAGCACCTGGTCGCGGAACGCGCGGATCTTCGAGTCGTCGCGCTCGACCACCGGGTAGTCCGCCGGCGCCCGCTCGGGCACCTCGCGGGTCAGCGGCCGGTCCTCGGCGATCCACTTCGCCCGGCCGCCGTCGAGGATGCGCAGATCGCGGTGGCCGAAGAGGGCGAACACCCACAGCGCGTAGGTGGCCCACCAGTTGAAGTTGTCGCCGTAGAACACGATCGTGTCGTCGGGGCCGATGCCCTTCGCGCGGCACAGCGCGGCGAAGCCCTCGGCGTCGAGGTAGTCGCGGGTCGTCTGGTCGTTGAGCTCGAGGTGCCAGTCCACCTTGACGGCGCCGGGGATGTGCCCGGTGCCGTAGAGGAGCACGTCTTCGTCGGACTCGACAACGACCAGCCCGGGGTCGTCGAGGTGCTCGGCCAGCCACGCCGTGGTGACCAGCCGCTCCGGGTGCGCGTAAGCGCCGAGTTCGGGCGCCGGATCGTTCGCAACAGCCATAATCCCGACCCTAGCGCTCCAGTGGTGCGAGCTCCGGACGCTTCGCGGTCACCATGTCACCCGACGAACGCCCGGTCAGCCGCCGCTTCACCCACGGCGCGAGGTGCTGGGTCGCCCACTTGGCGTCGGCCGCCTTCCGCGACACCCAGGACAGCTCCTCCGGCGGCGCCGGCGCTGCCAGCCAGTCCGGGTCGCAGGTCACGCCCAGCTTCGTCAGCACGTGCGCGGCCACCCGCCGGTGCCCCGACGGCGACAGGTGCAGCCGGTCGATGCTCCACAGCCGCGAGTTGCAGAACTCGGTGTCGTCCCAGAGGCTCACGACGTGCGCCCCGTGCTTGGCGCCGACCTCCTCGATGGCCGTGTTCAGCGCGTCGACGCGCGGCCGGAGCATCTTGCCGCCGGGCATCCGCCCCGTCAGGTCTGCCCACCGGAAAAGGACGACATCCGCACCGGTACCGCGGAGCTTCTCGATCGTCCGGTCGAAGCGCCCGACGAGCGCGTCGACCTCGAATGTCCGCCGCAGCGCGTCGTTCCCCCCGCCGGCGAAGCTGACGAGGTCGGGCTTCATCGCGACGGCCAGCGGCACCTGCTCGGCGACGATGTTGTCGAACAGCCGGCCGCGCACGGCCAGGTTCGCGTACTTGAACTCCCCCGAGCCCTGCGCCAGCACACCCGCGACCAGGTCGGCCCAGCCCCGGAACCCCTGCCCGTCGGGCGTCGGATCGTCGAGCCCTTCCGTAAAACTGTCACCGACCGCGACGAAGCTCTTCCATTCAGCCACCGCGCCCGTACCTCCCCCGTTTTGTTCGTCCCGGTTCGCATCCTGTCAGGGCGTAGGTACCGGAGGAAGCGACTTTGCCGCAGACCACACCCGCCTCTCGAAACTCATGATCGTTAGCCGACTTTCACCCTGGGTATCACATGTCCATCCACCCCTTGGGAGGTGCAAACCATGACAGTCCAGACGGTCCGGGATGTGATGACCACCAATGTGGTCTACCTACCGAGTGAGACAACCTTGGCGGAGGCCGCACGCACCATGCGTGAGCAGGACATCGGCGACGTGGTGGTGGCCGACGGCCCGGAACTCACGGGTGTCGTGACGGACCGCGACATCGTGGTCCGCGCGGTGGCCGAGCGCTGCGACCCGGCCGCCACGACCATCGGCGAGATCGTGACGAAGGACCTGGTGACGGTCCGCCCGGACGACTCGATCCACTCGGCGGCCCTGCTGATGCGCGACCAGGCCGTCCGCCGCGTGCTGGTCTGCGACGACCATCAGGGCCTGGTGGGCATCGTGTCGATCGGCGACCTGGCCGAGGAGATCGACCCGGACTCGGTCCTGGGCGGCATCAGCAAGGCCTCCCCGAACAACTGACGCCGGCATGAGCGCGATCTTGGGGTTCATCACCGGACTCCAAGGTCGCGCTGCGCGATCACACTTTCCGCGCGTTAGCGTTGCATGCGTGGACATGCCCGACAAGCTTGCTGCCATCGTTGAGGAGTTCGCCTCCGCGCCGCGCGACGTGGTGCTGGAGATGCTGCTCGAGTACTCCGACGCGGTCGCCCCGCTGCCGGCCGAGTTCGCCGAGCACGCGGGGATGGAGCAGGTGCCCGAGTGCCAGACGCCCTTCTTCCTGAAGGCCGAGGTCACTGCGCAGCGGACCGTCCAGCTGTACTTCGACTGCCCGCCCGAGGCACCGACGACCCGCGCGTTCGCCGGGATCCTCAGTGAAGGGCTCGACGGAGCCGGTGTCGACGAGGTGCTGGCGGTGCCGAACGACCTCTACCAGCGGATGGGGCTCGCGGCCGCGATCAGTCCGCTGCGGGTGCGGGGCGGCACCGCCATCCTCGCGCGCATGAAGCGACAGGTCTCAGAGAGCCAGGCCCTCGACCACTGACGCGCCCGGCAGCTGTGCCAGCGACGAACCTGGCAGCACGATCTTCGAACGGCGCAGGCCGCTGCCGACGATCGCCTCCGGCACGTCGACGACGCGGGCGTCGATCCACACCGGCCATGTGGCGGGCAGGCCGATGGGCGTGATCCCGCCGTACTCCATCTGCGTCAGGCTCACCGCCGACTCCATCGGCGCGAAGCTCGCCTTGCGCACGTCGAGCCGCTTGCGGGCCACACCGTTCACGTCGGCGCGCGTGGTGGCCAGGATGACGCATGCCGCGTACCGCATCTCGCCGTCCCGCTTGCCCGCGATCACGACACAGTTCGCCGAGGCGGACAGCTCGACGTCATAGGCGGCGCAGAACGCGGCGGTGTCGGCCAGGTCCGGGTCGATCGGCGCCGCGAGCACCTCGGCAGCGGGCGGCCAGGACTGCAGGGCGGCCAGCACGGGTGGGGCGAGGAGGGACGGCGCGGAGAGTGCGGCGACGGTCTCGAGTTTACTCATGCCGCAGTTTCTATCGCCCGTCGTCCAGGGCGAGCGCCTTCATGAAGATGTCACCGATCTTCGAGGGGTCGGTGGCGACGAACACGGCACCGCCGGTCGCGTCGACGATCTTCTGCATCTCGGCCTGGTTCACCTCGGAGCCGATGCCGATGACGATGATCTGCACCGGTTGGTCCGGGTTCTCGACCTTCTGGAGCGAGCTGACGAGCGCGTCGAGCGAGAGGCTGCCCGAGGTGTTCCGGCCGCCGGTGATCACCACGACCGAGTTGCCGCGGCCGCCGTCCCAGCCCTGCTGGACGGTCTTGTAGGCGGCGAGGATCGTGTCGTACAGCCCGCTGGAGCCCTTGGTGTCGGTCTTGAGGCCGCCGATCGCGCCGCGCAGCTGGTCGCGCTGCGCGGTGAGCGGGCCGATCGGGACCAGCTCGTGGTGGCCGGTCGAGAACGACCACAGGCCGACCGCCCACGAGTCGGGGAAGAGGTCCAGGCCACCGACGGCGGCCTGGAGCGCTACCTGTTGCTTGGGCACACCGGCGCCCGGCACCTGGGCCTTCATCGCCGGCGACACGTCGAGCACGGCGAGCATGCGCGACGGCTGGGTGATCTCCACCCACATCTGGAGGGCCTTCGAGATCACCGCGGGGTCGGGCACCGGCGTGACACCGCCGCTGCTGGCGGCGCTGGGCCCGAGGGTCATGCCCACCCCGACGCTGCCGTCGTTGGCCCGCAGGTGGTGGGCGGCGAGCAGGTTGCGGAAGTCGTTGCCGGTCAGGACCGAGCGGAACTGCTCGGCCGCGGCCGCCCGGTTCGGCGACAGGCGGGGCATCGCCGCGAACGGGAAGTCGAGCGCGATCGGGGCCGGGTCGGGGTACACCGCGATGAGCGGTACCGCCGGGCCGGCCGCGTTGTAGGCGTGCAGCGCCTGCTCCGACAGCGGCGCCAGGGTCACCGCGGTCGACAGCGTGCGCGGGTCGGCATCGCGCGGGAAGCGCGCCAGGAGACCGGAGGGCTGCTCCGACTTGCCGGTCGTCAGCGCCTTGACGGCACCGACGGTCAGCGCGTCACCCTCCGCGCCGAACTGGTCGCGCACCGAGGCCATTGCGACCATCGTCGATACGCCGACCGAGTCACGGTTGGGGTCGACGATGCCCGGGTTGATGCGGGTGTCGCCGACGATCTGATCGAGGACCTGCTTCCAGGTCAGCTTGTTCTCCAGCCAGCCGAGCGACTTGGCGGTCGGCTCGGGCACGGCGAGGACGATGGGGCTTCGGGCGAGCGACGGGGCGACCTGCGGCACGAGATCTCCCCGGGCGGCACGCATGCGCTGGAGCCACAGGGAAGAGTCGGGGATCCAGACATGGGGCACCTGGGTCTTCCCGTCGGCCTGACCGACGCCCGAAAGCTTGGCGCCGCTCTCGCCGGCGATCGCGGCGGCGACCTCCGCCGCGGCGACCGGCGTGACATCGACCGCCACGCACTCGTTGCCGACCCGTGGCTCGGTCTTCAGCCAGCGGGTTGCGGCGTCTTTGATGGCCGGCGCGATCTCCGGGCTCGCCGCGACCGACAGTCGCACCGTCCCCGAGCAGCCCGCCGTCGACATCGCTCGGAAGCCGCCGTAGACAGCGCCGATTGCGACGAGGGGAAGGATCATGCCGGCTGCGAGGGCGACGAACCCGTTGCTTCTCAGGTCCGTTGCCCGGTGCCGTCCTCTCACGGGTACCAATATTCCCTAGATAAGCCAATCGTGGGTCACGCGTTCGGGTATTCGTCCGCGGGATTCCCGCCGGGCGAGTACACTCCGCACTCCCTTGATCACGTTGGGTCGGAAACCTTGTGAGTTTCCTTTCGCAAGCCTTTAGTGACCGAGGCGACACCTGGGGTGCCCAGCCTACAGTCGGCGGCATGCCGTCACTCATCTCAGCTGCGGTGCCGCCCGGGACGCTGTCGTGGTCGGCCCAGCCGTCGATCCCGGCGGACGGCCTCCTGCTGCGCCCGTGGCGCGCGGCCGACCGCCCCGCGGTCCTGGCCGGGTACGCCGACTCCGCCATCCAGCAGTGGCACTGCCGGTCGATGACCGACGAGGAGGCCGCCGACTGGCTGGCGACCTGGCCGGCCCGCTGGCGCGAGGAGTCCGGCGCCGGCTGGGCCGTCGTGCACGACGGCGTGGTGGCCGGCCAGATCAGCCTGCGGCGGTTGAGCCTGCACGAGGGCCTGGCGGAGGTGTCGTACTGGGTGCTGCCGTCGAGCCGCGGCCAGGGCCTGGCCCCACGGGCGTTGTCGGCCCTGGCCGCATGGTGCTTCGCGACGGTCGGACTGCAGCGGATCGAGCTCAATCACTCGACGCGGAACGTCGCCTCATGCCGGGTGGCGGCCCGGTCCGGCTTTCCGCTCGAAGGCACGAAGCGCTCGGAGGCCCGGCACGCGGACGGCTGGCACGACATGCACCTGCACGCCCGCGTCGCGTCGGACTGACCTACCAGGGAATCTCGCCGTTGTCGTCGAAGAAGCCGCCGGTCGGGCCGTCGTCGGGCAGGGTGGCGAGCCGGATCGCGATCTGGGCACCCTGTTCCGGGGTGCGGTACCCGCGGAACCCGTTGAGGTCGGTCGCCGTGTAGCCGGGGCAGCCGGCATTGACGAGGATGTTGGTCCCGCGCAGCTCCTTGGCGTACTGCACGGTGACGGCATTGAGGAACGTCTTCGACGGGGCATAGGCGGCCGAGATCGGCCCGGTGTCCTCCGTCCCCCCGGCCTGCCGGGCCAACGACCCGACGGTGCTGGACATGTTCACGATCCGTGGGCTCGGCGACCGACGCAGCAGCGGCAGCAGTGCGTTGGTCACCCGGATGACGCCGATGACGTTCGTCTCGACCACCGTCCGCATGGTGGCGGGATCGACCGTGGTCGGCGTCTGCGGCATCCCGCCGGTGATGGCGGCGTTGTTGACGAGCACGTCGAGCCGGTCGAGCTGGCGCGCCGCCGCGGCCACGCTCGCGTCGTCGGTCACGTCGAGCGGCACGCCGAACGCGTCAACGCCGGCCGCGCGCAGCTTCTCCACCGCCGCCTCGCGCCGCCCCTCGTCCCGCGCGCCGACCCCGACCCTCCAGCCGAGGGCGCCGAGCCCGGCCGCGATCTCGTACCCGATCCCCTTGTTCGCGCCGGTGACCAGCGCAATCTTGCCTTCGCTCATGCATTCGATGCTGTCGCTGCCCACGCCGCGCCTCCAACACCGTTTGGGTCGGCAGCGATACCGCCCGGGTATCGTTGCGTTCCATGGAGACCCGCGAGCTGCGGTACTTCGTCGCCGTCGCCGAGGAGCTGCACTTCGGCCGGGCCGCCCAGCGGCTCGGCATCGCCCAGCCGCCGCTGTCGCGGGCGATCGGCCAGCTGGAGCGGCGGCTCGGGGTACCGCTGCTGGAGCGCAACAGTCGCGCCGTCACCCTGACCGGGGCGGGCGCCGTCCTGCTCCGCGAGGCCCGCGCCGCCCTGGACGCGGTCGAGGCCGCCGAGCGCCGCACCCGCCGCGCCGCCGCCGGCCAGGCCGGCCTGGTCCTGGTGACGAAGGCCGGCGCGTCGACCGAACTGCTGTCGAAGCTGCTCGCCGCGTACGCCGCCGAGCCCGACGCGACCCCGGTCGACGTGGTCCTCTGCGGCATCGGCGAGCAGGAGCGCCTCCTGCGCGACGGCCGCGCCGACGTGGCCCTCCTGCACCGCCCGTTCGACTCGTCGGCCGGCTTCGACACCGAGGAGCTCACGACGGAAGCTCAGGTGGCGGTCCTGCCGGCCGGCCACCCGCTGACCACGTCGTCGCACCTACGCTTGTCGGACCTGCAGAATGTGCCCGACCTGCCGATGCCGAACTGGCCGAAGCCTGACGGCAGCTACCCGAACGGCCCCGGCCCCCAGGTCCGCGACAACACGCAGCTGCTGCAGCTGATCGCGCTGGGCCGCTGCGCCGCGGCGCTCCCGGAGTCGTGCCGGGCCCACTTGAACGCTGATGTGGCAGCGGTACCGCTGGTGGACGCGCCGCTGGTGACAACTCTGATCGCCTGGCCACCGCACAGCCGATCCCGCGCGCTGGCCGCACTGGTCCGAACGGCCACCCGTCTCTGATGCCGTGTCCGACAACGGCTCCGCGACCACAGTGAACCAACTGTTCGCCGGGCAAGCAGGCTGAGCCCGGTAACGCGTCCGCGCCGCGAGACGTCAGACGCGTTACCGGGTTCGCCGTGCTAGGGCCGTTTGAACTGCATCGACGGCTGCGTCACCGGTGCGGGGGCCGACTGGCTGTTGGCCATCGCCGCCGACACCGAGGGTGGGTACTGGTAGAACGTCCCGACCACGTCCACGACCACGTCGCAGTAGCCGCCGGCGTTGAAGACGTTGAACTTGTCGTCCGCGCCGATCATGGTCTGCACCGCGTTCGGCACGACCGACCCGGCCGTCGGGTTCAGGTTGGAGGTGCTCGGCCTTCCGGCTCCAGTCGGCCAGACCGTCAGGTACGTGGCCGAAGTCGGCTGCACAGCGGTCACGTTCGTCGCCAGCGCCCATGTGTCGACGTTCGCAATCGAGCTCGGTGCTTTGATCGAAGCCGTGGTTCCCGGCCCGAGCCGCGAGGGCCAGCCCTGCCCGCTGCGGGTATCCGCGATCCGGGTCGGCACGATCGGCGTGAATCGCAGCCCGTTCGGCAGCGAACCGTCGTCGTAGAAGCCGACGATGTCGACGATGATGTGCGCGTTGGTGCTGGTGTACACGCCGATCGACGGCAGCCCGGTGGCAGTGCCGCAGTCAACACACGGCGTTGCCGGCACCACGGCGAAGTTCGGCACCGTGGCGTTCGCCGTGTAGTTCAATGTCGACGTGTTGGGCAGGTTGCCTTCGTCGCCGTTCCAAGCGGTCAGGTAGCCGCCCCCGGTCGGCGCGGTGGCCGTCACGTTGACCGCGAACGCGCGGACGTGCGGGTCGATGCTGCTGTCCCAGGAAGCGACGGAGTTGATGTAGTAGCCGGCCGGGACCCGGCCGACCCCCCAGTCGCGGGTGTCGGTCAGACGGACCGGCTGCGCCAACGGGTGGTATTGCCCGCCCATGTAGCCCGAGCAGCAGTTATGTCCCTGCGTGTAGTAGCCGTAGACGTCCGCGATAAGGTGCGCCGGACCGCCGGCGTTGTACAGGTCCACCTTGCCTTCGGCGCCGACCTTCACGGTGACCGAGTTCGCCCCGGTCCAGCCCCTGACGTAGTTGAGCGAGGATGCCGTCGGGCGGGCCACACCCGTCGGGTAGACCGTGACATATCCCGGGCCGGTGGGCTCGGTGACGGTCACGTTGAGCACGACCGTCGAGGCATCCACAGGCACACTGCCCACACCAGTGACCTGCAGGCTCACCACACCACCGCTGCCGACGACGCCCTTCAGCGCTCCCTTGCCGGAGCGGGTGTCCATGACGCGGTAGGGCGACACCGGATAGTAGGTGCCGCGATCATTGGGCGCCGTGGGCGGCTTCGGCGCCGAGGGGTTGATGGGCTGCCAGGAGGGCGCGCCCCAGCTCCAGTCGAGCCAGACCGTCTCGGTCTTGGTCGCCATATCGAAGATCTCTGTGTCCTGGTCGCTGGGCCCGCCGTTGCTGTAGTACGCGATGCGAGTGCCCGACGGGGACCACACCGGAGCCGCATGGCGCTTGTACTGTGTGGTTCCCGTGGTGGTGAGCTGGGTGACTCCGGAGCCGTCGATCGCGGATACGAACAGATCGTCCCCGAGCGTGGACGGTCGACTGAAGACGATCTTGGTGCCGTCCGGCGAGATGTCCGCATCGGATGCGTTGTCGAGTACCTTGTGCGCAGTACCGGCCGTCTTGTCGTACAGCCAGACCTGACTTGGCGACGAGGTGCATGAGCGCGTGAATGCGATCAGGTTTCTGCGAGCGAGCGGATGAGTGTCAGCGCATCCCGTGTTCGTTGCGAACAGCGGGGCCTTGGATCCGGTGCCGAGCACCGACGTGACGTAGAGCTGTGTAGGCCTGGCGATGTCCTCGCTCGGGTAGTCAGCGAACACCAGCTTGGTGTTCGAGTCGTACCACGTGGGACCCCCTGACCATCCAGTGTTCGGGATCCACACCTGGTTGGTGCCGTCCGGGTCGCTGACCACGAGACCGGCGGTTCCGGCGATATTCTGCCAGGCGATGCGGCTGCCGTCGGACGACCAGGTCGCGTATCGCGCGTGGGACAACGGAGCCGGCACGTGCTGTCCCGTTCCGTCGGCGTTGCCCATGTATGTGCCGTGGTTCGATGACGTCGCCAGGAGACCATCGGTCCCCGGCTCCGTGGCGTACGCGGTGGCGGACTGAAGAGCAACGAAACTCCCTGTCACCGCGAGCATGGACAGGGCGATTGCAGTGATGCGGTGTGAACGCATTGTGGTGATACCCCAACCTGAGGCGAATGTGGGGCCGCCGCGCGTCCCGCGCATGAGCAGCCGCCTGAATCTTGCGACCTGCACCGCGCGACGTCAATGTCAGCTGGCACGGAGAGCCCGCATCGACTTCTCCGTTGATCAGTCCATTGAGGACTTCGCGGCGGCGAACCCGGACCGCGGCAAGATCGGCGATCAGTGCCGGCGATGTCGCCGAGCACGTGAAGGAGTTCGCGCCGCACGACGTTCAGCGGGCGCTGCTGGCCGCCCGGCGAGGTCAAGATCGGGGCTGAGCCTTACCCGGGCCTTACCAGGCGATCTTGGCTAAGCGAAAGCCGCAGGTGAGACACCTGCTGTAGTGGAAGCGAGGGGACTCGAACCCCTAACCCCCGCCTTGCAAAGGCGGTGCTCTGCCAGTTGAGCTACGCCCCCGCGAGCCGGGGATGGCGCCTTCGCGCCAGCCCGCAGACTATCGCAGGTCGGGAGCGGTCGTCGCCTCGTGCCACAGTGCCCGGTCCTCGTTGGCAGCGCGAACGCGCTTGACAACGTAGGCAGCGGCTCCGACAACAGCGACGACCACCAGCACCTTTTTCCACATGTGGGCCTAGCTGGACTCGAACCAGCACCCCGGAGCGGAAAGAAGAACCACTCCAGGCAAGCGCACCAGTCTGCGCCTATCCCCGACCGGTCACAGAGCGAGAACCCCTGTACCGCCGCAGCGATGCTACACCAACGCAGGGCGACGCCAGTCACACACCCGACAGACCAAAAAGAAAGTGGAGCAAGAAAAAACATCCCCGCAAGGACAGCGGCAAAGCCGCCAGAAGAGACCCCCAGCCCGCAAGACAAGCGGCGAAGCCGCGACAGTTTCGGGGGTGTGGGTGGGCGAAGCCCCCCACTGGGGAGCGGGCGCAGCCCGCGCGAGGAATGACGGGCCGTAAAGGCGAAAGCGCCCCCTGCGCTGAGCAGGGGGCGCCTAACGGCCCGTGGGGCTAGCTGGAATCGAACCAGCGACCTCAGAGTTATCAGCTCTGCGCTCTAACCGACTGAGCTATAGCCCCGTTGTGCGGACGATGAAGGTTACCGTACCCGGCCCGTCGGCCTCAAACCGGTTCCCCCCGGCGCGCCGAGGGGAACCGGAACCGCAGGTCAGTCCTTCTCGGCGAGGGTCAGCTCGATGCCACCGACCAGGTCGGCGCACACGTTGTAGATGAACGAGCCCAGCGTCGCGAGGGCCGTGAAGAGCACGACGTTGACGACGCCCAGGAGGGCGGCGCCACCGATGATGCCCTTCGCGGTGATGCGGAAGGTGTTGTTGGACTCGCCGCCGGTGGAGCTGACGATGTCGGACAGCATCTTGTTGACGCTGTTGAACACGTCCATCGCGTCGAGGGCGAGGTACAGCACCGAGGTCGCCACGATGACGACCACGAAGAGCACGAACGACACCGCGAACGCGAACTTCATCACAGACCACGGGTCGATGCGCTTGAGGTGCAGCCGGGCCCGGCGCGGGCCGCGGCCGACGGCCGAACTGACCGTCTTGCGGGCGGCCCGGACGGCCTCGGTGACGCGCGCGGAGCCGGACGCCGACGCCGCGGGCGCGTTGATGGCCTGGGTCGCCGCGGCGGCGGGCGTGCGCACGGCAGCCCGTGCGATCGCCGAGACGCTCGCGGTGCCCGTCGCCGAGCCGCTGACCGGGCTCACGCCGGCCTGGAACGACGCCGGCGGCGCGGCCGATCCGACCACCGACGCGGGCGACTGGATCGGAACTGTCAGCGAATCGGGCGGCGGGGCCATGCCCGGCGCACGCATGAACTTCGGCGTGCCTCCGGTTGTGGTCTCGCCGGCCAACCCATTCCCGTTGACCGCGCCAGCCTCCCCGCCGGCGGCAGGCGCCCCCGAGTCAGATCCCGTCATGGCAGCCTCTCCGGCCTCTCCGGCCTCGTCGGTTGCTGCCGAGGCGGTCCCCGACTTCGCCTGTGTGTCTGTCATCAACTAGTCCTGTTCGTCGGGCTCATCGGCGTTACGGGCGATCGCGACGATGGTCACACCCTCCGGCAGGTCCATGAGCTTGACCCCCATTGTGTTCCGGTCCCGCGTGCGCCGTACAGGCTTCACAGGAGTCCGGATCACGCCACCATTGGATGTAATGGCGAACAGCTCATCGTCCGGGCTGATCACCACCGCGCCCACGAGGCCCCCGCGACGCGACGTGATTTTAGCGGTGAGCACACCCTTGCCGCCGCGACCTTGCACCGGATATTCCTCGATGGGCGTGCGCTTGGCAAAACCACCGTCGGTGGCTACCAGCACGTCCAAATCCATCCCTTCACGCACCACTTCCATGGCGAGCAACTCGTCACCGTCGGTGAACCGCATGCCGATCACCCCGGACGTCGCCCGCCCCATCGGACGCAGCGTGTCGTCGTTGGCCGTGAACCGGATGGCCTGCGCCTGCTTGCTCACCAGGAGGAGGTCGTCCTCCGGGCCGAGCAGTGCCGCGCCCACCAGCTCGTCATCCTCTCGCAGGTTGATCCCGATGATGCCCCCCGACCGGTTGGAGTCGAACTCCTCCAGCTTGGTCTTCTTGACCAGGCCTTCCTTGGTCGCGAGCACCAGGTATGGCGCCACCTGGTAGTTCGGAATCTCGATCACCTGCGCGATGTGCTCGTCGGGCTGGAAGGCCAGCAGGTTGGCGACGTGCTGCCCCTTGGCCACCCGGCTTGCCTCGGGCAGCTCGTACGCCTTTGCCCGGTAGACGCGCCCTTTATTCGTGAAGAACAGCATCCAATCGTGCGTCGAGCACACGAAGAAGTGGCTGACGATGTCGTCCTGCCTGAGTGTCGCACCGGAGACACCCTTCCCGCCGCGCTTCTGCGAGCGGTACAGATCGACCTTGGTGCGCTTGGCGTAGCCCGTGCGAGTGATCGTCACCACAACGTCCTCGCGCGCGATGAGGTCCTCCATGGAGACCTCACCGTCGAACGGGATGATCTGGGTGCGCCGGTCGTCGCCGCGGCGGGCCACGATCTCGGCGAGCTCCTCGGAGATGATCTGCCGCTGCCGGGCCGGCGTGGCAAGGATGTCCTTGTAGTCCGCGATCTCGATCTCGATCTTCGCCAGCTCGTCGAAGATGCGCTGGCGCTCCAGTGCGGCGAGGCGCCGCAGCTGCATGTCGAGGATCGCGGTGGCCTGGATGTCGTCGATCTCCAGGAGGTTCATCAGGCCGGTCTTCGACTCCTCGGCGCTCGGCGAGCGCCGGATGAGGGCGATGACCTCGTCGAGCATGTCGAGGGCCTTGACCAGGCCGCGCAGGATGTGCGCGCGCTCCTCGGCCTTGCGCAGGCGATACCGCGTGCGCCGGACGATGACCTCGATCTGGTGCGTCACGTAGTTCCGCACGAACTGGGCCAGGTTGAGCGTGCGCGGCACGCCGTCGACCAGGGCCAGCATGTTGGCGCCGAACGTCTCCTGCAGCTGGGTGTGCTTGTACAGGTTGTTCAGCACGACCTTGGCGACCGCGTCACGCTTGAGCACGATCACCAGGCGCATGCCGGTGCGGCCGGAGGACTCCTCGCGAATGTCGGCGATGCCGGCGAGCTTGCCCTCCTTCACCAGGTCGGCGATGCGCTCGGCCAGGTTGTCGGGGTTGACCGCGTAGGGCAGCTCGGTGACGACGAGGATGGTGCGACCGCGGGGGTCCTCCTCGACCTCGACGACGGCGCGCATGCGGATCGAGCCGCGGCCCGTGCGGTAGGCGTCGATGATGCCGGCGGTGCCGACGATGAGGCCCTTCGTGGGGAAGTCGGGCCCCTTGACGATCCTGATCAGCTCGTCGAGCGTCTCGGCCTCGTCGGCCTCCGGGTGATCGAGGCACCACTGGACGGCGGCGGCGATCTCGCGCAGGTTGTGCGGCGGGATGTTGGTCGCCATGCCGACCGCGATGCCGGTGCTGCCGTTGACCAGCAGGTTGGGGATGCGCGACGGCAGGATCGTGGGCTCCTGGGCCCGGCCGTCGTAGTTGGGGACGAAGTCGACGGTGTCCTCGTCGATGTCCCGCAGCATCTCCATCGCCAGCGGGTCGAGGCGGGCCTCGGTGTATCGCATCGCCGCGGCGGGGTCGTTGCCGGGCGAGCCGAAGTTGCCGTTGCCGTCGATCAGCGGGTACCGCAGCGACCAGTTCTGCGCCATGCGGACCAGCGCGTCATAAATGGAGGCGTCGCCGTGGGGGTGGTAGTTGCCCATCACGTCGCCGACGACGCGGGCGCACTTCACGTAGCCGCGGTCGGGCCGGTAGCCGCCGTCGAACATCGCGTAGAGGATCTTGCGGTGCACCGGCTTCAGGCCGTCGCGCACGTCGGGGAGCGCGCGGCCCACGATCACGCTCATCGCGTAGTCGAGGTACGAGCGCTGCATCTCCACTTCGATGCCGACCGGCTCGATCCGGCTGGCGACCCCGGAGGCACCCTCGGCGGGCGTCTCGTCTGGAGTGGGGTTCGGTTCCGTCACGCTACTAAATCCCTTTTCTCAGTGTCCGCAGATCAGATGTCGAGGAACCGAACGTCCTTGGCGTTCCGCTGGATGAACGAGCGGCGCGCCTCCACGTCTTCGCCCATGAGGACGCTGAAAAGCTCGTCTGCGGTTGCAGCGTCGTCCAATGTCACCTGACGAAGCATCCGGGTCGCCGGGTTCATGGTGGTTTCCCACAGTTCGGGGTAGTTCATCTCGCCGAGACCCTTGAACCGCTGGATGTCGTCCGGCTTGGCGTTGGGCTTCGACTGCTGGCGCAGCTCGATCAGGCCGTCGCGCTCACGGTCCGTGTAGGCGTACTGCGCGTCGTCGCCCTTCTTGTTCCATTTGATCTTGTACAGCGGGGGCGCGGCGAGGTAGACGTGCCCGAGCTCGATCAGCGGCCGCATGAAGCGGAAGACCAGCGTCAGCAGCAGGGTCTGGATGTGCTGGCCGTCGACGTCGGCGTCCGCCATCAGGATCAGCTTGTGATACCGCAGCTTCTCGATGTCGAACTCGTCGTGGATGCCCGTGCCGAGCGCGGTGATCAGCGCCTGGACCTCGTTGTTCTTCAGCACGCGGTCGATGCGCGCCTTCTCGACGTTGAGGATCTTGCCGCGGATCGGCAGGATCGCCTGCACGCGGGGGTCGCGGCCCTGCTTGGCCGAGCCGCCGGCGGAGTCGCCCTCGACGATGAACAGCTCGCACAGGCGCGGGTCGTTCGACTGGCAGTCGGCCAGCTTGCCCGGCATCGAGCCGGACTCCAGCAGCGACTTGCGCCGGGCCAGCTTGCGGGCCTGCGAGGCGGCGATCCGCGCCCGGGCGGCCTGCGAGGCCTTGGTGATGATGGTCTTCACCTCGGCCGGGTTGCGGTCGAACCAGTCGACCAGCCACTCGTTGCAGACCTTCTGCACGAAGCTGCGCGCCTCGGTGTTGCCCAGCTTGGTCTTCGTCTGGCCCTCGAACTGCGGGTTGGCCAGCTTCACCGAGATGATCGCCGCAAGACCCTCGCGGATGTCCTCGCCGGTGAGCTTCTCGTCGCCCTTCAGCAGCTTCTTGTCGGCACCGTACTTGTTCACGACGCTCGTCAGCGCGGCGCGGAAGCCCTCCTCGTGGGTGCCGCCCTCATGCGTGTTGATCGTGTTGGCGAACGTGTAGACGCTCTCGCCATACGACTCGTTCCACTGCATGGCGATCTCGACCGCGATGCCCTCGCCGTCCGAGCCGAACTCGACGACCGAGCGGTGGATCGGGGTCTTGGTCGCGTTGAGGTGCCGGACGAAGTCCGCGATGCCGCCCTTGTAGCAGAAGACGACCTCCTTCTTCTCCTCCGGCACGTCCGGGCGCTCGTCGCGCAGCACGATCGTGAGGCCGCGGTTGAGGAAGGCGTACTCCTGGATCCGGCGGTAGATCGTCTCGTAGACGTAGGTCGTCGTCTCGAAGATCGTCGGGTCGGGCCAGAACGTGACGCTCGTGCCGGTGCGGTCGGTCGGCTCGCCCTTCTGCAGCGGGTCGGGCTTGGAGTTGCGGTAGGTCTGGCGCCAGACGAACCCGTCCTTGAGAATCTCCAGGTCGATGCGCGTGGACAGCGCGTTGACGACCGAGATGCCGACACCGTGCAGACCACCGGAGACCGCGTAGGCCTGGCCGTCGAACTTGCCGCCGGCGTGCAGCACGGTCAGCACGACCTCGACGGTGGGCCGCTTCTCCTTGGGGTGCATGTCGACGGGGATGCCACGGCCGTTGTCCACGACCCGGACGCCGCCGTCTGCCAGCAGCGTGACCTCGATCGTGTCGCAGAAGCCGGCCAGGGCCTCGTCAACCGCGTTGTCCACGACCTCCCACACCAGGTGGTGCAGGCCGCGCTCGCCGGTCGAACCGATATACATGCCTGGGCGCTTGCGGACCGCCTCAAGTCCTTCGAGGACGGTGATCGAGGAGGAGTCATAGGACTTTTCGGGCTTGTTTGCTGCCACCCTCGGTCGCTTTCTCGCACTGGCCGGCCACGCGGGTCGCGCCCCGGGTCTCGTGCGGAGTCGTGCGTGCACGCCGGACGGTGGACGGCACGCCGACGACTGGCGCCCGTCCATAGGGCGCCCCGACCTCTGGCATGCCGACCGCCGCTGTGACGCACACGCGGAAACTGATCGGCTGGCTTCCTGAGCCGCTCCAATCCTACTGTGCTCATGCGACAATTTCGCGCCGGGACGGTGCCTGTAGTCCCCGTAGCGGCCCGAACGGTACCGTCCGAAGGTCCCCCTACGCAGGAGGGGTCTTCATGCGTGGTGGCGGGCGGCACAGCAGGTACAAGAGCCGGGTTCTGGGTTTTGGAACTTCCGGGGGTCGCGCAAGGGGCCGTTCGTGCCGTATGTTCCCCGCCGCGGGGCGGGCGTGGGTCAGGGAAAGTGAGGGTGGGCGCGATGGGGCTTGACAACGTCGCCGTGCAGTGGCCGCGCACCGGCCGGTTCTACGACCCGGTGGCGCCGGCGGAGTTCGTCGACTTCGCGGAGCTCGCGGAGAAGCTGCCGCTGCACGCGGGCCCGGCCGCGGCCCTGGCCGATCACGTGGCGAAGACGGGCACCGTGCGCGTGACGGGATACACCGAACTCGTCGACCTCCTCTTCGGACTCAACGGTGTGCTGTACGCCACGGACGCGGCCGCCGAGGACGAAGACCCGGTCATCAGCCCCGACGACTGCGCCTGGATCGCCGGAGGGCTGGAGCGGTTCGTCAACGGCCACCAGCAGTACGGCGAGGAGATCACCTTCGAGACGGTGAGCACCGTGCTGCGCAAGGCGCTGGAGGGTTCTCGCCTGGCCGAGCAGCAACTGCGCTGGCTGCAGAGCCGGTTGGACGCGCTGCGTGACGACGCGGGCAACGCTCCGCAGTGGAGCTACTCGATCGCCGAACTCGACGTGCTCGCCAAGTTCTACCGCCGGTGCGCCATCCGCGGGTTCGCCGTCTACGCGGACTTCTAGCTCCGGTCTTCCGGCGACCGTCCGACGCGGCCGCGCTCGGTCACCCGTAGGTGTCGCGGGGCCCCCGGCCACGGATGCGGCGCGGCCCCCGGCTCCACGACGGCGTCGTCGGCCCCTGGATGTGCAGCTTCGTCACCACGTTGTGGCCGACCTCGCCCGCGATGCGCGCGAGCAGCTTGCCGGCCAGCATCCGCAGCTGGGTCGCCCACGCGGTCGACTCCGCCTCGATGGTCAGCTCGCCCTGCTCCAGCTTGAGCGGGCGGCAGTGAGCCGCGACGTCGTCGCCGACGACCTGCGCCCACTCGCCGAAGACCTTCGCCTCGGCGGCCGGGCGCTGCCAGCCGCGCTGCTTGACCAGCCGCTGGAGCACGTCGCCGAACAGCTGCGGGTCCCGCGGGTCCGGGCCGGGGCCGGTGTAGCCGCCCCGCCGGCGGGCCTGCTGCTCGGTGACCTGCTTGCGGCGCGGCTTGGCGCGGTGTTTGGCCAGCGCCGCCTCCACCGCCGCGCGGGCCAGCTCAGGCCCCTGTCCCGGCTCCTGCTTGGGCTCGTCAGACACGTCGCACCTCGCCTCCACCCACCTCGTACCGCGCGCCGCGCAGCGATCGTGGCACGTCATCGTCGACCGCGCAGGTGACGATCACCTGGCTCGCCCCGCCGACCAGGTCGGCCAGCCGCTCCCGGCGGCCGACGTCGAGCTCGGCGAACACGTCGTCGAGGATGAGCACCGGCTCGACCCCGTCGTCACGCAGCAGATCGTAGGCGGCCAGCCGCAGCGCCAGCGCATACGACCAGCTCTCGCCGTGACTCGCGTAACCCTTGGCCGGCAGGTCGCCCAGCGTCAGGGTCAGGTCGTCGCGGTGCGGGCCGGCCAGGGTGACGCCCCGCTCGATCTCCTGCTTGCGCACCTCGGCCAGCTTCTCCAGCAGTGCCTGCTCGACGTCGTCGCGCAGCTCGACCGACGGGCTGTAGGCGATCCGCGCGTCGGACCGGCTGGCGCTCACCGCCGCGTACGCCTTGGCGACGTGCGGCGCGAGCCCGGCGACCAGGTCGAGCCGCGCGCGGATCAGCTGCGCGCCGTGCCGCGCGAGGTGCGCGTCCCAGACGTCGAGCGTGGAGAGGTCGCCGCCGCGGCTGCCGCCGGTCTTGCGGGCGAGATACGCGCTGCGCAACAGCGCGTTACGCTGCTTCAGCACCCGGTCGTAGTCGGACCGGACCCCGGCGAAGCGGGGCTGCCGCTGCTGGAGGAGCTCGTCGAGGTATCGCCGGCGCTCCGAAGGATCGCCCCGGACCAGCGACAGGTCCTCGGGCGCGAACATCACCATCTTCAGGGCGCCGAGAATGTCGCGCGTGCGGGTCACCGCCGAACGGCCGAGCCGTGCCTTGTTCGCCTTGCCCGGCTCGATCGAGAGCTCCACGAGCAGCTCGCGCTCGTCGTGCAGGACGGCGCAGCGCACCACGGCGCGGGCGGCCCCGAACCGGACCAGCGGCGCGTCGGTCGCGACACGATGGGATTCGAGGGTGGCGATGTACCCCAGCGCCTCGACGAGGTTCGTCTTGCCCACCCCGTTGGGCCCCACCAGGACGCACGGCCCGGGGTCGAGCTCGACGACCACCCGCTGATAGCTGCGGAAGTCGACGAGCTCGAGCGCCCGGACGTACAAGCCTTCCTCAGTCCTTCTTCACGGCGTGGCCACCGAACTGCTGGCGCAGCGCGGCCACCGCCTTCATCGCCGGCGAGTCCTCCTGCCGCGAGGCGAACCGCGCGAACAGGGACGCGGCGATCACGTTCATCGGCACCGCGAGCCGGATGGCCTCCTCGACGGTCCAGCGGCCCTCGCCGGTGTCGTCGGCGTAGCCCTTGAGGGCGTCGAGCTTCGGGTCCTCCTCGAGGGCCCGGTCGAGCAGGTCGAGCAGCCAGGACTGGACCACCGAGCCGGCGCGCCAGGACTTGATGACCTCGGGGATGTTCTCGACGTACTCCGACGTCTCGAGCAGCTCGTATCCCTCGGCGAAGGCGTGCATCATGCCGTACTCGATGCCGTTGTGCACCATCTTCGCGTAGTGGCCGGCGCCCGGCCCGCCCGCGTGTGCGAAGCCGAACTCGCCGGCCGGCTTGAGCCCCTCGAAGATCGGCATGCAGTGCTCGACGTGCTGCTTGTCGCCGCCGACCATCAGGGCATAGCCGTTGGTGCGCCCCCAGATGCCGCCGGAGACGCCCACGTCGAGGTATCCGATGCCCTTCTTGCCCAGCTTCTCGGCCCGCGGCGGATCGTTGCTGAACCGCGAGTTGCCGCCGTCGATCACGATGTCGCCCGCGGCGAGCAGGCCGGAGAGCTCGTCGATGGTGGGCTCGGTGAACTGCACCGGGACCATGATCCAGATCACGCGCGGCGCGGCGAGCTTCTCGACCAGTTCGTTGAGCGACGCGACGTCGGTGACGTCGGGGTGGTGGTCGTAGCCGACGACCTCGTGCCCGGCGGCCCGCAGCCGCTCGCGCATGTTGAAGCCCATCCGGCCCAGGCCGACGAGACCGAGCTGCATTAGTGGTGCCTCCGATTTCAGCTCTCTGCGCTGCTTGGCTGTCTCAGCTCCCGATGCGGACCGGCATGATCAGGTACCAGTACCCCGGGACGATTTCTCCATCATCCTTCGCCGGAGACATGACCGCAGGCTTCTTCGGGTCAGTGAAGGACAGCACGGCGATGGGCGCGTCGAGCGCCTTGAGGCCGTCCAGCAGATACTGGTGGTTGAAGGCGATCGTCATCGGCTCGCCGTCGTAGGTGCAGTCCATCGCCTCGCTCGCCCGGGCGTCCTCGCTGCCGCTCGCCTCCACGACGAGACCGTCGGCGCTGAACGACAGCCGGACCGGGGTCTGCTTCTCGGCGACCAGGCCGACGCGGCGCACGACCTCGTTGAGCGCCGACACCGACACCCGCGCCTGGGCGTTGTGGGTGTCGGGCAGAAGGGCCCGCACCTTCGGGAAGTCGCCGTCGAGCAACCGCGACGTCGTACGGCGGGCGCCGCCGGCGAAACCGATCATCCCCTCGCCGAGCTTGCCGCGGGACAGCGCGACCGACACCGAGCCGCCGAGCGGCCCCAGCGTCTTGGCCGTGTCGTCGAGCGTCCGGGCCGGCACCAGGGCGGCCAAGCTGACGTCGGGCTCGTCCGGCCGCCACTCCAGCTCGCGCACGGCCAGCCGGTAACGGTCGGTCGCCAGCAGGGTCAGCTTGGTGCCCTCCAGCTCGATCCGCACGCCGGTCAGCATCGGCAGGGTGTCGTCACGGCCGGCGGCGATCGCCACCTGCGACACGGCCCCGGCGAACACCGCGGCCTCGACGGTCCCCGCCAGCTCGGGCATCTCCGGCAGGGTCGGGTAGTCCTCGACCGGCATGGTCGGCAGCGTGAACCGGGCGCTCCCGCAGGTGATCTCGACGTGCGAGCCCACGGCGGCCAGGTCGACCGGCTTGGCGGGCAGCGCCTTGGTGATCTCGGCGAGCAGGCGGCCGGAGACGAGCGTCGCGCCGTCGGCGTCGGCCTGGACCTCGACGGTCACCTGGCTGGACACCTCGTAGTCGAAGCCGGACACCTGCAGGCGGCCGTCGGCGACGCGCAGCAGGACCCCGGCGAGCACCGGGACGGAGGGGCGGCTGGGCAGGCTCTTGGCCGTCCAGGCGACGGCATCGGCGAGCGCGTCACGCTCGACTCGGAACTTCATCGCGGTCCTCCCGCGTTCGACTCGTCTGAGGTCTCAGGCTGTGGTGCTGATGGTGCTTCACGTCCGCCCTCGGCCGTCGCTCCTGCCGGCTCGGTCATCGCCGGGTCGGGGTGCGTTGGCCTTCGGGTGGTCTGTGGGTGTGACGGTGTCAATGGTCGCCGATGGTGTCGATCATCGGCTGTGGTGTCGGTGGGTGGTTGTGGTGCGCGGCGGACAGGGGTGGCTGGTGCGCACTCCTCGGGCCGCTCATCGAACCTTAGGCGCTCCGAGCGGCGCTCGTGCACCGACCCCGCCAAATCGGGACGCCAAAGTTTTCCACCCACCGATGATTGCTTTTTCTTCTCTTCTAAAGAAATTTCCTTCGTAATCATCGGTGGTGTGGATTCTGTGGAAAACCCTCATTTTCCCTGGTCAGCGCGTTGCGGACCGGTGGATGAGGTGTGTACGAACCCCTGTGTACAACGCTGTGGATTGTGGACAACTACTTGTCCACAGGCGTTGTCCACCGGTTGTCCACCGGCAATCCCCAGGGTTCATCCACTGCCTGGGGATAACGAGGACCGTGTGAACACTACGGCGCGTAGCGTCGGCGGTTACAGCTCGGCCGCGTCCACAGGACTTCCACACAGCTTCCCCAGTAGTTATCCACAGCCTGTGGACGTCGGCTGTGCGCAACGCGTAGCGATTTGGTGACCGGAGCTCTTCGGTGCCTGGAAAGTTGGCACAAACGGAGTTTTCCACAGCTTTTCTGTGGATTCCTTGTGGACAGTGTGGACGAACCCCTCGGGGGTATATGTGTACAACTTGTGGATCGGGCTGGGGACTTCCTGTGGACAACTTGGGGCCACATGGCCAATATCCCAGCTAGGTGCCCTGTGGAAACGGTGGACAGTGTGGTCAGTCCACAGGCTGTGATCAACTGCGGTGGAAAGCCGGTTTCTGTGGAGAAGTTGCCCTACCCCCTGTGGATAACCGGCTGAGGCCCGATTTGACCGCCGGACCTTCCACTCCGCCCGCCGCCGTTCGGGCCCGTCGTGGGGAGCGGTTGCCCGTCGCCTGAGTCGGTCCGCGGAGACGGGTCACCGCCGCTTCGGCCGTCGCGGGAAGCGGCCAGCACCGCTTTTTTTGGTCGTCACGGGGACCGACGCCAAAGCTTTGCCTGCCGCAGGCGCGGTCACCACGGCTTTGTCTGCCTTGGGCGCGGTCACCACGGCTTTGGTCGTCCACCTCGACCGTCGCCATGGCTTCGCCCACTACGGGAGCGGGCGCACCGCTTTTTTGGTCGTCACCCGCCGTCGCCACCGATTCGGCCGCTACGGGTGCGGTCACCATGGCTCAGCCACTGCGGGAGCTGCTGCCCTAGTGGCCGTGGGGAGGGGCGTTGGCTAGGCGTTGAGGTCGCGGGCCGGTTCCCGGTGGCGGGCCTGGTCGCGGTCGGCTGTCCGGCTGCATTCACTCATCCGGCCGCTCTTCCACGATCAGGATGGACGACAGCCGCATGCGGGCGGGCCGGCTTCATCGCCGACTCCCGGCATTCCTCTACTACGTCAGCCGGGGCTGGCGACAGGTCGGCCTCGACCCGCTCCGACCCCGTGGTGGCCGCCCGCTGCCCATGATCAAGGGAAGCTTCTGGCCGTCAGGGCAGCCAGGAGTTTCCCTTGATCACGGCGCGATGCGACGTCGAGGTCAGGTGGTCTGCTTGATGCGGTTCGTCAGCTCGGCGATCTGGTTGTAGAGCGACCGGCGCTCCGCCATCTGCTGGCGGATCTTGCGGTCCGCGTGCATGACGGTCGTGTGGTCGCGGCCGCCGAAGGCCTGGCCGATGCGGGGCAGGGAGAGGTCGGTCAGCTCGCGGCAGAGGTACATGGCCACCTGCCGCGCGTTCACCAGCACCCGGGAGCGGCTGTGGCCCCGCAGGTCCTCCAGGCTCACCCCGAAGTAGTCGGCCGTCGACGCCATGATCTGGTCGGCCGTGATCTCCGGGCCGGAGCCGTCGGGGATGAAGTCCCGCAGTACCTCTTCGGCCAGGCCCAGCTCGACGGGCGAGCGCGTCAGGTTGGCGAACGCGGTGACCCGGATGAGTGCGCCCTCCAGCTCGCGGATCGACGACGCGATGCGCGACGCGATGAACTCCAGCACGTCCGGCGGGGCGAACAGGCGCTCCTGGGCCGCCTTCTTCTGGAGGATCGCGATACGCGTCTCCAGGTCCGGCGGCTGGATGTCGGCCAGCAGGCCCCACTCGAAGCGGGTCCGCAGCCGGTCCTCCAGCGTCGCCAGCTGCCGGGGCGAGCGGTCGGAGCTGATCACGATCTGCTTGTTGGCGTTGTGGAGCGTGTTGAAGGTGTGGAAGAACTCCTCCTGCGTGCGCTCCCGGGTCTCCAGGAACTGGATGTCGTCGATCAGCAGGATGTCGACATCGCGGTACCGGCGCTGGAAGGCCTGGGTCTTGTCATCCCGCAGGGAGTTGATGAAGTCGTTCGTGAACTCCTCGGTCGACACGTAGCGCACGAACCGGGCGTTGCCGAGCATCGTCGCGTACTGCCCGATGGCGTGCAGCAGGTGCGTCTTGCCGAGCCCGGAGCCGCCGTAGATGAACAGCGGGTTGTACGCCTTCGCCGGCGACTCGGCGACGGCCACGGAGGCCGCGTGCGCGAAGCGGTTCGAGGATCCGATGACAAAGGTCTCGAAGGTGTACTTCGGGTTCAGGCGATTCCCGGCGCTGTCCCCGGCGGGGGTGCTCGGGCGGCTGCGGTCGTCGCGGCCGGTCCCTGGCGACGGCGGGCGCGGCGGCAGCGGCGGCTCGTCGTCCAGCGGCGACAGCAGCTCGGCGCGCGCGGCCTCGAACGCCGAGCCGTGCCGCTCGTGCCGGTCGTGCCGGTCGGCGGGCTGCGGCCGGTCGGCCGGCTCCTTGGCGGTGGACGAGCCGGCGGAGGCGGGCAGGTCGAACAGCCCGTCACTCGGCTCACGCGGCGCGGGCGGCTGGTCGTCGAACAGGTCGCGGCGCGTCGCCGCGCCGTTCGACCAGTGCGACGCCGACGGCGCGGGCAGCGGCGGGCTGTCCTCTGGCGGCCGCACCGTGACCGCGACCTGGATCGCGCGGCCGAGCAGCCGGGAGAGCGCCTCGGTGATCACCGGGCGCAGCTTGGTCTCGATCACCTCGCGCGCGAACGCGTCGGGCACGGAGAGCAGCGCGGTGTCCTCGACGATGGCCCGTAGCCGGGTGAGCCGCAGGTAGGCACGCTGCTGCGCCGAGACCACCTCGTCGGCGAGCTCGTCGGTCGTTGCGTGCCACACTGCTGCGAGGTCGGTGTCAGTCACCGTTCGCGCACCCCCATCGTCATTCGCGGCCCCCACCGCGAGTGGACCGGGCGCCGGGTTCCCGCCGTCCCGGCCATCATTGTCCACAGGTTTTCCACAACCTGTGTATCAACGAGTCATGTGCCGTGGACGGATCGTCCTGATTCCCCCTCGCCACGTGCCGACTGAGCGGTCGACCGGCCGAGACGGCGGGGAAATGCAGGTCAGACGCGTCATCTGCCCCCTGCAGCGCGCCTGTTTGCGGCGATAAGTCCGTTATGCCCTGTCGCCGGTCTTCGCGGTTTCTACCGGCAACCGGGCACGTTAACAGCGTTGTCCACAGGCACTCAACTGTTGTCCACAACGATCCTGTGGATTTCCCGGTTCACCAGGGGGCCGCCGCGCGGCTGCGTCCTTGATCGTTGACGGTGCGTACACCCGCGCGTACCCTGTTTCGGTTGGAGAACCGCTGCCTGGTAAACTCCAATCACCGATACGACATCCCGTGGGCGCGCCGCGTCCCCGCCAGTCACAGGAGCCCCGACGTGAGCAAGCGCACCTTCCAGCCGAACAACCGCCGGCGCGCGAAGACCCACGGTTTCCGGCTGCGCATGCGCACCCGTGCCGGCCGTGCGATCCTGTCGGCGCGCCGCGCCAAGGGGCGCGACCGCCTGTCGGCCTGACCGACGCAACCCCTCCGGGAGGCAGCGTGCTGGCGGCCGCACAGCGACTGCGGCGGCGTGAGGATTTCGCCGCCACTATTCGCAACGGTCGCCGCGCCGGCCGCGGAGCCCTCGTGGTGCACTACATGCAGTCTGCAGAAGCAACGACCGAGCCGGCGCCCCGCGCCGGCTTCGTCGTGTCCAAGGCCGTCGGCAACGCGGTCGTCCGCAACGCGGTCAAGCGCCGCCTGCGGCACCTGGTGCGACCCCAACTCGCCGACCTGCCAGCCGGCTCGGTGATCGTTGTGCGGGCGCTGCCTGACGCGGCTTCCCAGCGGTACGACACCCTCCAAATCGATCTTAATGAGGCCATCATGGCCGTCCAGCGCCCGCGGAACCGAGGCGGCCGTCGATGAACGTCGGAGCCCGAGTCGTTGCCGCCCCCATCGTCGCGTACCGTCGTTGGATAAGCCCGGCGTTGCCGGCGCGTTGCCGGTTCTACCCGTCGTGCAGTGCCTATGCCCTGGAGGCGGTCGGCACACACGGCGCGATCAAGGGAATCGCCCTCGCGATCTGGCGGCTGCTGCGCTGCCACCCGTTCCACCCAGGTGGGTTCGACCCGGTGCCACCGCGCCGGGGGGCCACGCCACACCCGGAGCCCACCCCCGAGCCTGAGTCTGACGTGACTGGAGCAGTGTCGTGATTAGCAAGCTGATGGGCGGGATCTACTGGCTGATCTCGCAGGTGATGCTGTTCTGGCACTCGGTGTGGGACAAGGTGGTGCCCGATCACCGCGTGCTCGGCACCAACTGGCAGTGGGTCCTCGCGATCGTGTTCCTGGTGATCACGGTCCGGGTCGTGCTGTTCCCGATCTTCGTCAAGCAGATCAAGTCGCAGCGCGCGATGCAGGCGATCCAGCCGAAGATGAAGGAGCTGCAGGAGAAGCACAAGGGCGACCGGGAGACCCTCCAGAAGGAGGTCATGAAGCTCTACCAGGAGGAGAAGGTCAACCCGCTCATGGGCTGCCTTCCGATGTTCCTCCAGATCCCGGTCTTCATCGGCCTGCTGCACGTGCTGCGTCACCTGCGCCCGGGCACGTCCGACCACCAGATGGAGCTGTACGGCTGGAGCATCCCGCAGTTCCTGAGCGCGGTCGACGCCCGGCTGTTCGACGCCCCGATCGTCGCGAAGTTCAGCAGCAACGCCACCGAGCTCGCCCGCATCGATGCCAACTCGACCACGGTCAAGGTCGTCTCCGCGCTCCTGGTCGTCCTGATGATCACGACGACCTACCTGACGCAGCGTCAGATGATCAAGAAGACCGGGTGGAACACCGACCCGCAGCAGCGCATGATCCAGAAGTTCATGCTCTACGGCATCCCGTTCTTCACCCTGACCTCCGGCTGGTACTTCCCGATCGGTGTCATCCTTTACTGGGTCACGAACAACGCGATCACGCTCGGCCAGCAGTACTGGGTGCTGCACAAGTACCCGCCGCCGGCCAGCGCCACGACCAACACGACGCCGTTCAAGCAGCCGAAGGGCGCGAAGGCCGTCAGTGGCACCACCAGCGAGGCCAAGCCCTCCGGCTTCGGCTCCCTGTTCAGCCGGGCCAAGACCGAGGCCGAGCAGCGGGCCAATGGCAAGGTCCAGGGCGGCGCCCCGAAGAAGGCGACCGGTGGCAGTGCGGACACCGCGGCCAGCGGGCCGTCTCGCGCGCCGAAGCCGGGCGCCAAGCCGATCAACCCGAAGAAGGGTGGAGCCGCGAAGCGGCAGTCGGGTTGACGCGACGCGGCCGGGCCCATCCCTCCAATGCGGCCCGGCGGGCGGCGCTCCCTGCGGTACCACCACCCCTCACCGACGACCTGTGACGGCGCCTCGGCGCCCCTAGCAAGCGGAGATGAGTTTCGTGACCGACACCACCAGTGATCTCGACGCGCGCGACACCGAGAGCGAGGCCGACGAGGAGTTGGACCAGAAGGCCAACCTCGACGCTGCTGACGAGGACGCCGACGACGCCGAGGACGAGGCGGATGAGGCGGATGAGGCGCCGGCTTCCGGCGGCGGCGGCAAGGCTGCGGCCGACCTGTTCCGGGAGAGCGAGATCGCGGCAGACTACGTCGAGGGCCTGCTGGACATCCTCGACTACGACGGCGACATCGACGAGCTGGTGGTCGGTGGCCGCCCGGTGGTCGAGGTCGTCGAGGGCGGCGACGGCCGCCGCCTTCAGGCTCTGGTCGGCCAGCGCGGCGCCACGCTGGAGGCGCTGCAGGAGCTGAGCCGGCTCGCGGTCTTCCGGCAGACCGGCACCCCGAGCCGCCTGCTCCTCGACGTCGGCGGCTACCGCGCGCTGCGCCGCAAGGAGCTCGGCGCGATCGCCAAGAACGCCGCGGAGAAGGTGAAGGAGTACGGCGAGGCCGTCCGCCTGGAGCCGATGAGCGCGTTCGAGCGCAAGTGCGTGCACGACGTGATCAACGCTCTCCCGGGCGTGGAGAGCGAGTCGGAGGGCGTGGAGCCCTCGCGGCGGATTGTCGTTCGCCCGACCGCCTGATCTTTTCCGGTACCTCAGCGTCCCCGGTCCCCGAGCTTCGTGCTCGGGAGCCGGGGACGTTTGTATTTCGGCGCACTGTGCTGTCGGCATGTGTTGGCATGGCTCGGTGCGCGTTGCCGGGTGCCTCCCCGACTTCGCTCTCCGTTCCGTGCAGTGACGTCCCACGGCCCTGCGCCCTCCCGCGTTCCCGCCACGTTCGCTCCCAGCTTCGCCGAGCTTCCGCCTTGCTTCCGTCCTGCTTCCGTGCCCGTGCCCCGCAGCCCTAACTTCCGGCTTCCTTTGCCCTCCCCTCCTTCCTCTCCTCGGCCCTCGCCCTCGCCTCGCGCCTCGCCCGCGTCTGCCGTTCCCTCCTGACCGCCGTTTCGCGGTGCCGATAGTGGAGGCTTCCCTCCGCGGTGGTTCGGCTTCTGAGGTGCATCTCGGGCATACTGGTGACAGACGCGACTGGCGGCACCAAAGGATGGGCAACCATCGGGGAGCTCCGTTCGCGGGAGTCGACCGCCTGGGCTTCCGCGATCCGTGAGGAGCTGTGCGCCTATGTCGCCGACTGCATCCGTCGACCTCTCTACCGCCCGTCTGCTGCCCGGCGCCCCGGTCGCCGAGAGCATCCTGGCGGACGTCGCCACTCGAGTGGCGGCCCTCCGCGCCCGCGGCGTGACGCCGTCACTCGCCACGATCCTGGTGGGCGACGACGATGCGAGCGCCGGGTACATCCGGATCAAGCAGCGCCAGGCCGCCGAGCTCGGCTTCGCCTCCCCGCACGAGCACCTGCCGGCGAGCGCCACCCAGGCCGACCTCCACGCGGTGATCGACGCCTTCAACGCGGACCCGGACGTCCACGCGCTGCTGATCCAGTACCCGACCCCGCAGCACCTCGACTACGACGCCGCCCTGCAGCGAGTCGACCCCGACAAGGACGTCGACGGCATGCACCCGCTGAACCTCGGCCGCCTGGCCGCCGGCATGCCCGGTCCGCTCCCCTGCACGCCTGCGGGCATCGAGGCGCTGCTGGCTCACTACGAGATCCCGGTGAGCGGCCGCGAGGTCGTAATCCTGGGCCGCGGCGCCACCCTAGGCCGCCCGCTGGCGATGCTCCTGGCTCAGAAGCGCCCGACGGCCAACGCCGCCGTGACGGTCGTCCACACTGGGGTCCCGGACTGGCCCCGGTACACCCAGCGCGCCGACATCCTCATCGCCGCGGCCGGCGTACCGGGCATCATCCAACCCGAACACGTCAAGCCCGGCGCCGTGGTCGTCGGCGGCGGCGTCCGCTACGAGGGCCGCCGCCTCCTCCCTGACGTAGCCGAGGAATGCGCCACGGTGGCCGGCGCCATTACCCCTCGGGTGGGCGGCGTAGGCCCAACAACGGTGGCCATGCTCTTCCGCAACGCCATCACCGCCGCCGAGCGCCGTTTCACGTGAAACATCGAGCCGTCGGGCGCCCGGCCCTTTGGGGGTCGAGCACCCGGCGGCTCTGTCTTCGCCGACGAGGACCGGGTGGGGTCGGCGCAGCGACGGCGATGGTGACCGCGAAGGCGACCTTGTTGAGTGGCGGCGTTTCGGTGGCGGTGCTTGGCGATGGTGTTCGGCGCCGAAGCTCTTCGGAGGCGAAGATGTTCAGCGGCGACGACGCCCGAGCCGCGGCGACAGGCGGCGATGATGGCCAAGCCGGGGCGACAGGCGGTGGCGGTAGCCCAAGCCGCGGCGACGGGCGGTGGTCAGTAGCTCGGCGTCGCCCCCGCCAGGGCGACAGGGGCTTGGCGGGGATCGGTGGTCCGTGGTGGCGACAGTGGCCGGCATTTTCGAACGCGACCGAGACGGAAGCGGACGTTCCATGGCGATGGTGCCTGCCGACGGTGGCGTCCTGTGGCGGCACTGTCAGCGGCGCTACCGATGTCGGCGATGGCGTGGTGATCGGGGCAGTAACGATGCATCGGCAGCGGTGGTCTGTGGTCTGTGGTGCTGGTTGGTTGTTGGCGAGGGCAGCCGCTGAGATCAGTGGCTAGTGGCCGCTCCGCTTGTTGACCGGGCTCAGCCGCTAATGAGCGGGGGCGGGAGCGGCGGCGGGCGGGCTCCCGCTCGCCGCCAGTGTCTCGATCCGAGCTCCGCCTCCTGGGTCGAATCGGCGAAACGCCGAGGTCTTGTGCTACGGGTACGACAGCGGTAGCAGGGCCGTGTGCTTACCCCCAACGGGTGGCCGGCGAAGCCCGGCTCGAACGAGCGCAGCTGAATCGCTGCCGACGGACGTGCCCCTTTGCACTGTGCACCGAGACCGGTCGGCAACCCGGACTCTGCGGATGCCTGCAGATGGCGACCGAGCGAGCACGCCTTCGGGGACCTGGCCGCGACGTCGGTCCGCGAACTGACGTAGCCCGCTCAGGCACCGGCGCCGCGGGAGCGAGTCGTAATGGCAGACCCCCAAGCCAGCTAGCGGCCAATTCGATCGGCCGTAGTCGGGGTCAGTGCCCTGGCCGATGCCCGGCCCGGTCTCGGGGCTGCCGCAGATATGTGCATTGCCGGCTGGCGGCTTCGGGGTTGGAGAGCCGGCTGGGCCCGAGCGTCGTCGCGGTCATCGGCGGCCAGCGCCGACTCTGCCCCGGCGCAGCGGCGAATTGGAGCAGCGGCGAAATTGGATAGGGGTGTGCCTGCACCATGCGGACACCCAGACCGACGCTCCGCTGAGGGGGACTCTCTTCTCTGCGATTGCTCCCTGCACGCCTCGCGGCGCGGGGAACTCGATTCGGCGTTGAACCCGTCCGTCGAAGCTCCTGCGATCCCGACGATCGACCGACGGCGCACGATGTCGACGCGTGCGGGTGGGGGGCATGCGTGGGCGGCCATGTCCGTGGGAGCGGCACGCTAAGGCAGGTGTGCACAGGCGGCGGTGTACGCGGAATGGGGGCCGGATCGGGCGGCGCGCCGGAGAGACCGACGACGGTGTGAGCGAGCGGCGGTGTGATTGAGCGGTCGTGTACATGGGCGACGACCCGGGCGATGGGAGACGGTCGGCCGATTGGCTGGCGCGCACGATGGGCGGCGGCTTCGGGCGGCACCTGAGAGAGCGGTGCGCGTGGTGGTCCCCAGCCGCGTTCAGCGACGCCCGGGCTGGCGGGTTTCGCGAGGCCGGTTGGAGGCAGCTGCGCCTGCCAGTCGAGCCCCACCGCGCGTACGGTCCTGACGGCGACGGGGCTTCTATCTGTACGGCCACCGCCCAGACCGCGGACCGCGGACCGCGCAACCTCGGACCGAGTTGCGTCCTGACCCACTCGATCCCGGACTGAAGTGCTAGATGCGACAACGCCGACCGCATGGGCCCGAAGCGCACATTGCCAGCCGCGTCGTCCCGGATCGCAGAGCCCTGAACCGACCACCCCATCACTTTGCTCAGCGGCCTCGCTTGGACGCGATCCAACGCCACGAAGACCCTCCCGCCTCTGCCGAGAAAGAAAGACCACCCTGCCCCTGGGAGCCCCCGACCACGACGGTGGCGGACCGGCCTGACGAACAGTCCCGGCAACGTCGGCCGCGCGGGATCCAGCCCACGGCGCGTCGAGGCCGTCGAGGTCGAGGCGGAGGCCATCGAGCCTCGAGCCGACATTGCGCTCCACGCCCTCGCCGAGAAGCCGCGCCCGCCGACCGTGCTCATTGTTGGATGCTCGCCCCTGCCGAAGCCGAAGCCGAGCCAGCCGAAGCTGGCCGCCCGGCCCGAACCCGAGCCACGCGTACGACCGACCCCGACCGTCTCGTCGTCACGGCGGCGCGGGAGGTGGGTCGCCCGGCGGGCGGAGACCCGCAGTCGAGAAATCCACCGGCGGACGTCGACGATCCCACGAGCCAGCCGAGCCCCCAACCAGCCGAGCCCGAACCGACCGAGCCCGATCCAGCCGACCCCATCACCTCCGTCGGGATGCCCGTGCCCCACTCGCGACAACATGCCGTGGAACCCAACCGAGCCCCGCTGTTTCACGTGAAACAGCGCCCCCAACAGACGGACGGACCCGAACCCGGCCCGATGGAGTGGCAGCGTCCCACCGCCCGCCAGCGACCGCGCCCAGACGTGGTTTGCTTGACCGATGACCGGCGCAGTACCCCAAGACCTCCACCCCGCCGCCGACAAACTCTTCGGCCCGCGATTGGACCTAGCCCAGGAGTACGCCCAACTCCTCATCACCGACGGCGTGCTCCGCGGCCTCATCGGCCCGCGCGAAGCCCCCCGGATCTGGGAGCGCCACCTCCTCAACTGCGCCGCGGTCGCCGACCTCATTCCTTCGGGGGCCTCGGTCGTAGACGTCGGCTCCGGAGCCGGCCTTCCCGGCATGGTGCTCGCAGTGGCTCGCCCCGACCTCACCGTCACGCTGGTCGAGCCGCTCGCCCGGCGTACCGCTTTCCTCGACGAAGCGGTGGCGAAGCTCGGCCTGACGACCACCGTGGTCCGGGCCCGCGCCGAGGAGTGCATCGGCCGGCTCGACCCGGCCGACATCGTCACCGCCCGAGCGGTCGCCCCGCTCGACCGGCTCGCCGGCTGGTGTCTCCCCCTCGCCGCCGTTGGTGGCCGACTGCTCGCCCTCAAGGGCTCCTCCGCCGCGGCCGAGATCGAGGAACACGCGGCCGCCCTTGAGCGTCTCGGCGCCGGCGCGCCCGTGGTCCACCTCTGCGGGGACGGCCTCCTCGCCGAACCCACCACCGTGGTCGAGGTCGTTCGGGAACGGCAGGTCCAAGCAAAGAAGAAGAAGGCCAGACGCGAATAGCAATAAGAACAACGGGGGAAAGTAAGTGCAGTACGCAAGAAGCGTCGGCATCGGGTGGCCGATGTCGCCGATACAGCGCCTCGGCGGGCTCCTCCGCCGAGTTGACGGATTTCTGGTCTTTTGGCGCACGACTCGGGGTGACAAGACCAACGACGCGCCCGATAGTCATGGCTCCACTCGGCGAAGCGCCGTAGGCTGGCCGCGCGCCATTCTTACTACGGCGGCGACCGTGGCGGCGATGGATGAGCGGGACGAGCGGGACGGAACTGACATGGTGCGCGACAACAGCGACGACCACAGCGACGGCCACGTTTCACGTGAAACGGGAACCGGAATGGAGGGCTGGGGCGTCCGACCGCCGAGTAGAGGCGTACCCCAGCCGCGAGCCGAGAACCCACGACCCCAGGAACCGATCCGACCGAGGACACCTCAAGGGACGCCCCAGGGGCCGACCCAAGCCGCGACCCAGGGGCCGACTCAAGCGACACGCGGAGGCACGGTGGAGTTTCACGTCGGTGCGCCGAGCCCCGATCGGTCAACCGGTACTGTGTACGGCCGGGGAGCATCGCCAGTCGATACCCCTCAGGCCGACCCGGAGGAGCGGGACGATCGCCGTACCCCACCCTCTCCCCGGCCTCATCCGTCCGTCGTCACCGCGGATACCGAGGGCGCAATGACAGACGCCTACGTTTCACGTGAAACCGAAGACCCCCCGCTGGCACAGGAGGCAAAGCGCGCCGTGGAGATTCTCAACCCGAGCGGGGAGATCACAATGCCCCGCCCCCCACGGCGGCGCACAATGTGCGTAGCGAACCAGAAGGGTGGAGTGGGCAAGACCACCACGGCGGTGAACATCGCCGTTGCCCTGGCGCTCCACGGCAACCGGGTACTAGTGATTGATCTCGACCCCCAGGGCAACGCCTCCACCGGACTGAACGTGCCGCACCACTCCGGCGTCCCGGACGTGTACGACTGCCTGATCGATGGCGCCCCGCTTGACGCGGTCACGCAACAGGTGGAGGGCATCCCGAACCTGTGGGCGGTACCGGCGACGATCGACCTCGCCGGCGCGGAGATCGAGCTCGTGTCGGTGGTCGCTCGCGAGTCGCGGCTCAAGCGGGCCATCGAGGCCGGCGGCGCCGACTACGACTACATCTTCATCGACTGCCCGCCGTCGCTCGGCCTGCTCACGGTCAACGCGCTCGTGGCGGCCGAAGAGGTCCTGATCCCGATCCAGTGTGAGTACTACGCGCTCGAGGGTGTGCAGGCGCTGACGAACAACATCGAGCTGGTGCGGTCCCACCTCAACCCGAAGCTCGACATCTCGACGGTCCTCCTGACGATGTACGACCGGCGGACCCGGCTCGCCGACCTCGTCGAGCAGGACGTGCGGAACCACTTCGGCGACAAGTGCCTCAACGCCGTCATCCCCCGCAACGTCCGCGTCTCCGAGGCGCCCAGCTACAGCCAGTCGGTCATGACGTACGACCCCGGATCCCGGGGTGCGGTCAGCTATTTCGAAGCGGCGCAGGAGATCGCGCTGCGCGGTGCGCAAGGCGCGCAGGTGGGAGGAGTCGCATGAAGTCCAACCGACGTGGAGGTCTCGGGCGAGGGCTCGGTGCCCTCATCCCAACCGCCGCCGCGCCGGCCGACGGCGCGGCGGGCACCGCGACCGCGCTCGCAACACCCCCGGCCCCGGCCGACCTCCCAGTTCCGGAAGTCACGCTCGCCCCGGTGCCGGGTGCCCGCTTCGCCGAGATCCCGGTCGACGCGATCGTCCCCAACCCGAAGCAGCCCCGGCAGGTCTTCGACGAGGAGGCCATCGAGGAGCTGAAGACCTCGATCCAGGAGGTCGGCTTCCTCCAGCCGATCGTCGTCCGCGAGCTGCGCGACGCCGAGCAGACCGACGACAAGAAGTACGAACTCGTGATGGGCGAGCGCCGCTGGCGCGCCGCCCAGGCGCTCGGCAAGGAGGCCATTCCGGCGATCGTCCGTGAGACGCGCGACGACGCGATGCTCCGCGACGCGCTCCTGGAGAACATCCACCGCGCCAACCTGAACCCGCTCGAAGAGGCGGCCGCTTATCAGCAGCTGCTCGACGAGTTCGGCGCGACGCACGAGGAGCTCGCCCGCCGCATCGGCCGGAGCCGCCCGCAGATCTCGAACACGATCCGCCTGCTGAACCTCCCGGCCCCGGTCCAGCGCCGCGTCGCCGCCGGCGTGCTTTCGGCCGGCCATGCGCGAGCGCTGCTCGGCCTCGACAGCGCGGAGGCGCAGGAGGACCTCGCCGCGAGGATCGTCAAGGAGGGCCTGTCGGTCCGCGCGACCGAGGAGGCAGTACAGGTCGCCGTCAGCGACGGCCCGCCGAAGAAGACGGCGTCACCGCAGCGGCGCGCCAAGCCGCACGCGCCGGCGCTGTCCGACTTGGCCGACCGCCTCTCCGACCGGTTCGACACCCGGGTGAAGGTCGACATCGGCCGCCGCAAGGGCCGCATCACGATCGAGTTCGCGACCGTCGACGACCTCGAGCGCATCGTGGGCATCATCGGCGTCGAGGAACAGCGCGGCAACGCCCGCGACTGACACCAAAACCCCCGAGAGGCCGGATCCAGAACGGGTCCGGCCTCTTTTGGCGTCTGGGAGAAATCTTGAGAGAACGGTTCTGGGGGAAGGTTGTCCACAGGGGTTATCCACAGGCGGGCGGTTTCACGTGAAACGACGTGGTAGGAGCCTCGTACCCCTGTGGATGACGGAGCCAGCTGTCCTATCGCGAGTGGGTTATCCACAGGGGTGCGGACACCGGCCTCGCGTTCAGCTAGGGTCGGCACGTGCCCGATACGCCGCAGCAGTTGCCCGCCTTCACCTACTGGCCGACGTTCCCGTTCGAGGGTGACCTCCGGGTGAAGCGCCTCCTGGACCCGGTCCCGGTCGAGCCCCCGAGGCACGGCGACAACCCCGCCGAGTGCCGCGCCTGCGGCGCCCCCGACGAGGCATACATCTGGGTCAGCGACCGATGGCGCGTCCGCAGCCTGGACCGCCCGACGGGCCTGCCGGCGGTACTCATCCTGGAATCACGCTCGCACCTCGACCTGGGCGACCTGCCGAACATGCTCGCCGCCGAGCTCGGCGTGATGACCGTCCGCCTGGAGCGCGCGATCCGCTCGCTGGACGGCGTCGCGCGCGTCCACGTGAACCGCTGGGGCGACGGCGCAGCCCACCTCCACCTGTGGTTCCTCGCCCGGCCGTATGGGCGCCTCCAACTCCAGGGCACCTTCCTCTCCCTGTGGGACGACATCCTCCCGCCGATCCCCGAGCAGCGCTGGCGCGAAAACCTGGCCCTGGTCGCCGCGTGGCTGGCCGAGTTCGGCGGCCGTCCCCTCGCCGAGCCGCCGCGGATCAACTGGACCGCACCCACCAAGATCGCCGAGGAGGCCCGCGCGGCCGACGACACGACCTTCGGCGACCCGGGCACCCACGTCGAGCCCCCCGAGCCCGCGAGCAACACGTCCGCGCAGCCGGAGGCCACCGTCCCGGAGCCGGCCGAGGGCAACGGCGACGCCCCGGACGAGCCAAAACCCCAAGAGAATGGCTCCGGCCCGCGCAACTGACGACCGTCGCTCCCGCCAGACACCGCTCGTGGGGCCGGGACATCCGTCCCGCCCCCACGGACGCTGCCATCGCCGTCGCCGCAAGAACCCGCGCCCCTTCGGGCCGCGCGCCAACGTCCGCGGCGGCGAGTGTCGAACCCGCGCCTGAACGCTCCACGCCGGAACGCCGTCTGCCCCATGATCAAGGGAAGCGCCCGGCTGCCATAGCGACCAAACCTCTCCCTCGATCATGAACCCAGCCCGTTCGGTGGCGGCGGGCGGTGGGGTGCCAATGCGACCCGACGCCGAGGCCGGCGTCGCGGAAGCCGGAGATCGGCTGAGCGGGATCGTGGGAAGGCCGCGCGTACGCCGACGAGCCCGCGCCGCGACCAACCCGGCCGACGAGAACGCCCGGCGACGAGCGCACTCGGCGAAGATCCCGGCGGACGAGCACGCTCCTCTACAAGCACTTTTCGCAACAAGGTCGACCTCATAGTGGCCGTCCAGCGACCGACACAGTTGGCGACCGCGCCGCAGCCGACACAGCTGGCGACGTACTTCGGCAGTCGACCCCCGGCTGGTGAGCGCAGTCCGCGACTAGAACAGCTATGGACAGCACAGTCCGCGGCGAACAGCCCTGTGGATAAGGCGGACGGGCCTGCCATGGAAGTCGGCCAGTGAAGTACGGGTCGACGCATCGAGGCCCGACGGGCTGCGTAACCTGTGGATTGCGTGCACGGAACGCCGGCCGTCGAAAGTGCTCCGGGCCTGTGGACAACCGTGTGGACGAGTCGGCAACCCCTGTGGATCGGGTGAGTTTTCCGCAGTCCAACGCCCGCCCGCCAAGGGTGAAGCTGTGGATAGCGCCCCTGTGGATAACGGTCGACGGTGTGGTGGTACGGGTGACGTCGCAGAGGCGAAGCGGGTGAATTCGACGGGATGACTCGTACCGTCGCGGGGTGAGGACCATCCGTAACCGGCAGGACCCAGAGACCGGCAGGGTGAGGAACTGTGGGCGGATGGCTCCCGTCGGCCGTGTGGGATGCGTACCATCTAACACGGTTGGCGGAGGAGCTCCGGCGCGTCACGGCGCGCCGCGGAGCGGGGTGGAGATGGGCCAATGTCGCGACGTCTCGTGAGTCTGACGCTGGACACCCTTGAGGATCTTCCTCGATCGTGCCGCGAGTGTGTGTTCTGGGAGCTTGACCCGGTTGCCGCCGAACGGGCCTGTGCTGCCGGCGACCCGGGGCTCGAGAAGGAGGCCTGGGTTTCCCAGACGCTGCTGGAGTGGGGCTCCTGCGGCAAGCTCGTCTACGTGGACGGCATGCCGGCCGGGTTCGTCATGTTCGCACCGCCGGCGTACGTGCCGCGGTCCATGGCCTTCCCGACGTCGCCGGTCTCCGCCGACGCCGTGCTGCTGATGACGGCGCACGTGGTGCAGCCGTTCGCCGACGGCGGGCTCGGGCGCATGCTGGTCCAGGGCGTCGCCCGCGACCTCACCAAGCGCGGGGTCAAGGCCATCGAGGCGTTCGGCGACGCCAAGTTCGGCGAGGTCGACGAGGCCGGGCGCAACGAGCGGGGATGCCTCGCGCCGGCGGACTTCTTCCTGTCGATCGGCTTCAAGACGGTACGACCGCATCCACGGTATCCGCGACTGCGGCTCGAGCTTCGCACCGCGCTGTCCTGGAAGTCCGACGTCGAGTACGCCCTCGAGAAGCTGCTCGGCTCCATGAGCCCCGAGTCGCTGCTCCGTCCGGTGCTCCCGGTCCGCCCGGCGACCCGGGAGATGACGAACTAGGCCGACGCGGTCAGGGTGCGCAGGAGGCTGACGTCGATCGAGCCCGTCGGGACGTCGGCCTCGACCGGGAGGTACATGCGCTGGACCGCGGCCATCATCGCGTCCACGACGCGGTCCCGGAAGCTCGGGTCGACCAGCTGCTCGCGGTCGGTCGGCGAGGTGAGGTAGCCGACGTCGACCCGCACGGCGGGCATGCGGCTCAGGCGGAGCAGCTCCCACGTCTTCGGGTGGGTGCGGCAGTCACGCAGGCCGGTGCGCACGATGATCTCGCGCTGGACCAGGCCGGCCAGGCGCTCACCGACGACGGAGGTGGGGCCGGAGACGGTGCCGTAGTGGTATGTGGCGACGCCGGCGGCCTCCGGGTTGGTGTGGCCGTCGAGGTGGATCGACAGGAGCAGGTCGGCGCCGAGCTCGTTGGCCAGCTGCACCCGGTCACGATCGCTCAGGACGCTCGCCGGCGCCGGACCCCTGGTCAGGTTCACCCGCATGCCCGCGGCCGCCAGACGGCCTTCCAGGCGGGCCGCAAGGTCATACACGAGGTCCGCCTCCACCCACCGCAGCGGGCCGTCGGGCACCACGAGGCCGGTGTCGGGGCCGCCGTGGCCCGGGTCGATCACGATGCGCTTGCCGAGCAGCGACGTGCCCGACTCGCGGAAGGCTTCGGCCTCGCGCAGCAGCTGCGGCCGGCCGCCGATCACCTTGCGGCCGAGGCGGCGCAGGGCGCCGACCGTCTGCGGGCCGCACTCGCCGTCGGGGCGCAGGCCGACCTCGCGCTGGAACTGCGCGACCGCGTGGGCCGTGCGGCCGCCGTAGATGCCGTCGGCGCGGCCCGGGTTGTAGCCCATCTCCAGCAGGCGCTCCTGGAGCTGGCGGACGTCGTCCCCGATGTACGGGTCGGCGACCGTGTGGAACAGCGCGCGCTGCCCGAGCCGCCAGCGGGCCGCGTCGAGCGCCCGCCAGGTCTCGTCGCCGACCTCGCCGTCGACGGTCAGGCCGCGGCTCTGCTGGAAGGCGCGCACCGCGCGCTCGGTGGCGTCGTCGAACTCGGGATCGGAGGACAGCGGGAGGTCATCCGTCAGCAGCTCCAGCACGACAAGAATGCTGCGGATCTCGGCAACCGCCGCTCCCCGCGCCCCGCGCCGGATCGCACGCATGTGGTCCTCCAGAATTCCTGTGGCTCCGGGAATCGTACGTGCCCGGCCGAGCGCGCCGTTACAGGGCGAATGCACCCGCAGCGTACCGCCCCCGGCGGCGCGCCGCCGCAACAGCGAACCGCCCCGCGTCGGCACGGGACGCGGGGCGGCTGGAGTCGCTGATCAGGCCGGGTCGAGGGCCGACTCGATGAGCCGCACAAGCGCGCTCTTCGGGCTCGCGCCGACGACGGAGCGGAACGGCTCGCCGTCCTTGAACACGGTCAGCGTGGGAACCGACAGCACCTGGTAGGCGCGGGCCGTCTCCGGGTTGCTGTCGATGTCGACCTTCACGATCTTCACCTTGTCGGCCAGCTCGCCGACGGCGATCTCGTTCAGCATCGTCTCGATCTTCCGGCACGGCTGGCACCACTCAGCCCAGAAGTCCACCAAAACCGGAATGTCCGACTTGAGGACATCAACCTCGAAGGTCTTGTCGCTGACCGGCTGGATCGCTCCCATACGCTCTCCCTCTGCTTCGAAACTCTTACAACGTCGCGATGTAGCGCTCGGCGTCCAGCGCCGCCGCGCAGCCCGTGCCGGCGGCGGTGATCGCCTGCCGGTAGGTGTGGTCGACCAGGTCACCGGCGGCGAACACGCCCTCGATGTTGGTGGCGGTGCCGGGCGCGGCCACCTTCACGTAGCCGGACTCGTCCAGCTCGACCTGGCCCCGGAACAGCTCGCTGCGCGGGTCGTGGCCGATCGCCACGAAGATGCCGGCGACCGGCAGGTCGGTCTCCTCGCCGGTGCGCACGTCCGCGAGCCGCACGCCGCCGACCCGGCCGCCGCCGTCGAGCACCGAGGTCACCTTGCTGTTCCAGCGGACCTCGATCTTCTCGTTGCTCAGCGCACGGTCGGCCATGATCTTGCTGGCCCGGAACTCCTCGCGCCGGTGCACGATGGTGACCTTGCTGGCGAAGCGCGTCAGGAACGTCGCCTCCTCCATCGCCGAGTCACCGCCGCCGACGACAACGATCTCCTCGTTGCGGAAGAAGAAACCGTCACAGGTCGCACAGGACGACACGCCACGGCCCAGCAGCTCCTGCTCGCCAGGGACGCCCAGCGGGCGCCAGGCGGACCCGGTGGCCAGGATGACGGCGCGGCCGCGATACTCGGTCTCACCCACCCACACGCTCTTCACGGGGCCCTCCAGGGCCACGCGCGTGGCGTCGTCGGTGATGAACTCCGCACCGAAGTGCTCGGCCTGCTTGCGCATGTTGTCCATGAGTTCGGGGCCGAGGATCCCGTCCGGGAAGCCCGGGAAGTTCTCGACCTCGGTGGTGGTCATCAGGGCGCCGCCGGACGTGACACCCTCGATCACGAGCGGCTTGAGGTTGGCCCGGGCGGCATAGACGGCAGCCGTATACCCGGCGGGACCGGACCCCACGATGATCAGGTTGCGGACCTCATCCACGGTCGACTCCTCGAATTCAGCCTGTGCCAGCAAAACTCATCCTACGAACCGACCATTCCCGGCGAGCGATGACTCGTGTGCCACATCACCACTGCGTGGCCGGGTGAACTCAGGCCGTTCCCCGGTACCGCTCGTCGGCGATCGCGTTGCCGATGCCGCAGTCGGGCCCGACGACCACGACCAGTCGCTTGCCGGCGCCCACGCGGGTGCCGTCGAGAATCACCACCAGGGCGGGCTGCCCCTGGAACCGCGCGTAGTCGACGAGCACCACCTGACCACCGTATTCCCTGGTGATGGCGGTCAGGCAGGCGGCCCGGGCGGTGGGGTCGCCGAGCCGCCGCAGCGGGTCGGGCACGTCGCCGGCCAGGTCCGTCTTGTTCGCCGAGCCGTCCTTGGCGTCCAGCGGTGACGCCGGCGCCGAAGCGCTTTGGGCCAGCTGGCCGACCGTGTCGGGGGCATAGTCGCGACCGGTCACCACGATCGCCGAGCCGCCGACGGCGGCCCGCGTGCCGCCGCTCTCCGCCTGCCCGCCGTTGAGCTGCGGATTGGCCGGGGTGGCGGCCTCCCCCGGGCCGTTCTGCGGCGGCAGGCCGCTCGTCGACGCCGAGTCGGAGCCCCCGAGGCTCTGCTGGCGGATCACCTGCACGCCCACCCCGCCGCACACGAGCACCGCCGCCGCGGCGGCCAGGCCGACCATCCAGCGCTGCCGCCGCCGCTTGCGCGCCTCGCGGGCCCGGGCCAGATCAACCACGGAGGCGTCCGCGGGGGGCGCGGTGATCGCCGCCCTCAGGGCCGCGTCCAGTCGCTGCTGCACATCCAGCGGTACCGCGGCCGCCTCGGAACCGAAGGAACGGAGCCCGTCGCGGACGGTCGCGTCCGCCGTGACCAGCGCCGCATAGGCCTCGGCCCACGCCTCGTCCGTGCTCACCAGGCGGCGCACGTCGTCGGCCTCGGGCGTGCCGTCGAGCGCCCCGCCGACAAAGTCGGCGAGCCGGTCGAGGTCGGCATCCGAGAAGGCCGTCATGCGCCACCCTCCTTCCGCGACGTGGATGGGCTGCTCGGAGATGGGACGCTCTGGTCGGCGGCCGGGTTCCGCAGGTGGCCGAGGAGCAGCGCCATCCGCGCCCGCCCGCGAGCGCACCTGCTTTTGATGGTGCCCTCCGCGACGCCGAGGATCACGGCGGCCTCGGCCACGGCATACCCCTGGACGTCGACCAGAACCAGCGCCGCGCGCTGCTCGGCCGGCAGCTCCTGCAGCGCCTTGCGGACGTCCATCGCGGTGTCGCGGTCGGTCGCCGGGGCCGGTGTGACGTCCGTCTCCGGCAGCGGCACGGTGGGCCGCGACTGCCGCCGGCGGATGCGGTCGAGGCACGCGTTCACCACGATCCGGTGCAGCCAGGTGGTGACGGCCGAGTCGCCGCGGAAGTTGTTCGCCGCCCGCAGCGCGGACAGCAGGGCGTCCTGGAGCGCGTCGGCGGCCTCCTCGCGGTCGCCGGTCGTGCGCAGGGCGACCGCCCAGAGCCGGTCGCGGTGCCGCCGCACGATCTCGCCGAACGCGTTGGGATCGCCGGCCGCGTGGGCGCGCAGCAGCGACGTATCGTCCCTGCCGTCGACTGCGTCCACGGCAGGCACCCTATCGACCACGAGCGAGTCGTGGGGGCTACTGAACGCGGACCTTTATCTCTCCGATAGCGACCCGATACCCGTTGCTGCCTTCTTTCGGCAGTTTCGTGATCCAGACCAGCAGGTACTGCGTCGGCTTCTCCGGGCCGGGGAACAGCGTCACGCCGCCCATGGGCGACTTACGCTCGCCCACGATCGCGTACTGCGCGACGGTCTGCTGGTCCTGGGTCTTGCCGCTGCCCAGGTCGGCCTCGCCGGAGCGCAGCTCGCCGTCGGCCCCGGGCGTGGTCAGGTCGACCTCGACGGAGACGACCTGCTTGGCCTCGCCCAGGTCGATCCAGACGCCCATGCCATCTTTGTTGCCGCCGAAGTTGGCCCGCGGGTACCGCTCGGTGCGCCAGACCGTGGCCATGTCGCCGTCGACGGTCTTATCCGCGTCCTTGACCTCGGAGCGGGTGCCCTGCGGGTCGATGATCCGGACCTTGGTCGGGTCGATCTTGAACTCGACCGGCTGCCCCGCCGGCTTGGCCGGCTGCGAGGCGGTCGTGCCCGACGGCCCGCCGGTGGTCGGCGAGGTGTCAGGCGTCGCTGGGTCGCCGAGCACCCGCGCGGCCGCGAGCGTGCCGGCCAGCGCCAGCACCAGCAGCCCCACCACGCCGACGGCGAGCTTGCGCCCGGCCGGCTTCGGCGGCACCGGGGACGCGGCCGCGGCGTCGAACGCGTCGAGGTCGAGCGCCCGCCCGTCGCCATCGCCCATCTCGTCGTCGTCGAAGCTGCCGAACGAGGCCAGCTCGCCCGCCAGCGACTCGGCCGACGGCAGCGGCATCTCGGGGTTGAGCAGGTCGGCGACCAGCGAGTCGAGGTGTGTGGGCACCCCGGCCCGCACCTGCCGCGGCGTGGTGAGCGCCCCGGACGAGTCGCGCACGCCGTCGGGCACGGACGTCGGCCCGGCCTCGGCGTGCGGCCAGTACCCGGTCAGCGCGCAGTACAGAATCGCGCCGATCGAGCGGATGTCGGTCTCGGTCGTGGCGCCGTCGTCGGCCCGGGCGTCGGTCAGCACGACCCGCCCGTCGTGCGCCACGAGCACGGTGCCGGGGTGCACGTTGCCGTGCGCCATCCCGGTGCCGTGCAGCGCCGCGACCGCGTCGGTCACCGCCCAGGCGATCGCCACCGACCGCGCCGCGTCGAGCGGCCCCGACGAGACGATCTCCCGTAACGCGATCCCGTCGACCCACTCGCGCACAACGTAGGCCCGCTCGCCCTCGTCGATCGCGTCGTAGACGCCGACGAGGTGCGGGTGCACGATGCGGCTGGCGGCAACGGCCGCCCCCAGCATCTCCTTCGCGCGGTCCCCACCGGGGTAGCGCAGCACCACGGCCACTGGCCGCCGCAGGATGACGTCGATGCCGCGGTAGAGCTGACGGCCCAACGAGTCGTTGCCGATGTGTTCTTCGAGCTGGTATCGCTCGGCAAGGATTTCACCGACGGATGGGGTGCCGAAGGTCAGGACCTGCGGAATGCCTCCCGCGGTCTCCAGCCCTTCGTCGAGCTCAGCCACCCGTCCTCCCTTCCGATCCGTGTGCCGACCAGTGGCGTCCGTCGTAACGCGAGTCGCAGTCACTAAGCCTAAGCGCTCCGGCGGGGCGTCGAGGTTGACCTTACCGGTCAGCTCTTGGGTCTCCGACACGTCATCATCTCCGGACCACCCCACCCGATGCCAATTGATCACCCATGCTCGGACATAGCGGTCATTTGCCATTCATCCGCATTTCACCGCTACCGCGCCCGGCAAGACCAGCACCGAGCCGCCGACGGTTTGCCAGCCACCCAACCGCGACCACCTCATGACCACAACCACCAGGTGACCAGCTTCACGACCCGCTCCGTACTGTGACGCAACACCAGCGCCCAAGGTTGCACGCACTTGACTTTCAGACCCACCGCCCCAGCGGGCGTGTCGCCCATGATCAAGGGAAGACTCTGGCTGTCATAGCGACCAGAACCTTCCCTTGATCATGGGCGGGGGCACCGAGGTCGCCGACCGGAGGGAACGCGGCGGCGCGGCGCCGGGATGACGTTGCGTGGGATGGCGCGGCGATGGAGAGCGGCGCTGTGGCACGGCGGCCGGCGGGTGGTGGGGCCTCATTGGGGCTGGCCTGTCTGGTGAGGAGTGCGGGTAGTGCGGCCCCGCGAAGCAGAACCATGCCCGGGGCGGCGCGGGGCATGGGCGGCACGGACGGCGGCGGGTCTGCGCGGTGCGGGGCGTGCGGAGCTGCGGCCGTCAGGTGTGGCCGTGCGTGTTGCGGCGGCGGCTGGCGACGGGTGGCCCGCAGGCGCCGTACGTTCCGGGCGGGCGCTGTGACCGGACGGACCGCGGCCGTGACCCGTCCGGGGTTGGGCGGGCCAGGGCGGCGTGGCTGGGGGCCGGCGAAGCGACGGGGACCCCGGCGAGATGGCGGCGGGCCGGGCGAGCCGGCAGGGGTCACCACGAGCCCGGCGGCGGGCCGGGCTAGCCGGCTGGCGGGTTAGCGGCCCAGTTTGGACTTGATCAAGTTGGCGAACTGGCGGACCTCGGGGACGCGGAGGGCCAGGGACAGGGCGGCGTACGTGACCAAGAGGACCGCGCTGCCCGCCAGCAGCTGGACGACGCCCAGGAGTTTGCCCGGGTCCATCACCCGGGCGATGGTCCACGACGTCGCGAAGGCCAGCGCGCCGCCCACCGCGGCCACCGCCGTCAGGCGGAGCAGGGTGTCGGCCACCCTTGCCAGGCCCAAGCGGCCCAGGCGGGTGCGCAGCAGCCAGTAGCCCAGCACGAGCGCCGCCACGAAGGACAGGGCCGTGCCCACCATCAGCGACGCCGTCACGGCCGCGATCGGGAGCAGGAGGTAGAACGCCACGTCCAGCAGCAGGCGGATGGCTACGCCGCCGATGTTCACCAGGGCCGGGGTGCGGGTGTCGCGGAGGGCGTAGAAGACGCTCGTCTGCATCTGGCTCAGGGCGAACGGGACCAGGCCCAGGCCGGCCGCGCTCACCACCCAGCCGGTGGCCAGGGCGGCGTCGTAGCCATACTCACCCCAGTCGAACAGCGTCACCGCCAGCGGCTGGCCCAGCACGACGTAGATGGCGGCGGCCGGGATCAGGATCACCGAGGCCAGGCGGGTGGCCTGGGACAGCTGGTCGGTCACGTCGTCGAAGCGGCCGTCGGCCGCCGCGGATGAGATGCGGGGCATCATCGCGGTGATCACCGAGACGGCCACGATGCCGTGGGCCATCATGAAGATCAGGAACGCGTTGTTGAAGATGATCGGGCCGTCGCCGCCGCGGAGCTGGTTGTTCTTGGCCAGGCTCATCACGACCGTGATGCCGATCTGGTTGACCGCGACGTAGAGCAGCATCCAGGCGCCCAGCCTGCCCAGCTCGCGCAGGTGCAGCTTGCGGAAGTCGAAGCGCCACTTCCAGCGGAAGCCGGTCTTGCGCATCGCCGGCCAGAGGCCGATCGCCTGGATCACGATGCCCAGCGTGGTGCCGATGCCGAGCACCAGGATCTGCGGGACGGTGATCGTCTCGGGGGTCGGCAGGCCGGAGCCGCGCACGAGCATGAACGCGCCGGCGGTGCCGATGATGACGACGTTGTTGAGGATCGGCGTCCACATCGGGGCCGCGAAGTGGCCGCGGACGTTGAGGATCGCCGCGAAGATGCCGGCCAGCCCGTAGAAGAAGATCTCGGGCAGCAGCAGATAGGCCAGGAACGTGATCAGGTCGCGGTCGTCGGCCGTGACCCGGTCGTTGCCCAGCGTGTAGATCGCGGTGATGAGCGGCGCCGCCAGGACCACGATGAGGGTGGCCGCGCCGAGGGTCACCACCGCCAGGGTCAGCAGCCGCTGCGCATAGGCCTCGCCGCGGTCGGGCTCCTCCTTGCGGGCCCGGACCAGGGTCGGGATCAGCACGCTGGCCAGCACGCCGCCGAGCAGCAGCTCGTAGATCTGGTTGGGCAGGTTGTTGGCCAGCGTGTAGTCGTCGCCGACGACCGCGCCGCCGATCGCGGCCGAGATGGCGGCCGCGCGGATGAAGCCTGTGCCCCGGCTGATCAGGCTCAGGATGGCCATCGTGCTGCTGTTGCGCACGACGGTGCCGGTGCTCTCGTCGTCGCCGGGGGCCGGCGGCGGCGCGGTCTGCTCGACGGCGGGCGCGTCGGAGACGACCTGTGGCCCTGGAACGACCGGCAGTCGGACCGTCGGCGCATTGACCGGGTCATACCGCACGGTGGGCGGCTCCAGATCAGGGGCGCGGTGCTGCCCGACCGGGTTCAGGGAGACCGTCGGCTCGTTGCTCCAGCGCCCATCTCGTGCCGGATCCATCCGCTACACCCCAACTCGGCCAGTACTTCCCCTCGCAAGCACAGACCATAGTGGCACCCCCCGACACAAAGCAGTGTCCGGCAATATCGCGCGACCCGATCAACACGAGCCCGCTACCCTCGGTGGCTGCCACACCGACCGCGATAGGCTGACCAACCAATGTCCCAGACCCAGCGCGCCCTCACCGAAGCTCAGCGCCGTGCCGTGCACGAGCTGCTGCGCGTCTCCCCCGTCGCCGACGAGCTCGGCCGCCGGTTCGAAGCCGCCGGTCACGAGCTGCACCTCGTCGGCGGTTCGGTCCGTGACGCGCTGCTCGGGCGCCTCGGCGACGACCTCGACTTCACCACCGACGCGCGGCCCGACGACACCCTGCGGATCGTCAACGGCTGGGCCGAGTCGGTCTGGACCACCGGCGCGGACTTCGGCACGATCGGCATCGCGCGCCGCGGCCTGCGGATCGAGATCACGACGTTCCGCGCCGACGCGTACGACCGGGTCGGCCGCAACCCCATCGTGCAGTACGGCGACAGCCTCATCGACGACCTGCGCCGCCGCGACTTCGCGGTGAACGCGATGGCGGTGTCGGTGCCGGGGCACGAGTTCACCGATCCGTACGGCGGGCTCGAGGACCTGGCCGAGCGCGTCCTGCGCACGCCGGGCGCGCCGGAGGAGTCGTTCGCCGACGACCCGCTGCGCATGCTGCGGGCCGCGCGCTTCGCCGCCCAGCTGCGGTTCGAGGTCGCCCCGGAGGTGTACGCGGCGATGACCGCGATGGCCGCCGACCTGTCCCGGATCACCGCCGAGCGGATCCGCGACGAGTTCGTGAAGCTCATGTGCGGCGCCGACCCGGTGACCGGCCTGCGGCTGCTGGTCGACACCGGCCTGGCCGAGCAGTTCCTGCCCGAGATGTCCGGCCTCAAGCTGGAGATCGACGAGCATGCGCAGCACAAGGACGTTTACGAGCACACCCTGATCGTGGTGCGCAACGCGATCGGCCACGAGAAGGACGGGGCTGACTTCACGCTGCGTATGGCGGCGCTCATGCACGACATCGGCAAGCCGGCCACGAAGGCGGTCGGCCCCGACGGCGGGGTGAGCTTCCACCACCACGAGGTCGTCGGCGCCCGGCTGACCAAGCAGCGGATGAAGGCGCTGAAGTTCCCGAAGGACGTCATCGCCGACGTCGCCGAGCTCGTCTCGCTGCACCTGCGCTTCTACGGGTACGGGCGGGGCGAGTGGACCGACTCGGCCGTCCGCCGCTACGTGACCGACGCCGGCCCGCTGCTGTCGCGGCTGCACAGCCTCACCCGCTCCGACGTCACCACGCGGAACCGGCGCAAGGCGGCCCAGCTGGCCGCCGACTACGACGCGCTGGAGGAGCGGATCGCCCGGATCGCGGCCGAGGAGGACCTCGCGCGGGTCCGGCCCGACCTCGACGGCAACGCCATCATGGAGCTGCTCGGGGTACCGCCCGGCCCGATCGTCGGGAAGGCCTGGCGCTACCTCAAGGACCTCCGCCTCGAGCGCGGCCCCCTGGACCCGGATGAGGCCGAGGCCGAGCTGCTCCGCTGGGCCGAGACCGAGGGGATCACGGCACCCGGATCTCGGTGATCTGCACCGCGAGCTTCGGCGGCCCGTCCGCCGTGCCCGTCGCCGTCCCGGCGGCCGCGACCTTGTCCAGCAGGTCGAGGCCGCTGGTGACCCGGCCGAAGACGGAGTAGTCCGGCGGGATCTCGCTGTCGCGGTATACGACGAAGAACTGCGACCCGTTCGTCCCCGGCCCGGCGTTGGCCATGGCCAGCGTCCCCCGCGGGTAGGGCGGCAGGGTCGTGGGCAGGTTCTCCTCGCCGAACTGGTAGCCGGGCGTGCCGGTGCCGGTCCCGCTCGGGTCGCCGCACTGGAGCACCCACAGCCCCTCGGTGGTCAGCCGGTGGCACGGGGTGTCGCTGAAGAAGTCGTCGCGGGACAGGTGGACGAACGAGTTCACCGTGCAGGGCGCCCGGTCGGCGTACAGCTCCAGCCCGATCGGGCCCTGGTTGGTCTCCATCGTCGCGGTGAGCTTGCCGGCCAGCGTCGAGCGCGGCGCGGGCGTGGCCACCAGGCGCGCCTCGCCGTTGCCCCGGTCGGCCGAAGGGTAGGCGCAGGGAACCCCGCTGTTGACCGGCGGCGGTGCCGCTCCCGCGGTCGGGCCGGCGGCCGGGCCGCGGCTCGTGCCCGGGACGCTGGGTGGCGGCGGGGCGGGCGCGCTGACCTCGACAGACGCCCGTTGGCCGGCCGCGGTGTGGACGGTTTCGCGGGCCTTGACCCAGACCAGGATCGAGCCGACCCCGCACAGCACGAGCAGCGCGGCCGCCCCGGCGACCACCGGGACGACCCAGCGTGGCCGGGAGGATCTCGGAGCCGGCGAACCGGCCGACGAGGGAGGCTCGTGCGCCGGAGGGTCCGTCGCGGGCCGGGCCGAGCGCAGCGCCTCGGGCGGTACCGCCCCCGGCACGCCCGGCGCCGGCGGCTTCGGCGGCAGCGGCTCCGCCAGCTCCGGTGGCGGGGGCGTATCCGCTGAAGGTGGTTCAAACTGACCAGGATCCGACGACATTCTGTAATCGTAGGATTACGAAGCGCGCGGTAGCCCCAACTCCGCCGCGAGAGCACGCGCCCGGGACGCCCATGAGTGCTGCTCGGCGAAGTCGCGCCGCGCTGCCACGAGGGCCGGCTCGCTCGCCTCGGCCGCCGCCTCGCGGACCGCGGCGACCAGCGCCTTCGGGGTGCTCGCCACCCGGATGAGAGGGGAGTTGAGCCAGTGCACGGCCGGCAGATCGGTGCTGACCGCCGGCTTTCCGGCGCCGAGGTACTCCAGCGTCTTCAGCGGGAACGAGGCGCGGTTGAAGTCGGTGTCCTTGTACGGCGTGACGCCCACGTCGACCGCGCGCAGGAACGACGGCACCTTGTCGAACGGCTGCCGGCCGACCCAGACCACGTTGGGCCGCGCCACCAGCGCCGGGAAGCGCTCCGGCTCCCAGCGGGCGTCGTGCGGCCCGACGAGCAGCAGCGAGATGCCGTCGTCGGCCAGGGCGGCCAGCAGGTCGAGGTCGGTGCGGTCGGAGAACTGCCCGATCACGCCGGCGACCGGGGAGCGCAGCGCGGCGACCTCCGGCGCTGGGGACAACTCAGACAAATTGCGATACGCCGACGTCTGCACGCCGTTGGGAATCAGCGCCACCCGGCGCGCGCCCAGCGACGTCCAGCGATCGGCCAGTACCGTCGAAACCGCCACCACCAGGTCGGCATTGGTCAGCTGGCGCCGCTCGTCCGCGGCCACCTGAGCGGCGTCGTGCCCCATGAGCGCCGCGCCGGCCACGAAGTCGTCGGTGCCGTAGAGCACCTTCGTCACGCCGGGCTCCCAGCCGCGCAGCACGTCGACCAGGTTGCAGGCCATGACCGCCGCCGGGCGCCGGCCGAGCCGGCGGAGCGCCCAGCGCGCCTGCGAGCGCAGCAGGGCGGCCGTGCTGACCTTCACGTAGGGCCGGGTGTGCATCGGCAGGGCCCGCGGGGTCAGCCGGTGCAAAGATTGCGACACCTTGCGCAGCTGGGGCGCGATCCCGAGCCGGGAGGCGCCGTAGCGGTAACGGTCGGGGGTCGCCGCGGAGATCGGTGGGTCGACCCACAGGACCTCGGTGTGGGCGGCGAGCTCGGTGGAGAGCAGGCGATCCGAGCCGGTTACCCCGTCCCAGGACGTGCCGGCGAAGACGACGATCACACGAGCATTCTTCCCGGCGCGGCCGAGTGCGGTTCAACCGCTGTCGGAACTTTGACCCCGCCTGGGTCGTGCATGTGGCGTTTCAGGCGGTTCTGCACGTAGACCGGGTGGGCTACCGTCGCTACACGATCCCCCTCGTCGAAGTACCCGGAATCTTGGAGGCAGACATGCAGCCGTGTCCAACCTGCGGCGGCATGGGCATTGATGCGAACGGCTACTGCACGCAGTGCCGCACATATCGAGGCGTCCCGCAGGCGCCGCAACCGCCGACGAGCGGATCGCCGTACAGCGGCGCCCCGTACAGCGGCGGTGCCTATGCCGGTTACCCCAGCTCCGACCCGTCGTTCCCGGACCAGGTGAGCGCCCCGGGCTACGGCGGCCAGGTCAGCGGCCCGCCCTCGTACCCGCCCACCACCTACGGCGGCCAGTACGGCTCGCCGACGCCGCCGAAGAAGAACAACTTCCTCGTTCCGGTGCTGGCCCTCTCCGGCGTCCTCGTGCTGCTGGTCGTGGCGATCGTCGTGGTCGCCGCGCTCAAGGGCGGCGACGACACGCCGACCACGCCCGTCGCCGAGCCCGGCAAGACGACCGGCGGCCCGAGCGCCAAGGCGAGCACCAAGCCGAGCGCGGCCATCGACGAGTGCCTCGTCGGTACCTGGAAGACCACGACCTACACCGAGCAGGTCTCGATGGACGGCATCGGCGACGTGCCGTTCAACCTGACCGCGAACGGTGCCACCCTGGAGTTCGGCGCCGACGGCAAGCACAAGCAGACCTACGCCAACAGCACGTTCAAGGGCACGCCCACGATCCAGGGCGCGAAGGTCAACGTCACGCTGACGATCAACGCGACGGTGACCGCGGAGGTCCACACCGCCGGCGGCAGCATCTCCTACACCAACGTCAAGAGCGACGGCAAGGGCACCGTGAGCGCGCCCGACCTCAACGTCAACCAGACCGAGGACTTCGACCCGGGTGACGACCCGTCGAAGTACAGCTGCTCGGGCGACAAGCTGACCATGAGCACGGCGCGGATCCAGTCGACGCTGACGCGGACCAGCTAGTTCCTCGCATACGGCCCGTCGGGGTCGGCGATGTCGTCGCCGACCCGGCGGGCCCAGCGGCCGCCCAGCGCGGCGTAACCCGCGGCGGCCAGCAGATAGCCGGCGGCGACCGTGCTGAGCACCGCCGTCGACTGGCCGTCCTCCGGCAGGGTGAGGGCCCCGAGGTACATCCCGGCGACGAGCGTGATGTTGAACGCGGTGTCGTTGATGCTGAACACCCGGCCCCGGTACTCGTCCGCGCACTCGTGCTGCAGTGACGTGTCGGTGACGATCTTCAGGCCCTGCGCGGCCAGGCTGGTCACGAACACCGCCCCGAGCAGCAGCACCGGGTCGAACGGCAGGCCGAACCCGAGTAGCCCGACGCCCGTGGTGGCGAGCAGCAGCGCGACCCAGCGCCAGCCGCCGATCCGCCGGGCGATGCCGGGCGTCACGAACGACGCGACCAGCATGCCGACGCCGCCCGCAAAAAAGGCGTTGGCGATGGTACCGAAGGAGTCGCTCGGCTCGTCGCCGTGGTTGAACACGGTCCGGAACAGCAGCAGGCAGGCCAGCAGCACGACGCCGTAGAGCAGCCGGAACGCGGCCTGGGCGAGCATCAGGTAGGCCGCGCCGCGCTTGGCCGCCAGGTGCCGCACGCCGGCGACCGTGCCCCGGTTGACCTCGCGCACCGCGACCCGGATCGAGCCGGTGTGCCGGTCGGTCGCGTCCGGCCCGAGCTCGTCGACGCCGAACGACAGCCGCCCGATCAGCGCCGAGACCGCATAGAACGCCGCCGCCAGGGCCGCCACCAGCGCATACCCGTGGAACGAGGTGGCCAGCACGCTCTTGATCAACGCCGCGCCGACCCCGATGCCGACCGAGAAGCTCAGCGAGCCGAGCGTGGCGGCGAACGAGTTCGCGGTGACCAGCTTCCGGTCGTCGACCACGTGCGGGGTGGCCGCGGACAGGCCGGCCAGGAAGAAGCGGTTGAGCCCGATGACGATCAGGGCCAGCAGGAACGGTATCGGCGACTCCTCGCCGTGCCAGATGTACAGCGAGATCGGCAGCACCAGCAGGGCGCGGATCGAGTTGGCGAAGGCGACGATCGAGCGGCGGCGCCAGCGGTCCAGGAACACGCCGACATATGGCCCGATGAGCGAGTACGGCAGCAGCAGTACCGCGAAGCCGGCTGCGATCGCCATGCCGCCCGCCCGCTGCTCCGGGTTGAACAGCACGGTGCCGGCCAGCGCGCCCTGGAACAGCCCGTCCCCGATCTGGGCCACCACCCGGACGGTCAGCAGCCGCCGGAAGCCACGTTGCCGCAGGACTCCCCGCACGAAGTGGGTCTGGGGCGGAGCGGTTGCGGCGGACACGGCAAAAGCCTACGGCTCGTTCAGGTGCCCAGGCATGGTGAAGGCCCGCACCGACAGGATGGTGCGGGCCTTCGCAATCTTGGTCAGGTCAGGACTTTGGCGCCTCGACCGCCGGGCGACCGTTGACCGGCTCGTCGGCCGACAGCGCGCTCAGCTTGCTGAGCAGCTTCGGCAGGTCGATGCCCGTGAGGTCGGTGCCGAGCTGGAGGCCCTGGGCCACGTTGCTGGCCACCGACTTGGTCAGCGACGACGCGCCGTCGGTCGAGATGACCGTCATCTTGTCGATGTTGCCCATCGGGTCGCTGGCCGCCTTCACCACGTCGGGCATCACGCGGACCAGCAGGTCGAGGATGGCCGCCTCGCCGTAGGTGGCGAACGCGTCGGCCTTCAGCTTCATCGCCTCGGCCTCGGCCTGGCCGCGGGCCAGGATGGCGGACGCCTCGGCGGTGCCCTCGCGCTCGAGGGCCTCGGCGATCGCGACACGGCGCCGCTGCTCCGCCTCACCCTCCTTGGCACCCTCGATGGCGTTGGCCTCGGCGAGCGCGGCGCGGCGGGACCGCTCGCCCTCACCGGTGAGGCGGGCCTGCTCGGCCGACGCCTGGGCGGCGGCGATGGTGGCCTGCCGCTGCGCCTCGGCCTTGGCGATCGCCGCGTTCTTGGCCGCCTCGGCCTCCTGCTCCACGCGGTACCGCTCGGCGTCGGCCGGCTTGCGGACCTCGGTGTCGAGCTGGCGCTGCTTGAGCTCGGCGTTGCGCTCGGCCACCTTCTGCTGCTCGGCGAGGATGACCTGCTCGCGCTCGGCCTGGGCGAGCGGGCCGGCCGCGGCCGACTTGGCCTTGGCGGCGTCGATCTCGGCCTGGATGCCGGCCTGCTTGAGGGACAGGTTCCGGTTGGCCTCGGCGATGGCCTCCTCCGACTTGAGCCGCTCGGACTCGGCGGCCTGGCGGGCGTGCGCCTCGGCGATGGCGGCGTCGCGCAGCACGCGGGCGGCCTCGGGGCGGCCGAGGTCGGCGAGGTAGGAGCCCTCGGCGAAGATGTCCTGGAGCTGGAACGTGTCGAGCACCAGACCCTGGTTGGTCAGCGAGTGCTCGGCCTCCTCGGCGACGGCGCTCGCGAACGCGGTGCGGTCGCGGATGATCTCCTCGATCGTGAGCCGGCCGACGATCGAGCGCAGCGCGCCGGCGAGCACCTCGCTGGTGAACAGGTCGATGCCCTGCTGCTGGTTGAGGAAGCGCTGGGCGGCGGCTCGGATCGCGTCCTCGGTGCCGCCGACCTTGACGATCGCGACGCCCTGGAGGTTGGCGCGGATGCCCTGCTTGCTCACCGCGCCGGTGATCTCGACGTGGATCCGGCGGCTGGACAGGTCGAGGACCTGGAGCTTCTGGACGATGGGCACCACGAACACCGAGGCGCCCATGACGACCTTCTGGCCGGAGAGGTCGGTCGACCGGGTGCCGTCGACGCCCTGCACCGACTTGCCCTTGCGGCCGGTGATGATGAATGCCTCGTTGGGGCCGGCGACCTTGATCCGCGAGACGATGAAGAACACGAGGAGCAGGACCAGCAGCACGGCGCCGCCGATCGCAATGAGCAGGACGGTGTCCATCCGCCTTCCTTCTTTATTTGGAGGGGGTACTTCCAGGGCGGTTCTACAGAGGGGTTTCCTCGACGATGACGCTGGTGGAGCTGGTCGCCTCGATGACGAAGATCCGGGCACCCAGCGGGATCGGTTTCTCGGCGCGGGCGCTGAGCTTGACCGGCTGGCCGCCCAGCGACACCCGGACCTCGCCGTAGCCGCCTTCGGTGATCGGGGTGACGACGACGCCGGTGGTGCCGACCATGTCCTGCTGGGTCGGGGTGGCGTCGGTGCGCATGTTGATCGCCATGCGGGCGAACCTGGTGGCCAGCCACGCCGTCGGCAGGGCGGCGATCGCGCCGACGAGGGCCGGCAGGCTCTTGGAGTCGGTGAACCCGGCGACGATGGCGGCCGAGAAGCCGAAGGCGCCGATGAACCCGGCGACGGCGGGTATCGAGAACGGTCCGGCGGCGTCCGGATGTCCGAGGTGGAACACGTCGCCGATCAGCAGTGAGAGGGCCAGCACGACGATGCCGACGCCACCGATGACCAGGAACGTCGTCTGCACCGCTGGTCCCTCCCCTCAAGGCCAACTGGAGGGTAACCCGGGCACGCCACTGTGTTCGTCCGGCAAAGGGGCATCTTTCGCCGCGTGACGGACCGAGTTGGCCGTTTGGTGTCCTCGCCTGAGAAAATCGTCCCTGTGCGATGGGCTGAGGTTCCTGCCCCGATCGATCCGCTGGGTGTGGCGGTCGACGACAAGGGTGTCTGCAGCGTCCGCTTCGGCGGTGCGCCCGGCCCGACCGTGCCCCTCGGCGGCGTGCTGGCGCAGGCGGCCGGGGAGCTGGAGCGGTACTTCTCCGGTGAACCGGTGTCTTTCACCGTGCCGCTGTCGGTGCAGGGCGGCACCGAGTTCGAGCGGGCGGTCTGGCGGGAGCTGTGGAGGATTCCGTACGGCGAGATGCGCACATATGGCCAGATCGCGTCCGCGGTCGGCGAGCCGGACGCAGCCCGGGCGGTGGGCGTGGCCTGCAACCACAACCCGCTCCCGGTGATCGTGCCCTGTCACCGGGTGGTCGGCGCGGACGGCAAGCTGGTCGGCTTCGGCGGCGGCGTCTGGCGCAAGAAGCTGCTGCTGGAGCTGGAGGCGCGGGTCCGCATCGAGCGCGAGTTCGGCGAGCTCTTCGGCTGACGTCCGGCGCCGCCGCGGTCCTTGGGACGACGGCGGTGGCAGGGAGGGCCGCCAAGGCCCGACCGGTGTCTGGCGGGAGCGGCGGTCGTGCCTTGCACGGACCCGAGTCATGAAAAGAGGAACGCCCCCTCCGGGACCGGAAGGGGCGTTTCCTGTGCGAAGCGCTCAGCGCTCGACCTCGCCGCGGATGAACTTCTCCACGGAGTCGTGCGCGTCGTGGTCGTTGTACTGCACCGGCGGCGACTTCATGAAGTAGCTCGACGCGGACAGGATCGGGCCGCCGATGCCGCGGTCCTTGGCGATCTTCGCGGCACGCAGGGCGTCGATGATCACGCCTGCGGAGTTCGGGGAGTCCCAGACCTCGAGCTTGAGCTCGGCGTTGAGGGGGGTGTCGCCGAACGACTTGCCCTCGAGGCGGATGTAGGCCCACTTGCGGTCGTCGAGCCACGGGACGTGGTCGGACGGGCCGATGTGGACGTCCGACTTCGACATCTCGTGCGGGATCTGGGACGTCACCGACTGGGTCTTCGAGATCTTCTTCGAGACCAGGCGGGTGCGCTCCAGCATGTTCATGAAGTCCATGTTGCCGCCGAAGTTGAGCTGGTACGTACGCAGCAGCTCGACCCCGCGGTCCTCGAACAGCTTGGCCAGGGCGCGGTGGACGATCGTGGCGCCGACCTGGCTCTTGATGTCGTCGCCGACGATCGGCAGGCCCGCGTCCTCGAACTTCTTGGCCCACACGGGGTCGGAGGCGATGAAGACCGGGAGGGCGTTGACGAACGCGCAGCCCGCGTCGATCGCGGCCTGGGCGTAGAACTTGTCCGCCTCCTCCGAGCCGACCGGCAGGTACGACACGATGACGTCGACCCGGGCCTCGCGCAGCGCGGCGACGACGTCGACCGGCTGCTCGTCGGACTCCTCGATGATCTCGCGGTAGTACTGGCCCATACCGTCGAGCGTCGGACCCCGCTGGACGGTCACGCCGGTGGGCGGCACGTCGCAGAACTTGATGGTGTTGTTCTCACTCGCGCCGATCGCGGCGGCCAGGTCCTGGCCGACCTTCTTGGCGTCCACGTCGAACGCGGCGACGAACTGCACGTCACCGACGTGGTAGTCGCCGAACTTGACGTGCATGAGACCCGGTACCCGGTCATTCGGGTCGGCGTTGCGGTAGTACTCCACGCCCTGAACCAGGGACGAGGCGCAGTTGCCGACACCGACGATGGCAACGCGGACGGAGCCCATCGCGGATGCCTCCTTCTTGTTGTTCACGATGACCGCTCCGGATCCTGTGCCGAAGGCGGCTGAGGGGTGGTGCCATTGCGTTCGTTCGCAATGAGTTCTTCCAGCCAGCGGACCTCGCGTTCGCAGGCGTCGAGACCGTGGCGCTGAAGTTCGAGCGTGTATGCGTCGAGCCGCTCGGCGGCCCGGCTCAACACGTCGCGGAGGCCTTCGCGGCGCTCCTCCACGCGGCGGCGGCGGCCCTCGAGGATCCGCAGCCGGGTCGCCGGATCGGTGCGCGCGAAGAACGCGAAGTGCACCCCGAAGCCGGCCTCGCTGTCGTACGTCTCCGGGCCGGCGGCACTGAGCAGCTCCTGGAAGCGCTCCTTGCCCTCCGCGGTGATCGTGTAGACCACGCGGCCGCGCTTGCCCGTGAGCAGCGGAACCTCCTCCGTGGAGGCGGGCATGCCCGGCGGCGCCCCCTCGGAGATCCAGCCGTCCGCCTGGAGCCGGCGCAGCGTCGGATACAGCGAGCCGTAGCTGATCGCGAAGCGGAACGCGCCCAGCTTGGTCGTGAGCTGCTTGCGGAGCTCGTAACCATGCATGGGCGACTCGTGCAGAAGGCCGAGGATCGCCAAGTCGAGCACTCCTGGCCTCCTTCCCGTAACCGGCCCGATGTATCGGTCCGATACATCGAACGGTAGGCCGATGTCCGAACGGATGCAACGAATCCGACCAAGTGGCCTAGCCCACACCGCTGGACGTCTACCCGGCGGTTACCGATCGTGACCGAGGTCGCCCTGCGACGCCCGACCGCGTACCCTCGGGCGCATGCGAACGCAGCGCCAGGTCGTGGACTTCTCCTTGCGGAGACGCGCCCTGCTGCGTGAGGTGCATTCCGGCCGCGTCGGCACCTATGAGGTGTGCGACGCGTCGCCATACCTGAAGAGCGCAGCGAAATTCCACGGTGAGCCGACGGAGGAGCTGTGCCCGGTGTGTCGCCGGGAGAACCTCACCCACGTGCATTACATCTATGGGGATGAGCTGCGGCAGTCCTCCGGCCAGGCCCGCCGCCTGGCCGAGCTGTCGCTGCTCGCGATGACGCTGAGTGAGTTTCACGTCTACGTCGTCGAGGTCTGCCGTGACTGCGGCTGGAACCACCTCGTGGAGCAGTACCTGCTGGGCCGCGACGGCCTGGCGGGTCCGGATGACGAGGCCGGCGGTCGGCCGACTCGGGTCCGGGGAGGGGCAGCCGAGTGAACCTTGTCCCCGTGGCAGAGCGTTTGTCACGTCGACAGGGCCGATGCCCTGACCAACCCAGCGGTGCGCGGCAAGGACGCCAGGTCGCACCGGCCGATCGAGAAGTGGCTCAGCTCACAGACATGGTGGCGACGGAGCATGCGACAACGACGCAACCGGCAAGGTGGGACGAATGAACTACGGTGACCCGAGCAACCCCCCTTCGGGCCGCGCGCAGGTTCCTGGTCCCACCCCAGGACCGGACGAACCCTTCAGGCGCGACGAGCCGCCGGCCGGCCGGGCCCAGGTGGGGCGAGCCCAGGTAGGGCGGGCGAGCGTTTCCGGCAGTGCGTCGGTCTCCGGCAGCGCCTCCGTTTCCGGTAGCGCGTCGGTCTCCGGCTCGGCGAGCGTGCCCGTCAAGGCCAGCGGCGAGCCGGTCACCGGCCGCGCCTCGGTGTCGGTCCCGCCACCGCCGAGCGCCGCGGGCCGGGCCACGGTCGGCCGCGCCTCGGTCGGCGCCGGCATGCTCGCCGAGGGGCTCGACGAGCCGCCCGGCGGCACGGTCAACGGCGCCAAGGGCAAGTCGGTGAGCACCAGCGCCAAGGCGAAGAAGCGCCGGCGCCGCAACATCCTCATCGCCTCGATCGCCGCGTTCATCATGATCGCCGGCATCGGCATGGTGAGCGGTACCTACTACTTCGACCAGGTCGCGCTCCCTGAGGACATCAGCATGGAGCAGTCGACCACGATCTACTACGCCGACGGCACCACGCCGCTGGCGCGCATCGGCGACAAGAACCGCACGGTCATCACGATCGACCAGATCCCCGACCACGTGCAGAAGGCCGTCGTCGCCGCCGAGGACAACACCTTCTACACCAACGACGGCGTCGACTACAAAGGCGTCGTCCGGGCCGCGTGGAACAACGTCACCGGTGGTGACCGGCAGGGTGCCTCGACGATCAGCCAGCAGTATGCGCGGCAGTGGGCCGAGCTCGAGGGCGTCACGTATGCCCGCAAGCTCCGCGAGGCGGTGATCGCGCTCAAGCTGAACCAGGAGTACGAGAAGCCCAAGATCCTGGAGATGTACCTCAACATCATCTACTTCGGGCGCGGCGCGTACGGCATCCAGGCGGCGGCGCAGGCCTACTTCGGCAAGCCCGCGAAGGACCTGACGGTCGCCGAGGGCATGGTGCTCGCCGGGATGATCAAGAGCCCCGAGGGCAGCGGCGGCAAGGGCAGCCCGTTCGACCCGACCGTCGACGCCAAGCAGGCCAAGGAGCGGTTCGACTACATCAAGGGCCAGATGGTCAAGCTCAACTTCGTGCAGGCCGAAGAGGCTGACAAGGTCATGGCGTATCCGCAGAAGGTGCTGACCGCAGCCGAGACCCGCAAGAACGCGGTCTCCACCCAGGGCAGCATGGACAAGCCGGAAGGCCTCATCGTCCACCACGTGCTGGGCGAGGTCGCCGCGCTGACCGACCCGCGCACGAATCAGCCGCTGTACGAGAGCCAGGACCCGGACGGCAAGAAGAACTTCGACAAGATCCGCAACGGCGGCCTGAAGATCGTCACGACGATCGACCAGACCGTCCAGCAGATCGCGGTGCGCGAGGCGAGCCGCAACAAAGAGTCGAACATGAACGGCCAGCCGGACAACCTCCAGGCGGCGCTGGTCGCGGTCGAGCCGGGCACCGGCGCGGTCAAGGCCTACTACGGCGGCGACAACGGCAACGGCGGCGACTTCGCCGGCTACTACAACGACCCGGTGCTCGGCGACGGCGAGGACTCCTGCTGCGGCGGTCACCCGCCGGGCTCGACGTTCAAGGTGTATACGCTGGCCACCGGCCTGATGAACGGCTACTCGATCGACTCCTACTGGAACGGCGACTCGCCGCAGGAGTTCCCGAAGAGCGGCCGTACGTTCAAGAACAAGAACCCGGTCAAGAACGCCGGTGAGGGCAACGCGACGTCGCCGAAGTGCAAGTCGGGCTCCGGCCAGTGGTGCACCTTGGAAGAGGTCACCGTCATGTCACTCAACGTGCCGTTCTTCGCGCTCGCCGAGGACGTCGGGCCCGACAAGGTGATCGACACGGCGCGCGCCGCCGGCATCACCGACATGTGGGCGACCGTCGAGGGCAAGTCGAAGAAGATCGACCTGGTCAAGAACAACGGCAAGGCCGTCTTCCCGAGCTTGTTCAACACCGAGGTCGCCTTCGGTCAGTACCCGGTGACGGTCCTGGAGCACGCCGGCGGCATCGCCACCTTCGCCGCCCGGGGCATGGCCGCCAAGACGCACTTCCTCAAGGAGGTGTGGACCGAAGGCAAGAAGACCTACGGCGAGGTGATCAAGCCGACGCGCATCCCCGGCTTCACCGACCAGATGGCCGACGACCTCAACACCGTCCTTCAGGGCGTGCCGAAGCACTACAGCCTGAAGATGAAGGACGGCCGCCAGATCGCCGGCAAGACCGGAACGTGGCAGCTCGGCCAGACCAACAACAACGCGCACGCGTGGATGGTCGGCTACAGCGCCTACGATCCGGCCAAGAAGTCACCCGGCCTGGCCGCCGCGGTCTGGGTCGGCAACAAAGCCGCGGAACAGAAGATCGTCAACAAGAGCGGCCAGGGGATCATCGGCGGTAACCTGCCCGGCCCGATCTGGAAAGACTTCCTGGAGGGGGCGCTGACCGCGCTGAAGATGCCGAAGGTCAACTTCCCGGCGAAGAAGGGCACCGGCGACAAGGAGGTCGGCACGGGTATCTCGCCGCAGCCGAGCGAGCCGGTGATGTCGATCGACCCGAACAACCCGGGCGGCGGCTTCCCCGGAAACCCGGGCGGCGGCGGCCCGGGGAACCCCGGCAGCCAGGGCCCGGGCGGCGGTGGAGGCGGCATCCTGCCGACATCGACACCGACCCGAAGAAACTGAGGCACCCGAAAGAGGGGCCAAGATGTGCGGCCACGGCGCCGGCGGTATGTTCGCCGGGACCGTGGCCGCCGTCGTTGGGGGTGGGAAGGCTTGGAGGCGGGCAGGCGCAAGGCCGTCCGTTGGGTGCTGCTCGCGCTGCTCGTGGCGCTGGTCGCCTACGGACACTGGTGGTACGGCAACCGCCACCAGTTCTTCGACCTCGGCATCTACCGGCAGGCCGTCAACTGGTGGCTCGACGGTCACGACCTCTACGACTTCACCAAGCCCGACGACACCCAGGGCGCGCTCGGCTTCACCTACCCGCCGTTCGGCGCGCTGGTGCTGGTGCCGTTCGGCGTGCTGCCGTGGGGCGGCGCCGTCGCGCTCTACGCGGTGGTCACCATCGGCGCGGTCGCGCTCACCACCTGGTGGCTGCTGGCGCCGGTCGCCCGGGACAAGGCCTTCGCCATGATCCTCGCGCTGACCGTGATCAGCGCCCTCGAGCCGATCCGTGAAACGTACACGTTCGGCCAGATCAACATGGTGCTCGTGCTGCTTGTGCTCACCGACCTGCTCGTGCTGCTGCCGCGCGGCAGCAAGTGGGCCGGCGTCCTGGTCGGGCTGGCGGCCGCCATCAAGCTCACGCCCGCGATCTTCATCGTGTACCTCCTGCTCAGCCGCCGGTACCGGGCCGGGCTGACGGCGATCGCGAGCGCCGCCGGGGCCACCCTGCTGACCGCCGCGATCGCCCCCCGCGCCTCCTGGGACTTCTGGACGTCGGCGCTGTGGAAGGGCGAGGGGCTGGGCAACGCGGCCTACACGTTCAACCAGTCGCTCTTCGGCATGCTCGCTCGCCTCGACGACCCGCCGAACCGGATCGTCTGGGCGGCCCTGGTGCTGCTCATGGCCGGGTACGGGCTGTGGCGGGCGAGGAAGGCCGCGCTGGCCGGCAACGAGGTGGTCGGGCTGACCCTGGCCGGCATCGTCGGCTGCCTGGCCAGCCCGATCACCTGGGCCCATCACCTGTACTGGTTCGTGCCGGCGCTCGTCGTGCTGTGGTACGCCGGCCGCCGGCAGGCCGCGTTCGCCGTGCTCATCGCGGTGACGGTCGGGCTGGGGATGGTCTCCTGGTTCGAGCAGGGGCTGCCGGTTCACCCGTGGGGCGACGGCGTGCCGGGCTTCCTGATCAAGAACTGGTACCTGCTGCTCATGATCGCCTTGCTGCCCCTGCTGCCGATCCGCTCCGCCGACCGGGACGCGCAAGGGCAGACACCCGCTTCCGAGCCGGCGACGGTACGGTGACGGGATGCCGCCGACTGTGCGCCCCGACCACCTGAGCGACGAGCCCGCCAACTCCGACCGCTTCGTGGGTGGCCTGTCCGAGTCGATCGGTGGCCCCCTGGGCGACCACGCCGTGCGTCAGCCGGTGCGGATGCCCGGCGGCGGCCGATTCTGGACGCCGGCCCGCGTGGTTCTGCTGCTCATCTGCGCCATGCTCAGCTTCCACTGGATGCAGAAGGCCCCCTGTCGCGATGCCGCCTGGGTGGACATGAAGCAGTACAAGTACTTCTGCTACACCGACGTCCTCGCGCTGTACTACGCCGAGGGCCTCAACGAGGGCAAGGTCCCCTACGCCGATCACCCGGTCGAGTACCCGGTGCTCACCGGCATCTTCATGGGCGCCCTCGGTCTGCCGGTGCACAGCCTCGGCGAGCGCGGCGTGGTCGAGAACGAGGGCCAGACCTTCTACGACCTCAACGCGATCGTCCTCGGCGCGTTCGGTATCGCCGCGGTCGGCGCGATCCTCTCGGTCCGGCGGCGCAGACCCTGGGACGCCGCCATGTTTGCGCTGGCGCCGGCGCTGTTCGTGTCGGCGACCGTCAACTGGGACCTGTTCACCGTCGGCCTCGCCGCCATCGCCATGGCCTACTGGGCCAAACGAAAACCCGTCCTGGCCGGCATCTTCCTCGGCATGGCGACAGCGGCGAAGTTCTATCCGATGCTCATCGTCGGCGCCCTGCTGGTGCTGAGCCTACGCAGCGGCAAGTGGCGAGACTTCTTCATCACCGTCGGCACCGCGGTGGTCACCTGGCTCGCCGTCAACGTGCCGATCGCGTACCTCTACTACGACTCATGGTTGAGGTTCTTCGACTTCAACTCCCAGCGCGGGATCGACTGGGGGACGCTGTGGTACATCGGGGCCCACTTCCCGCGCGGCTCCGGCCAGTACGGATTCCCCTTCTTCCAGCAGCTCGACAGCGATCCCGAGCACTCGAAGCTCAACATCCTGTACCTCGGGCTGTTCGTGATCTGCTGCATCGGCATCCTGGTGCTCGGGCTCAGCGCGCCCCAGCAGCCCCGGCTGGCGCAGCTGGCGTTCCTGATCGTCGCCGCGTTCCTGATCACCGGGAAGGTGTGGTCGCAGCAGTACGTGCTGTGGCTGCTCCCGCTGGCCGTTCTGGCCCGGCCAAAATGGGGGGCGTTCCTCGCCTGGCAGGCAGCCGAGGTGATCTACTTCGTGTCGTTCTACGGGGAGCTCATGGGCGCCTCCGGACGGCAGGTGTTCCCCGAGGGCGTGTTCGTGCTCGCCTCGATCCTGCGGCTCGTCACGCTGTGCGTGCTGGTCGGGTACGTGATCCGGGACATCCGCAACCCGGAGCTCGACGCGGTCCGGACCACGTACGACGGCGAGGATCCCGACGGGGGCGTCTACAACGACCGGGAGCCCGACACAGCCGCCGCGGACCCACCGCCCACCACGGCGCTGGTCAAGGTCTGATCCCGCAGTCGCGTCGCGAAGAGCAATGCCAACAGCATGATCACCATCGCCACCGCGAAGACGATGTCAATGCTGTCGACGAAGTTCTTCGTCTCATGGACCCGGTTGAACAGGGCGCCGAACACGGCGACGCCGACGGCGTTGCCGAGAGACTGGAAGAACCGGATGCCGGTCGTCGCCACACCGAGCTGGTGTGGCGGCGCCGCCTCCTGCACCACAACGATGAGCTGGCCGAAGCCGAGGCCGAGCAGGACCAGCAGGCCGCGGATCGGACCGCGCTCCTGACGAGACACCGGTGGTGGCGCTGCGCCGGCACTTCCTGGAGGCGCTGGCCCGCTACGACGCGATCACGGGCCTGTGCGACCGCCCGAACGTCCTGGCCGTTCAGCGGCTGATCGCCGAGACCCCGGCCCTGATCACCGTGCGTACGGCGTGCTGTCCGAGTCGGAGCTGCGCCTGGCCGAGGCGCTGGGCGACGACGTGCACAGCCGCTTGACGGCGTCCATGATCATGGGCGTCCGCAGCACGCTGACGCTACTCAACGTCCGCCGCCTGCTGGCCGGCGAAACGGCCGCCGAGGTGTACCCGACGGCCGTGACGGAGGCTGTGGAGGCCTTCGACCTGCTGCGGTCCGACATCCGCTGACCCGGGTCAGCCGGACTCCTCCTGGACCTTGTACAGGACCACGCTGCCCTGCTCGGTGCGCTCCAGGCCCAGGCCGTCGATCGGGGCGTCGATGGCGCGGCCGTAGGGGCCGGTTGGGCCGTCGCCGCGGAGCACCACCACCGTGCGGATGTGGAGGTCGCGCAGGGCCTGGACGCTGACCTCGTCCGGGAACTGGCGCATCGTGACGCGCATTTCCTCCTGATTTTGCGGAGTGAAGCCGCTGCCGCCGTTGACCATCTGCGGGAAGCCGTCCGTGCTCCACAGCATGATGTTCATGTCGCTGAGCTCGGCGGCCAGGTTGTTGTCGTTCGCCAGGACCATGATCGGGCCCTGCAGCGAGCTGAACGCGATCGGCGCCGGTGGCACGGTCGGGTGCGCGCCGGGCGTGTGGATGCCTTCGGCCAGCACCAGGACGAGCGGCACCAGGGTCGCCAGGCGGGGCAGGAAGCCCGCGCGCGTGCTCACGTCGCTCTTCGTGCGGTCGGCGAAGAGCTCGACGGCCCGCTGCGCGAACGCACTCACGGCGCCGGCCGCCAGCAGGGCCAGGAACAGCGTCGTCCAGACCATGAGGCGGCCCGGGGTCCGGATGCCGTCGAAGCCCGGCAGGGCCCGGTAGAGCGCCAGGTAGCCGAACTCGCCCTTGCCCGGGCCGTGCGTGCCCATCGCCAGGGCGATCGACACGACCACGCCCAGGCCGAGGAACAGCCGGTGCCGCAGCCGCCACGTGGAGACGAACAGCCCGGCGAACGCCAGCCCGTACAGGAAGAAGCCGGGTAAGAGGGCCATCTCGGGCGCCCAGGGCAGCGTCCCGCGGGCCTGGGCGTAGGCGTCGCCCCACAGCCACGACTCCGGCGGCGAGATGAAGAAGCCCTTCAACGGCGGGGAGAAGAGCCCGACGATCTCCTCGCTGCGCCGCGCGTAGGGGTGGGCCTTGAGCACCTGGAGGTACGGATACGCCATCAGGGCGCCGGTCGCCGCGAACACCAGGCCGCCGCCGAGGTTGGCGAGCAGCAGCTTCCAGCCGAACGGCCGGTGCACCGCCCACACCCGCAGGTGCCGGTAGCCCCAGATGACCGCGGTCACCAGCACGATGCCGAGCAGCATGTACGCGAACGGGATGCCGATGCCGAAGCCCAGGCTGATCTGCCAGGCGGCGACCAGCCAGCCCGCGAGCGCCCAGCCCCAGCGCCGCTTGTCCGGCTCGTAGCCGCGGGTCAGCGAGAACCCGTGCCCGCGCGCCAGCATCGCCAGCGCGAGCGCGATCCCGCCGATCGAGAGCACATGCAGGTGGCCGGCCTGCCCGAGGCGCCACGGCGCGTAGGCGAAGGCGGCGCCGGCCACCGCGGCCCCGGTGCGGCCCGCGCCGAGCTGCCGGGCGAGCGCGTAGGCCCCGAAGAAGGCCAGCGCGAAGATCAGGACGAAGATGATGTTGTATCGCAGGATCGCCGCCACCGGGCCGCTGCCGATCATGCCGGCCGGCGCATATCCGAGCAGCGTGTCGGAGAACGCGTAGCTGTACTTGTTCGGGAAGAACGCGTTCGCGTTCCACAGCTGCGCGGGGTCGGTGGTCAGGATGTGCCCGGCCCACGACATCTGCCAGGCCTGCAGCGTCGGGTCCCAGATGTCCTGCGGGATCGTCGAGGCGGGGTGCTCCAGCGTCGGCCAGGTCATGATCGCGGCGAGCGCGACCGAGCCGATGGCGGCGAGCGTCCACTCGTGCGCGAGGAACCGTCCGACGGCGCCGGCCACCCGGCTGGTCACCCGCCGTGCCCGGCCCGGGACGACCTCGGGCGGGGGCGCGAACGCGGCAAACGGATCGGCCGGCTCGTCGGCCTTGCTGTCCGCCTCGCCGTCGGTCTTGCCGTCCGCCTCCGTCTCCGGCTTGTCGCTCGGCTCGGCCTTGTCCGGTGGGTCGGACTGCTCCGCCGGGTCGTCCGGCTTCGGGGTGGCGTCGGCCGCGCCACCCTCCGCGGGGGGCGTGTCCTCGTCGGAGGGGTCCGACACGGTCGGCTCTGAAGAAACGTTGGTCACGCCAACTTCTCCCGGAGATAGGCGATGTCCGCGGTCTGCCCCTCGGCGCCACCCGGCGTCTCGACCAGCGCCGGAGCGCCGGACGCCCGGATGACCGCGACGATGAGGTCGGGGTCGATCTCCCCGGCGGTCAGGTTGTCGTGCCGGTCGCGCCCCGAGTCGAACCCGTCACGCGAGTTGTTGGCGTGGATCAGGTCGATCCGGCCGGTGATCGACTTGACCCGGTCGACGATGTCCAGCAGGTCCTCTCCGCCGGCGTGCGCGTGGCACGTGTCGAGGCAGAACCCCACCTCATACTCACCCACGGCGTCCCACAGCCGGGCGAGCGAGTCGAACCGCCGCGCGCAGGCGTTGTCGCCGCCGGCCGTGTTCTCGATCAGGACCGGCGTCTTGAAGCCGCCCTGCTCGGCCGCGTAGGCGAAGGTCTTGCGCCAGCTCTCGAAGCCGGCGTCGAGCCCGGCGGGGTCCTCGACGTGGCCGCCGTGCACGATGATCCCCTTGGCGCCGACCTTCGCCGCGCCTTCCGCATGGCTGAAGAGCAGCTTGCGGCTGGGAATGCGGATCCGGTTGTTCGACGAGGCGACGTTGATCCGATACGGCGCGTGGATGTAGACGTCCACGTCGGAGGACCGCAGCGCCTCGGCGTCGGGGCGGTCCTTCGGATCCAGCCACTTCTGCGGGTCGGTCAGGAAGAACTGGATGAGGTCCGCGCCCCGCGCGGCTGCCTCGGCCAGCGGCTCAGCGGGGTCGACGTGAGCACCGATTCGCATGCCGCAGAGCCTACGACGTGGGACTGACACTTCGCGCGACCCAACCCGAGGGGTGCGCCCGATGCGTCCCGAATGCGGGGCTTCCGTCACCGTCCCGTCGGCCGCGTCGTTACGCACGTAGCCGCTCGTGATCGCTCCGGCGATCGTGTGGCTCGATGGAGTTCCCCCCAATCGATCCCCAAACTTGGATGGCTACCTTGTCCGGACATCGAACGGCACTCCGCTTGGCGGCCTCGGCCGCCGCGATCGCCGCCGCGTCCCTGACCCTGGGGGCCGGCCCGGTGAGCGCCGCACCCACCACGCCAACCGTCGAGTTCAGCGGCGGCAGCGTGTTGAGCCTGCTGGTCTGCAAGTCGGAGCCGAGCGCCGGCACCGTCTCCGTACCGGCGGAGTCGCGCGTGAACTTCGTGAACCGTCTCGGGCAGAACGCCACGCTCAAGGTCGACGGCAAGGCGGTGTCGTCGGTGCAGCCCAACCAGGCCGTCCCGGTCGTGTTCCGCACGGGCCCGGCCGTCGAGGTCGCGATGACCTTCTCCTGTGGAGTCGGCGTGGTCGAGCAGTTCAAGCCGGTGTCGGTCGGCGTGACCAACCCACCGCCGGCGCCCGTCACCAAGCAGTCCGCGACGACCGGGCCGGCCGGCAGCGGCGGCGGGACTGTCACGAACCCGACCGGCAAGGCTTCACCGACCGGCCGGTCGAGCCGCGGCAACGGCCAGCGCAGTACCGGCGAACAGGACACCGCCGGCGTGACGGGCACCGAGCCGGTGGACCCGTCGCTGCTCGGACCCGACGCGACGGCCGCCCCGGCGGTCGGCGCCGAGCCGAGTACACCGACCGAGGATCGGGTAACGGTGGAGCAGCCGGTCGCCGCCAGCGGTCCGGCCCGCAACGCCCCGACCGGCCTGCTGGCACTTGTTGCGACCGTCTGCGCCGTTGGTGTTGGAATCGCCGCAATTCGGGCTATTATTGCTCAGCGGTCATCACGCGCGAGCTTCGCATAAGGTACGATTCCCTTAGCCCCGCGGGGCGCCGTCATCCAAAGCACCGGTGTGGTCGTTCCTCCCCAGGTCCCACCCAAAGAAGCGGATGACGCGCCCCGCGGTCTTTTCGTGCACGCACGGCGTGTACTCTGGTTCGGTCGACCACCCTGGGGGCGGTCGACGACGCATGACCTCCTGCCGCGGATGGACCGCGGCCGCTTAGCCCGTAGGAGGTGAGAACGTCTTGCGTCATTACGAGATCATGGTGATCCTCGACGGCAGTCTCGAGGAGCGCACCGTCGCCCCGTCGCTCGACACGTATCTCAACGTGATCCGGACCTCGGGTGGCTCGGTGGAGAAGCTCGACGTGTGGGGCCGCCGGCGCCTCTCGTACGAGATCAACAAGAAGACCGAGGGCATCTACGCCGTCATCGACCTCCAGGCCTCGCCGGAGTCCGTGGCGGAGCTGGACCGTCAGCTGCGACTCAACGAGTCCGTGCTGCGCACCAAGGTCATCCGGCCCGAGGTCCGCTAACAGCGGCCTGGGCGAGATCGATCTGCTTCGCCCCGTGTCCCGGGAAAAGTGTCAGACCCCTGTGACATGGTGGCCATACACCAGCGCGCGAGGAGTTGACTCAATATGGCAGCGGGAGACACCACGATCACGGTCATCGGCAATCTGACCGACGACCCTGAGTTGCGTTTCACTCCATCTGGAGCCGCGGTCGCCAAGTTCCGGGTGGCATCCACCCCCCGGTTCATGGACCGCCAGAGCAACGAGTGGAAGGACGGCGAGCCGCTGTTCCTGTCCTGCACGGTGTGGCGTCAGGCGGCGGAGAACGTCGCCGAGTCGCTGCAGCGTGGTGCCCGGGTGATCGTGTCCGGTCGGCTCAAGTCCCGGACCTACGAGACTCGCGAGGGTGAGAAGCGCACCGTCATCGAGCTGGAGGTCGACGAGATCGGCCCCTCGCTGCGCTACGCGACTGCCAAGGTGCAGAAGATGGCGCGCAGCTCCGGCGGTGGTGGCGGCGGCTTCGGCTCCGGCGGCGGCGGTGGTAACGGTGGCGGCGGGTTCAACGATGACCCGTGGGCCAGCGCGACCCCGGCCAGCGGCGGCAGCGGTGGCGGCGGCGGCAGGTCGAGCTCATCCTTCGACGACGAGCCCCCGTTCTAAATGGCATCAGGAGCAAGAGCAATGGCGAAGGCTGCGGCCCTGCGCAAACCGAAGAAGAAGGTGAACCCTCTCGACAAGGAGGGCATCGCCTACATCGACTACAAGGACACCGCGCTGCTGCGCAAGTTCATCTCCGACCGCGGCAAGATCCGCGCTCGGCGGGTGACGGGCGTGACCGCCCAGCAGCAGCGTCAGATCGCGCGCGCCGTCAAGAACGCGCGCGAGATGGCCCTGCTCCCCTACACCGCGACCGCGCGCTAAGGGGAGGGGCGGACAATGAAGATCATCCTCAAGCAGGAGGTCACCGGCCTCGGCACCCCCGGCGACGTCGTCGAGGTGAAGGACGGCTACGGGCGCAACTACCTGCTCCCGCAGGGGTTCGCGATCCTCTGGAGCAAGGGCGCGGAGAAGGAGATCGCGGTCATCAAGCGGGCCCGCGGGGCCCGTGAGATCCGCGACCTCGGCCACGCCAACGAGGTCAAGGCCCAGCTCGAAGGCCTCACGGTCAAGCTGTCCGTGCGGGCCGGCGAGGGTGGCCGGCTCTACGGCTCGGTCACGCCGGCCGAGGTCGTCGACGCCGTGCAGAAGGCCGGCGGCCCCGCGCTCGACCGCCGCCGCCTGGAGCTGCCCGGCCATGTCAAGTCGGTCGGTGACTACAAGGTGCAGATCAAGCTGCACCCGGAGGTCGCCGCCGTCTTCACGCTGAAGGTCACCGCGGCCAAGTAGCCACGGCACGACCAGCAAACAGGGGGCCCAGCGATGGGCCCCCTGTTCGCGTTCAGCCGTACAGCTTCGCCGCCGCCTGGACCACCTGCTCCAGCTCGGCCACCTGCTGGTCGTCGGAGTCGCGCCGCGCGGCGCCGGCGAGCGACAGCAGGTCCGGCAGGCGCACCTCGCCGGCGTACTGGCTGTTGCGGAGCACCTCGGCCAGGTAGGCCGCGACGTAGCAGACCCGCAGCGGCACGTTCGCGCCGGTCAGCGCCTGGTCGGTCACCGACACCGCCATCGGCTGCAGGATCTCCGTCGCCTCCTTCGTCCGCGGGTCGAGCCAGCGCACCCGCACGTCGGCCAGGTGGCCCTCGGCGCCCGGGCGCAGGTGCAGCGCGTACAGCGCCGTCACCGCGTGGCCCGGGCCCACCTCGCCGCCGTCGACCTGGTCGTCGCGGAACTGCGAGGCCGAGAGGGTGCGGTTGTCGTAGCCGATCAGGCGGTACGACAGCACCGTCCGCGAGTCGAACTCCACCTGCGCCTTCGCGTCGAGCGCGCGCACCGACAGCGCCGCCGGCAGCTGCTCGACGAAGATGCGCGCCGCCTCGTCGCGCTCGCTCACGTACACGACGTAGCCGTCGCCCTTGTCGGCGAGCTGCTCCATGAACTTGTCGCCGTAGTCGCTGCCGACGCCGACGCCCATCATCGTGATCTGCTTGGCCGCCGCCTCCTGCACCGCGCGCACCAGCGACGTCGCGTCCGTCGAGCCGACGTTCGGCAGGCCGTCCGACAGCAGGATCACGCGGTTCGTGGCGTCGGTCCGGAAAGCACTCCGGGCGATGTCGTACCCCTTGAGCAGCCCGGCCTCCAGGTTGGTGCTGCCGGCGACGCGCAGCCGGTCGATCGCCGTGTGCAGCGCGCCGCGGTCCCGGACCGCGGTCATCGGGCGCAGCACGTCGGCGTTGTCGGAGTACGCGACGATCGCCACCGAGTCGGTCGAGCGCAACTGGTCGACGAGCGTGTGCAGGCCGTGCTGCACCAGGTCGAGCTTGCCCGCCTCGGCCATCGATCCCGAGACATCGACAACGAACGTCAGCTGCGCGTCCCGCCGCTCGCCCGCCGGCGCCGCCGACGTCTGCAGCCCGATCCGCAGCAGCCGCGCCGTCTCGTCGGCCCCCTTGTGCGTCCCCGGCAGGCGCACGCCATCCGCATTCACCGCGAAGCCGTTTCCGCTCGGGGCGCGGTACCCCTGCCGGAACGAGTTGACGAACTCCTCCGGGCGGATCGTGTTCGCCGCCGGCCGCTGACCGGCGAGGAGCTGGCGCTTTGCGAAGCCGTACGATGCCGTGTCGACGTCCACCGCGAACGTCGAGATCGCCTGGTCCGTCGTGCGGCGCTCACCCGTCGAGCCCTCCTCCACGGCCGCGGCGGTGGTGTTCGCCGGCCCGGGCGCGCCGTAACCCGGCACCGCCGGCGGCGCACCGGCACCCGCGGCCTTGTCGGCGCTGCTGGTCGGCGCGTCGTCCGCGCCGCAGGCGGCCAGGCCCACCGTCACGACCGCCGCGACGGCGAGAACCTTCAATTTTCCGCTGACCATCGATGCCTCCCTGGAAGCGTGTTTGGCCAGTCAGACGGGCGCCCGCCGACGAGCGGCTCCGAGCGTAACCGGACAGTGATGCTTCCGTGAGCGTCGGTGATCTATCCGCAAGAATGCTGTGACCGGGCGGCGGGAACCGATCGGGTCAGAACTGCGTCGCCAGCACGGCGAACAGCACCGTCGCGACCCCCGCACCCAGGACCGCGCTCGCGAAGCCGATCGCCATCGGCCGCCAGCCCGACGTGGCCCAGCCCAGGAACATCGCGACCGTGATGCTGATCGCCAGCGAACCGGCGAACTGCGGGCCGTTGTCGAGCAGGTTCGACAAGGCCTCCGCCCGGGGCGCCGGGCAGGGCAGCCCGAAGGCGTTCACGCAGCCGGGGCGCGGATCGCCGGACTGTGTGAAGGCGAAGCCGGCGTACGCCAGGATCGGCACGGCGTACCAGGCGGCCGTGGCGAGGAACGAACCGATGTAGTTCGTGCCCTCGTCCTCCTCGTCTTCGTCGTCCTCGACACTCGACGGCGGAGGCGGGGGCGGGGGCGCCGGC
>NZ_JAHYSG010000029.1 GCF_022095675.1 Dactylosporangium sp. AC04546 | reverse complement strand
TCCAACTGCAGCGGCATCTCACAGAACAACTGGCAGTTCACCCAGATCACGGCCACCTTCACCGGCTGAGGTCGCGACGCAGTGAGCCGGGGGCTGACCCAACCACGTCAGCCCCCGGCTTCTTGATGCACGGGCGATGCCGGGCATCCTTCTTGGTACCGTTCGCCATGCCCACTCCCTGGCGGTCCAGCGCTGAGGTGTTCGCCCAGATCCTGCGGCGACACGGTGTCGACCCCAGCGCGGCAGCCGACGTCGAAACGGCCTGGCAGGCGTTCGCCGAGTTTGCGCAGGTCGAGGTCGACGGCATCGACCAGCCCGACACCGACGCTGACGGCTTCATGATTCAATGGGGCCGCTACTCCTGGAACAACAGGCGGCCCTCCCTGTCGTTCACACGGCAGCTCGCCGTGATCGATACCGGCGACCGCGGTAGGCAGGCGGAGATCTGGCATGTCGACCTGCAGATGTGCTTCGACGACGGACCGGACCTGATCGGCATCGACAGCCCGAGGCCCAGTGACATCGACATCAGCTTCGACCCGATCGGCCCGTCACGAGCCGCCAAGCTGGCCGAGATGCGGCTCAACATGCTGCGGCACCCACAACTGCACGCCATGTGGCGCGCGGAGCCGGTCAGCAGCGACCTGTCCTTCGAATGCTTCTGATGCGTGGAACCAGGCTCAGCCGACGGGCACCCTGCGGGCGGCGGTGATGAACGCCTCCAACTCGTGGGCGATGTCCGGTCCGGTCGGCTGGTAGAGGATCTCGGTGATGCCCTGCTCGGCGTATCCGGCGAGGCGGTCTGCCAGTCGTGCGGCCGATCCGGTCACCGTCGTGGTCGGGATCGCGGCCCAGCTGCCGGCTGCCCAGGCGGCCCGGTCGGCGGCGTTGAGGGCGACCAGATGGTGGTCGTGGACCGCCAGGTGCCGCTCCCGTTCGGGAGCCTGGTTGACCGCGTCCAGCCATGCTTGCCCGCCGGGCAGCGCGGTCACGTCGCCGCCGAACTCGTAGGCGGCGTGGTACGCCAGGGCGTTGCCGGGCCCGGCGGCGGCGCGGACTCGGGGCGAGTCCAGGGCCTCGCCCTCGGCCAGCACCGTGCCGTGCACGCCGAGCGCCGCCCAGTTGAACTCTTTGGCGAACCTGGTCTCGTCGTTGACGGTGAACAGCCCGTCGGCCAGTTCCTTCGCGACGGCGACACCCTTGGGGCCGAGCGCCGAGATCAGCACGGGCACGTCGATCGGCCTGGCCGGGGCGTGGCCGGCCGGATGCAGCATGCGCATGCGGCCGCCCTTCCAGTCGACGGTCTCGCCGCGCAGCAGGGCGCGGAAGACGCGGACGTATTCGCCGAGATAGGCCCAGGTGGTGGGCTTGGCGCCCATGGCGCGGGCTCCGGCGAATCCGGTGCCGAAGGCGACGGCGACCCGCCCCGGTGCCAGAGCGGTCAGGGCGGCGGCGCCCGAAGCGTTGACCATCGGATGACGGAGGCTGGGCACCAGTACCCCCGGTCCCAGCCCGATGCGCTGGGTGCGCTCCGCGGCCAGTGCCAGCATCATCCACACGTCCGGGCTCTGGTGTGGGGTGTCGAACAGCCAGGCTCGGTCGTAGCCCAGTTGCTCGGAGACGGCGATGTGCGCTGGCGCGTCGAGGGACGTCGGGAACTGGCTGGAGATCCTCATGACCTCTCCTCTGGCCGGACCAGGTGTCAGCGTCTGATACCCCGCGCACTGACGACCTCGCGCGAAGAAGTCGGAACGCTCGCAAGATCACTCGCAACGCCACCCGGACGCTGCCGCTGTGCGGCGACAGGGCAGCGTCGTCAGGCCGACTTGCGCACCACGAGCGAGCAGTCCGTGAACAACTCGGTCGGCGGCGCGTCGCGGCCGGCGACGCGTGCCGCGAGGAGGTCGACGGCGTGCTTGGCGACCTGTGCGGTGCCTGGCTCGATCGTGGTGAGCGGCGGTGTGGTGAACTCCGCCATCGCCACGTTGTCGAATCCGATGACGGCCACGTCATCGGGCACGCGCACGCCGCGAGCCGCGAGCGTGTGGAGCGCGCCGAACGCCATCGTGTCGTTGAAGCAGAAGACCGCATCAGGCGGCTGTGGCAGGCCGAGCAGGCGTGCCATGCCGGCGGCGCCGTCGCGCAGGTGCCACTCCTCGGCGGTGATGACGTACTCGGGGGGCACCGACAGGTCGTTCTTGGCGAGCGTGTCGCGGAATGCCTCGAGGCGCAGCGACGCGGCCGACGTGGTCGCGACGCGCGGGTTCGCGCCGATCGCGGCGATCCGGCGGTGGCCGCGGTCGACGAGGTACTGCGTCGCGAGCTGGGCCGCCTCGGTGTTGGCCATCGTGACGTGGTCGACGGGTCCGCGGAAGATCCGCTCGCCCAGGATGACCAGCCGGTCGTTGCCCGTGAGGTACCGCTCGTCGCCCGGCCCGAGCGCGTGGGGCTGGAAGATCAGGCCGTCGGAGTGCTGGCGGCGTGCGCCGGAGAGGATCGCGATCTCGTTCTCGCGGCGTGCACCGGTCTGCTGGATGACGACGGTCCAGTCGTGCCGCTCGGCCTCGGTCATGATGCGCCGGGCGAGCTCGGTGAAGTAGTCGATCATGAGGTCGGGGATGGCGAGCGTGATCGTGCCGGTCCGTCCGGTACGCAGGCTGCGCGCCGACGTGTTCATGCGGTAGCCGAGGTCGTTGACGGCGCGCAGCACGCGGTCACGCGTCTCGGGCCGCACCGAGGTGTGCCCGGAGAGCACGTTGGACACGGTTCGGGCCGTGACGCCGGCGCGGGCGCCGACGTCGGCCATCGTGACGTTCTCGCCCTTTCCTGCCATCTGCTCACCTACCTTCGGTTGTGCAGCTGACGCGGACAGTGGCCCACGATACAGGCGGCAGCCGAAGCGCGAGCGTCCCGTCGGCCAGGTGCGTGTCGAGCGGCCGCGGCGCGACGGCGTCGGGGTTGTCGGCCGTGTTGGTCGCCGTGGGGTCCGGTGTCCACAACAGTTCGGCGTGGTCGACGCAGCGCGGGTTCAGCTCGCGGAGGTCGAGCGCGATGTCGGCGACCGTGACCGTCGAACGGTTGGCCAGGTGGACGAGCGCGTGGTCACCGCCGGGGGAGACGGTCACGACGCACGTCGCGTCGGCGTCGTCCGCCGTGGCCGTCTCGGTGTCCAGCACGGTGTGGCCCGCGCTGCGGGCGACGGCGGCGAACGGGTGGAACGTGGTCTGCCGCCAGGCGGGCCGGCCGGGCTCAGCGCGGATCGGGCCGATCACGTTGACGAGCTGCGCCATCGCGGCGATGGCGACGACGTCTGCGTGGCGCAGGATGCTCTGCAGCAGCGTGCCGACCACGACGGCGTCGGCGAGCGTGTACTGCTCTTCGAGGATGCGCGGCGCCTCCTCGAACACGCGGTGTGGCTCGATCGTGTCGTACGACGTGTAGTTCCACACGTTCCACTCGTCGAGGCTGATGCGGACGTCGCGTGTGCTGTGGGTCGCGGCCCGCACGTGCGCGATGGTCGCGGCGACGTCGTCGAGGAACCCGTCGAGCACATCGGACGAGCGCAGGAACCGTGCGCGGTCGCCCTGGTCGTAGACGTAGATGTGGCACGACAGGTGGTCGACGAGGTCGATCGTGCGCGTCAGCACTTCGCGTTCCCATGTGCCGAACGTGGGCATCCGCTCGTGTGAGCTGCCGACCACGACGAGCTCGAGCGTGGGGTCGAAGCGGCGCATCGCCGCGGCGGTCACGGCCGCCTGCTCGGCGTAGGCGGCAGCGGAGCGGTGGCCGAGCTGCCACGGCCCGTCGGCCTCGTTGCCGAGGCACCACAGGCGCACGCCGTGCGGCTGCGGTGAACCGTTCGCGACGCGGGCGTCGGAGAGCGTCGTGCCGGCGGGGTGGTTGGTGTACTCGAGCAGCTCGAGCGCCGAACGTGTGTCGCCGAGGCCGAGGTTGAGCGCCAGCATCGGTTCGACGTCGGCGTGCCGGCACCACGCCACGAACTCGTCGGTGCCGAACGTGTTCGGCTCGATGGTCTTCCAGGCGAGGTCGAGGCGGCGTGGGCGGGCGTCTCGCGGGCCGACGCCGTCGCGCCAGTCGTAGCCGGAGACGAAGTTCCCGCCGGGATAGCGCACCACGGTGACGCCGAGCTCGCGGACGAGCTCGAGCACGTCGCCGCGGAAGCCCTCAGGGGTCGCGGAAGGGTCGTCGGGGGCGTACAGCCCGCCGTAGACGCCGCGGCCCAGGTGCTCGACGAAGGAGCCGAACAGGCGCGGGTTCGCAGTGCCGATCCGGCGGGCCAGCCGGAGCATCACGGGCGCGGCGGGGGTGTGGTCATCCACGTCGACGATCTTCCTCTCTCGTTTGTTCATCGATGAAACTAGGCGAAGCGGCTGGCAGCGTCAACGTGAACAGCGATCGGCAATGGTCTTGGGGCGAGTGCTTGACGAAAAGCTTTTCGGCGTGCAGAGTCACTGCCCTAACAGGCTCGATTCATCGATGAAACAAACCTGGGGTTCGGCGGCGCCGCCGCACGGTCAATGGCGACAGAGGGAGACAGCTCATGAGGAACGCACGCCTCGCTCGCGCGCTCGTCGCGCTGGTGGGGGCCGTAACGCTCAGCCTGGCGGCCTGCTCGTCCGGTGACCCGGGTGGTGGGGGCACCGACGGCGGCTCGACCACGCTGACGGTCTGGCACTACTACAACACCGACGGGCAGGTGCAGGGCCTGGAGCGGCTTGCGTCCGCGTTCGAGGCCAAGCACTCCGGCGTGCACGTCCAGTTCCAGTACGTGCCGGTCGAGCAGATGACGACGAAGGCCGTCACCGCCGCGGGCGCCAAGACGGGCCCCGACGTGCTGGTCTTCGGTGCCTCGGGTACCTACCCGCTGGCACAGTCCGGCGCGATCAAGCCGATGGACGACTGGTGGTCCGCGTACTCCGACGCCAAGCAGTTCCCCGACGGCGTGCTGCAGAAGATCGACGGCAAGCTGTACGGCGTCCAGGGCTACGTCAACCTGCTGGGCCTCTGGTACAACAAGGACCTCCTCGACCAGCTCGGCGCCCAGATTCCCACCACGATCCCCGAGATGGAGGACGTGATGGCCAAGGCCGTCAAGGCCGGCAAGCAGGGCATCACGCTGACCGGCAAGCCGGGCCTCGAGAGCCAGTGGCAGGGCTTCCCCTGGTTCACGTCGAACGGGTTCACCTACGGCGACGCACAGGCCGCGCCCATGGCGCGGACGTACGCGATGCTCCAGGACTGGACGGCCAAGGGGTACCTGTCCAAGGAGGCGGCGGCGTGGGACCAGGTGGTCCCGTTCCAGCACTTCGCCGCGGGCTCGTCGGTGTTCGCGGTCAACGGCAACTGGCAGATCACCGCCGCGGCCCAGGCGAAGTTCAAGTACGGCGTCGCGCCGCTGCCGATCACGTCGCAGGGCGGCGTCCTGCTGGGCGGCGAGGTACAGAACGTGGGGGCGTTCTCGAAGCACCCCGACCTGGCGAAGGAGTTCCTCGAGAACTCGTTCTTCTCGGTTGACGGCGAGCTCACGCTGCTCGACGCGTTCGGCTCGATCCCGGCCCGCGCCGACGCCGCCGCGTCAGCGAAGATCAGCAGTGACCCGATCCTCAGCATGTTCGGCAAGATCGTGCAGCAGCAGGGCCGCCCGTCGCCGAGCCCGCAGGTGCCGTCCAAGAATGTCGACAAGGTCGAGACGCTCGTCGGCAACTCCTGGTCCAAGGCGATCTCGGGTCAGGGCAAGCCGGAGCAACTCGCCAACGAGCTGATCGACCAGCTCAAGCCCCTCTTGAAGGGCTGAGGTCGCATGAGTTCGAGCGTGCCCCCGGTGTCCGCGCCGACGAGCACGAGCGCCGCCGGCCTCTCCGCGTCCGCACGGGTGCGGAGAGGCCGGCGGCGCGGCCGCGCAGTCGACCGGCGTATTGCCCTGGCGACTCCCGCTGGTGCCCTGTTGCTCGCGCTGGCCGTCTGGCCGCTCCTGCAGCTCGGCAGCATGAGCCTGCACGCGGTGAGTGCGGCGACCCTCAACTCCGAGTGGGACCTCGTCGGTCTCGACAACTACGCGACGATGCTGCGCGGGCCTGACTTCGGTCGGGTCGTGGTCAACACGTTGGCGTTCGTCCTGATCGTGACCGTGATCGGGATGGTCGGCGGCTTCATGGTCGCGGTCGCCGTGTTGTCCTCGACCCGCGGCGGCTCGTTCCTGCTCGGGCTGATGGTGTTCGTCTGGGCGTTGCCGCCGGTCGTCAACGGGTCGATCTGGAAGTTCCTCCTCGCCGACCGGGGCCTGGTCAACGAGATCCTTCGAGCCCTGGGCGGTGACGGGCTGGGCTTCCTCTACGACTCCAAGTTCGCCCTATGGTCGGTCGCACTGGTCAATGCCTGGGCGGTCGTGCCGTTCAACGCGCTCGTGCTGCGCGCGGCCCTGCTCGGCGTCGACCCGCAGGTGCTGGAGGCCGCGGAGCTCGATGGGGCGCGGCCCTGGAGGCGCGTGTGGCATGTCCTGGCACCTGCGGGCCGCACCGCGGCGACCGTCCTCACGATCTTGACGATCGTGTACGCCTTCCGCAGCTTCGACTTCATCTACGTCATGACGTCCGGCGGGCCCGGGACGGCATCCACGACACTGCCGTTCCTCGCCTACTCCGAGGCGTTCCTGACGCTCGACTACGGACGGGGAGCCGCCACGGCGCTCATCGCGCTCGCCGTTGTCGTCGTGCTCGCGCTGATCTACTCCCGTGATGTCCGCCGAACCGAGGGGGAGGCATGATCCGCCGCCGCCGCGAGCCGATCGCGTTCTCGTTCCGCTCCGTGCTCTATGTGCTCTACGGGCTTCCGTTGCTGTGGATTGTCCTCACCTCCCTCAAGAGCCAGGGCGACGTGCTGTCGAGCCAGGCCTCGATCGTGTTCCGCCCGACGCTGGAGGCGTATCGCGCTGCCATCGCCGATCCGGCGCTCGGTGCCGCTGTTCGTCAGTCGGCGACCGTGGCGATCGGCACGACGGCCATGTGTCTCGCGTTCGCGACGCCAGCCGCGTACGCGCTCGCCAGAATGCGCAGCGCGATCGTCGTACCGGCGCTCACGCTGCTCGTCGTGCTCCAGATGGTGCCGCAGACCGCGAATCTCATCCCGATGTTCTGGCTGCTGTCGAAGTGGGGCCTGCTCGACACGACGTTCGGCCTCGTGCTCGCGGACGCGGCGATGTTCCTGCCCTGGGCGATCCTGCTGCTGCGCCCGTTCTTCGGCCAGATCCCGACCGCGATCGAGGAGGCCGCACGGGTCGACGGGGGCTCCACGATCCGCACGTTCTGGTCGGTGGCGCTGCCGCTCGCCCGAAACGGGATCCTCACCGTGTCCTCGGTGATCTTCCTCGTCTCGTGGGGCGAGTTCCTCTACGGCATCACGTTCATGCTCTCGCCCGAGAAGTACCCGCTGTCGTCATTGATCGCGGTGCAGTCCGGTGCCTACGGCGCCGACTGGCCCGCGATGATGGCGTTCGCCGTCGTCGCCGCGGTGCCTGTGCTCGTGGTGTACGTGGCCAGCCTGCGGCTGCTGTCCTCGGGATTGACCATGGGCGCAGTCAAGTAGCCGTGACCAGACGCCGGTGCCGGTCAGTCGCTGGCGTGGGCGGTGCTGGACATCCAGAATCGCGCCCCGGTCCGCCCGTCGCCTGCGGCGTTGAACACCGGCGCGTCGAGCGCGTCGTCGGAGCACGCGGTCGCGACCCGCTGCGCGGACCCCGACAGCCACGCCTGCCACTCGCGGGGGTCGGTGGGGAGTACGGCCATCTCCGTGGGCAGCTGTGTGGGGTCGGTGATGCGCCGCTCGATGATCTCCGCGACCCAGTGCTGGGTCTGGCCCACGTGCTCGACCAGGTCGGCGATGGTCCACTCCGGGGCTGTCGGCACGGCGGCGTCAGGTCCGGCCGCGGCCGCTGCTTCCGCCAGGCGTCGGGTGTGTTCGACGATCGCTCGCCGGGCAAGTTCCGCGTTCAGCTCGGTCATCGGATTGTCCTTTCCGTGGGTTCGTTGTGCTGGGTATGACTCGGCGAGCCGGTCGAACTCATCGGTGACCTGTGGTTCGGCGTCACTGGAGTTGTCCGGGGTTGATTGTCCGACCGGCGTCGCCCTGCCGGACAACGACGGACGAACGCATGGTCAGGAGAGTCGCGGCGGACGGCGCCGCGCATCTCACGAAAGGGACCAGCCTTGAGACGACTCTCCCGGGCGCTCGCCGCGCTGCTCGTCACGGCGGGCCTGGCCGTCGGTGCCGCGGCGCCGGCACACGCGGCGACCGATCTGCCGTACCCCAGCAAGATCCTGCGGGCCTACAGCAACGAGTGGGTGGACGGCACCGGCGTGCGCGCGATGAAGAACGCCGCCGGCCAGCAGATCGGCTGGTACGAGCTGTGGGTGAACTACTACCACATGTCGATGTACTCGGTGGAGGTGAGGATCTGCGTCTGGGACACGCTCGGCAACGGCCGGGGGGTCATCGCGCGGCTCATGGTCAAGCACGGCACGAACTCCAGCACGGAGATCGACCGGGGCAAGTTCAAGGACGGCGGCTGCGAGACCGTCTACGAGGACTTCAGCCACCCGATCTGGGCCGTGGACGTCGACCACGGCGAGACCTGGGCCGGCACGCCGTACAAGTACACCGGCACGTACGACCGGTACGTGGTGTTCAACCCCAACAAGCCGACCGTGCCCGGCTTCCGCTGACCTGACTCTTCCCCCCAGCGGTGGCCGGCTCCGCGGACGGGCGGGGCCGGCCACCGCGCCTGTCTTCCGTCCGGCACCGCTTGAACCGCCTCTGTACGATGCACCGCGCGATTTCAAGATCGCATTGCATCAACTCCACAAGGCAGTCAGGAGCTCTGCACATATGATGTCCCAGCCGCAGTATCACGCGCGTTCGCTGGCCCTGGCCGGGCGAACCGCGGAGACGTCACCCGAGGCCGTTGCGGCAATCGAGAGGTTCGCCGCCGTGCGCGGCTTCCCGTTGCCCGCGTCGGTGCGGGAGTGGTACTCACTCGCCGCCGGACAGGAGACGCTGCGCAGGTTCAGCAACGAGGACCGCGTGTACGCGGCCCACGAGCTGGGCCGGCTCCAGCAGTACTGGCCCGGCGGCGACCCCGACCAGGAACGCGAGTGGGATCCGGTCGCCGAGCGGCAGCTCCTGCCGTTCATGATCGAGAATCAGGGAGTCTGCTACTGGGCGGTCGTGCTCGACGGCACCGACGACCCGCCCGTGATGATCTCGTTCGACGATCTGTACCCCACCGACGAGTGGAAGATGCTCGCGGCTTCGTTCTCGGATCTGGTGTACACCCGGATCTGGGACCACCAGACGATGTTCGGTGCCCTGACACTCCGGGCGCCGGTCACGAGCTTCGACCCGGCCACCTGGGCGGGCCTCGGCACGCAGTTGGAGGAGCGGCCCGCGGACAGCGACAGCCAGCGGTACCGGTTCGCCGGAAGCGCCGACGACCAGCGGGTCCTGCTGGAGAAGGACGCGTGGGGCCCCACCGGCCAGTGTTACCTGTGGGCGGCCAGCGACGACCTGCTCGTCGACCTCGTCACCACCGCGCGGGCGTCCAGCGGCCTGGCGACGCAGCTCAGCGCGTACTGGGGCAAGGAGACCCTCGACCGCATCGGTCATCGCCTGGAAGCCTGAACCATCTCGTCCATGCGCACGGCGCGGCCGGGGGATCGGTGTCGAACCACCGCCCCTGGCCGGCCCGGAGCGGCCGGGCCTGCGGAATCGCCCCGCATTGAGTACGCTCGTCGCGCTGTACCACCACCTCAGAGAAAGACCTACATGAAGCGTTCACGGGGAAGGGTCGCGGCGTTGATCGTCGCGACCGTTGTGCTGTTCGGTGCGGGAGCCTGCGGCGACGCGAACGGCGGGTCGTCGGCGACGGGGGCCAGCAGCGCGCCGGCCGATCCGAAGGACGTGCTCGCCGCGTCCACGGCGGCGTACGACAAGGGCAACTACGCGGCCGAGTTCACGATGCCCAACGGCGTCGGGCAGGTGCTTGCCGACACCGCGAAGCAGCAGTTGTACACCAAGATGGGTGTGAGCGACCCCGGTCCCACGTTCGAGATGGAGATGCTCATCGTCGAGCCGGACGCGTTCGCGAAGCTGAACGTCGGCGACCTTGGGCCGATGGACGGCCTGCCGGGCTCGGAGCTGCTCACCGGCAAGAAGTGGATGCACATCGACCGCGCCAAGGTGAAGGACACGGAGGGCCTGCCCCTCAAAGGTGACGCCGCCGATGCGCTCGGCCTGAAGGAGCTGCTGGCCGGCGCTCAAGGGGTGCAGGTGTCCGGTGACCGCAGGTACACCGGCACGGTCGACGTGACCAAGACCCAGGAGTCAATGGTGAGCGTCCATGAGGACGTGATCAAGGCGCTGGGCGACAAGGCGAAGGCTGTGCCGTTCATCGCGACGCTGGACAGCGAGGGCCGGCTCACCGAGCTGGTCCTCGACGTGCCGGTCGCGGGCGACAACCCGGCGCACCAGCTCAAGCTCTCGCTGAGCAAGTACGGCACCGCGACCGTCCCGGCCAAGCCGGCCGCCGGCGAGTACGTCGAGGCGCCGGACAACGTGTACGACTCGCTCGGCGGCTGAGCCAGCACCTGCACGCGGACCGGCTGCGGCCCGATCGTCGGGCGGCCGCCGGTCCGCGTCACACATGCTTGCGTGCCGCCGTCGAGCGTTCAGGCGTTGACGGCGCGGTCCAGGGCCTGGTCGAGCACGACGAGCAGCGCGTCGCGCACCGACAGGCGGTCGCGGGCGTCGAAGGCGATCACCGGCACCCCGTCGGCGACGGCCAGGGCCCAGCGCACGGTCTCCAGGTCGTTGGCCAGGTGCCCGTCGAAGGCGTTGACGGCGACCACGAACGGCAACCCGAGCTGCTCGAAGTAGTCGACCGCCGGATAGCAGTCGTCGAGCCGGGCGCTGTCGACGACCACGAGCGCGCCGAGCGCGCCGAGCGCCAGGTCGTCCCACATGAAGCCGAACCGGCCCTGACCGGGAGTACCGAACAGGTAGAGCTTCAGGGCCCGGTCGATCGTGACGCAGCCGAAGTCCATGGCCACCGTGGTGGTCACCTTGTCCACCCGGTGGCCGGGATCGTCGATGCCGACCCCGGCCGACGTCATCTCCGCCTCCGTCGTCAGCGGCTCGATCTCGGAGATCGCGCCCACGGTGGTGGTCTTGCCCACGCCGAACCCGCCGGCGATGACGATCTTGACGGGAACCGGGGCCTGGGCGGCCGCGGCGTCAGGAGATCGCACGGAGTCCATGGATCACTCGCAAAATGACGTCGGGGTTGTTGACTGGGCTGGCGTCGAGGCGGTGGATGTCGAGGTAGCCGGCGGCGCACAGGTCGGTGACGAGGATCTTGGTCACGCCCAGGTGCAGGCGGACGCGGGCGGAGATTTCGGCGACCGAGGCCGGCAGCGCGCACGCCGCCAGGATGGCCTGCATTTCGGTGGGCATGATGCGGACGGCCTCGGGCGGGGCGCCCGGGCGGGCCGTGACCTGGGTTTCCAGGCTGATGCTCGGGTCCGCGTGCTGTACCCGTCCGGAGGTGAGCACGTATGGCCGCAGGTCGCCGGAGGGTTGCGCCGGGTGGGCGGGGGAGACGGGCGCGACCGGCGCGTGCAGGTACGGGCGTATCCCCCGCGGGGGCTCGGCGGTCACCGCTGGACCGCGCTCTTCAGCTCCGCGATGAGCCGCGGACTGAGTGCCGCGCCGGCCCGGTTGGCGAAGAGCGTCATCTCGTACGCCACGGTGCCCAGGTTGGCCGACCGGCTCGCGATGACGCCGAGGACCGAGCCGGCGCTGATCGACGTGATCAGGAGGTAGCCGTCGGCCATGTCGACGATGACCCGGTTGAGGCCGCCCAGCGAGTACCAGGCGGACGCGCCGCCGGCCAGGCTGGTCATGCCGGAGACGATCGCGGCCAGGCGCTCGGCGTTGGCCCGGTCCTTGGTGGCCGACATCGCCATCAGCAGGCCGTCGGAGGAGACCGCGATGGCCTCCACGACACCGGCCGTGCCTGATGTGAACGAGTCGAGCAGCCAGTTGAAGGTCTTCGCCTCGGCGCTCAGTGCGGCGCTGTCCTGGATGAACGGACTGGTCATTCTGGTGATCCTTCTCGTCTGACCTCGCGCAGCGCGCGCAGGACGCCGGATTCGAACTGCTCGACAAGGTCCCGTGCGCTGTCGGGATCGGGGGGCCGGTTGTCCACGAGGTGGAGCCCGGGCCGGGGTGCGGGGCCGGAGTCGCCCAGCGTGGCGCCCGGTACCCGCCTGGTCAGGTGCTGACCGGCGGTGGCCGGCCGCGGCCGTGCGGCGAGCGGCGCATCGCTCGTGGCATGCGGCCGGACCGGCTGTTGAGCCTGCTCCTGGGCCTGCTCCTGGGCCTGCTCCTGGGCCTGCTGCTGGGCCTGCTGCTGGGCTCTGCGCACGCCGTCCTCGAACGCCTCCACGAGGGCCTGCGCCCCGTCCGGGTCGACCACCGGCGCGGTCGCGAGCCGGGGCGCCCCGCGGGCGGCGACGGTGTCGCTCGGCAACTGCGCGCCGGGGACGCGGCGGCGCAGCGCCGGGCCGTGCAGGACGGGGATCTCGGCGGTGACCTCCGCGGACAGCTCGGCGGTGGCCCGGCCCGCCGGCGGCGCGGCGATCTCGCGTGGCGCGGCGGCGAACGCGTTCCACGGTCGGCGCCCGTCGATCGAGCGGGTGGCCCGGGTCAGCGCGGCGATGTCGATCACCGGAGCGATCCCCGAGGCCGGTTCGATCCCGGCGGTACCAGCCAGCTGGAGCATGTCCCGCCCGAGCACCACGGTCGCGGTGACCCCGCCGCCGGGTGTCTCGCTCAGTGACACCCGCAGGCCGTGCCGGCGGGCCAGCCGGCCGACCACGAACAGGCCCAGCACCTCGGTCGGGGCGAGGTCGATGCGCTCGCGGCGGGTCAGCCGGGCGTTCTCCACCTCGAGGCGGTCGGCCGGCATGCCGATGCCGTGATCGACGATCGACACGCGCACGTCCTCGGCGGTCTCGACCGCGGTGACGGTCACCCGGGTGTGCGGCGGTGAGTTCGTGGCGGCGTTCTCCATCAGCTCGGCGATCATCAGCACCAGGTCGCTGATGATCGCCGGCACCAGGACGAGCTCGCCGCCGATGCGGACGTCGACGCGGTCGTACTCCTCGATCTCGCCCAGCCCGAGCCGGACCGCGTCGACCAGCGGCAGCGGCGCCAGATGCGGGTCGGTTCCGGTGCCGCCGGACAGCACGACCAGGCTGCTCGCGTTGCGGCGCAGGCGGCTGGACACGTGGTCCAACCGGTACAGCTGCCGCAGCCGGACCGGCTCGGTCTCGTCGCGCTCGAGCCGGTCGATCAGGCCGAGCTGCCGGCCGACCAGGTTCTGCGTGCGGCGGCCGACGTGGCCGAACATCTGGGCCACGTTGCGCCGGCTGTTGACCTGCCGCTCCACGAGCTGCGCGGCGGTCTGCTGCACCCGCTCGAACGCGCGCGCGAGGTCGCCGATCTCGTCCCGGCCGCCCACGTCGATGCTTTCCAGGCGTACGACATCGGGGGTTTCGGTTTCCTCGTCCGTGACCCGGATGAGCTCGTCCTCGGCGACCTTGGCCACGCGCGTGGCGGACGCGGTCAGCCGGGTCAGCGGCCGCGCGACGGCGCGGGCGGTGACCGTGCTCAGCACGATCACGAAGAGCAGCAGGGCGAGGGTGACGCCGGTGAGGCCGTACGCGGTGGCCGTCTGCCGCTGCTGCTGGCCGGTCACCGCCGCCGTCACGTCGGTGACGATGCGCTTCTCCACGAACCGGCCGAGCACGATGTACGACTCGAGCGACGGGAACAGCGTGCCGACCTGCAGGCCGGCGATCGCCCGGGCCGGGTCGGCGTCGAAGCCGGCGGCGAAGCCGTCGCCGACGCGCGTGGTGAAGGCCGCCGTGACCAGGCGGTAGAGGTCGACCTGCGAGGGGGTGGCGTAGGCGGCGAACCGGTTCAGGTCCGGTCGCACGGCGGCGGTGTTGGCGGCGTAGCCGGCGATGTAGCGCTGACTGCGGGTGGCGACCATGGCGGTCAGCAGCGCCGCGCCGGCGCTGTTGCCCTCGTCGACGCGCAGCAATGCGTCCAGCGCCACCAGCTGCCGCCCCTCGGCGGTGGTCGCGTCGGCCGCGTTCACCAGCCGCAGTGCGTCGATGAGCCGACCGGTGACCGCGGTGAACTGCGTCAGCACCTGGTCGATGTCGGCGCTGCCGGCCACCAGCGAGGCGCGCAGCCCGGCGAGGCTGCGTACCTCGTCGATCGCGGCCGACACGTCGGGCGTCAGCTCGCCGGCCAGGTCGCTGCGCAGGGCGGTGACGCGGTCGGTGACCGCCGCCGCCTGCAGCAGCAGCCGCGAGCGGTCGACGGCGTGGACGAGGTACCCGACCGCGAGCAGCCGCTCCTGCTGCAGATCCTGGACCAGCGCGCCGACCTGGCCGGCGACCTGGGCGGTCCGGGCGGTGGCGGCGGCCCGGCCGGCCTGCCCGACGCGGTTGACCACGACGACGACGGTCAGCAGGACGACCGCGACCAGCGGGGCGACGAGGAGTACGGCGAGCTTGCCGCGGATGCGCAGCCTACCGAGCACCGGTCGGCTCCCGCCGGCTCAGCTCGACCGCGGGCTCGAGCCCGTCGAGCGGCCGGCCGTCCCCGGCCGCGTACGGCGGCGTGGGCGGCGTGGGCGGCTCGGCGTCCGGTCGCCGGCGCGGCCGCCCGAACAGCGCGCCCACCGGGATGAGCGCCAGCAGGCCGGCCGCCGCCAGCGTGCCGGCCGCGATCAGCCGCTGCCGGTCGAGGTTGTCGATCCGGGCGCTGATGAGCCCGTCGAGCTCCGCCAGGATGGCGGTCGCGAGCTCCGAGGCCGATGCCTGGACCTCGGCCCGCACGCGCTGCAGCGCGCCGACGTCGACCGGGGTCCGCCCGTCGACCGGCACGGTCGTCGCCGTGAGCGTGTCCATGCTGCGCCGGAACCGGTCCAGCCGGCTCAGCAGGTTGCTGCTCAGCGTGCGGCTGCTGGTCCCGTCGACCGCGGCCTGCAGGTCGGCCGCGAGGTCGTTGGCCGGCGAGATCACCGCGTCGCGGGCGTTGAGCAGGTTGGCGGTCGTGGTCGCCGCGTCGGAGCGGGGCCGCCCGACGGCCATGACCGCCAGGTCGGCGAACCGTCCGGCGGCCACCACGGCCTCGGGCAGTTCCTGGGCCGCGCCGTCCTGCAGGTAGTACGCGTCGGCATCCTGGTCGCGGATGAGCTGGGAGTTGTCGCGTACCTTCTCGTAGAGCGCGAGCAGCAGGTCGGTCGCCTCACTGTAGGTGGCGTAGGCGGACGTGGGGTCGGTGATGCTCATCGACGCCAGCGCCTCGACCTTGGCCCGCAGCGCGGACCAGCGCTCGTGGGTGCGCAGTTCGCCGCCGATGCTCGTGTCGACCGAGCCGACGGCCTCGACCGCGCGGGTGATCGCGTCCCTGGGGAACGGCTGCCCGGCGATCGCCGCGGACTGCGCGTCGGTCATGGCGATCGTGAGCTGGCCGAGACGGTTGAGGTACTCGAGCCCCTGCCGCTCCAGCCGGGCGACCGCGAGCCGGTCGCCGACCGAGGTCCACAGCTGGACGAAGAGCACGCCGGACGGCGCGAGCAGCGCCAGCGCCAGCAGGCAGCGCAGCAGGACGGTCGTCGATGAGCGGGACCGCGTCGCGTGTTGTGCCATCGTCAAGCCTCCGGCCGGGTGCCATGGTGGCGGCCACACGCTGTGACGGGCCGTCGCGGAGCGGGGCTCTGACGGTCCGGCCGTGTGCCAGGCGGAAGAGGCTAAACCAAACTCACCGTGAGATCGCGCAACTGGCGTGAGCAATTTCGCATTGGAGCGCTCCCACTACGAGGTGTGGTTGCGCACTGGACGAACCGCGATCGGGAATTGTCCGGCCAGTCCGGTTCTGTGGATCTCCGACCGGAACACGGTACGTGCCAGATGTGCGCATTGATCTCGTGGAATCACCTACTCGGCGCGGCTTTCTGGCGAATCGCCACACGTCGGTTGCGCAGCGTTGCATCGAAGTATCTGCCTGGCCTGATGGCGCTCATCGCTCGCGCAGCAGGGCCACCCCGTCGCCGGTCAGGTCGTCGCAGTACGTGCCGCGCCCGGTCATCGCCATCGTCAGGGCCAGTGTCGGCCCGCTCACCAGCGGGCCGTCGCCGGTCGCGAACGGGCCGTCGGTCGCCGCCAGCCGCAGCCCGCGGATCCGGCCCTTGGCCAGCACGACCTGGTCGCTGCGGCAGTAGTAGCCGGCCAGCTGGGTGAGCGTCTCGATCGGGTACGCGCGCACGATGCCGAGGGGGCGGCGGATGTCCTCGCCGTGCACGATCGTCTCGCCGAGCATCGCCGGCCGCGGCAGCCACGGCATCGTCCGGCTCGTGACGACCCCACGGAACCGCCGCAGGGTCTCGTCGGCGTCCGCGCCGAGCTGCTCGTCGAGGCGCATCCGGACCTGCCGGTCGAAGTCGAACCGGCAGCGGATGACGCCCGCCAGCCACCGCCACCCGTTGAGGCTCGCGCCCGCGGTGAGGTGCGCGAGCACCTCGCGCACGCTCAGCCCGGCGCACAGGGACGGGGTCGCGAACCGCTCGGCGCCGACCTCGGCGAGGTCGTCGGCCAGCTCCGCCCGCTCGGCGAAGATGCGGGCCCAGGTCGTGTCGTCGCTCATGCCTGGTACGACTGCCCGCGGGCGCCGGAATCGTCGCTCAGGACCGCGCGCGTTCGCGCTGGCGGAGCTCGCGGCGCAGGATCTTGCCGGAGGCCGCCTTCGGGATCGCCTCGATGAGCTCCACGCGGCGGACCTTCTTGTACGGGGCGACCAGCCCGGCCACGTAGTCCATCACCGCCTCCGCGGTGAGCGCGGCGCCCGGCATGGGCACCACGAACGCCTTCGGGATCTCGGCGTTGTCGTCGTCGTACACACCGATGACGGCCGCGTCGGCGATGTCCGGGTGGCCCAGCAGCAGCGCCTCCAGCTCGGCCGGGGCGACCTGGTAGCCCTTGTACTTGATGAGCTCCTTGACCCGGTCGACGATGAACCAGTGTCCGTCGGCGTCGACGCGGGCGATGTCGCCGGTGTGCAGCCAGCCGTCGGCGTCGATCATCGCGTCGGTGTCCTCGGGGCGCCCGAAGTACCCCAGCATCACCTGCGGGCCGCGGATCCACAGCTCGCCGGGCTCGCCGGCGGCCGTGTCGGCGCCGCTGGCCACGTCGACGAGGCGCGCCTGCGTCGACGGGAACAGGCTGCCCACGCAGGCCGGCGGCTCGTCGGCGGCGCCGTCGACGTGGATGTGCGAGCCGGGCGACAGCTCCGTCATCCCGTACGCCTGGCCGATCTCCACCCCGAGCCGCTCGGCGACGGCGGCCTGCAACGCGGCGTCGAGCGGGGCTGCGGCGCAGATGATCCGCTTGAGGTGCGACAGGTCGAGCTGGCCGACCTTGGGGTGCTTGGCGAGCACCAGCATGACCGGCGGCGCGAGGTAGGCGTGCGTGATCCGGTCGCGCTCCAGGCTGGTGAGGAACGCGTCGAGGTCGAAGCGCGGGTGCACGTAGACGGTGGCGCCGCGCATGAGGGCGTTGTTCAGCAGCACCGCCATGCCGTAGATGTGGAAGAACGGCAGGATGGCGATGATGCGGTCACCCTCGTCGATGCGGTGCAGTCCGGCGATCTGCTCCAGGTTCGTGCTGATGTTGCGGTGCGAGAGCATCACGCCCTTGGGCACGCCCGTGGTACCGCTGGAGTACGGCAGCACGGCGACGCCCGTGGCCGGGTCGACGGCCGGCACCGGCGCCGCCCCGTCGCGCAGCAGGCCGAGCACCGAGCGGTGCCCCTCGGCCTCGTCGCAGACGAGCACCTCGATCGCCGTGCCGGTCTCGGCCCGCACCCTCTCGGCCGCGTCCCGCGCCACCGGGAGCAGCGCCGACACCGTCACCAGCAGCCGCGCCTGGGAGTCGACGAGCTGCTTGGCCATCTCCGGCGCGGTGGCAAGCGGCGACAGCGTCGTGACGGTGCCGCCGGCACGGGTGGTGGCGTAGAAGACGACCGGGAACAGCACCGTGTTCGGCGAGTGCAGGGCGACGACGTCACCGGCGCCGATGCCCTCGGCCGCCAGCCCGGCGGCGAGCCGCTCGACGAGCACGGCCAGCTCCCCGTAGGTGATCGTGCGCCCGGAGACCGCGTCGACCAGCGCGGGCAGCGCCCCTCGGGCGGCGGCCCGGCCGAGCACCCGGTCGTGGATGAGCTCGTCGACCACGGCCACGTCCGGATACCTGCTGTTGTAGATCATCGCCGCCCCCCACGCCGGAGTATTGCCGAAAAGCATGATCGGCCGGGCTGGCGCGGGTCAAGACGGGCGGCGACTCGACATTGCTGTTGATCGGCAACGGGGCCGGCGGGAGGTTGCCGACCGGTGCTGGTGTACCTCGGTGGGTGCTGGCCGAGGCTGGACATGCCGCAAGCACGGCAGTGCTGACCCACTGCCTCGCGACGTATCGCAGGAAGGAGCGACATGTCGTCTCAGCCCGACCGGCAGGACGGTCCCGCGTTCCTGGGGCACGCACCAGGCACTGTGGCGGTGATCGGCGCTGGGATGGTCGGACTGTCCACCGCGTGGTTCCTGCAGGAGGCCGGCGTGCACGTCACCGTGTACGAGCGCAGCCGCGTGGGCGCCGGCGCGTCGTGGGGCAACGCGGGCTGGCTGACGCCGGGACTGGCCGCGCCGTTGCCCGAGCCGGCGGTGCTGCGCTACGGGCTGCGGGCCGTGCTCAGCTCTCGGTCACCGGTGTACCTGCCGCTGCGCGCCGACCGCAGCCTGCTGCGGTTCCTGGTGTCGTTCGTGGCGCACAGCACCGCGCGGCGATGGCGCCGGGGCATGGCCGCCTATGTTCCGCTCAACGAGCGGTCGCTGGAGGCGTTCGATGTGCTGGCCGCCGGCGGTGTGGCCGCGACCACGACCGAGGCGGGCAACTTCCTGGCCTGCTACGCCCGGGAGCGCGACCGGCGCGGACTCCTGGCCGAGCTGGCCCACATCCGCGCCGCCGGTCAGGACGTCCGCTTCCATCCGGTGCCCGGGCTGCGGGCCCGGGTCCTGGAGCCGGTGCTGACCGAGCGGGTGGGCGCCGCCATCCAGATCTACGGACAACGCTACCTGCACCCGCCGCAGTTCGTTCGTTCCCTGGCCGAGGCGGTCCGCGCCCGCGGTGGGCGGATCGTCGAGGGCGCCGACGTGGTCGATCTGCGACCAGGCCCCGGTGGTGTCGGCGTGGTGTGCCGCTCCGGGCAGGACGAGCGGCACGACGCGGTCGTGGTCGCCACCGGAGCGGCGTTCGGTGAACTGGTCACGCGCTTCGGGGTGCGGCAGCCGGTGCAGGCCGGACGCGGCTACAGCTTCAGCGTGCCGGCTGAACGGATGCCCGGCGGCCCGTTGTACTTCCCGACGCAGCGGGTGGCCTGCACACCCTTGGACGACCGGCTCCGCGTGGCCGGAATGATGGAGTTCCGCCGCCATGGGGACCCGCTGGACCCGCGGCGGATCACCGCCATCGTCGATGCCGTGCGGCCGTTTCTGCACGGTGTGGATCTCGACGACCGGCGCGACGAGTGGGTCGGTTCCCGCCCATGCACTCCCGACGGCCTGCCGTTGGCCGGCGTGACCGCCGCCCCACGGGTCTTCGTCGCAGGCGGCCACGGCATGTGGGGTGTCGCGCTGGGACCTGTCACCGGCCAGTTGATGGCCCAGACAGTCCTCAAGGGCGAGGCCCCACCGGAACTGGCCCCGTTCGACCCACTCCGCTGACCGGTTCCTCCGTTTCCTCCGCGTCGCCGGACTTCTCCATCCGCTGCGCGGCGCCGGCCCCGGCGCCGCTCAGCGGGCCCTCCTCGTCGCCCGCTTGCGGGGCGGCGTCAACAGGTCGGCGATCGCCCCGATCGCGGACGGCACCAGGCTGTAGTACGCCCAGACGCCGCGCTTCTCGCGCTCGAGCAGGCCGGCCTCGGTGAGGATCCGAAGGTGATGACTCACCGTCGGCTGGGAGAGACCGAGCGGCGCGGTGAGGTCACTCACGGACGCCTCACCGTCCGGAGCGGACTGGATCAGACTGAGCAGTCGCAACCGGGCGGGGTCGGCGATTGCCTTCAGCACTCCCGCGAGCCGCTCGGCGTCGGCACGCATAATCGGCTCGCCAGCAAGGGGCGAGATAGCGGGCATTGCAGCGTTCGAAGTTCCCACGCCCTTCATCCTTGCACTATCCAGCGACCGATGGCCCGGCAACAGCGCCCGTGTGGCTCGTCGGACTCGGCCGCTTGTCCGATTGGTCAGACGGCTCGAACGTTCTCTGCCTGCGGGCCCTTCTGGCCCTGTGTCACCTCGAACTCGACCTTCTGGCCCTCGTTGAGCTCACGGTAGCCACCGCTCGCGATGGCCGAATAGTGCACGAAGACGTCAGGACCTCCGTTGTCCTGCTGGATGAAGCCGAAGCCCTTTTCCGAGTTGAACCATTTCACGGTACCGCTTGCCACGCGTTCCTCCAGAACAGTGGTTGGCCCCAACCAACGTTGGTGCGGGCACATCTACCCCACTGGTGACGACAGAAACCTGCGGGGCGGCAGTTGGGTGACGCGGTGGTCAACAATGCGCAGAAGACCGGGATCCGCCCCGTTCATCCGTCATGCTTGATCAATGATGAGTCGGGTTGGGCAGGCGTTGGCCGAGCTACGCCATGAGGTGACGACGCCAGGCACCGGCCTGGACCGGCTCCGCCTCGTCGAGGTGCCCCACATCCCCGAAGTGCGGCTGTATCTGGCTGAGGACGCCATCGTGTGGTGGGCCAGGATGGAAGCGCAGGCCGGTGCGAAGCTGCCGCCGCCGTTCTGGTCGTCCGCGTGGGCCGGGGGCAAGGCGATCGCCCGATATGTCCTGGACCATCCGGCGGTAGTGGCCGGCCGGCGGGTCCTGGATCTGGCTGCCGGCTCCGGGTTGGTCGCCATCGCGGCGGGAAAGGCCGGCGCGGCCGCTGTGACCGCAAATGACGTGGACCCGTACGCCGTCGCCGCGATCACCCTCAACGCGAAAGCCAACGCTGTGCTCGTCACCGAATGTCTCGGGGACCTGCTCGACGGGGACGGCGGTGACGCCGAAACGGTTCTGGCCGGTGACATCTTCTACACCGGGCTCATGGCGCAGCGCGGGATGGCCTTCCTGGAACGCGTTGCGGCGCGCGGCGCCCAGGTGCTCGTCGGTGATCCGGGCCGGGAACATCTGCCCCGCGACCGCATGCAGACGGTCGCTACCTACCAGCTGCCGCTCGGGGACGGCTTCGCAGACGCCGAACTGACCCAGATGGACGTGCTGCGGCTGCGCCAGTAGCCGCCTGCAAGTTCGATGGCGGTGGCGGCTGGACCGTATCCTGGGTCGTATGCCCGCCGACGACCTGACCGAGCAGCTGCGCCGCCTCGACGCGGCCGCCGCCTCGGCCGAACCCGGTCTCGAGCGCCTCCGCCGGCTCGAGCGAGATCTGCTGGACGAGGCCGCCGCACCCGACCTGTGAAGGGATCTCGCCCGCGGCCGGGCCGTCACCACCCGCCTCGCCTTCGTCGCCGGTGAGCTGCGCCGGGCCGCCGCGGTGCGCGGGCGGCTCGCCGACGCGGCCGGCCTGCTGGCGATGGCTCGGGAGGAGGGCGACGCCGCGGTGCTCGCGGACCTGGCCGCGGAGCTGGCCGGCATCGAGGACGACGTGACCGCCCTGCGGATCCGGATGCTGCTCGACGGCGCCTACGACACGCACGGCGCCGTGGTGTTCGTCCGTGCCGCCGTACCCGACGACCCGGCCTCGACCGTCCTGGCCGAGACCCTGCTGCGGGTGTACCGCCGGTGGGCGGACCGGCACGGCCTGCCCGCCGAGGTCGTGGCAGAGCACCATGCCCTCGTCGCGGGGCTGCGTGAGGCGACGCTGACGGTGTCCTCGCCGTACGCCTACGGCCTGCTGCGCGGCGAGGACGGCCGGCACACGATGACCGCCGCCGACCCGTTCGACCGGCAGGGGCGGGTGCGCACCGGCCACGCGTTCGTGGAGGTCTCGCCGCTGGCCGAGGACGACGACCCGATCGCGCTCGCCGACGAGGACGTGCGCATCAGTCTGTACTGCTCACGCGGGCCGAGCCGCTCGGGCAGCAGCGGGTCGACGCTGCACGTGCTGCACCTGCCCAGCGGCATCGGGTTGAGCGTCGTCAACGACCGCCGTGCCTGGCACCGCCGGGCGGAGGCACTGCGGATCATCCGCTCCCGGCTGCTCGTGGCGCGCGGCGTGCCACAGGACGTCCGCGAGTACCTGTGGGGCGTGCTCGACGGCGACCTCGACGCATTCCTGCACGCCGCCGTCGAGGCCCGTCATACAGCACTGTGACTCGGAGCGAGGGCGCGCCGGAGTCGTCACGCCTCCGGCGCATGATGCGGCGCCGGCGGGGCACTTCCCGCGCATGTCGCAGCTCCTCGTCACGTCGTACGGCGATCCGCGCGAGTCCGTATCGCTGGAGCGGGCGCCCCATCCGGTGCTGGGTACCGACGACATCCTGGTCGAGATGGAGGCCGCACCGCTCAACCCGTCCGACCTCCTGCTCGTCCGGGGCGCCTACGGGGTGCGGCCGCCGCTGCCGAGCCCGCTCGGCGGCGAGGGCGTCGGGCGGGTGGTCGACGCCGGCGTGGGCGCGGGGCGGCAGCTGGTCGGGCGGAGGGTCGTCATCCTGCCCAACTACGAGCAGGGCACCTGGGCGGACCAGGTGGCGACGTCCTACCGCAATGTCGTGCCGATCCGGGACGACGGCGACCCGCTGCAGCTCGCCATGCTGCCGATCAATCCGGCGACCGCGTACCTGTTGCTGCACAAGTTCGCCAAGCTGGCCCCCGGCGACTGGGTCGGCCTGAACGCCGCCAACTCCGCCGTCGGCCTGTGCGTCATCGCCCTCGCTCGGTTGCAGGGCCTCAGGACGCTCAACATCGTGCGGCGCGAGGCCGCGGCGCAGACGGTGCGTGACGCCGGCGGAGACCGTGTGATCGTCGCCGGGGACGACCTGCCCGCGCAGATCGCCGACGCGCTGGACGGTGCGCGGCTCGGCCTGGCGCTGGATGCCACGGCCGGACCGGTCGTCGCCGACCTCGCCGCGGCGCTGCGGTTCCGGGGCGTGATCGTCAGCTACGCCTACGTGACCGAAGCGCCCCCGGCCGTCCGCGCCCACGACGTCATCTTCAACGAGGTGACGCACACCGGGTTCTGGCTGCTCAACTGGCTGCGCGACGCCCCACGCACCGAGATCGAGCAGACGTATCACGCGCTCAACGACCTCGTCGCCGGCGGCGAGCTGACCGTCCCGGTCGACGCGGTCTACCGCCTGGACGACTACCACGAGGCGATCGAACACGCGATGACGCCGGGACGCAGCGGAAAGGTCCTGTTCACGTTCGCCTGAGGCCTCTTCAGGTGGTCAGCCGATGCTGGACGGGTCGACCCGGATCAGCACCTTGCCGATCGCGCCGGCCTCGACGGCGGCGTGGGCGGCGGCCGTCTCCGCCAGCGGGAACGTGTGCAGCGGCACGCCCGCGTCCGCGCCGAAGCGCAGGCCCCCGCCGGCCAGGGCCGCGTTGACGGCGGCGGCGCCGTTGGCGAGCGCGTCCCGGCCCACGGTGTACAGCAGCACGAACTGGTAGCGGACGTTGAGCACCATGTGCCGGCGCACGTCGACGGTGAGCGGGCGACCGCTGCCGTCGTCGGCGTACACGGCGATCGTGCCGCCCGGCCGCAGTACCGCCAGATCCAGCTCGGCGTTGTGCGCGGCGGCGACCTCCACGACCACGTCGACCCCATCGCCGAACGCGTCGCGGATCTGCGCGGCGGCGCCGGGCTCCCGGTAGTTCACCACCCGCTCCGCCCCGGCAGCGCGGGCCAGCGCGGCCTTCTCCGGGCCGCTGACCGTCGCGACCACCGAGGCGCCGGCCCACCTGGCGAGCTGGATCGCGGCGTTGCCGACGGCACCGGCCCCGCCCGCGACGAGCACGTTGACGCCGTCGAGCGCGCCGGGAGCGAGTCGCGCCGGCGCGCCGTCGTGGACGGTGAGCGCCCGGTGCGCGGTCATCGCCGGCACGCCGACGCTGGCGCCGGCCTCGAACCCAACGCCGTCGGGCAGGGGCACCACCCGGTCGGCAGGCACCACGGTGTACTGCTGCGCCGTGCCGCTGCCCGGCCGCTGATACGCCGCCAGCATCAGCCACACCCGGTCTCCGGGGGCGAACCCGCTCACCCCGGCGCCGACCGCGTCGACGATGCCGGACCCGTCCTGGTTGGGCACGGCGCCCTCGGCGGGGATGTCCGACGTGGCCGTGGCCCCGGTGCGCTGCTTCCAGTCGGTGGGGTTCACCCCGGAGACCACCATCCGCACTCGGATTTCCCCCGGGCCCGGCTCGGCGACCACCCGGTCGACCTCACGCAGCACCGAGCTGTCCCCGAACTCCGTGTACACGATCGCTGTATTGGCCTGGCTCATACGGCAACCCTACGACGGCCGCGGCCACCTACGTGGCCGGGTCGAAGGCGCGGGCCGTGCCGCGCACCGCGACACCGACCTGCCGGCCGACGCCCAGGGCGCCGGCGCCGTTGTTGACCCGGGCGGAGACTTCGGTACCGTCGTGCAGCCGCAGCGCCACCAGTGCGTCGTGGCCGTGGAAGTCGTGGCGGAGCACCGTTGCCGTGACGCCCGATCCGTCGGTGTGCAGGTCGATCTGCTCCGGCCGGACGAGTACCGTCGTGGTGCGCCGGGCCGGGTCTGCGGCGGGGTTCTGCAGCGGTAGCCGGCCGAGCGCGGTCTCGACCGTTGCGCCGTGCGTGGTGCCGGGGAGCAGGACGGCCTCGCCGACGAAGGTGGCGACCCACGGGTTCGCCGGCTGCTGGTACACGGTGGTGGGTGGCCCGGACTGTTCGATGCGGCCGGCGTTCATGACCGCGACCTGGTCGGCGATCGACAGGGCTTCGGCCTGGTCGTGGGTGACCAGGACGGCGGTCGCCCCGTCGGCGTGCAGGGCCTGCCGGACGTCGCGGCGCAGTTCGGTGCGCAGCGCGGCGTCGAGCGCGCTGAACGGCTCGTCGAGCAGCACGAGGGGCGGGCGCGGGGCGAGGGCACGGGCGACGGCGACGCGTTGTTGCTGGCCACCGGAGAGCTGGTGCGGCATGCGGGCGCCGTAGCCGTCCAGGCCGACCAGCGCGAGGACCTCTTCGACCCGCCCGGAACGGCGCTCGGCCCGGTCGAGGCCGTAACCGACGTTGCCGGCGACGGACAGGTGCGGGAACAGCGCGCCTTCCTGTGGTACGACGGCGATCCGGCGCCGGTGCGCGGGGACGCCGGTGATCGGGCGACCGGCCAGGGTGATCGCGCCGGCGTCGACGCGTTCGAACCCGGCGACGCACCGCAGCAGCGTGGTCTTGCCGCAGCCGGAGGGGCCGAGCACCGCGGTGAGGGTGCCGGCGGGAACGTCGAGGTCGACGCCGTCCACTGCCGGCACTCTGCCGTACACCTTGCGCAGTCCGGTGACGCTCAGCATCACGTCGCCAGTCCGGTGCGCGTGGCGAGCAGCCAGGTGGGAACGGCGGCGACGACGACGAGCAGCGCGGCATAGGGTGCGGCGGCGGCGTACGCGGCGGTGGAGGTGTGCGTCCACAGTTCGGTGGCGAGGGTGTCCATACCGGTCGGTCGTAGCAGCAGGGTGGCGGGCAGCTCCTTGACGCAGGTGAGGAACACCAGCGCGGCGCCGGCCCCGATCCCGGGCAGCGTGAGCGGCAGGGTGACGGTGCGCAGCACCGCGAACGGGCCGCGCCCCAGCGAGCGGGCGACCTCCTCCAGCGACGGCGGGCTCTGCAGGGCCGCACCCGCCACCGCGCCGACCGCGAGGGGCAGGAACAGCGCCGCATAGGCGAGCGCGAGCAGCCACACGGTCTGGTAGAGCGAGTACGCCACGTTGATCCCGAAGAACACCAGTGAGAGCCCGATGACCACGCCGGGCAGGGCGTGCGTGGCGTAGGTCAACCGGTCCAGCAGCGTCGCGAGGGGCCCGGGCGCCCGGGCGGTGAGCAGCCCGACCGGGAGCCCGAGCAGCATCGTGAGTGCCGCCCCGGCGAGCGAGACGAGCAGCGAGTTGCCCGCCGCGACCACCAGCTCGCCCCATGGGCCGGGTCGCGAGACGCCTGCGGCGAGCCAGCGCACGAGGCTGGCCGCGGGGACGCCGAGGGCCAGGACGGCGACGCCGCAGAGGGCGAGCGTCGCGGGCCAGCGCGCCGCGCGCAGCCGCAGCCGCGTGGGCGGGCGGCCCGCGCCGCCGGATCGGGAGTACCGGGCGCCTCGTGCCCTGGTGGCCAGCTCGCCGGCGATGATCAGCGCGGTGAGCACCACCAGGACGTTGGACAGCACGAGCGCGCCGGTGCGGTCGAAGCCGAGGTTGAACGCGGTGAAGATGGCCCGGGTGAACGTGTCGAGCCGCACGATCGACACCGCCCCGAAGTCGGAGAGCACGTAGAGCGCGACCAGCAGTCCACCGGCCGTGACGGCGGGGCGTACCTGATGCAGCGTGACGCTGGTGAACGTGCGCCACTGGCCGCGCCCGAGCGACCGGGCCACCTCCTCCTGCGCCGGGTCCGCGCCGGCGAGCGCCGCCGTCACCGGCAGCAGCACGTAGGGGTACGAGCAGAGCGTGAGCACCAGCGCGGCGGGCCAGAACCCCTCGAAGTCATCCACGGTGGACACCCAGGCGAAGCCCGCGACGTAGGTGGGCACCGCGAGCGGCAGCGCGGCGAGCACGCCGAACACCCTGCGGCCGGGCAGGTCGGTGCGGACGAGCAGGAACGCCACGCCGACGCCGACGACGACGCACGCAATGGTCACCACGGCGGCCAGCGCGAGGCTGCGCCCGGCGAGCACGGCGACCCGTGAGGTGAACACCTCGTCGGCGATCCGTGGCCAGCCCGCCTCGCCGGTGCGCACGGCGAGGTAGACCAGCGGCAGCATGGCCACGCCGACCGCCGCCGTCGACGCGGCGAGCAGCATGGGCCTTGGCGTGTTCAGGCGAGCCCCGCCTCTTTGATCATCGCGATGGTCGCGTCGAGGGTGTCGAGGTCGTTGAGGTCGATGCGGGGCGCGGCGAGCGAGCCCAGTGCGGGCAGGCCGGCCGGAGCGGCCACCCCGGCGATCAGCGGGTACTCGTACGTCTGCTCGGCGAAGTACGCCTGTCCCTCGGTGCCGAGCAGGTAGTCCACGAACGCCCGGGTGTCCGGGTCGGTGGCGGAGCGCTTGAGCACGCCGACGCCGGCCACGTTGACCAGTGCGCCGGTGTCGCCGTCCGGGAAGAAGTGCAGCCGGGCCTTGAGCTTGTCCGGCGCGGTGCCCTGCTCTTTGGCCAGCTCGTACACGTAGTAGTGGTTGACCAGACCGACCGCGAGCTTGCCCGCGTCGACGTCGGCCACGATCTGGACGTTGCCGTCGCGGGTCGCCGGGTCGTTGGCCTTCAGCTGGGTGAGGAACTGCTTGGCCTTCGTGTCGCCGTGCTGGACCCGCAGCGCGGTGACGAACGACTGGAACGAACCGTTGGTGGGCGCCACCCCGATCTTGCCCTTCCAGGCCGGGTCGGCGAGCTCGAAGACCGACGTGGGCAGCTCGGCGGTGGGCACCAACTCGGTGTTGTAGACCAGCACGCGCGAGCGCCCGCTGACCCCGACCCACAGTCCGGCGCGGGAGCGGTACACCTCCGGCACCTTGCCGAGCACCTCGGTGGGCAGCGCCGCGAGGTCACCGGCCTTGGCGACCGCACCGAGCGCACCGGCGTCCTGGGAGAAGAACAGGTCGGCCGGGCTGCGCTCGCCCTCCTCCGCCAGTTGGGCGGCCATCTGCGCCGAGGTGCCGTAGCGCACCTGCACTGTGATCCCGGTCTGCTGCTGGAACTTCTCCAGCAGCGGCTTGACCAGCGTTTCGCTTCGGCCGCTGTACACGGTGATCTTCTTGTCGCCGGCGACGTTCGCGGCCTGGTCCGAGCCGCCGCAGGCGGACAACCCGACCACAACGGTGACGGCAAGACACCCGGACACGACACGGCGCAGATTCATAGGAGAGGCTTACCTTACTCGACAACATTACGCAAGACTGTCTGGTTAGGGTAACCTTATTTAGGCTGCTAGTCATGCCCGTGCCCCTCGATACCCGCACCGTCCCCTTCGCCAGCCGGCTCGCGGTCCACGGCGACCGGACGGCAGTCATCACCGCCGATGGTGAGCTGTCCTACGTCGCGCTGGCCGAGCAGGTCGCGGCGATGGCCCGGCGGCTCGGCGAGCGGCGGCGGCTTGTGCTCCTGGCCTGCGCCAACAGCCTCGACTCGCTGGTGACCTACCTCGCCGCGCTGGCGGGCGGCCACCCGGTCCTGCTGGTCCCGGCCGAACACGCCGATGCGCTCATCGACGCGTACGAGCCCGATGTGATCGCGCGCGGCGGCGGGCACCTGGAGATCCGGCACACCACGTCGGCCCACGACCTGCACCCCGACCTCGCGCTGCTGCTCAGTACGTCCGGCTCGACCGGCTCACCCAAGCTGGTGCGGCTCTCGCACGAGAACCTCCAGGCCAACGCCGAGTCGATCGCCGAGTACCTCGACATCCGCCAATCCGACCGGGCACCGACCGCCCTGCCGATGCACTACTGCTACGGCCTCTCGGTCGTCAACAGCCACCTGCTGCGGGGCGCCGGCCTGATCCTGACGGACCGGTCCGTCACCGACCCCGGCTTCTGGGAGCTGTTCCGCACCGGCCGGGGCACGAGCCTCGCCGGGGTCCCGTACACCTTCGACCTGCTCGACCGGGTCGGGTTCGCCGGGATGAGCCTGCCGGGCCTGAGATACGTGACCCAGGCCGGCGGCCGGCTCGCACCCGAACGCGTCGCCCACTACGCGGCCACCGGCCGGCGGCGCGGCTGGAAGTTCTTCGTCATGTACGGGCAGACCGAGGCCACGGCAAGAATGGCGTACCTGCCCCCCGACCTGGCCGAAGCGCACCCGGCGGCGATCGGGGTGCCGGTCCCCGGCGGCGCGTTCCGCCTCGACCCGGTCCCCGACCAGCCCGGCAGCGACACCGGCGAGCTCGTGTACTGCGGCCCGAACGTCATGCTCGGCTATGCCGGCAGCCCCGCCGACCTCGCGCTCGGGCGCACCGTCGACGAGCTGCGCACCGGCGACGTCGCCCGGTGCACGACCAGCGGACTCTACGAGATCGTCGGGCGGCGCAGCGGGTTCGTCAAGATCTTCGGCCTGCGCATCGACCCGCACCGCGTCGAGCACCTGCTCGCCCAGGACGGCATCGCGGCGCTCTGCCGGGGCGACGACAGCGAGCTTGTCGTCGCCACGACCGCCGGCGAGGCCAGGGTCCGGCGGCTCGTCGCACGCCACTGCGGGCTCCCGGCGCGCGCCGTCCGCGTCCACCGCCTCGCCGAGCTGCCGAGGCTGCCCAACGGCAAACCCGACTACCAGGCCCTGGGCAATGCCGTAGGGGACCTCGCCGGCGCCCGGCCGGCACCCGCCCGGGCCGACCTCTGCCAGCTCTACGCCGAGATCCTCGACCACCCCGGCGTGACACCGGACGACAGCTTCGTACGGCTGGGCGGTGACTCGCTGTCGTACGTCGAGATGTCGATCCGGCTCGAACAGGCCCTCGGCACCCTGCCCGCCGACTGGCACACCCTGCCGATCCGCGAGCTGACCCGCGACCTGACCGGGCCGGCACCGCGGCCCGCGTCCCGGTGGCGCAAGCTCGACACGACCGTCGCCCTGCGGGCCATCGCGATCGTCCTCATCGTCGGCTCGCACATCCCCGTCTTCATGATCAAGGGCGGCGCTCACCTGCTGCTCGCGGTCGCCGGCTACAACTTCGCCCGCTTCACCCTCACCTCCGCCGCACGGCGACTCCGTGCCCGGCACCTCGGCGGCAGCGTCGCCCGCATCGCCGTGCCGAGCATGGCGTGGATCGCGCTCGCCGTGCTGCTCACCGCCGACTACGCACCCGCGAACATCGCCCTGCTCAGCAGCATCGTCGGGCAGCGGCCCGCCAGCGCCGACTGGCACTTCTGGTTTGTCGAGGCCATCGTGTACATCCTGCTGGCGATGCTCGCCCTGACGAGCATCCCAGCCGTCGACCGCACCGAACGGCGCTTCCCGTTCGCCACGCCCATGCTGCTCATGGCGGCCGGCCTCGTCACCCGCTACGACCTGCCGAACCTCGCGGCACACGGCAAGGTCCCACCGGCCCTCGTCGTGTTCTGGCTCTTCGCCCTCGGCTGGGCCGCCGCCAAAGCCACGACCACGTGGCAGCGGCTCCTCGTGACCGCTGCCACGCTGGCCACCGTGCCCGGCTTCTTCGGCGACCCGCAACGCGAGGCGCTCGTCGCCGCCGGGCTCGTCCTGCTCGTCTGGGTGCCGACGGTGCCCAGCCTGGCCTCGATCAACCGGGTGGCCGGAATCCTCGCCAGCAGCTCGCTGTACATCTACCTCGCCCACTGGCAGGTGTTCCCCCGCTTCGACGACGTCTCCCGCCATCTCGCGCTCGTCGCGTCGCTCGCCGTCGGCATCGCGTTCGCGGCGATCGCCACCCGCACGGAGCGCCAGCTCGCCGCCGTGGGACGACGTCTCACCCGACGCTCCCGAGCGTCAGTGCGTGACTAGCTGGTGAGGGTCGCCGTTGCCGAGCCTCCGAGGTTGCTGCGGACCGTGACGACCTGTGGGTTGAAGACCCAGCCGCGCTGGTCGGCGTAGCGGCCGCCGCCCTTGTTGGTCAGGGTGAACATGAAGGCGCCCGACTGCGAGTAGACGGACAGGATCGCGTTCGGGTTCGTGCTCGTCGCCTCGATCGTGAGCAGCCGCGCCTTCCATCTGGCCTTCGTGATGGCCACCCGGTCCGCGGGCGCCGGCGTGCCGGGGGTGAGGGTGATCGTCGTCGTCCGGGTGACGGCGAACCACCTGGCGGTGATGGTGACCGTCGTGGTGGCGGCGACCGCGGACGTGGTCACGGCGAACGCGCCGCTCGAGGCCCCGCCGCTCACGACCGTCTCCGACGGGACCTGGACGAGGGTCGGGTCGCTGCTCGACAACTGCACGACCGCCCCGTCCGTGGCGCCGGTGAAGGTGACCGTCCCGGTCGCCGGGCTGCCGCCGGTGAGACTGGACGGGCTGACGGACACCGACGACAGTGACGGGCCCGGCGGGGTCGCCGCGTTCACCGAGAGGTTGGCCGTACGCGGAATGTTCTGGACGGCGGCGGTGATCTGCACGATGGTCGGCGGGGCGGCGGCGTTCGTGGTGATCGTGAACGAGACGGTGCTCTGGCCGGCCGGTGCGACGACGGAGGACGGCACCGTGGCGACCGACGGGTCGCTGCTGAAGAGCAGCACCGTCGTGGGGGTCGCGTCGGGGAGCAGCGTCACGGTTCCCTGTGCGGACGCACCGTCGCGGACCGTGGAGGGGGAGACCGACAGCGAGGAGATGATGCCCTCGGCCGAGGCGCTGGCCGGATGGACGAGCAGGAGTGTGGTGACGGACAAGGTGGCGAGGACGGCAAGGCGTCGCATGCGGGCCTCCCTGGTGGACGGCAACGGCGCGCGGCGCGCGCTACATCGTCGTACACCAATGGCCCTGGAAAGGTTCGAAGGAGCACGGCTCCGCGGCGTCACGTCCCACCGAACGACCAGTAGGCCTCCGCGGCCTGCCGGTCTTGGACGTCCAGCGGCAGTTGCACGCTGAGGGAGGTGCCGCGGCCGGCCGGGCTGGTCAGCGACAGCGTGCCGCCGAGTGCCTCGACGCGGTCGCGCACGGCGGCCAGGCCGGTGCCCTGACGCAGGTCCGCGCCACCACCGCCGTCGTCGCGGACGGTCACGCTGAGGACCTCGCCCTGCGACGATCCGTCCGAGCCCGGTCCGTCGGCGAGGATGTCGAGTTCCACGTCGATGATCGAGGCGTTGGCGTGCTTGGCCGAGTTGGCGAGCGCCTCGGTGACCACGTAGTAGGCGGCGACCTCGACGTAGCCGGGCAGGCGATGGTTCGGCCAGGAGTGGACCGCCACCGGCACCGGGCAGCGGCGGGCGAGCGCCTTGATCGCGGAGCCCAGCCCGCCCTGGGAGAGCAGCGCCGGATGGATCCCGCGGACGATCCGCTGGAGGTCGTCGAAGGCGCCGGACAGTCCGGCGGCGGTGTCCAGCAGCCGGGACCGTACCTCGCCGAGCTCCTTGGGCACCAGCGCCTCGGCGAAGCGGAGTTCGAGCCCGAGCGAGATGAGTCGTTGCTGCACGCTGTCGTGCAGGTCGCGTTCGATGCCGCGGCGGGCTTCGTCCGCGGCGAAGACGAGCCGGGCGCGTGACGCGGTGAGCTCCGCACGGCTCTCGGAGTTGCCGATCGCGGTCGCGACGAGTCCGGTGAACCGGGCAAGCTCGTGCTCGGTGCCGGGTGGCAGCGCGACGGGCCGGCTCCACAGGGCGACGAGAACGCCCCAGACCTGGCCGTCGACGATGATCGGCGCGCCGGCGGAGGCGTGGATGCCCGCGGCGCGGGCGAGGTCGGCGAGCGTGCCGACGCTGTCCTCGTACGAGTCCAGCCGGGCCGGGCGGGATTCGCGCAGCACCAGCGACGCGACGCCGCCGGCGGTGTCGAGCCGCCTGCCCAGCCTCGGCTCGGTTTGCGGGTTCCTGCGGTACTCGGCGACGACGGTCACGGTGCTGGCATCCTCCCGGCGCTGTACCTGTGTGGAGTCCGCGTCGAACAGCTCGGCGGCCTCGGCGGCGACCGCGGCGGTGAGTTCGGCGGGCGCGACGCCGCGGGCCACGAGCTCCGCCACCCGCCGCAGCGCTGCCTGTTGTGTGAGGAGCGCCTCCAGTTCGGTCCGGCTGGCCTGCAGCGAGCTGCCGGCCCGCAACACGGTCGCCAACCCGGGCACGACCCCGTCCCGCAGCCGTTCCACGACGCGGTCCGGCAGGTCGGCGGGCACGACGAGCGCGCCGGGCCGCAGCGGCAGCTGGATCTGGTCCTCACGGGGCGGGACCGCGTCGAGCTCGATCGCCGCGTACGGCAGCCGCATGGCATGGGCGATCCGGTCGGAGACGTCGGGAAGTACCGCCCGGACGTTGTCGGCGCCGAGGATGAGCTGGGTCAGCTCGGCGACCGCGTCGGTCTCCCGGCGCCGTTCGATGGTCTCGGCCGCCCGCGCGCGGGCCAGTTGCGCCAGGGAGCTGGCGATCCCGGCGACCATGAGGTACACCGAGAGCCCGAGCCAGTCCCGCCAGTCCTCCGTCTCGAAGCGCCAGAACGGCGGGGTGTGGAAGAAGTCGAACGCGACCGCGCTGGCGATCGACGTCGCGACGCCCAGCCACAAGCCCCACACCGTGGCGACGACGAGCACGCCGGGCAGGTAGACGATGGCCAGCGCTCCGATGGGAGCGATCTGACGCAACGGGTAGACCAACAGGGTCTCCACGGCGACGAACCCAAAGCCGACCGCGACCCCTACCGCGAATGGCGGCGGACTGAGCCGTACCAGCCACGCCGCAAGCCGTCCGTGCATCAGTCGGTCCTCTTCTCGAACACGTCGGTTGCCGCCGCATCAGGGCAGACAAACCGGTCGAGTGGAGGCAACGAGTTGATGCTAGGGCGGCGGGCAGCGAACGCCGGAGTCGTCTCGGTCCCGGGGGCCGGGGACCACCCCCTGATTCACCCGGCCGGCACTGTGCTCATCGGGGCTCCACGCGTTCACCAGGGCCAGTGCATGGCAAGCCCGGCGGCCGCACCGAGCCCGACCAGGATCGGCTCCTTGATCTTCCACTTGAGCAGTAGCCCGAGCGCGAGCACCGCGATGGCGAGGGAGGGCCAGTCGGTGATGGTCTGGCGGGACAGCACCACCACGGCGCCGGCGATCGCGCCGGCCGCGGCGGCGGTGGCGCCTTTGACGAAGGCTTGGATCTGTGGGTTGTCGCGGTGGCGGATGAACCATCGGCCGGGTAGCACCACGCCGAGGAAGATCGGGGTGAAGATCGCTACGGTGGCGACGATGGCGCCTTGCCAGCCGGCGACGAGGTACCCGATGAAGGTGGCGGTGATGACGACCGGTCCCGGGGTGATCAGGCCCATGGCGACGGCGTCGAGGAACTGCCCGTCGGTCAGCCAGTGGTGCTGGTGGACCACGCCTTCGCGCAGGAACGGCACGATGGCCAGGCCGCTGCCGAAGATGAACGCGCCGGCCTTGAGGAAGAACCAGCCGAGGGCCAGCAGGGTGCCGCCGCCGACGGCCGCCAGCGCCTTGCCCGCCACTGCCTTGCCCGCCGAGGGTCCGAGGCCTTGTCCCGCGACGAAGGCCACGTGGGTGGGGTGACGCAGCCAGCCGGGACGCGCGTCGAGAACGATCATGAGCAGCCCGGCGGCGATGAACAGCAGCGCGATCTCCGCGCCGGTCAGCGCGGTGACGACGGCGAGAACGAAGCTGATCGCCCACAGTCGCAGGTCGCGGTGGTTGGTCATCCGGGCCAGCTTGTAGGCGGCCACCGTGATGATGGCCATCACGGCGGGGGCGATGCCGTGGAACAGCGCCTGCACCACGGGCAGACCCTGGTAGTGGGCGTAGGCGACGGCGACGGCGAGCACGAGCAGAAACGACGGGGCGATGAACGCCGCCGCGGTGACCAGCGCGCCGATGGTGCGGCCCCGCAGGTACCCGAGCCACATCACGACCTGCGCGGCGAGGGGGCCGGGCATGGTCTGGCCCAGTGCGACGCCGTCGAGAAAGTCCTGCCGCGACAGCCACGCCCGCCGCTCGACCAGGTCGCGTTGCATGTAGCCGACGCTGGCGATCGGTCCGCCGAACCCCCAGGTACCCAGGCCCACGAAGTACCCCAGGAACTCCCTCCGTGGCACGGCCCGCACATCGGGTCCGGCAGCCCGGCCACCGGTCACCGGCCCGGCACGCTTCGGTGGGTCGAGGTAGCTCATGCCGGCTCCCGGCCCAACAGCAGGGCGCGGCGCTGGTACTCGTACAGGCCGTCGAAGATCGGTCCGGTCACCTCCAGCATCCGCTCGTCGTCGCACACCATGGACAGCCCGCGCAGGACCACGTCCAGGCCGGGCGCCTCGGGAGCGTCGTAGCGCTCGTCGTCCAGGTCGGCCTCGTGCACGATCTGCCCGATGCGCCACAGCACCGGGTCGGTCAGGTCGTGGCGGCGCAGGATCGTCTCGAAGCTGCAGTCGGCCGCACCGGCCGGACCGACATGGTGGGACAGGTCCACCCCACGCATGTCGAACCCGATCGCGCCCGGCGGCAGATCGCCGGGGTCGGTGACGAAGATGAACTCGGCGTCCGGGTCGAGGAACCGGCGGATCAGCCAGGCGCACGCCGCCCGGTCGATGTGGATCCCAGCGCGGGTGGCCCATCTCATCACGGCACCTCCTGTACATCGATGTCCGCGTCCTGTGGCGTGGCGTCGGCCAGCAGGGCCCGGACCGCGGCGTGGGCGGTGTCCCGCTGCGGCGGCGGGAAGAAGTCGCGGCGGCCGATGCGGTGCAACTCGCTCCGCAGCCGCTCGCCCGTGCGGCGGGCCCCGCGTGCCCCCGCCGCCGACGCGGTCCGCGCCTCGGCGGTCACCGCGTCGTACTCGGCGGCGCGGGCAGCGGCCATCCGCGCCGCCAGCTCGCGCTCCTGCGTCGCGGAGGCGGGCCGGGCCAACCAGATCGACGCCTCGCCGCCGGCCTCGAGGACCTCGTCGGCGATCCACTCCAGCTGCTCACGAGTGCGGGCGTCGGCAGGCAGCGTGACGAGCCCGTCCGCGAGCTGCGCCACCCCGAGCCGTTTGAGCTTGCGCCACAGGGTGATCCGCGGTGTGGACGGCTCCCGCGGCAGCCGGTAGCACAACATCACCCACTGCACCACGGTTCTAGTGTAACCGTGGTTGCACATGCGCATGGTGGCAGCCGTGTCATCGCCCGCCGGCGGTGCGGCCGAGGCGCAGGGCCGAGACGAGGAAGAAGATGCCGCCGAGCAGGGCGTAGCCCGCCAGGCTCCGCAGCGAAGCACCGTCCTGGGCGGCTTGCAGGACGAAGGACGTCCCCGCGACCGTGGAGATGGCACCGCTGATGATCATCGCCCACTGGCCGCCCAGGCGACGCCGGCTGGCGCCGACGACGAGCTGCACGAGTCCCGACACGATCGCCCAGACTCCCCAGACCCGCAGGACTGCCGGAATGCCGTCCGACGAGGCGACGGCCAGGCCGATCGCGGCGAGCGAGCTGATCGCGATGTTCACGTAGAGGCTGGCCGCCCGGGACGAACGGGCGTCGAGAACGGCGGCGGCCACGTCGAAGAGTGGATACAGCACCAGCAGCGACACGCTCAGCGGCCCAAGAGTGGACGCGGACGCGAACAGCAGTACCGCCCAGACGAGAGCGAACCCGAAGCGTACGAGGTACAGCCGCCGGAGCACCGCGGCAATGCCGGCGGCGGTGGGAGCAACAGTGGTCATGAGCGTTCCTGTCGGGTCAGGGTAGACTAACTAGTAACTCTACTAGCAGGCACCATGGTGCTCGCCGACGCGGCTCGGCGCAAGGGGAGTGTGAGGTCCGTATCATGGGGACCGTGACATCGCCGGTACGGGAGCGCCTGATCGAGGCCGCTTCCGACCTCTTCTACGCGCAGGGCCTGCGCGCGGTGAGCGCCGACAAGATCATCGAGCGGGTCGGCACCACGAAGGTCACCTTCTACCGCCACTTCCGCACCAAGGACGACCTGGTCGTGGCGTACTTGGAAGGCCGGGCGGCGATCGAGCGCGAGGGCGTCGGCGGCGCGGTCGCCCGCGCCGGAGGCGACGCCGGCACGGCGCTGCGCCTGATCTCGGAGGGGCTCGGTGCGGTGGCCTGCAGTCCAGGGTTCCGCGGCTGCCCGTTCATCAACGCCGCGGCCGAATACCCCGACCCCGACAGCCCCGTGCGCCGGGTGGTCGACGCGCACCGGGCCTGGTATCGGAAGACGTTCGAGCAGCTCATCGCCCCGCTCGAACTGCCGGACCAGGCCGCCGTCACCGACGAGTTGATGCTGCTGCGCGACGGCGCCATGGTCGCCGGCTACCTCGGCGACCCGGCGGCCGCGGCCGGCTCCTTCTTACGCGCCTGTCAGGCCGTGATCCGCCCCCGCAGGTAGACGAACGCGTCTACCTGCGGGGCGGATCACCAGTCGCGCCATTCGCCGGCGGCTTCGTCGACGCCACGGCGCTTCAGCAACGCCTCGACGTCGATACCGGCGGCGGCGAGTACATCCTCGATGTACTCGCTCAGCTCCTCCCGGGTCATGGTCTCGATGTGCTGACCGAAGTCCAGGTCGACGTCATTGAGCGCGAGCACGACCCGTTCGACCGCGACCCACACCGCCTCGTCCGTCGGCGGATCCAGGCTTGCGATCTCCTGCTCGTAGGCCGCCAGGGCCGCGTCAACCGCGGCGACGAACGCCGGTGGGAAGAACACCCGCGCATACGCCTCGTTCGCCGGCAGGGTCCCTGCGGCGACCGCCGCCTCCTGCTCCGCCGTCTCTTGCCGCCATTGATGGGTCAAGCGTTCGATCATGGCGACAGCGTAGGCGGACCGGGCCGGGCCGCGCCTCGCGTCGTACCTTTCCAACCCCACTTTCGGAGCAGTTGAATCATGCCGTTTGTCATCTATGTCCGGAGCTTGGGCATCTTCGCTCCGGGCATCTACCCGGACGGGTGGCTCGAAACGGAGGTCACGATGATCGCGCTCAAGGCCATGCCCGAGTTCGCCCTGGGTCCGGACATCCCGGAGTCCGGGTTCGTCGTGACCGATCTGGGCGACGGTGCCTACGGCGTCACCCAGGGCATGGTCAACACGATGTTCCTGGAGGCCAGGAATGGTGTCCTCCTCGTGGACGCCCCGCTGCACCTGGGGGGCGACAAGCTGCTGGCGGCGATCGAGTCGGTCACCTCCAAGCCGCTCACGCACCTGATCTACAGCCACGCCCACGCCGATCACCTCGGTGCGGCCCACCAGCTCAAGCGGAACGGTCTGCAGATCATCGCCCACGAGAGAACCGGTCAGTTCATCGAGGCGGCGCACGACTACCGCCGTCCACCGCCCAACGTGACCTTCAGCGGTCCGCACAAGGCGCTGGACATCGACGGGACGCGGTTCGTCCTGGACTACACAGGTGACTGGCACATGGCGGGCAACCTGTTCATCCACGTCCCCGAGAGACGGCTCTTCGCGGCGATCGACAGCTTCACCCCGAATCCGCCGTTCTTCCGCCTGGTCTTCTCCGCTCACGTCCCCGCGTACTTCGAGGCCATGGATCAGATGCTCGAGTACGACTTCGACACCATCGTGACCGGTCACATGGCACTGTACGGCACACGGGAGGACGTGGTGACGAACCGCGAGTACATCAACGACCTGCGGAGGTCCGCGACCGAGGCGATCCAGACGGTCGACCTGAAAGAGGCCGCGGCCGCCGCCAGGGTGCCGTCGAACAACAAGCAGGCCGAGCTGAAAGTGTGGATGGAGGCGGTCGTCGCCCGCGCGGCAGAGCTGATGCCGTCCTGGGACAAGCGGCTCGGAGGGACCGACATCTTCCTCGCCGACAACCTCAACGCCGTCGCGTGGAGCGTCTTCATCGACTGAGGTGTCCTGGGCGGAGGTCCTGCATGAACGGGTGCCCAGGCGGTCAGGTCGCGATGCGGCGCTGCCCGGCGGGCATCTCCAGGTCCCAGTCGAGCTCCCACCGCCGCAGGCCGCCGTCGCGGTGGCCGGACAGGACGTAGCGCCCGTCCGGGGTCAGCGCGAGGCACGTGGCGCCCCGCTCGTGGCCGTCGAGGACGCGCAGGCGGCGTCCGTCGGTTGCGTCCCACACGGAGACGAAGTCGGTGTAACCGCAGGAGACCGCGACACGTCCGTCCGCCGTCAGGGCGACCGCGTCGGGCGTGTTCTGTGCCCCGCCGAACGTGCGCACGACGGTGCCGGTCGTGGTGTCCCACAGCCGCAGGCCCTCGTCGTTCTCTCCGGTGAGGGCCAGGCGGCCGTCGGCGCTGAGCGACACCGACCGCATGGTGTGCAGGAAGCCGCCGCGGAGCCGGTGCAGGCACTGGCCGGTGTGCAGGTCCCACAGCTGCACCATGTCGCCGCGCGCGGCCGCGGCGAGCCGGTCGCCGGAGCCGAGCCGCAGCGCGCGGAAGGCGGCGCCGCCACGCAGCTCGTGCCGCAGGTCGCCGGTGTCCAGGTCCCAGATCCGGATGCGGCCGTCGCGGCCGGCGACGATGGCCTGCGAGTCGCCGGCGGTGAACCGGACCGGTACCGACTCTCTCATGTGGACGTTGCCGGTCATGACGCGCAGGCATTCGCCGGTACCGAGGTCCCACAGCCGGACGGTGCCGTCCCGGCTCGACGAGAGCGCCCGCCGGCCGTCGCCGCTCAGGCAGACCGCCTCCACCATGTGCTCGTGACCGGCGAGGATCCGCACGCAGGCGCCGTCGTCGAGGTCCCACAGGCGGACCGTGGCGTCGCAGCCCCCGGAGACCGCGATCCGGCCGTCGGCCGACAGGTCGACGGCGCCCACGTCGCGGGTGTGGCCGGTGAGGTACCGCGACGACCACGCCGTCCGCAGGCCCGTGCGGACGGCCCCGCGGCCCAGCGCCCACCAGGCGGCCATGACCCGCGACGCCCGCTCGTGGCCGGGGACGGCTCGGGCCTGGCGCAGCCGGTCGAGCGCGGTCGCCAGCCGCCCGTCCGCCGCCGCGCGCTCCGCCTCCGCGACCAGCGCCTCGACCCGGGTGCCCAGCCGGTGCAGCTCGTCCGTCCGGCGCGGCCGGCTCAGCCGGGGCGCGGCGCGGTACTCGCCGGGCAGCCGCCATCGGCGGACCGCCCCGTCCCGGCCGGCCGACAGCACCGACCGCGAATCCGCGTCGAGGTGGACCACTGCGGCGCCGCCGGTGTGCCCGGGGAAGGTGCGCAGGCACCGGCCGCTGTCGAGGTCCCAGTATCGGACGGTGCCGTGGTACCGCTCGGCGGAGACCAGGACCCGGTCGTCGAGGGACAGGGCGTCGGCCGGGGCACCGCCGGTCAGGACGCGGATCCGCCGGCCGTCACCGAGGTCCCAGACGCCGATGGTGCCGTCGAGGTACCCGACGGCCGCGAACCGGCCGTCGGCGCCGAGACCGAGGGCGGCGACCGGGGACGGATGCAGGGCCAGCTCGCGCCGGCACCGCCCGGCCGGCAGGTCCCACACCCGCGCGACGTGCCCCAGCCCGACGGAGACGGCGCTGCGGCCGTCGGCGCTGACCGCCACCAGCCGCGCGCCCGCGTGCTCGTCGAGCGTCCGTGGCGGCCCGCCGCGCATGTCCCTGACCCGCAGTACCCCGTCGAGGCCCGCGAAGAGGACGAGGCGTCCGTCGGGGCTCAGACCGACGGCGGTGGACTGGGTGCGCAGGGCCAGCTCGCCGAGCCCGTCACCGCCGCCCCAGCGGGGCGGGTTGGGGCTGGCGTAGAGGAGCCGGCCCCGCGGACGTCTCGGGGTCAGGTCCCAGTGCCGCACGGTCTCGTCCTCGCACACCGAGACGGCGTACCGCCCGTCCGGCGTGAGCCCGGCAGCGTGCACCCGGCGGCGGTGTCCGGTGAGCCGGTGACGCACCCGTCCGCTGCGGATGTCCCAGAGCCTCAGCGCGCCGTCGGGTTCGCCGGTGAGGGCGAGCCGCCCGCCGGGGTCGCCCGCCAGCGGCACTCGCCCGGGTACGTCGTCGACGGGCGTCCAGGGCGCGGTCCACGCGGCGACGACGCCCGCGTCGACGAGCGTGCCGGCCGTCGGCAGCCCCGCCCGCAGCCCCGCCTCGCCGAGCAGCCCGCGGGCGGCGGTGAGGTCGCCGCGCTCGAGGTGGATCTGGGCGAGCACGTCGCCGGTGTCGGCGCGGAGGCCCTCGACCTCGGCGACCAGCCGGTCGTCGGTGACCGCACCACGGCGCCACCGGTGAAGGCCCGCGTTGTAGGTGGCCGCCACATGCTGCGGGTCGGCGGCGAGGGCCCGGGCGAACGCCTGCTCGGCCTCGGCCGGGCGGTCGAGGTCGAGCAGCGACAGGCCCCGGTTGCTGAGCTCGTCGGCCCGCAGCACGGCCGCCACGGGAGCGGCCCGCGGGTAGGCCCGGCCGGTGTGCCGCTCGTACGCCGTGACGAGCGCGCCGGCGACCTCGGCCGCCGACGCGGGCCGGTCGCCTGGCGCCTCGGCCAGACACCGGTCCAGCAGATCGGCCACCTCCGTGGGCATGGCCGGTCCGACGTCGCGGTGCTCGTGGTCGTGACGGCCATCGGGCTCGTGGCGCTCACGCGTCGGCTGGGCGGCCGTCGCGAGGTGGGGGCCTCGGGCCGGGTGCGTTGCCGCCGCGGGCCGGCGATCGCCGGCCCCATCGGTGATCGACGCGTGTCCCGGGTCGTGGGCGCGCTCCGGGACGGCGGGCGGGGCGGGGCGCGGGTTGCGGGCGCGGTGGTCGGACAGGGCGTGGCGGGCGGCCGGGCCGGCCATCCAGGTCACGCCGCCGGTGAACATCTCCAGGATCGACACCGCGAGGCTGTAGACGTCGCTCGGCGGGCCGGCCGGGGCGCCCGACGCCTGCTCGGGGGAGGCGTAGGCCAAGGTCATGCCGCCGCCCGCGGCCAGGCCGAAGTCGGTGAGCTTCGCGACGAAGGCGCCATCAGTGTCGTCGAGGAGGATGTTGGCGGGCTTCACGTCGCGGTGGGTGACGGAGCGGTCATGGGCGTGGGCGAGGGCCCAGGCGGTCTGGACGGCCGCGTCGAGGATGCGTTCCACGGCGGTGGTCTCGCTGCCACGGTACAGGCGGCGGTCGTCGATCCAGTCCCGGAGGCTTCCACCCGCGACGTACTCGGCGAAGGCCCGCGGGACGCCGTCGAGCACGCGGACGTAGTAGCAGGAGCAGACGTGCGGGTGCAGGCCGAGCGACACCCACGTCTCGGCCTCGGCCACGAAGGCGTCCTGGGGAACCTCCGGGCGGGGGCTCTTCACGGCCAGGTCGACGGCCCACTCGCGGTGGCGGACGCGGTACACCAGACCCATGCCACCCTGCTCATGCACCCTGAGGACCTCGTAGCGGCCGTCGACGACGTCGCCGACGCGCCACACCGCGGCGGGCTCAGGCATCGCCGGGCAGCCGGCTGACCTGCGGGTCGGGTGGCGCCCCGCAGGTGCGGCTGCGCATGGAGGAAGGCAACACCTGCGGCGCGAAGTCCCCGGTCACGAGCGGAACATACCGCGCTCCGCCCGGGACCGGTCCCGCCGCCGCGTCGTCAGGGCTTCCTGCCCACCGCGCCGAAGATCGACGCGTCCACCGGCAGCGGATGCTCCTCGGCGTCCGGGTCGTCCCGCCAGTCGCTGACCGCCACGATGCCGGGCTCCACGAGGTCGAGCCCGGCGAAGAACTCGCTGAACTCGGCCCGGTCCCGCGGATACACGTCGGACTTACCGGTGCGCAACGTCTCGTCCCAGTTGGCGGCCAGCGCCGGGGTGAGGAACTCTTTCGTGGCACATGACATGGTCAGGTAGCTGCCCGACGGCAGCGCGTCCAGCAGCGTCCCCACGACGCCGCGGGCGGCCGCCTGGTCGGGCAGGAAGTGCACGATCGCGACGAGCATCAGCGCCACCGGCCGGCCCAGATCGAGGGTCTCCTTCACCGCGGGGTCGGAGAGGATCCGCTCCGGGTTGCGCAGGTCTTCCTCGATGTACCGGGTGTGCCCTTCCGGCGTGCTGCTCAACAACGCCCTGGCGTGGGCCATCACCATGGGGTCGTTGTCGACGTACACAATTCGAGCGTCCGGGGCGACGCGCTGCGCCACCTCGTGCGTGTTGTCGGCGGTCGGCAGCCCGGTGCCGACGTCCAGGAACTGGCGGATGCCGACTTCGCCGGCCAGATACCGCACGGCACGCTGCAGGAACGCGCGGTTGGCGCGAGCGGCGATCCGGGCCGCCGGATAGGACTTCGCCAGCAGGTCACCGGACTCCCGGTCGGCGGCGAAGTTGTCCTTCCCGCCGAGCCAGTAGTTGTATCGCCTGGCCGGGTGCGGGACTCCGGTGTCGAGCTTGTCCATTGTCACAGCCTCCCGGTCGGAAGACAGCATCCTAGTCAATGCGGTACGACGGCGACCGCACCGGGTAGTCCTGCCCATTTGGGCAGCTTCTCCGTGAGCTGTCAGGGCTCGGGTGGGGCTTTCCTCAGTACGGACGCGGTGGTCAGCGGGATGTCGTCCGCCGGCCGGCGTCCATAGCGTTGTCGGCGGGCCCGCCGCAGCGGGGCGCCGACAACCGGAACGGAGTGTCCGCGACATGGTTGAACACCGCCGTAGAGACCTGCTCCGCGCCACTGCCGTCGCGGCCGTGGCCGCCGGGGTGGTCATCGATCGGGGAGCGGCGCCCGCGTTCGCCGCACCACCGGGCGACTGCCCGCCACCGCTGGGCCCGGTCCGGGTGGGTCCGGACGATCCGCGCTACGAACATCTGGTCAGCCGGGGCAACCGGCGGTTCGTGGGCACCCCCGACGAGGTCCGGGTGGTGGGCTCGACGGCGCAGGTGGTCGCGGCGGTACAGGAAGCGGTGCGCGCCGGGCGGCGCATCGCCGTCCGCAGCGGCGGGCACTGCTTCGAGGACTTCGTCGACGACCCGAGCGTCCGGATGGTCGTCGACCTGTCCGGCATGACCGGCGTCCACTACGACCCGCTGCGGGGCGCGTTCGCCGTCGAGGCGGGCGCCACGCTCGGCGAGGTGTACCGCAGGCTCCATCTCGGCTGGGGCGTGACCCTGCCTGGCGGCTCGTGCCCCGGCGTGGGTGCCGGTGGCCATGTCGCCGGCGGCGGGTACGGGCCGCTGTCCCGCCTGCACGGCCTGGTCGTCGACCATCTGTACGCCGTCGAGGTGGTGGTCGTGGACCGCGACGGCACGGCCCGCACCGTGGTCGCCACCCGCGAGCCGTCGGACCCCGGCCGGGACCTGTGGTGGGCGCACACCGGTGGCGGGGGCGGCAACTTCGGCGTCGTCACGCGGTACTGGTTCCGGTCGCCCGGCGTCGCCGGCAACGACCCGGGCCGCCTGCTGCCCCGGCCGCCCGGGTCGGTGCTGACCTTCACGGTGTGGTGGCCGTGGGAGGGCATGGACGAGCGGGGCTTCGCCAGGCTGGCCCGGAACTTCACCGACTGGTGCGTGCGGTACGGCGCACCCGGCGCGCCGCAGGCCAGACTGTACGGCGAGCTGGTGCTGTCGCGCCGTCCCGCCGGCGGTCATTCGCTGATCGGGCAGGTGGCCGGCGGCGCCGACGGTGCGCGGCTGCTCGACGAGCACGTCGCGATGCTGCGCCGCGGTGTCGGCGTCACACCGGTGGTGACCCGGCAGACCGTGCCGTGGCTCGCGTCGGCGTTGCGGGGCAACGGTGACGACGGCAAGCAGTGGCGGCTGAAGACCAAGGCGGGGTACCTGCGCGGCGGCTTCACCGACCGGCAGCTCGCCGCCGTCCACCACCACCTGACCCGCGCCGACTACGAGAACCCGGTCGGGTCGTTGAGCCTCAACACGTACGGCGGGCAGATCAACGCCGTGTCGCCGGCGGCGACCGCGACGGCCCAGCGCGACTCGGTGGTCAAGCTGTTCTACCTCGCCGGGTGGGCCGACCCGGCCGAGGACGCCCGGCATCTGGCCTGGATCCGCGAGTTCTACCGCGACGTGTACGCCGACACCGGCGGGGTGCCGGTGCCCGGCGCGGTCAACGACGGCTCGTACATCAACTATCCGGACGTCGACCTCACCGACCCGGCGTGGAACACCTCCGGCGTGCCCTGGCACACCCTGTACTACGGCGCGAACTATCCCCGCCTGCAACGGGCGAAGGCCCGCTGGGACCCCCGCAACGTGTTCCAGCACGGGCTGTCCGTTCAACCAGGCTGAGTCCGCGACCATCAGAGCCGTCTCGCGGAGAGAGGTGGTCCCGTAGACCGGGTCCACCTCTCTCCGCGCGGTCTCGGTGAACCCGAGCGTGGCCAGCACACGGCCCTTGGTTGTGTTAAAGATTCTTGACACCATGTCGGAACTTCTTTACCTTCGGTGTGTCAAGTTTTTCTTACACGGGAGCGGGACATGTCCTCCGAGGAGAAGCGCACCTGGATCTCGGCCCTGGTCGGCGTCGTCGTGTCGGTCGCCTACCTCGCGATCGTCCTGTCCAAGGTGCCGGGTACGGACGTGGCGAGGATCGCCTACGTGGGGCCGATGCTCACGTCGATCGGCGTCGGGATCGGCGTGGGTATCGTCCTGGCCATCGTGGTCGCCATCGCCTCACCCAAGGACGCCGACAGGACCGACGAGCGCGATCGGGAGATCAACCGGCGGGGTGAGTACGTCGGGTTCTACGTCATGAGCATCGCCGCGATCGTGCCGCTGGTCCTGGCGATGGCGAAGGTCGAGCACTTCTGGATCGCTCACGCGCTCTATCTGGCGTTCGTCCTGGCCACGCTGGCCTCTGCGGTGGTGAAGATCGTCGCGTACCGGCGGGGCTGACAGCCATGGGTAAGGCGACCAGGGTCACCAACTCGATCCGGGCGCTGCGCTTCGCCCACGGGGAGATGACCCAGGCGGAGCTGGCCGACCACATCGGGGTGACCCGCCAGACCATCATCGCCATCGAACAGGGCCGCTACTCGCCGTCATTGGAGGTGGCCTTCCAGATCGCGCGGGTATTCCGGGTGCCACTCGACGACGTCTTCGGATACCCCGACACCCACGAGTAGACCCCACAACGTGACTCGGCGCGCCAGGCAACCGCCTCGCGGCCCGGTTCCACGCACCCGAAATCCTCTCAACGCCTCGCTCGGATCGAGAAGGAGCACCGATGCACGCGCTGACACGTACCGCCCGCATGGCCGGGCTGTTCTACCTCGGCAACGCCATCACCGGGGTACTCGGGTTTCTCATTGTCCGCCCGCAGCTCTTCGCAGCCGACGACCCCAATGCGACGCTGGCCAACCTGGTCGCGCACGAGTCGCTCGCCCGCGCCGGCGTTGGCTTGGAACTGGGCATGGTCCTCACCCAGACCCTCGCCGCTGTCTGGTTCTATCGCCTGTTCCGTACCGCAGACCCGCTAGCCGCGAGCGGTATCGCCGCCTTCGGACTGGTCAACGCGGTCGTGGGTCTCGTGAGCGCGGCGGTGTTGGCCACGGCGGTCGGGGTGTCGGTCGACCCGGTCGGCGACGCGGCGGCCAACGTCCAGGTGCTCTACCTGGTCAGCGACGGCCTGTGGGGCGTGGGAGCACTGTTCTTCGGCCTGTGGCTCGTCCCCATGGGATGGTGCGTGCTGCGCTCGGGCTGGATGCCGCGCGTCCTGGGATGGATCCTCGTCGGCGGCGGTGCCGGGTACATGCTCAGCGCGTTCATCAGGTACCTCGCCCCCGACGCGCAGGTCGTCGCCGAGGCACTGGCGTACCCCGCGTCCGTCGGCGAGTTCTGGATGGTCGGCTACCTGCTCTTCCGTGGCGTGCGCCGGCAGGCACTGGACGAGGCGCCGCCAACCGTTCACACGCCGACGCCGGTGGCGAACTGAAGCGTTTGCCGTATCAGTAGCGGCTCGCCACCGTCGATGATGCGCTCCAGCACCGCGAGAGCCTTGCAGCGGTCGCGCAGTACGTCGATCGGTGGCAACTTCGCGGCCACGTCGTACACGGTCACCGCGCGACTCTACGCCGACCTCACACACCTGCGAGCGCCGCCGCGAACACAGCGAGGACCGACGGCTCCGCATCCGCTCGTGCCGACGAGCGTGGACTGCTCCTGCTGCCGGCGTGGCCGGTAACGTGCCCATTCGGCAGGAAGGGTCGCGGATGGATGCGCTGATCGGTCGCCGGCTCGTGAAGGTTGTGCGGCTGGCCTGGCATTGGGCGGACGAACCCGACGATCTCGGCGTTGGGCCGGCGCAGCTTGTGTTCGATGAGGGTCGAGGACTGCTGGTTGCCAGCCGCAGCGACTGGACCCTCAAACTTGTGGAGACCTGCCCGGGCGACGACACATGGCTCGACCCCTACAACTATGACTACGACGGTGGGCGTTGGTTGTCGCGGGACGCATCGGCTGAACCGCCGTTCGCCTCAGTCATCGCGAGGCCCCTCGCTGACCTGGGGCAGATTCGCAACGAGATCGACGAGGTGGTCGGCATCAGGCTGGACTTCGATGGCCAGATACTGACGCTCAAAACGTGGCAGGGAGAGATCAAAACCTGACTTGCCAGGGGTCGCGCCAGAGGTCGTCGTCGGCGGTCTCGGCCTCGCCCCATTGTCCGGTGTACTCGGCGGCTGGCTGGTCCAGCGCGCCCTCCACCCAGCGGCCGAGCCATTCCGTGAAGGTGAAGTCCTGCTGGAACAGGGCGTCGCTCGGGTTGCTGGGGCCGTTCGGGTCGATCGCCCACATCGGACCCGCCGGGTCGCGCACGTCGATGAGCGACGTGATCCCGCAGCCCCAGTCACAAATCACCAGCAAAGACCCGTTCACGAGGCACCCACGCCGCCCGCCGGAGGAGTCGTTGATCAACGTCCCGGGCTCGGGTCCTGCCCCCGCCGGCGCCGGCAGTAGGCCGTAGCCCGGGCCGAACCCTCCGTTGCCCAGCTCCAGATAGCACCTGCCGGCAGCACTACGCTGGCGGCGTCCTCGACGACGCGCAACGCCTCCGGCGTGGCCGGGGTCAGCGGCGGCAGCGGCGGGATCCGGCCGGAGTCGCGGGCGGCCCTGAAGCCCGCCTCCCCGCGCTCGTGGATCCGTTGCAGCCGCCCGTCGGGCGCGTACTCGAAGTAGCCGCCGCCCTCGAGGTCCATGCCGGGCAGGCCGGGCATGTGGTCAAGATGCTCCCCGGCGACGACCCGGGCCCGGACCGCCTCGAACACCAGTTCCTCGTCATCCACCATGCGGCGATCATCGCAGCGGGGTACGACACTTTTCGGTTCTCCGGCTCTTGGGGCGAGCTGCACACGTTTCCGCGTCAGGAGTCGCGTCGCAGGGCGGACAGGCCCCAGAGCTCGGCGATGACCATGTCCTCGACGACGACCTGGGCGGCCCGAGTGACGTCAGTGGCGGGGCAGGGCCGGTGAGATGTCGACCCCGGTCAGCTCCGCGGACCGCGACCACAGACGTGCCGCCAGGTCGCGGTCGGTTGCGGTACCGGAGAATGTCTCGAAGGTCGGACGGGCCCGGCGCAACGGCCGGCCCGGACCGATGTGGCGGCCCGTGGGTGCGGCGGTCTCGGTGGCGGCGTAGAGGATCGGCGTCACGGCGTCGTCGATCGGCCGGCGCAGGACGAGTCCGAGCAACATCCCGACCACGCGGGCAGAGGGCGGTGCCGTGCGGTCCAGGTCGGTCTTCGCCATGCCGGGATGGGTGAGCAGGCTGCGCACCGGTGACCCGGCGGCGCGCAGGCGGCGGTCGAGTTCCAGGCCGAACAGGACGTTGGCGAGCTTTGAGGTGGCGTAGGCGCCGCCCGGCGAGTAGCGGCGTTCGGCGGCGAGGTCGTCCAGGTCGAGGCGGCCCATGCGGTACAGGCCGGATGCGACGGTGACCACGGCCGGGTCGCGCCCGGCGGCCAGCCGGCCGAGGAGCAGGCCGGTGAGCGCGAAGTGCCCGAGGTGGTTGGTCGCGAGCTGGCTCTCCACGCCCTGCGGGCTCAGGCGCCGGGGCGCCGTTCCGATGCCGCCGTTGTTGACGAGCACGTCGGGTATGACGCCGTCGGCGTGCAGGTGATCGGCGAACCGGCGCACGGTGTCGAGGTCCAGCAGGTCGACGTGGCGGACCTCGAGGTCGGCCTTCGGGTGCTCCGCCCGCAGTTGGCTGCGTACGTGCTCGCCCTTGCCGGTGTCGCGGACCGCCATGATCACCCGAGCGCCGCGTGCGGCGAGGTGGCGGGTGATCGCCACGCCGAGACCGCTGCTGGCGCCGGTGACGACGAGAGTGCGGCCGGTCTGGTCGGCGAGATCGGCGATGCTCCATGTGGTGGTGTCGGTCATGAGTCCCCCTTGGCCTTAAACGGATGACCTATCCGATTGAAGGGGAGCGGAAGCGGATTGTCAATCCGGTTCGGTAGACTGGCGCCGTGACCGCGACGCTTCGCGCCGACGCCGCCCGCAACCGTGACCGGTTGCTGGCCACGGCCCGCCTGATGGTGGCCGCGGGCGATCTGTCGCTGCAGCTCAACGACGTCGCTCGCCGGGCCGGGATGGGCGTCGGCACCGTCTACCGGCACTTTCCGACCCGCCGGGCGCTCGTCGAGGCCCTCGCCGACGGCGCCTTCACCGCGCTGCTCGACGACGCGCGTGCCGCGAGCCGGCACGACGACGCCTGGGTCGGCGTCGAGCTGCTGCTGCGGGCGCTGCTCACCCGGCAGCTGGCCGAGCCGACCTTCGCCGAGGTCATCTCCACCGGGCCGGACCTGGACGCCACTCCGGGTACCACCGCTCATCGCGACGAGTTCGGGCAGCTGGCCCGGACCGTGCTCGGGCGCGCCAGGCGCGACGGGGGCCTGCGGCCCGGTCTCACCGACGAGGACCTGCGCCACCTGGTCTGCGGCATCGTCTTCGCACTGCGCATCGGTGACGAGCCGGCCGGGCGGGTCGACCGCTACCTGCGGGTGCTCCTCGACGGCATCCGCGCCACGACACCGGCGCCGAGTGACCGGTAGCCGCAGCTTCCCGAACCGCGGGCCGGCATCGGTACACCCTGGTCAGCCGTCCTCCCGTTCGAGCTCCGCCAGCAACATCTGGGCCCATTCGTGGTTCCAGCGACCGCCGGGGTCGGCGGCGATGCGCACCTCGGCCAGGAACGCCGCCTTCTCGGCCGCGGTGCGCTCGCCTTCGCGGTAGTAGAGGGCCGCAAGCGCTTCCAGGATCAACGTGATGCACCGGTGATCGTCGACTGTCCGCGCCATCGCCAGCAGTTGCTCCCACGCACCAGGCAGCATCAGCGCGCAGTACTCGACCGGGTCGCTGAGGTAGTGGTAGAAGGCGGAACCGTCGACCCTGACCGCGGCCTGGACCAGGCTTTCCAGGACCTCCGCAGTGGTGCGGTTCATCCAGCCCAGGACCGCGGCCGACCGTCTGATGCCCTCGGCGTCACCGTCGCGCAGTTCCGCGAGGGCCGCGGCGAACGCGTCCTCGTCGGGGCGCAGAAAGTCGCACACGCCGCACGCACACAACTCCCGGGCGCCCTCGTAGGCGGCCCGCTCGTCCGCGGAGAGCTCCTCGATCGAGAGCCACTTGTCGTCGGCGTAGAGGCCGTCGGCGTCGATCTGCCAGAGCACGCCACGCAGCACGACGAACCGGTCACCCGTCGGCGCGGCCTCGCCCCGCTCGGGCCCCTCCTGCGTGATGGTCACACCACGCTCGCGGGCCGCGCCCCGCACATACGGCCATCGGACGGCGACGGCGAGCCCGAACCAATGCAGCCACGCGTTCGCCGACCGATGGCAGACACCGGTCAGGTCGGGAAACCACCAGTCCGCGGTCGTGGCCCCGGCATCCTGTGGGCTGTCGGCCGGGTCGGCGTGGTCCAGGTAGGAGTGCAGGTCGGCGTACGGCGGCCCGGCCGTGTAGTTGTGCACGAAATTCTGGACAAGATTCCAGGTCGACTCCCGGAACGCATCGACGTGCCCGTCACCGCTGACGCGTACTGAATAGCCAACTGCTCCCATGGGCGGCCACGATAGCGATCTTGCGCAACCCTGCTGTTCCGACCGGACCCGCGTTTACGCGCGCTCCGCGGTGCGCCGTCCGTTCTGCCGCCACCATGCCGCGTACGTGCTGTCCCAGGGGAGAGGGTCCCTTCGCGGACCGTCGGAGCGGTACGTGCGCCGGGTCGGGAAGACCGTGACTCCCATCTCCGCCTCGGACTCCCGGGAAGCGAGCCGCACTTCGTTGAACGAGTCGTCCACCGGGAGGATCGGCCGGCCGCTCATGACGACGTGAATGTGGTCGAAGATGCCCTGTTCGAACGAGTCGAACACGGTGATCGTCAAGAAGCAGGCGCCGAGCGGGTTGGGCGGTTCGGGTTTCTCACGGGCGTCCGCCCACTCCGCGACCGTGTGACCCGCGCCCCATTCGAACGGGGCTACCTCTCCCGGTCGCAAGAGGCGCTCTCTCCTCGCGGCGGTCGCCTCCACGAACTGGGCCTCATCATCGAGTCGTACCCGTGCGGTAGTCGGGCCCTCGTTGATCAGTACACCCCGGGTCTGAAACCACAGGAGCCCGTTGCGCTCTCCATTTCGCGCGAAGAGCCGCGCCGGCGAGGCCGCTTCGGCCTGCGCCATCGAGCGATGGTCAAGCAGCCGCAACTCGCTCCCGTAGGGCATCCGATCACGCGTCGCATCGATCAACGGGGGCCATTGCGGCGCCTCAAGCAGCGCGACGACGAGGGGAGCCCGCTCGTCCGTCCTGGCGCGTGCCGCTTCCCGGACCGCCGCCGTGGCGACTTTCAGCACCTCTTGCGCGAGGGCGACCTGCTCGTCGGCGGTTTTCGCCTGAGCCGCGTTGATTTCGATCTGTTTCTGCAACTCCGGCAACTGCTTGGCAGCGGTTCGGGCCGCACCGCGCCCCGAGCGAGCGGCCGAGGCGGCGGCAACCGCCGCTGCGACCGCACCTATGGCTGCGATGATCTGAATCCCCTCGGCCAACGTCAAACGACCAAAGCTGGCTGCCAGCGCATCCCAAAAAGCCCGCACGGCAAAGGCCTACCTTTACGAGAGAGTCACCTTTGTGGCCGGGTCCGTGCTGGGCTCGGCCGCTCACCGGTCGATGTGCGACCTGCCCCGCTCGGGAAGGGATAACCCGTCAGTCACTCCCTGCGGTTCCGACGACGCTCCGGGCGGCGCTGTTGATCTCGCCGTATTCGGTCCCGGTGGCCGGGTTCACCTCGTGGGCGTTCTCGCCGTCCGGGCCGAACTCGTAGGGATCGAAGTCGTCGGGGTCGCGGTCCGCGGCCTCCTGCCAGGCCCGTCGGGTTGTCGACGACTCGCGGTTCGCGCCCTTCTCATATGTGTCCTGTTCATACGCGGTCTGGTTGTTCGCCGACTGGCTCATGGCTGACTCCTGTCCTGGCGCAACGCATCTATGACGTCTTCCCGCAGCATGCGCCGGCAAACGTTTCCTCCCGCGTCCGGGATGACCGGCCGGATGCGACACGTCACCTCGCGTGCGGGTCGAGCATCCCCTCGTCCGGGCGAGGACGGGCAGCACGGAACGGCGCACCGCAATACGATCACGGCTACAGCTTGATGCGGAGGCTATCGATCGAGCTGTGAACGACAACGGGGGAAATGAGTCGATGCCGCTTGACCCGCAAGTCCAGCAGATGCGCGCCGGCAAGGAGCGCGACAAGGTTGCCCCGCTGTACTCGATGAGCGTGGAGGCGGCTCGGGCCGCCGACCTGGCCTCGATCCGCGCGGCCGGCGGCAATCCGGAGAAGATGCACGAGGTTGTCGAGCACTGGCTGCCCGGACCGGGCGGGAAGGTGCTGCTGCGGGTCTACCGGCCCAGCGCCGAGCCGTCGCTGCCGATGCTGATGTACTTCTTCGGCGGCGGCTGGGTCCTCGGCACCATCGACACGGCCGACGGCATCGCCCGCAGCCTGGCCAACGCGGCCGGCTGCATCGTCGCGGTCACCGACTACCGGCTCGCGCCCGAGCACCCGTTCCCGGCCGCGATCGAGGACTGCTGGGCCGCCGCCGAGTGGGTGGCCGACAACGCGGCGGCGATCGGCGCCGATCCGCACCGCGTCGCGGTGGGCGGCGACGGCGCGGGTGGCAACCTGGCCGCCGCGCTGACCCTGATGGCTCAGGAGGCCGGCGGCCCGCGGCTGGCCGGGCAGCTGCTGGTCTGTCCCAGCACGGACCTGTCCGATGCGACCGCCACGGATGAGTCGATGCGCACCAGCAACGATCCGTACCTGTTCAACCGCCACTCGGTCGCGTGGTGCCGCTCGCGCTACCTGATCGACCCTGACGACGCCTACAACCCGCTCGCCTCGCCGCTGCAGGCCGAGAGCCTGGCCGGGCTGCCGCCCGCGCTGGTCATCACCGCCGAATTCGATCCCTTGCGCGATCAGGGTGAGCGCTACGCGGCGCGGCTGGCCCGCGCCGGTGTCCCGGTCGCCGTCACCCGCTACGAGGGCATGGTCCACGGCTTCTTCGCCATGTCCGACGCCCTGGACGCGGGCAAGGTCGCGCTGGCCCAGGCGGCGCAGCAGCTGCGAGCCTGGTTCCAGGGCTGACGCCCCTGGCCCGCCCGGTGGCTTCGTTCGCGAGAACGAGGCTCTGGCGCACTTTCCGTGATGTACGGCGGTGGAGGGACGCTGGACGCCGGGCGGATGCGCGCGGCCGAGGTGCGAGCGAGTCCCTGCGCTGCCGTGTCGCTGGTGCTCTCGTGCTAGGCGTACTTGTCGATGCTGCTGGTGACGACCACCCGGCCTGAGGCGTCGGTGCCTTTGAAGCGGAGTACACCCAGGTGCTGGTCGCCGGTGTACAGCGTTATGGCGTAGAAGTGGAACGGGGCGGTGGCGCCGAGGTCTGCCGTCGTCACCCTCGTCGTCACCGGGCGGCCGGCCCCGCTGACGGCGGTGACCGTGGTCACCTCCGGCGGGACGGTGCCGAAACACCAGAAGAAGTTCCCGCCGCCGGCGGACATCATATGATCCAGCTGCCCGCGAGAGGTCAGCTCGACGAATTCGTCTTTCGTGCAGAAGCTCGCGCGCTCGCTGGCGTCGACGTACACCCCGCAGAGCCGGCCGGTCGTCGAGTACCAGACCACGAACGTGACCCGCAGGCGTTGCGGCACGCGGTGCTGGGTCGACGGGTCGGCGAGCACGATGACGTCGCCGGCGGGCGGTTCTTCCGTGTAGTAGGAGGTCGCGGCCGCGATCGCGAGCGGATCGACGGCCGGACGCGCAGCCTGGTCACCGGTCGCCACGGCGGTGACCGCGACGGCGAGCGACACGGCGGCAAACCCGCGCCCGACCCGGCGGCGGCCCAGCACCGGCCGGGACACCGAATCGTCAACGAGCTGTTCCCCCGTAGTCACGCATTGAGACTACACAATGCACGCCACCGCCGGACACCACGAAAAGCGCGAGCCGAGCCGTCACTTCCGAGGGCAGGCGGTCGCCGGTGGTCGGGCTGGCGCCGTCTTCGTCGATGTGAGGCTTGTGCCGCGACCCTCGCAATCGATGGGCAGCCACCTGTTCGCCGACACACCGTCGACCGCGGCCGCCGGACCGGGCGGCCGCCTTAGCGTTGCCGGCCTTGCGTGGCCTCGACCTGCCCGTGTGGTACACCATCCGCTCGGTCGGCCTCCTCGCTGACTGACCGAGCGGATGGTGCGCGTCGATGCCCTACCAGGTGAACACCGGCGGGCCGGGGTGCAGCCATACGGAGTTGATCGGCGTCATGTCGGGGAACCCGGCGAGGCCCTCGTAGATGGCGCCGCCGGGCGGGCAGTTGGTGCCGTACCAGCCGTAGCAGATCTGGATCACCCAGCCGCCGTACTGGTTGTTGATAATGGCGCGCTGGTTGAACACGTTGTTCAGGGTGTAGACACCGTCCCACCAGATCGCGACGGGGCCCTGGGCGATCGCCTCCGCGGTGACACCCGAGTATATGCACGCGGCACCGTACGGACAGCCGTTCTTGGGGCCTGCGGCCTGTGCGGGGCTGCTGACGGCCACCGCCATCGCCAGGCTCACCGCGATCGCAGCGAGGCCGGATACCAGCTTCTTTGGTACGGACATTTCTGCTCCAACCCTCGAATGGCGATCAGAAACCGATCCGGGAAGCCATCCCCGCCTCCACGGACTGAATCCCCGCTCTCGACACGGACGGCGATCTGCGGGACGGCGCCAACATCGTTGAGCCCACCGACCTCCTCCCAGCCGGTCTCCTGAGCCCTGTTCGGCACCCATCGAAGGCATGGGTCACCAGGTGATGGCCACCGACACCGGCGACTTTCAGGCAAATCCCTGCCGAGCGGAACCTGGAAGCTTCCAGGTATGGGGTTTGCGCGGCGGCGATGCGATGCGTGGAGTCGTACCGACGCCGGCACGCTGGTCGACTGCGTCGCGCGGACCCCACTGCAGGGCGGTGGCGGGGTGCGGGCCGCACCGTCGCCTGTTGTCGTGTGCCCGTACGCAGACGGTCGCGGTGTGCAGCACGTACGAGACGGGACCCCTGGGCAGTCGGGAGCCGGTCGAACGCCTCCCGGGTCACGTATGCGTTCTCGTACATGACCAGGCCGTAAATGGGTCGGCGCAGGCTGGAGCTGGCGTCCCGGCGAGGAGCCCCGGATGGGCTTGTTCAATTCCACCGAGGTCGCTGTCGCGAGCGGCTACTCGCTGTACGTCTTCATTTGCCCGGGATCATGCGAACACCCAACCCGCCGCCATGCGGTGAGCAGGTCAGGCGCGGGTCACTCAGGCGGACCGCGCCGCCTCGAGCCCGTCGACGATGGCCTCGAGCTCCGGCCGCTTGGCGGCGTCGGCGATGAGCCCGACGAACGGCCCACCGTCGAAGGTGAGGGTGACCTGGACCAGCCGCTCCTTCTCGCGCCCGAACAACGTGACGCGGCGCTCCAGATCTTTCCACTGCGCGCCTCGGAACGACGACGCCGGTGTGCGGGTGACGGGCCGGCCGCCGCGCAGCTTCTCCAGCCAGCCACCGTCGAGTACAAGCCGCTCGTTCGATTGCCCGTCAACAACGATCACGTGCGCAGAATAACGGATCTTGCGAACGCGTGGGATCGCCCATCGAGCCAGATGTCTGACACTGGGGCACGGTGCCGCAAGGACTTCCGTAGGTCGAGCATTGATCAAACGCACGCGAGCGGGACGAATCGGCGCACCCGTCTGCTTCGGTTGTTGGGACGGGCCGTTACTTCTGGTCGCGGGTCCGGCGCTGGACAGCAGCGGCCACTTCCGGCGGCAGTTCGTCGAGTTCGTCCATGGTCCGGCCGGGCCGTAGGAAATCGAACAGCAGCACTGTGCGCGTGCTATCGGAATAGTTCCACGCTTCATGGTCGACTGTGTCGTCGAAGACGAACAGCCCGCCTTCGCGCCAGGGCCGGATCTGCGAGCCGACCCGCAACGCGCAGTCGCCATCCGGCACGATCAAGCCCAGGTGGGCGCGGTAGACGGTCGTCACCCAGCCTCGGTGGGGCCTGATGTGAGTCCCGGCAACCATGCGGGAGAAACCTGCGGTCGTGAGGCCCGGGATCCGGCTCAGCGCTGCTGCGGTGTGCGGGCATGTCGCCAGTGCCGCGTCGATGCGGGTGCCGAACGCGACGAGCCCGTAGACGCTCCAGCCGGTTCCGTACATCTCGCGTTGCACCCAGGGCTCGAACGACTCGTCGTCGAGTGTCAGGCACTCCTCCCGGATGTCACGCCAGGCGCGGCGAAGGTCGGCCAGGAACGGGAACCGGTCGTCATCGACAAACACGCCGGACCTCCACCCGCGGTTGCGCACACAGGCCGAACCGGCACGACCGGAACTGCACGCGCTGGACAGTACTGCACCTTGAGGGCTGGACACCTCGTGACCGAAGGCTGTGGGCGATGACGCAATCCCAAGGTGCAGTCGGTGGCTGTCCGGGCTATGCCTCCTGACTTGCCGATCGGCAAATGCGTGGCGAGTTGGTGCGCCTGTGGGGACACTGCCTCGATGACCGGTTCTGCCATGCCGCAACTGCTTCGACCTCGTGCCCTGAGGCCCGGTGATGTTGTTGCTATCGCAGCGCTGTCCGGGCCGCTCCCTGCCGCTTACGAGCCCAATGTCGAGCAGGCGGTGGTCGTGCTCGAGCGGATGGGATTCCGCGTGCGTCGGGCACCGCTCCTCGAAGTAGGGCGCCACCATTGGTGGAGCGCGGCTACGCCGGCAGAGATCGCCGCGGAGCTCAACGGTCTACTCCGTGATGCTGAGGTGCGCGCGATCATCGCGAATGACGGCGGACAGACGGCGTTCGGCTACCTCGACCTGATCGACATTGAGGCGATCAAGGCCGACCCCAAGCCGATCCTCGGCTACAGCGACATCTCGCTGCTGCATCTGGTGCTCTATGCGCGCACGGGTCTGGTCGGGTTCCACGCTGACATGGCCGTCCCTGGCTTCGGCGGGCACTGGCAGGCTGCGCCAGCGACACGCCGAGCGGAACTCGAGAAGCTCTACTCCAGGTTACTGACCGGCACCGAGGCGATCGGTGCGCTGCCTGCGAGCCCGTCGTGGGAGTGCTGGCGCCCCGGTCGTGCCGAGGGCCGGCTGATCGGCGGGGTGATCAATCGCATCGCGCTGGCGCAGGCTACGCGGTTCGCGGTGCCGCTCGAATGGTTCGACGGTGCGGTGCTGTTCTGGGAGGAGATGGGCGGCCAGGCTTCCTACGTGTGGAGCTATCTGCAGGTGCTGCGGCACTGTGGCATTCTCGATCGGATCTCCGGCATGGTCGTGGGCGTTCCGCGCGAGATCATTGGACTTGAGCCTCCTAACGCGTCCCCGACGCTTGCCGAGATAGTCCTCGACGTCCTCGGCGACCGTGACATCCCGGTCCTGGGCAACGTTGAGGTCGGCCATGCTGGCCCGAATCTGCCGATGCCTGTCGGCATCCGCGTCGGCCTTGATGCACAGCAGCTGACATTGTCGCTCCTCGAACCAGCAGTGCAGCCGCTCGCGAAACACCACCGGCCGGCTGGCACCGCGGATGAGTGAGCCGACGGCCCGGACATTCGTCGGCTAGCAGGCGCGGCAGGGGCCCCAGGTGCCGTGATGGCCGGCTGCGTGCGTGATGGTGATGACGGTGTCGTGGAAGGCCGCGCGAGCGGTCTGCGTCAACGGCGCCAGGACGGCGGTGAGCTCGTCGGTGACCTGCTGGTGGAAGGCGAGCGCTGAGCGCCGGCCATCCTCCGTCAGCACCACGTGCACCGCACGGCGGTCGCCCGGCACTTCCGAGCGTTTCACCAGGCCACGCTGGGCCGCCCGGTCGATCAGGCCGGTCAGGTTCGCCTTGCCGACACCGAAGACGCGGGCGAGTTCCGCCATGCCGCGCGGCCGCTCGGCCAGCACGCACAGCAGTCGCGCCTGTACCGGTGTCAGGTCGTGACCCTCGGCGACGCGTGCGAACGTCCCCTGCACCAGCCCCGACAGCGCGATCAGCGCCAACGCGTCATCCGGTGCCGCTGCGGCCGGGCCGGATGACGCGTTGGCGTTCCGGTGAGCAGCGTCGGGTCCGGTTGGTACGGGGGCGGGCATGGCGCTATGGTACAGCTCGACGACAGTTCATGGCATGTACTATCCATGCTACGAACCATGGGATCTCGAGGGAGACACGGACGATGACCCGCATTGGGATGATCTTGGGAAGTACCCGGCCGAACCGCCGGGGCGAGCCGGTGGCCCGCTGGGCGTTCGACCTGGCGTCGCAGCGCACGGACGCCGAGTTCGAGCTCGTCGACCTGCGCGACTATCCGCTGCCGCACCTCGACGAGGGCATGCCGCCGTCGCTGGGGCGTTACCAGAACGCGCACACCCACCGCTGGGCCGAGAAGATCGCCTCGTTCGACGGGTTCGTCATCGTCACCCCGGAGTACAACCACAGCACCAGCGGCGTGTTGAAGAACGCGATCGACTTCCTGTTCGCCGAGTGGAACCACAAGGCGGTCGGGTTCATCTCCTACGGCGCGCACGGCGGCGTCCGCGCCGTGGAGCATCTCCGGGTGATGGCCGGCGAGCTGATGATGGCCGACGTCCGCGCGCAGGTGGTGCTGAACTTCGCCACCGAGTTCGTGCAGTACCGCGACTTCAAGCCCGGCGACTACAACCTCCCGGTGCTCACGACGATGCTCGACCAGGTCATCGCCTGGAGCGAAGTCCTGGCCCCGCTGCGCGCCAGGCAGCAGGTCGCCGCCGCATGACCCGCACGGGAACCGAACTCGCCAACCGGGACAGGAGCAGCAAGTGCTGGCAACCGTTCGACCTCACCAGGCTCCTTGCCGCCGGCGACCCCCGCCGCCCCCTGACTGCCGAAACGGAGTGACCAACCCATGACCGCCCCAGTCCTCGTCGTCGGCGCCACCGGCGCGCTCGGCGGAAGAGTCGTCGACGCCCTGCTCGCCGACGGCAAGCACGTCCGCGCGCTCGTGCGGCCGGCCACCGACGCAAGCAGGTTGCAAGCCCGTGGCGTCGAGATCGCCCGCGGCGACATGCTCGACCTCGACTCCCTCGTCACCGCCATGCAGGGTGTCGACGCGGTCATCAGCACCGCCGCCGGCTACACCCGGCGCGGCAAGAACGCCCACGCGATCGACACGGTCGGCAACGCCAACCTCGCCGAGGCCGCCCACCGCACCGGCATCCGGCGGTTCGTCCTCACCAGCATCCTGACCAGCGACCAGACACCGCAGGTCAGCCACTTCTGGCACAAGAAACTCGCCGAGGACCACCTCGAAGACCGCAAGGTGCCGTTCGTCGCGCTGCGCCCCGGCGCGTTCCTCGACCAGATCGCCACCATGACCGGCAACCCCTTCGACAAAGGGCTGATGTGGATGGGCAAGACAACCGTCCCGCTCACCTTCGTCCTCACCGGCGACCTCGCCACCTACCTGGCCGCCGCCGTCGACGCCGACATCACCGGCAGCGAACGAGTCGACATCGGCTGGGACCGCCCGGTCAGCGTCCGGGAACTCGCCGGCCTGATGAGCGCCCGAGCGAACCGGCCCGTCAAGGTCCGGGCGATCCCGTCCGCCGTCACCCGCACCGCGGGCTTGCTCGCCGGGCCGTTCGTCCCAATGGTCAAGGACATGGTGGCGATGTTCCGGTGGTTCGACAGCGGCCGCTACGTCGCCGACACCCGCCGCCAAGCCCAGCTGTTCGGACCGGTGCCCACCGCCGAGGACGCCGTCGCCCGCCTCGCCGCCACCCTGAACAGCACCGCCACCCCGGCGCGATGACCACACGCCACAGCACACCCGATCTGCGCCCACCATCGCCGAACCATCCGTGCCCTACGTGGCATTCACCCGCACCACCGCGCAGCGAGGCCCGCCTCGGCGGGCCGCCGCAAAGCACAGTCGACGCCCGCACCGAGCTCCCGAAGAGCTGAGGCTAGGCTGCGAGCAACCTCGCGATCGCCTTCTTGCGCCGGTTGACCACGCCGGCAAAATTGACCAGGAATCCGAAATAGACGTTTGTCTGGGATGCCCACATGCTCACCTTCGCGCCGCCATCGGGGAGGGGATCAATGTCGATGGACATCGTTATCCCGCCGTCCTTTCCCCGCCGACGCTTATTGATCGCGCCTGGGCCGGACGTATCGGTCCACAGAACCTCTCGCACTCCGGTGAAGGCGTCGTGGATGATCCGGGCGGTTTGTTGCGGATCATGGGGCGATCGAACGGTCATCGTGTCCACCGCGTTCCTCGTCTCAAGGAACTGCCAGACAATGAAGCCGGCAAGTCCGGCGATCGCAAGGACGCAGAACAGTTCCATGGCAACTCCCGAGGTGAGTGGGTGGTCACGAAGGGTACGGTGCCGTGCTGTGCGGGGTCATTCCGGCGAACGGATGATGACCGCAGCCCCGAAAAGTCGTCCGCATTCCGGGTGAAGGAGGTGGGGTGAGACATGGTCCAGGTGCGGAATATTGGGGAAGTCCGCTCACCGCCGGATACCGCCCTGATGGGCAGCCTGAAGATGAAGCGGCGGGCAACGCAGATGGCGTTCGATATCGCATGGACAGCGGACAGTTGCTTGGCGTTTCGTCCATCGACCGAGTCGAACTGGTTACAAGGATCGGCCGCTCGATGGATCGCATTCCAGGTGCACCCAACCGAAGGTTGGTAGCGGACCGACACCCACCGGGAGAACGGAGCGTTCATGTCGTCATCCGAGGCCACGCTCCTGCCGGCCGACATCGCGCAACGCATGACGATGTACGGAAGGTACGAGTTCGCACCGCAGCAATCTCCGCCGGACACCGCGAGTCGAGTCAATGACCTGATCTATCAGCCGCTGTACCCCGTCGCCGCCGCCAACCCGGACGCGTTCGTCGCCGCGCTGGCCGACGCGGTTCTGCCGGTTGGCGGCTGGGCGGTCTACGGTGGGCAGCGCTGCGTCCGAGATCTCATCACCGTACGGATCCGGCACCCCGGCTACGTGGCGATGGTTGTGGCGGCGCTGCGGTTCTTGCGGCAGCAGAACTACGGGCTCATGAACATCGCCCCAGCGGAGCTGGAAGTGTGGCGTGAGATCTTTCCGTCGAGTCCGTGCGATGGCGAGTGGTAGGGCTGGACCGCCGGGCTCATACGGGGAGGCCGTAGGTGACGAGGTACGCCCAGCGCTGGTAGGCGGGTAGCCGGCCCGGCCGGTTCGCCGCGAGCCACCGTCGCTGCGCGATTCGCAGGGCGGCGGCCGTGGCGAGGCCGCGACTGGTCTCCTCGTAGAAGAGGCCCATGATCTGGGCGGTGGACTTGTCCTCGATGTAGTAGAGCGAACCGACGATGTTGACGGCGCCGCGGAGCTGGAACGCGAGGGGGAAGCCGCCGAGCTCGCCGCCAGAGTCGAGGCGGATATCGGTGTTGCAGGAAGCGCCGACCACCAGCGCCGGGATGTACCAGCGCAGGACGTGGCCCGTCGTGAGCAGTTCGCCGCTGGGCAGCTGTTTGGCCTGGGTCCAGCCGTCCGACCCGCGCGAACCGTGGATCGCGAGCGCCAGCAGGCCCGGCGAGCGGCCCACGGCGGGATCAGCGAGCAGGGCGGCGATGTCGTCGAGGGTGTCGGCCTGACGCACCGCCGGCCGGTGCCGTTGCAGGGCCCTCCACTCGGCGTCGGCGTGGTGGAGGTTGGCGGTGTCGTACACGCCGACCTCGACGCCGCGGTCGCCGGTGCGGTCGCCGGCCAAGTTTGTCAGTGCCTGTAGCGATTGCGCGAGGGATACGACGGCCTTCTCCAGCACCAGTGTGGGGCCCGCACGGAGCGCTGCGAACGGCACGGCGAGCAGCCCCGTCGGTACCACGGCCAGAGGCAGCGGCCGGTCCTCGCTCAACGCCGACAGCAGCTCGACGAGCGGCCCGGGCAGCAGGACCTCGGTGAGCCAGGCCAGGCGGCCGAAGAACTCGTCCGCGTCCGGGTCGGGCGACAGCGCCGCGAGCCAGGCCGGGGCGAGCACCACATCGAGCTCGCTGCGCAGCGGTCTGCCGGATTCGGTTCGCCAGCACAGGTGGCGCGCCACTCGGGGGCGTTCGCCGCCCCCGTCGAGCAGGACCAGCGAGAGCACCGCCCCGGGGCCGTCGCCGTAGAGCGCTGTCGCGGCCGTCATCGCGGTGTACCGCGTGGCCGTTTGCGGGTCGAAAAGGTCCCGAGCGACCGGGCCGAGTACCGTGCCGACGACGTCGAGCGCCTCGTCGACCTGCTCGGCGAGGTTGCCGCCGCGGGTCATCGGGTCGATGTCGGGCTGGTCGGTCTGCTCCTCGTCGGCCGGGGCACGGTCCGCGGATCTGGCCCCTTCCCGGTGTTCGAGGTCCCCCACGGTCGCGCGCAGTGTGGCAAGCAGTTTCTCGGCCAGCCGGGCGATCTGCTCGGGGGTGTTGCCGTCGGCAGCCATCGCGCAGAGCACTGTGCCGACCAGGTCACGGCGCATCACCTCCGCGGTGGCGTCGAACGCGGCCGGGTTCGACAGCTCGACGGCGAGTTCGAGGGTCTCGGCGAGCCATTGCCGATACAGTCGATCGAGGACGGCACGTTGACCAGGCGAGCCGCAGGCGATGAACCGGCGCGCGATCGCAGGCAGCGACGCCAGCCGGGCGTCGAGCTCCGCCGCGGCTGCCTCGGGGCTGTCGCCGAGCGAGCGCAGGCGTCGCAATGCCCGCCCGCGAATCTGGTGCGCCTCGACTACGGCAGCGGCGTCGAGCGGCACATCGGGCTCGCCTGGGCGGGACAGGGTCAGTCCCTGCGCGGAGTTCGCCGCCTCGTCTGCGGCGGCGGTCCAATCCCGCTGAGCCGAATCCAGCTGGCCCTCGGCGTGCATCGCCTCGCCGCGCCGCAGGTGCCAGCGGGCCATGCCGACCGCCAGGTGCGCGGCGTCCAGAGGCGGAGCGTCTACGAGGAGTTCCTGGAGGCGCTGGAGCACCACCGCATCCGTCGGATCGCCGTAGTGGGCAGCAGAGGTGGCGGCCCGGCGACGGCCTGCGGCTCGCCGGAATTTGTGACTGTAGTGCACGAGGCCGCGACCAATCGTCAGCGGATTGCTGCGGCCCTCCAGCGCGTCCAGTTCCAGGCGGCGGTACCCGATCGCGACGTCGCCGTTGACGGCGACGTCGCTCCATCCTGCGTCGGCCGCGTCCATCCACGCGCCGGCCTCGACCCGGGCGGCGTGGTCGGTCTCCACGGCACCCGATGCGAAGAGATAGCGAGCGATTTCGTACGCATCGTTCGCCACCGCAGTCGCGTCGGTCTGATTCGCGGCGTCGAGGAGGGTGGGGAGATGGGCGCGAACGGACGCCGGGTCGGCAGCGTCGACCTCCACGCCGAGCGTGAGGTGGAACCGCGTGCGGATGCGTTCCCGGCGCAGGCGCGCTGCCTCATCCCAGTTGTCGACCGACTCCGCCGCCTGGGCCGCCGACAGCTGGTATCGCATGAACACCCGGGGGCTTCCGCTGCGCTCGGCGTGCTCGCGTTCGTCGGTGAGCAGCCGGAGCACCGTCTCGACGTCACCTAGGGCTCGGGCCAGGACCCCGCGCTCACCGTACGCCTGGGCGAGGAGCATCGGCCGGCGTTTGAGGCGCCTGGCGACGACGATGCTCCGGTCCCGGAAGTCGATGGCCACGTCGTACTGCCTGAGCATGCGCGCCGCGGTCGCGACCCGCACATGCGCGTCGTACTCGAGGAGCGTACGCATCTGCGCCGCCGACGGTAGCCATCGCGGGGCGCCAGTGGCGGCGGCCACGACGCGATGCGGTTCCGCGCCGCCGGCGGGCGGTGCGCTCTGGATCAGTGCCAGGGCTCGGCGCGCAGCCGCCATCGACTCGTCGTCGCTGATCCCGCGCAGCATGATGGCCCGGTGCATCAGCGCCCACGCCTCGAACTGCGGCCCGAGCACAGCGCCAGCGTCGGCGGCGAGCCGCAGCTCGTCCAGGAGTTCCGCGAGAGGCCGGCCAAGCCCCAGTTGCTTGACCGAGCCACCGGTGCGTAGGTTGCCCAGGAGGCGCCAGAACTGGCCGATCTCGTCGTCGCGGTCGGCTCCGTAGCGTGCGAGGGCGGCGCCAGCGGCGAGCTTGGTCAGCACGTCCGGGCGGCCGGCAGGCAGGCCGGGGATAGCCCACTCACTGGGGGTGCTTACCCGCTTGTCGACCAGCAGGCAGATCTGGGCGAGGGTGAACGGCGCTGTCGGCCCAGTCTGCTGCTCGACGAGGGACCGCCATGCTGCCCGGCCGGTGCCCGCTTGGATGACCTCACCGGGCACGGCGCACCACCTCGACCCGCAGCGGCGACTGGATGGCGCCGACCGGGGTGCCGGGGTCGACCGTCCCGGCGAGGGTGACGTCGGTGCGGTCGACAACGAGGGGTACCCGCACCACGCCCGCCCCGCTGGTAGGGACTACCACGGCGATGCTGTCCACGTCGTCGGCGACGCGCCCGGCGGCGATGACGCGCACCGTCACGGCGCCCGTCACGGCGTCGAGGGCGACGTCGAGCTTCGGGGCCGGGTCGAACTCCTCACGGGCGCGGCCGTGCAGTTGCTCGAAGATCTCGTCGTGCAGGGGGATGCGGCCCGGCCGCTCGTCCGGGCCGTTGCCGCGGACGCTGGCCGTCGTACCTCCCGCCGCGAACTCGACCTCCCAGCTGAGCAGGACCAGGTCGAGGTCGAGGTCGTCGATGGCCGGTTCGGGGCGGGCGCCGGCGCTGGCCAGCAGTGCCGTCAGTCGGTCGGTGACGTCGGCGGGCGTCAGGCCGTCGACGCGGTCGTCCACGCGCTGCAGGGCGTCCCGCAGCGCGTCGGCTGCGGTGTCCGCGGGCTTGTCCGATGGTGAAGTGTTCACGGCCGTTCCTTTCCCGGTTCCTCGGTCGTCGCGTCGTTTGCACTCGCACGGGTCTGTGGCGGCACGAGTCTGCGGAGCCTGTGACGCGCGTTGCGCAGTGTCGCCCGGACAGTCGCCTCGGTCTTGCCGAGCCGGTCGGCGATCTCCGGACCGCCGAGGCCCTCGTACACGAGCCGGAACACGTCCCGCTGTCCCGGTGTGAGCGCCTTGAACAGCTGCTCGATCCACTGATGGTCGGCCCACACGCCGATGTCGTCGGACGCGGCACGCTCCGCAGCCGCGGGTAGCTCGGCGAACAGGTCAGGCCGCCGGTTGACCCGGCCCCGCTCGTCCTTGACCCGGTACACGACCGCAGTGCGGAAGTACCGCAGCGGATCGTCGATGTGGTCCCAGTGGCCGCTCCTGAGCTGCCGCAGCAGTACCTCCTGGACCATGTCCTCGGCGTCGTCGTCGCTGAGACCCAGCGCCACCAGGGCATAGCCTGCGGTTCTGACGAGGTCGCCGTAATGGGCGGCGAAGAACGCCTCGAACCACTCCGGGGTGGGGGCGTGGTGTGTCGGGGCATTCACGTTGCCCGTGCTCAAAGGTCCCTCCTCTGATCGTCGGACCGCCGCCGGCCCCTCTGCCATGTTGTCGACGCCCGGCCCAGGACCGTGCAGCGGCCGCGAGGACTTTCTGCATGGCGTTCACGCCACCGCGGCCGGGCATCGCGGCGCAGCACGAGGGCGAGCGCCGCGCGGGCCACGCCGGCCACGCCCGCTTCCCGTTTCGGATGAACCTGCCCCGCCATGGGCGTCCCTCCGCCTCGGCCCGAGGGGCCGCGAGTAGACATGCATTGCCGTTCCGAACAACGTCGGACGGCTAAACCAGGACGACCAGTCCACGCCGAGAACCGATGCGCCAGCGTGGATCTGCCGCGTGCCGTCCGCTACTCACCCATGTGCCGGGCATTGGGTGTCGCCGTTGCGCAGGCGGGCCAGCGCGAGCGATGCCTGTCGTCACCGGCTGAGGACCTCGTTGAACACCGCAGTCCAGCGCGCGGCGATCCGGACCCGCTCCTCCTCCGTGTCCAACTGAACGTCCGGCAGTACAGGCGCGTAGCCGGCATGGACCAGCAGCCGGTCGACCAACCGGTAGTTGGGCCCGCCTTGATCGGGTCGGGCGCGCCGCTGCACATATACCCGCGCGATCAGCGCCGGGTCATCGTGTCGGAGCCCGTGCAGGATCGCCGTCGCCCACTCGCGCCAGCCGTGGTACCCCTGGGCGCCGGTCACAATCTGGTCGACCGCGGCGGACATCACGCCGAATGCGTCCGGGTCCGTCAGGCAGCACACCATCTTCGCCGCAAATGCCGTGCGCAAGCTGAGCCGCGAGCCATGCTGGTCTATCTCGGTGATCATGTCGTCGCAGTGTGCCGCTGTCACGTGTCCCGTGAGCGCGCCTCGCCACAGGGCCACGACGTCGTTCTCGAGCGCGATCCGGAAGCGGCCGTCGGAGCGCAGTGCCGCCGCTCGGGCCAACGCACCCTCGTAGCCGACCACGACGTCGCCGCGATCGAACGCGAGGTCCGCCGCGAGCCGCCTGGCTGCGGTCGGGTCGCTGATCGGATTGGCGGCAAGGAACGCCTCCAGGTCGGCATAGCGCGATTGCTCCCGCAGCGTCCGGCCGATCTGGTACCGCAGCAGGTCCGACTCCGGTTTCTCGGCCAGCAAGCCGGTGAGCAGCTGCAGCGCACGGCCGGGCTGGTTGCTGGTCCGCAGGTGATAGGCGAGCCGACGGGTGGCGGCACGGCGCACGTCGTCGGGCAGGTCGGTCGTCAGCAGTTGCTCGAGGTACCGGCAACGGTCAGCGCCATCACTTTCACGCCACGCGTCGAACATGCGGCGCACATGCCACATCCACGTGCCGACGGGCGCCGCCGGGATTCGCTCGGCGGTCCGCGTCAGACTCGGCAGGTCGGTGAGGGCCGTGAGCAGCCATGGCAGGTGGAGCCGTTGTCCGGCGGCGACCCAGGCGACGAGCTCGAGCACGTCGAGCCGGCCGAGTGCGTCATCGGTCAGCTCGTTGTGTCGGCGCCGGAGGGCTTCGACCAGCGCCTCGGCCGCGGCCCGGCGGTCCTGGTCCGACCATGCCCCGGCGTGGCCGACGGCCTCGCCGACCACAGCGTGGCGGACCGCGTCGTGCAGCCGGTACGGGAAGGCCGGGTGTCCGTCCTGCGAGACGAGCGACCGACGGCAGAACCGTTCGGCGTCGCCGTGCCGGGTGCGCGTCGCTTCGGCGATCAGTGCGGTGCTGAACCGGGGGAGCAGGCTGGCCGTCCGGGCCAGGTCACGCTCGGCGTCGGGCAGGTCCGCCAGAACCCGGACGGCGAGGTCCGGCAGTGGCTGGCCGAAGCGGGCGGGGTCCGGCTCCCCGACGGTGGAGCGGGCCAGCGCCATCGACAGGTCGAGGTACAGCGGCAGACCATGCGCTCCGGCGCGGATGCGGTCGACGACCGCTGGACTCAGGTGGGGATTGCCACCGCTGCCCGACGCCGCGTCGAGGTACCGGACGACGTCGGCGTCGGCGAGGTCGCCGACCAGATGCTGCCGCGGGTCCTCCAGCGCGCCGAGCCGCAGGCCGGGCCAGGTGATCCGGCCCGGATCGAGGGTGGCGGCCGCCGAAGGGTCGGCCCAGTCGAGGCTGTTGCGCGAGGTGATCACCCACAGCACGGACGGCGTGTTGCGCACGAGGGTGTGCAGGAGCTTCTCCTGCTGCCGGTCACGGCCCTGGATGTACTCGGCCGCGTCGGCGAATGCGACGATGATCGGCTGCTCGCTGAGGGTCAGCCGCGTGAGATCCCACGACAGCAACCCGGCGAGTGCGGCGGCAACGGCGGGCGACGCGTCACGTTCGGCCGCTTCGAGTACGTGCACGAGCTGTGGGCAGTCGCGCCGGGTGATGTGCTTGAGGGTCTGCTCCCGGGCGGCGGCCAGGAGCCGGGCGGCGACCCGGACGCTGACCGGAGCGAGCCCGAGCGGGGCGTGCGTGCCGTTGATCGCGTCCTTGATCGTGTCCATGATCTGGCCGTTGACGTCGAACCCGCTGGGGGCACGCAAGACGGGCAGTGGCAGTCCCGGACGAGAGTGGGACCACCACACGGCCATGCCGATGTCGAAGGCGTGGAACCGGCGCCGGATTCCGGCGACCGCGGCCCGCAGCTTCAGCACGACGTCGGCCGGGTCGACGGCCGTGCTGCCGTGGAAGTCGACCCGGACGGTGTGTACCGGCTGGTCGAACCTCGGTCGCGGCAGCCACTCGCCAGGATCGGCGAGGTCGCCGTTGATCCAGCGTTCGAGCCGCCGCGAAAGTTCGGTCTTGCCGACACCGCCGATGCCGTAGTACACGAGCACGTTGTGCCGCTCGGACGTCGTCGGCGTCGCGGCGCCGGCGACCATGCGCTCGACGTGGTGCAGCAGCGCATCGGCCAACGCCTTGCTCTCGCCGACCCGGTCGGTGAACAGGTCGACGGCCGCGTACTCCGGGTCGAACGCCCTCGCGAGGTCGCCGGTCATCCGCTCGCGACCTGCAGCAGGCTGATCAGATCCTGGTCGCTGACAGGGTGGGCAACCAGCGTCGCGAGCTGCTGGCTCTTGATGAACTCGCGCGCCAGCTCGAGCGCGAGCTGAGCATCGCGGGGTAGGGACGCCTTGGCGTCACGGTTGATCACGGCTCGCCTCCGTTCCGTGCGCGAAGATCCTGACACACGGCCAGCGCGGCGCTCACCACCCACACGGACGTCGAAATCCGATGATCGTCGCGCCATTCCGGGTCGGCTTCGCCCTGACCTTCGAGCGAACCGCGTATGGGAGCGCGGGTGGCCCGTGACCTCATCCGTACCGGGCAGACCTCGACGCTCGACCGCGAGGCGGATCGGCCGGCGGTGTCGCGGGTGATGGTTCGGGTGTGGTCGGCACTCGCGGCGGTGCGCCGGCGTGGTGCGCGCCAAGGTGGGGAGTGACGGCAGCCGACACAGGGCGACAGGTACGGGAGGGCCATGGTGCTACCGGGCCTGCGGGTGCTCGCTCCGGTCTCCGGTGCGGTCGGCCTGGCGATCGGGGTGGCGGGCTGGCTGACGGGCGGGCGCCGTGATGTGTGGGCGCGTCCCGGCCGGCTGCACATCGAGACGCACGGCGTGCACGGGGTGGACGGTGCGCGGGTGGCTCGCCGGGTGGAGCGGGTGCTGGAGCGGCACCCGGGGGTGCTGTGGGCGAGGGTGAACGCGCCGGCGTGCCGGGTCGTGGTCGAGGTGGCCGATCCACCGCCGCCGCGCCGGGAGTTGGTGGCGTTGGTGGCGCGCGCCGAGTCCGCCCCGGCGAGCGTGGACGAGGAGATCGCCGAGGAGGAGCTGCACCACCCTGCCGAAGGGCTGCGGCGGACCGGTGTGGTGGCGAACCTGGCGGTCGACGCGGTCGCGCTCGGACTGGCCGGCCTCACCCGGATGGCCCCGTGGGCGCCGCTGCCCGCCGAGGTGGCGGGCCTGGTGTCCGCCGTCGAGCTGCATCCCCGGTTACGGGAGTTGGCCGCCGTGCGGCTGCACGGGCAGGAGCGGGCGGAGTCGCTGGTTTCCATGGCTGCCGGGTTGGCGCAGGCCCTCGCGGCCGGCGGGTCGGGCGTGGTGGTGGACATCGCCGAGCGCGTCGGCCGGTGGCGGGAGAGCCGCGCGGATCAGTGGGCGTGGCGTGCGGCGGAGCCGCGGCTCATCCGTGGTCCGGAGGATGCCGGGGCCGACCCGGTGGCGGTCGAGCGCCCACGCCCGCTGCCTGACGGTCCGGTGGAGCGCTACCAGCGGCGGATGCTGGCCGGCGGAGTGGCCGTCGTGGCGGCGGTCGCGCCGCTGGCCGGGCTGCGGCGTGCGGGGGCGGTGGGGCTCGCGGTGCTGCCCAAGGCGGCCGAGACCGGTCGTGCGGCGTTCGCGTCGCAGCTGGGGCTGGCGCTGTCCCGCAGCGGTGCGCTGGTGATGGACCGGGCGGCGCTGCGCCGCCTGGACCGGATGGACACGCTGGTACTGGACGGCGCAGCGTTGCGCCCGGGTCGCTGGGCGCTGACCGACCTCGTTCCGCTCGCCGGTGCCGACACCGGCGACGTGGTCGAGCACGGTTCCGCGCTGTTCGCCGCCGAGAACCCGTGGGAGGTACGGGGGGCCGGCGAGTGGACGCTGGCCCCGGTCGACAAGCTGGAGCTGCGTGGACGTACCGGGGTCCGGCAGCGGCGAGGGCTGGCTGACGCCGGCGCCGAGGTGGTGCTGGGTCTGGCCCGCCGGAGTCGGTTGGAGGCGCTGCTGGCGGTCGAGGCGGATGTCGCACCCGAGCTCGACACGGTCGTCGGCGCGGCCCGCCGCGCCGGGCTCAGGATCGTGCTGGCCACGGACGGGCAGTGGCCGCGGGCCGACTACGCCGACGCCGTCGTGGAGCGCGGCGGGAGCCTGGCAGGCGTGGTACGCGACATCCAGGCCACCGGCGGGGTGGTCATGCTGCTGTCAGGCGACCGGCGGGCGTTGGCCGCGGCGGACTGTGGGGTCGGCGTGCACGTCGAGGGCTCACCACCGCCGTGGGGTGCGCACGTGCTCGTCGGACCCGAGCTGGGCCCGGCCGTGCTGCTCGTGGAGGCGGTGGTGGCGGCCCGCTCGGTGGACCGGGACTGCATCGTGCTGGCGCAGGCGGCCACCGGCATCGGCGCACTGACCGCGCTGGGAGGTGGGGCCACGCGGGCTGCCGCCCGCAGTCTCGACGTGGTCAATGTCGGCGCGGCGCTGGCGTTCGCCGATGGCGTCTGGCGTGTTCACCGTCTGCACGCCGAGGCCGGCCGGCGAACGCGGACGGCGTGACCAGTCTGGGATCAGGCGGCGCCGCTGTGGTGGTGTGGGGCGGGTTCGCGGTGGCGCCAGTTGGCGGGGATGGTTTCGTCCAGGACGTCGTCGATGGTGATCACCCCGATGGGGTGGCGGTCGTCGTCGACGACGGGCAGGGTGCTCAGGTTGTAGTCGGCCATCAGGGTGGCGATCTCGATCTGGTCGGCGTCCGCGGTGACGGTGACCGGGTCCGGGTCGGCGGTGGTGTGCAGGGACGCGGCAGGATCGGCCTGGAGCAGGGTGACCAGTCCGATCGCGCCGGTCAGGCGGCCGCCGGGGTCGAGGGTGTAGATGGTGGCGAGGGCTTCGGGTTGGGTGGTGGTGGCCTCGCGGACGGCCTGGATCGCCTGCCGCGCGGTGGTGTCGTCGGGCAGGGCGAGGATGTCCACTCCCATGAGGCCGCCGGCGGTGGCGGTGTGGTAGCTCAGCAGGTTCGTGACCGTGATCCGGTGCTCGTCGGGCAGGAGCGCCAGGACCCGCCGGCGGCGATCGTGTGGTAGTCCGGCGATCGCGTCGGCCGCGTCGTCGGCGCGCATGTGGGTGATGACGTCGGCGGCCTCGGGGTCGGTGCGGTCGGCGAGCAGGTGGCTCTGCTGGTCGTCGTCGAGTTCCTCGAAGACGTCGGCCTCCAGTTCGGGGTCGGTGTGGACCTGGGTGAGGATCTCGCGTTGTTCCGGGGCGGAGGCGTCTTCGAGGAGGTCGGCCAGTTCGGCGGGTTTGAGGCGGCGGAGTCGGGTCAGGGGGTGGCGGGCGCGCAGTGACGGCTGATGGCCGATGAGCGGCTCGAACGCGAGCCAGTCACGGAACGGGTGGTACGGGTGGTGGCCGGGGCGGTGCAGCCAGCGCAGGCGGTGGACGTCGACGCCGGAGAGCACCCACCCGCCGGCCGGGTCGGCGGTCAGTTCGATGTCGTGGGCGTGGACCAGCCGGGCGGTGGTGGTGTCGAGCAGGCGGTGGCCCAGCACGTCGGCGCGGAGCAGTACCTCACCTTCGCGGCGTTGGAAGGCGCGCAGGTCGACGCGGGCGCTGGCCAGTTCGACGCCGTCGGGTTGCCAGGCGTGCACGACGTCGGCGGGGATGTACACCCGCCGCCGGCCGAGCTCGGCAACCAGGCCGGTGACCGGGGGATAGCCGCCGTCGGCGGGCAGCCGCACGATGACGTCCACGAGACGCCCCAGTCGCTGCCCTCGGGCGTCGATCGCGGCGGTCTTCAGCAGCCGGGACAGCACCAGCCGGGGTGGTTCGCCCGGACCGGTGGCGAACGGCGGGGTGGCCGTGAAGCTCACGGCGTGACCCCCTTTCTCAGGGGGACGCCGGGGCCGGGCCCTGGTCGGCCGACGGTTCGCCGGCGTTCCAGCTTCCAGTGTCCGTCCGTCTCCTTCCCGCGTCCTTCCGGCGTCCTTCTAGTGTCCGAGGGCGAGCTGTACCACCCGGACCACGACGAGTGCGACGGCGATGACCAGGTAGCCGCGGAGCACCGCCAGGCCCAGCCGCCGCCCGGGCGACAGACGCGGCCGTGACAGCAGGGCCAGCGGCGGCATTCGCCACGACGCCCGCTGCGACCGGTCGACCGGCGCCGCGGCCGGCGTTGGGCGGCGGTGCCGGGCGAGCGCCAGCCACACCACGCCGATCAGGGCGAGCAGCGCGCCGGCGGCGACGATGGCCAGCATCTGGGTGACGGTGATTCGCGGGTAGAGGACGCTGGTGGTCAGGATGATCGACAGCATGACGAGGACGCCGATGACGGCCGAGGTGAACAGGTTGGTGGCCCGGGTGTTGACCCACGGGCCGAGCACCGCCCGGTCGTTGCACAGCAGCAGCAGGAACACCGTCGCCGATGGCAGCAGTACCCCGGCGAGGGTCTGCACGCCCTCGGTGAGCAGCCCGAGGGGGGAGCCGGGAACGACCACGATGATCGCCGAGGCCAGCAGCAGCGCGGCGAACACCGCGTAGAAGGGCTTGGCCTGCCGCGGCGAGCGGTGCAGTGAGTGCCTGAGGCCGAGCACGTCGCCGATGGCGTACGAGGTGGACAGGGCCACCGCCGCCGCACCGATGATCGACGCGTCGATGAGCGCGATCGCGAACAGAATTCCGGCCGCCTCGTGGACGTAGCGGCCCAGACCGGCGGCGACGCCGGCGGCGTCGGTGAAGTGTCCGAACCCGGGACGGCCGGCGAACGCGGCGGCGGCACAGCACATCATCGCCGCCGCGCCGACCACGACGATGACGATGCCGATCCACAGGTCGACCCGCTCGTAGCGGATGTACCGGGGGGTGATCCGCTTGTCGATCACGTAGGACTGCTGGAAGAACAGCTGCCACGGCGCGACGGTGGTACCGACGATCGCGATGATCAGCAGCATCACCGTGGACAGGTCCCCGCCGGGCATGCCCGGCACCACGAAGTCCCGACCGACCTGCCCCAGCGGCGGGTGGGCCATGACCACGACCGGGATCAGCGCCAGGGACCCTGCCACCAGGATCAGGCAGACCCGCTCGAACCGCGGGAACGAGCCGGTGCTCGCCGCCGCGATCACCGCGACGGCGGCCACCAGCACGCCCGGGACCTCGGGCAGGCCGAGATATCCCAGCCCGAGACTGATCCCGATGAACTCGGTGACGATGGTCAGCGCGTTGAGCGCGAACAGATCGATCACGCTGAACGCACCCCAGAACCGGCCGTAGCGCTCCAGGATGAGCCGCGCGTGTCCCACGCCGGTCACCGCACCCAGCCGCAGGACCATCTCCTGATTGACGTACAGGACCGGGACCAGCAACAGCAGTGTCCACAGCAGGCGGGTGCCGTAGTTCTGACCGGCCTGGGCGTAGGTGCCGAACGCCCCGGCGTCGTTGTCGCCCACCATCACGATCAGGCCCGGGCCGACGATCGCCAGCAGGGTCTTCAGCTTGGCCGGCAGCCCCGGCCCGGCGCCGGTGTCCTGCGCCGCGATCCTCCCCAACGCGCCCCGGATGTCACCGGTGTGCGCGTAGTCCAGCACCGTGTGCCCTGTGTTGGTGCGTGCGCGGGTTCCCGCCATCGCGCACCCCCCTTTTCCCGCCCAGGAAGCGGGATCGAGGCGGCACACACCGGCCGCTTCCGCGCTGTCACACACCTCGCCCGGCGAACGCAGGGCCGGGCGCTCGGGCGGAGGACCCGGTCAGCGGGTGCCGCGAGCGAACCAAGGAAGGTCAAGAACGTGGGGTTGCGGGGGATAGCCGCCTGGACTGAAGTCCACTGCTCTCGCCTCCCTCCGGTTCCAGGGTGTCGCAACGCCCGCCGGCACTCAGGGACATCGCTGTGGTCCTCATGCCGATTCGTCGCATTGCTCGACAGGCCGAACGACGTCCGTCCGATCATTGTGCTCGCCGGCGGACCCACCCAGCAAACCCGCCCAGCGATCGCGGCGGGACGTGCCGTTGCACCGCCGTACGAGAACGGATGGTTCCAGACGCAGGTCCAGCGGGCACGGTGGAAGTGTGGGCGGAAGGCGGTGGTGGCGATGCGACAGACCGTACGGCTGGGCCGGATCGCTGGCATCCCGATCGGGGTGCACTGGTCAGTTCTTGTGATCATGCTGCTGCTCGCGCAGGGGCTGGCGGTGGTGGTCCTGCCCGGCGGCGCGCGGGGGCATGCGACGGTCGTGTACTGGGGTGTGGCGGTGGTCGTGGCGGTGGCGTTTCTCGCCGCCCTGCTGGCTCACGAGCTCGCGCACTCGCTGGTCGCCCGGCACTACGGGGTGCGGGTCCGGGCAATCACCCTGTGGCTGCTCGGTGGCGTCTCCCAGTTGGACGGCGAGGCTCCGCATGCACGCGCCGACCTGCTGATCGCGCTCGCCGGGCCGGTGGTCAGCCTGGCCGGGGCCGGGGTGTTCGCCGCCGCCGCGGCGGCGGCCTCGTTCCTGGGTGGCGGCGCGCTGGCGGTGACCGGGCTGGCATGGTTGGCCGTCGTCAACGTCATTCTCGGCGTGTTCAACCTGCTGCCCGGCGCACCGCTGGACGGTGGCCGGGTGCTTGCCGCCGTCCTGTGGTGGGTCCGGGGCGACCGGGCCGCCGCCCACCGTGCCGCGGGTCGCGCGGGGATGGTGCTCGGTGGCCTGCTGATCGCCGCTGGTTTCGCCGAGGTGCTGCTGACCGCCAATTTCCGCGGGTTGTGGCTGGTGGTGCTGGGCTGGTTCCTCGCCGTGGCCGCCCGTGCGGAAACCGTCGACGGGACGCTGCGCAAGACGCTGGCCAAGGTCCGGGTGGGCGACATCATGACGACACCAGCCGTGTGCGGCTACACGAGCCAGTCCGTCGCCGACTTCGTCGCCACCGTGGCCCGCCGTCACCCGTACCGCACCTTCCCGGTTCTGGACCTGGACGGACGACTGGTCGGTCTGGTCAGCCTCACCCGGCTTGCCAGGGTTCCCAGCGCCGACCGGCCCACGGTACGCGTGGGCGACGTCGTCTCGGTGCCGGTCGGGCGGACACGTGTGCTGGACCCGGCCACGTCGCTGGTCGACGCCGCTCCGGCGCTGCTGGCCGGCGGTCACCGGGTGGCCCCGGTCGTGACCGGCGGCCGGTTGGCCGGGATCGTGACGCACGGCGACGTGGCCCGCGCCACCGAACTGGCCGAGCTGGGCATCACGCCGGACCGGGGCGACGGTACCGAGACGACGCCGGGAACCCACATACCTGCGGACCCTGGCCGCTGACCGGCCTGGGGACGCTGCCGCCCGCAGGCGTCGACCGCAACAGGCGCAGCACGGCCGCGCCGACCAGGTAGGCGAGCAGGCCGGCGGCGGGCATGCCGAAGAGGTAGCTGCCGGTCCTGGGGGCCAGGCTGTTGCTGAGGAGCCCGGCGACGACCGCCGTCACGGCGGCCACGGTCAGCCCGACGCCCGCTGCCGGGGTGGTGAGGGTGCGCACCAGCCAGGACGGCAGCCGACCGGACGGGGCCGGCCGGTGCACGCTGCGCAGTTCGATGCGACCGAACACCGCGACCAACGCGGCCAGGATCAGCACCAGCGCCATCAGCCAGGGTGCCCGCCACAGCCACCAGGCGGGGGTGGCCACGGTCGGTGTCGGCAACGCGTGCAGGGCGTTGAGTGCAACGGCGAGCAGCAGTACGGCGGTCATGTGCCACAGGAAGACGGTGAGCACGACCGCGTTCACCCCGACGACCGCCTGCCAGGGGCGCGAGCGGCGCAGCCAACGCTCGGCGGGGTCGCGCAGCATCAGCACCAGGCCCAACTGGAAGACGGCGGCGGCCAGCAGTCCCAGCGACGGCGGTGACGCGTTCTGCAGCCGCTCCCCGGACACGTCGACCATGCTGACCGGATAGGGCCCGGCGACCGTCAGCAGCACCAGCGCGGCCAGACCGCCGACGAGCAGCGGCACCCACACCCGGGGCCGGCTCGGCAGCCGGCCGTCCCGCCAGGCGAATCCGACCTGGTGGATCGCCAGCCAGCCGAACAGGAAGTTGCCGGCGCCCAGCCCGGCCGACCCGATCCCGGACAGCCTGGCCCGGTCGCCGAGTGCGACCAGGACGGCCAGGACGAGCACCACGTACCAGCCGAAGCGTTGATGCGCGCGGTACATGAACGGGGTCAGCAGGATCACGACGAGGTACGCGGACAAGAACCACAACGGGATGGAGGCCACCCAGACCGCCTCGCGGGTGAGGCCGGGGCCGACCCCGACCAGCCGTGCGACCAGCGCACCGGCGACGAGCACGAGCACGAGCGTCGTGGTCGGGCGCACGAGGCGCCCGCTGCGATCCTGCAACCACGTGACCGGGTCGCCCCCGCGGCGGCGGTGCGAGGCCAGCGACGCGGCGTTGGCGTACCCACCGACAATGAAGAACAGCGGCATGACCTGCCCCAGCCAGGTGATCGGGTACACCCACGGCAGCGAACCCAGCGCCGAGTACCCCGTCAGCTGCCCGCGCGCGTCGTAGCCGATCACGGCGATCAGCCAGTGGCCGAGCGCCACCACCGAGATCGCCACCGCGCGCAGCAGGTCCACGTACCGTTCGCGCGAGGGCGGCGTCCGTTCGGCCCGTTGCCGCAGCGCCCGCACGGGAACAGCCTATTTCGCACCAGCCGCGACCACCCGCGCACGATGCCGGGCGAACCGGATCCGGGGCGCAAAGATCGTGAGTCGGGTGTGGTTTGCCGCCGGTGCCCGGGTGGTATTTGGGAGTGTTGGTCCAGATGAGGAGGGACCATGTCACTCAAACGATTCGGGCTCGCCCTCGGCGCCACCGTGCTCGCCGGAGCCGGTGCGGTCGGGGTGCCGGCGGTGGCAGCCGCCCAACCCAGCCCGGCCGCGCCGAGCCCAGGCTCCACAGCGGGCGCGATGCGACACCACGGGGGCTTCCTCAAGGGTGTCGAGCACGGCGAAGGCGTCGTCCAGACCAAGCAGGGGCCGGTGGACGTGGCCATGCAGCAGGGCACGCTCACCTCGGTCTCGGGATCGTCGGTCACCGTGAAGTCGGCTGACGGATGGACCAGGACGTGGACGGTGGGCAACAACGTGCGGGTCTTCGAGCTCAGGCACACGCTGCAGCCCAGTGCCCTGACGCCCGGCGAGAACATCGCGGTTGCCGGAACGACCAGCGGTACCGGTACCACTGAGACCTACACCGCGCGGTTCGTGCGGCTGCACGAGCACGCCGGCATGCAGCCGTCGGCGCCGGCGTCGCCGGCACCGGGCGAGACGTCATCGCCTTCCGGCATGTAGCGCCACCGCTGATCCGACAACTAGCGAACGTTGGCCACACCGCGGCGTGATGCGTCACGCGCAAGCGTGGCGCCCGGGCCGCATGCTCGACGGCTGCATCGCCCGCGGGGTGGCTGAGGTGGCTGAGGTGGAACTCACCGGCGTCCTCGTCCTTGCAGTGCTCTGGTTGATCTGCGCCGTGGCGGCGCTCTGTATCGCGGCGCGACTGGCCCGCCAGAACGAGGAACATTTTCGGCACGCCCACTCGCACAGGCGCAAGCGGGCCAGGCGACGCTGAAGCCAGATCGGCCGTCGCGCCAGTACCCGCGGGCGATCGTATCGTCCCGGCGGTTACCCTCTGAGCTTCTACAGCGTGTAGAAGATGACCGGAGGGGGAGCGGGTGGCCGTGGCGCTGGACGACATCCTGCTCGTCCTGCTCGGCCGTCGGGACGCGAGCGCCTATGACCTGTGGCATCGCCACATCGCGATCCTCGGTGCGGGCCGCCGGGTCGACATCGTGCGGGTCATGGCCGCGGTGTCACGGCTGGAACGCGGTGGGCTGCTGCGCGTCGAACCGCCGCAGGAGGTACGGAAGGAAAGCTGGAACCGCCGGCGCTGTCAGCTCACACCGGCCGGTCGTCGCCGGCAGGCGGCCTGGCTGTGTGCCATCTCGTCAGACATCGACGCCGATGACATGTACGTCCGCGGAATACTGGCCGTCGAGGCGGCTGACCAGGCGACGTTCACCGCCTTCCTCGAGAACGCACAGGTCGCCATCCGATCGCGGCAGCGCCAGCTCGCGGAGCTGGAACGCGGTGCCGGATCGGCCGTCGAGCAGGCGTCCATCGGGTTCAACCAGGAGGTGACCCGGGCCCTGCTGCTGTGGCTGCATCAGCTCCCGGACCACCATTCCGCGTGAGGCCGGCCCGAGACCCCGCGGCGGTCTATCGGTACCCTTCATGGTCGAACCTCGACAACCTGTGGATGCTCTGTGCCCCCGCGGCGTTCGGGCGGACCGAACGGAGGGGCCGGTGTTCGATCACTTCGTGTGGTCGGTGCTCGTCGTACCACCGCTGCTCGTGCTCGTGGTGCGCCTGCTGGCGGACCGGCTCTGGCCGTCGACGGCAGCGGTCGCCGTGGCGTGGTCGGCCGTCGCGGCCGCCGGTTCGAGCCTGGTCAACCTGGTCCTGTTCGCGTTGAAGGCGGTCGCCGAGATCCCGGCGGTCGGCCGGCTGCTCGGCTGGTCCGCGCAGCGGGTCGCCGCCGACACCGCGCACGTGCCGTGGGTGTCGGTGGGCAGCGCGGCGATGCTGGCTTTCGTCACGGTCGCGATGACCCGGCGGTGGCACCGGCACCGGCGGACGCTGCGCGACGCCCGGCGAGACCTGCCGGCCGGTGTCCAGCTCGTCATGGTGCGCAACGACGCCGCCCAGGCGTTCGCGATCCCCGGCAACCCCGGCCACGTCGTGGTGACCACGGGGATGCGAGGCGCCCTGACCAACGACCAGTTCGATGCGCTGCTGGCCCACGAGCGGGCGCACCTGACCCAGGGCCACCACCGCCTGGTGTGGGTCGCGGAGCTGGCCGCGGCGGCGCACCCGGCCCTGTGGTGGGTGTCGCGGCACGTCAGCTACCTGGTCGAGCGGGCCGCCGACGAGCAGGCGGCCGAGGAGGTCGGCAGCCGCAGCCTCGTCGCCCACGCCATCGGGGTGGCGGCGCTCGCGGATCGAGGGCAGGCGGTGTTCGGGCTGCACGCGGCGGCCGGCGGCGTGGTGCCCCGCCGGGTGGCCGGCCTGCTGCGGCCGCGATCCGTGTTTCGGCTCGGTGTGGCGAGCCTGCTGCCGGTGGTGGTGGCGTTGTCGTCGGTGGTGTGGACCGGTGAGGCGGCGTACGACCTGGTGGAGTTGCTGTACCGGTCGCGGGTGCGCACCTGAGCCCGGGGCGGCTAGACGGCTGACGTGGCCTGGGCCCGGCGCGCCGGCGCGTGGCCGCTGCTGCGCCGGTGGCAGACCGACGCGAGGATCTCAGCGGCCCGGGTCGCCGTGTTGGACAGCAGCGACGCGCTGATGCCGTGGGTGTGCTCGGTGCCGCCCTGCAGGTAGATGCCGGCGTGTACGGCAGCGTCGGTACGGATGCGGTAGTCGCGTTCGACGAGCGCCCGGCCCTGCTCGTCCCGGTGGCAGCGCGCGGTGAGGTCGCCGAGGACGGGGAACGGGTCGGCCGGTGCGTACCCGGTCGCGCAGACCAGCACGTCGGCGTCCAGGACGGTCTCCTCGTCGGTGAGCATCGACCGCACGGTCACGGCGACCCGGTCCGGCCCGGTCAGCTCCTCCGCGGCGGCGAGGCGGGAGACGTTGAGCAGGCGCAGCCGGTGTGCGCCGAGGACGGTCTCGCGGTACACGCGCCGGTAGAGGTCTTCGATGAGGTCGGTGTCCACGACCGAGTAGTTGGTGTTGGCGTGGTAGCCCAGCAGCATCGACTTCACCGGCGCCGGGGCACCGAAGAACTGGTCCACGGCGGTCGCGTCGAAGATGCGGTTCGCGAACGGGCTGTCGTCGGCCGGGCTGTAGCCGTAGCGGGACAGCACGGCGCAGACCTCGGCGGCCGGGAACCGCTCGTGCAGGAAGGCGGTGGCCTCCGCCGCGCTCTGCCCGGCGCCGACGACGACGAACCGGGCCGGGGCGGTGCCGGCCAGACTGTCTACATTGGTCAGCAGGTCGCGGCTGTGCCAGATGCGGCCCGACGCCTCGATGCCGGGCGGCAGCGCGGGCCGCAGGCCGCCGGCGAGCACGACGTTGCGCGTCCGGATCAGGGACCGGGCACCGGTGGCGTCGCGGACGGCGACGTCGAACGCCTCGATCGCTGCGTCCGTGCCGTCGCCGGAGTCGTCGCCGGGTTCGTTGACGACGGGATGGACGGCGACGACCTCGTGGCCGTAGTTGACCATCTCGTCGACGCGGACGGCGGCCCATTCGAGGTAGTCGTGGAACTCGATCCGCAGCGGGAACAGGCTCTTGTGGTTGACGAAGTCGCTGAGGCGTCCGCACTCGTGCAGGTAGCACAGAAAGCTGAAGGAGCTCGCCGGGTTGCGCAGGGTGACCAGGTCCTTGAGGAACGACACCTGCATGGTCGCGTCCTGGATGAGCATGCCTCGGTGCCAGCCGAACGCGGCCTGCCGCTCCAGGAAGACGGCGCTGACGGGCCGTGCCGCGGTGGCGTTGTGCTCGTGCACGGCGATCGCGAGCGCCAGGTTCGATGGGCCGAAACCGACGCCGACCAGGTCGTAGACGGGGACGGTGTCGTCCTGGCGCGACTGCGGCATCGCTGTCCTCTCGTCCGGTCGAGCACGGCTCGACGGCTCTTCGCACGGCGATCCGCCACACGAAGATTTTAGGGGAGCCTAACCTTACTTCTACAGCTTGTCACAGTCGCAATCGACAAGCTATACCAGTGAGGCGGGTTAGCCGAGCCTAACTTTAGTTCGATGGACATCACATCGAGCTTCGTCGACCACTGGAGGCTTCATGCGCGTCGTCATGTTCGGATATCAGACCTGGGGCCACCGCACGCTCCAGGCGTTGCTGGACTCCGAGCACGAGGTCGCGCTCGTCGTGACGCACCCGGCGAGCGACCACCCGTACGAGCGGATCTGGAGCGACTCGGTCGCCGGGCTGGCCGCCGGGCACGGCGTCGAGGTCCTGATCCGGGACCGGCCCGACGACGCCGAGCTGCTCGACCGGCTCAAGCAGGCCGACCCGGACGTCATCGTCGCCACCAACTGGCGGACGTGGATCCCGCCGCAGATCTTCGACCTGCCGCGGCTCGGCACGCTCAACGTGCACGACTCGTTGCTGCCGGCCTACGGCGGCTTCTCCCCGCTCATCTGGGCCCTCATCAACGGGGAGCCGGAGGTCGGCGTCACCGCCCACATGATGGACGCCGAGCTCGACGCCGGTGACATCGTGCTGCAGCGGGCCGTCCCGGTCGCGCCGCGCGACACCACGACCGACCTGTTCCACAAGACGCTGGAGCTGTTCGGCCCGATCACGGTCGACGCCCTCGGCCTCATCGCCGCCGGCCGCACCGACTGGACGCCGCAGGACCGCTCCCGGGCGAGCTTCTTCCACAAGCGGGCCGAGGAGGACAGCCGCATCGACTGGACCTGGTCCGCGGAGGAGCTCGACCGCCTGGTGCGGGCCCAGTCCGACCCCTATCCCAACGCGTTCACCTACCACCGCGGCGAGCGCATCCGGATCGTGGCGGCGTCGGTCTCCAAGGGGCGGTACGGCGGTACCCCCGGCCGCATCTTCATCCGTGAGGGCGACGCCGTCGTCATCGTGGCCGGCGCCGACGCCCGCCGCGGCGGGAGCCACGGTCTCGCCGTCGAGCGGGTCCGCACCGACGACGGCACCGAGCTCGCGGCCACGGACTACTTCCGCACGATGGGTGGATACCTCACCGGCGTCCGCTGAGGCGACCGGTGGGCCCGCGTCCGCCGGACGGCGGACGCGGGTGGTCGGCCGATCGGGGTGTTGTGCCTGCTCCTGGGGTCGGCCACTACAGTTTGCGCAATGGGGGCACCACGATCCACAGCCGATGACGGCTCGGGCGGCGGACGGCGACGGTCCGGTCAGCTCGAGGCGCAGATCGTCACGGTGCTGGGCGAGGCCACCGGGCCGCTCACCCCAGGTGAGGTCCGCGACCGGCTCGAGCCGCACATCGTGCTGTCGTACAGCACGGTCGTCACCACACTGAGCCGGCTGTACGAGAAGGGCGTCGTCGCCCGGCATCGCGAAGGGCGGGCGTTCCGCTACAGCCCGCTGAGCGACGCGGCCGGTCTGGTGGCCGACCGGATGAACAAGCTGCTGGCCGTGGAGGCCGACCATGCGTCGGTGCTGCGCCGCTTCATCAACAAGCTCGACGACCGCGACGAGCAGCTGCTGCGCAACCTGCTGAACGAGGATCACCGCCGCTGACGGCGTGAGCGGAGACGGGTCGGACGCTGCGTCTCCTCCCGAGGTCGGGGCGCAGTGCCTCGTCGCTGGTGCCGCCGGGGCGGCACCCGGTCAGGTCGCGACGGGCGCTGCTACACGTTGTAGAAGCAAGCTATGCCTACCCTAACTTCCCCCGGTCCCGCAAGCCCGTCGGCGACTCACTCACGTCCACCCGCCAGGTTCCGGCGGGCCGCTGCGGACCATGGCGGCGAAGCGGATCCGCAGGCCGGGCAACGATTCCCGGCGCCGCGTGGCGCGTCCGGGCCGCCGATGCGCGACGTGTGCATTCAGACGCATTGACATCTTGCGGCGTCGCTCACTAACCTCCGAGCAAGCTTAGGCTCACCTAAGTTGTTGCGGCGTCCAGAGGCTGGACGCGTGCGGTGTGTCGAGTCGTCGGCGTGGTCAGGCGCCGGCATCGGCAACACCGGGCTCCGGCGGCACTCCCCGGGCCCGGACCGCCGCCGTGTCCCGGGCCTGGAACAGAAGCCCCGCATCGTTCGCCGACGCCCCACCGGTGCACCCGCCCCCGTCCCACCGCGGTCGTGCACCGGTCCCTTCCTGACCCCGGAGGCGCACCACCATGGCCACGAACCCCTTCGACGACGAGTCCGGCACCTTCCTCGTCCTGGTCAACGACGAGGGGCAGCACTCGCTGTGGCCGACGTTCGCCGTCGTGCCCGCCGGCTGGACGGCGACCCACGGTCCGGACAGCCGCGAGTCCTGCCTGGCCTACGTCGAGGCGAACTGGACGGACATGCGGCCCAAGAGCCTGATCGCGCTCATGGAGCGCGACGAGGCGACCCGTACCGCCTGACCCGAATCGTCAAACCGAGACCCGCGCCGAGAGGTTGCCCGATGCCGCGTGCCGTTGCCCGCAACCAGCAAGGAGTACCGCGCCGATGACGAGAACCGAACCCATCGCGCTGGGCACGACGCCCGACGCGCTGGCCGCCGTCGGCGCGCTGGCCCGATCGGCGTCGGCCCCGTACCTGGTCTACGAGCGGGACGGGCGCTGGCACTTCGCCACCGCCCCCGTCGCCGAGCTGCGCATGGACCGCCACGAGATCCGGCTCACGACCGGGGACCGTACGCAGGTCGTCCCCACCGGTCCGCAGCCCCTCCAGCAGGTGGCCGACCTGCTGGCCGGGCTGCCGGTGGCCGGCTGGCGGGCCTATGGCTGGGCCGCGTTCGAACTGTCGTACCTGCTGCACGGCCGGCCCGCCGCCGCCGGCGACCGGACGCTGCTGCACCTGTTCGTGCCCGAACACGAGGTCCAGATCGACGCCGCTGACGGCCGTGCCTGGCTGACCGGCACCGCCGGAGCCGCCGCCGACGCCCTGGCCGCCGCGGTCACCGCCCGCCCGGCGCAGTGGCCCGCGCCGGGGCCCGAGCTCGACGTGACCGGCGTCGGCGCCGAGCGGTTCCGCAGCGCCGTCGCCGAAACCGTCGCCGAGATCCGCGCCGGGGCCCTGCAGAAGGTGATCCTGTCCCGGGTCGTTCCGGTCCCGGACACCGTCGACCTGCCGGCGACGTACGTGGCCGGGCGGCGCGGCAACAGCCCGGCCCGGTCGTTCCTGCTCGACCTCGGCGGCCTCAGCGCCGTCGGGTTCAGCCCGGAGACCGTCGTCGAGGTCGGGCCCGGTGGGCAGGTCTCGACCCAGCCGCTGGCCGGCACCCGCCGTCTCACGGGTGTCGCCGAGGAGGACCACGCCCGGCGCACCGAACTGCGCGTCGACCCGAAAGAGATCTTCGAACACGCGATCTCCGTCCAGCTCGCCCAGGACGAACTGCGTGGCGTGTGCGTTCCCGGGACCGTCGTGGTCGAGGGACTGATGGACATCAAGGAGCGCGGCAGCGTCCAGCACCTCGCCTCCCGAGTCCACGGCACCCTGACCGCGGACCGTAACGCCTGGCACGCCCTCGCGGCGCTGTTCCCCGCCGTCACCGCCTCCGGCATCCCGAAGGCCGAGGCCCTGGACGTCATCGCCCGCCACGACGGGCACCGCGGGCTCTACAGCGGGGTCGTGCTCACGGTCGATGCCGCCGGCGCCATGGACGCCGCCCTGGTCCTGCGCACGCTGTTCGTCGAGGACGGCCGGACCTGGCTGCGCGCCGGCGCCGGGATCATCGCGATGTCGACGCCGGAGCGCGAGCTGGAGGAGACCCGCGAGAAGTTCCAGAGCATGTCCCGCTTCATCGTCCCCGCCGCCCCGACCACCACCCCTGCCGGCGAGCCGGACCCGGGCCTCGACGAGCTGCGGCGCATCGCCGCCGAGCTGACGGAGGAGGACCCCGACGACATCGGGGCCGACGACAACCTCTTCGAGCTCGGCCTGGAGTCCATCGCCCTCATGCGGCTCGTTCAGCGCTGGCGCCAGGACGGCATCGAGGTGAACTTCGCCGAGCTGGCCGAGCGCCCCACCCTCAACGGCTGGGCCGAGCTGCTGCGCTCCCGCCGCCCCGCCGGCCCGGCACCTACCGCGGAGGCCCACCCCGTGGCCGGATCCGCCGGCGACCCGTTCCCGCTCGCCGTCCTGCAGCACGCCTACTGGGTCGGCCGGGGGACCGGCCAGCGGCTCGGCGGTGTCGCCGCGCACCTCTACACCGAGTTCGACGGCGCCGACGTGCGCCCGGACGACCTGCGCCGGGCCGTCGAGCGGCTCGTCGACCGCCACGACATGCTCCGCGTCGTCATCACCGACAACGGCGAGCAGCGCATCGCCCGCACCTCCGGATGGCGCGGCCTCACCGTGCACGACCTGCGTGACCTCACCGACGACGAGCGCACCGCCCGCCTCGATGCGATCCGCGACGCCAACTCCCACCAGATGCTCGACATCGAGCGCGGCGAGGTCTTCTCCACCGCGCTGAGCCTGCTGCGCGGCGGCCGAACCCGGCTGCACGTCGACGTCGACATGGTCGCCGCCGACGCCGTCAGCTACCGGATCCTGCTCGCCGACCTGGCCCGCTGCTACGCCCGCCCCGACGAGCACCGGCCGGCGCCGGGCTACACATTCCAGCGGTACCGTGCGGAGGCCCGGCCCACGCAGGACGCCGCGGCCGCCTGGTGGCGCGACCGGCTGCCGACCCTGCCCGGCGCTCCCGCCCTGCCCCTCGTCACGCGACCCGACGCGGCCGCGTCGACCCGGGTCGCCCGTCGCGCCATCCTGCTGCCGGCCGCCGAGCGGCAGGCGCTCGCTGAGGCCGCCCGTGCGCACGGCATCACCGTCGCGATGGCCGTCGCGACCGCGTTCGCCGAGACCATCGGCGGCTGGAGCGCCGAACCGCGCTTCCTGCTCAACGTGCCGCTGTTCGGCCGCGAACCGCTGCACCCGGCGGTCGGCGACATCGTCGGGGACTTCACCAGCTCCGTCCTGCTCGAGGTCGACCTCAGCCGGCCGGCGGACTTCCTCAGCCGCGCCCGCACAGTCCAGGGCCGGCTGCACGCCGACGCGGCCCACGCCGCGTACACCGGCGTCGAGGTGCTGCGCGACCTCACCCGGGCCCGCGGCGAACAGGTCCTCGCCCCCGTGGTCTTCACCAGCGCGCTGAACCTCGGCGAGCTGTTCGACGAGACCGTCACGACCCAGTTCGGTACGCCGGTCTGGATCATCTCGCAGGGCCCGCAGGTGCTCCTCGACGCGCAGGTCACCGAGCTCGGCGGTGGGCTGCTGGTCAACTGGGACACCCGCGACGAGCACTTCGCCGACGGTGTCGTCGACGCGATGTTCGCCGCGTTCGCCGCCCTCGTCCGGTGCCTCGCCACCGACCCCGCCGCCTGGCAGCAGCCGGTGGCACAGCTGCTGCCCGCCGAGGTCGCACGGCGGCGGGCCGCCGCCAACGCCACCGACGCACCCCGGGGGCGCCGGCTGCTGCACGACGGCTTCTTCGCCAACGACACCCCGGCCGCGCCCGCGATCCTCGGGCCGGGCACGGTCACCTACGGGCAGCTGCGCGACCGGGCCCTGCGCGTCGCCGCGGCCCTGGCCGCACGGGGCGTGCGGCCCGGTGACCCGGTCGGTATCTGCCTGCCGAAGGGACCCGACCAGGTCGTCGCGGTGCTCGGCGTGCTCGCCGCGGGCGGTGTCTACGTGCCGGTCGGCGTCGAGCAGCCGCCCGCCCGCGCCGAACGCATCGCCGCGCTCGCCGGCTACCGGCTCGTCCTCGCCGACACGACCGCCCGCCGGGCCGGTGCACCGGTGCTCCTGCTGGCCGACGCCGAGGCGGCGGACCCGCTCGACGCGCCGGTCAGCGTCGACGAGGAGGACCTGGCGTACCTGCTGTTCACCTCCGGCTCCACCGGCGAGCCCAAGGGCGTCGAAGTGCCGCACCGCGCGGCGATGAACACCATCGAGGACCTGATCGACCGGTTCGGGCTCGGGCCGCACGACCGCACCCTCGCCATCTCCGCACTCGACTTCGACCTCTCGGTGTTCGACCTGTTCGCGCCGCTGTCCGTCGGCGGGGCCGTGGTGACGGTCACCGAGGACCGCCGAGACGTGCACGCCTGGGGCGCGCTCGTCGCCGCGCACCGCGTCACCGTGCTCAACTGTGTCCCGCCACTGCTCGACATGCTGCTGGCCGGCGGCGTAGCCCTCGGCCCGACGCTGCGGCTGGTGCTCCTCGGCGGCGACTGGGTCGGCGCCGACCTGCCGGCCCGGCTGGCCGCCGCCACACCCGGCTGCCGGTTCGTCGCGCTCGGCGGCACCACCGAGACCGCCATCCACTCGACGGTCTGCGAGGTCACCGGCCCGGTCCCCGACGACTGGCGGTCAGTGCCCTACGGCACGCCGCTGCGCAACGTGCGGTGCCGCGTCGTCGACCCGCTGGGCCGCGACTGCCCCGACTTCGTGCCGGGCGAGCTGTGGATCGGCGGTGACGGCGTGGCCTGCGGCTACCGCGGCGACCCGGAGCGCACCGCCGACCGGTTCGTCGAGCACGCCGGCCGACGCTGGTACCGCACCGGCGACCTCGCCCGCTACCACGGCGACGCGACGATCGAGTTCCTCGGCCGCCGCGACCACCAGGTGAAGCTCCGCGGCTACCGCATCGAGCTCGGCGAGATCGACGCCGCCCTCGCCGCCGACCCGGCCGTGCAGGCCGCGAGCACCGTCGTCACCGGCGGCCGGCCCGGCGTCCTCGCCGCGGCGGCGGTCCTCGACGGCGGCCCGCCCGCGGCCGAGCAGGTCCGCCGCCGGCTCGCCGACGCGCTGCCGGCGCACATGATCCCGGAGCGGATCGTGGCCGTCGCGGCGCTGCCGCTCACCGCCAACGGCAAGATCGACCGCGCCGCCGTCCGCGTGCTGGTCGAGGAGGCGGTGGCCGCCGAGTCCCGTGACGACGCCGCCCGGGCACCGGCGAGCGACCTGGAACGGGTCGTAGAACTGGCCTGGCGGGACGTGCTCGGCACCGACGGGGTCAGCACCACCGCCGACTTCTTCGCCGTCGGCGGCGACTCGGTGCTCGCCGTCAACGTCGTGGCGCGGCTCCGGGACCTGCTCGACACGGACACCGTGTCGGTGCGGTCCCTGTTCGCCGCACCGACCGTCGCCGGGCTGGCCGCCGAGCTCAGCCGCACCCAGCAGCAGCCGGGCCGGCTGGAGGCGGTGGCGGAAGTGGTACTGCAGATCGCCGCGATGAGCGACGACGACGTCATCACCCGGCTCGGCGACGGCCTCCCGGAGGTGCGGGGATGAGCGGGACGATGCTCGACGGGGCCGTCGGCTGGCCGGCCGAACTGGCCGCCCGGTACCGCGCCGAGGGCTACTGGGCCGGCGTGCCGCTCGGCGACCTGCTGCGCCGGTGGGCCGAGGCGCACGGGCCGTCGACCGCCCTGGTGTCCGGGCCGGTCGGCAGCCCGGAGCGGATCACCTACACGGAGCTCGACCGGCGGGCCGACGCGCTCGCCGCCGGGCTGCACGGCCTCGGGATCCGCGCCGGTGACCGGCTCGTCGTGCAGCTGCCGAACACCGCCGACTTCGTCGTCGTGCTGTTCGCCCTCGCCCGGATCGGTGCCGTGCCGGTGATGGCGATGCCGGCGCACCGCCGCGCCGAGATCACCCACCTGGCCGAGCTGTCCCAGGCCGTCGGCTTTGTCATCGCCGACGTCGTGCAGGGCTTCGACCACCGCACCCTCGCCGCCGAGGTCGTGCGGCAGGTGCCCGCCCTGCGGCACGTCCTCGTCGCCGGCGACCCCGGCCCGTACACCGCCCTGACCGGACTGGCCGGTGACCCGGCGGCACTGGCCGGGGTCGCGCCGGTCGACCCCGCCTCGGTGGCCGTCCTGCTCATCTCCGGCGGCACCACGGGCCGGCCGAAGCTGATTCCGCGCACCCACGACGACTACGCCTACAACGCCCGCGCCAGCGCCGAGGTCTGCGAGCTGACGGCCGCCGACCGGTACCTGGTGACCCTGCCCGCGGCGCACAACTTCCCGCTCGCCTGCCCCGGCCTGCTCGGCACCCTGGGCGCCGGCGGGACGGTCGTGATGGCCCCCGCTCCCAGCCCGGACGTGGTGTTCGACCTCGTCGTGCAGGAGCAGGTCACCGTGACGGCGCTGGTACCGCCACTGGCCCGCCTGTGGGTCGAGGCGGCCGAGGCGCGTCCGCACCACGTCACCAGCCTGCGGCTGCTGCAGGTGGGCGGCGCGAAGCTCGACGCCGAACTGGCCCGCCGGATCCCGCCGGCGCTCGGCTGCGCCGTGCAGCAGGTCTTCGGCATGGCCGAAGGACTGCTCAACTACACCCGGCCCGGCGACGCCGCCGAGCTCGTCGAGACCTCCCAGGGCCGGCCGCTGAGCCCGGCCGACGAGATCCGCGTCGTCGACGAGGACGGCGCCGACGTCGCCGCCGGCGAGATCGGGGAACTGCTCACCCGCGGCCCGTACACGCTGCGCGGCTACTACCGGGCCGAGGCCTACGACGCGACCGCGTTCACCCCGGACGGGTACTTCCGCACCGGGGACCTCGTCCGGCGACTCCCGACCGGTCACCTCGTCGTCGAGGGCCGCATCAAGGACGTCGTCAACCGCGGCGGGGAGAAGGTGCCGGCCGGCGAGCTCGAGGAGATGATCCTCGCCCATCCGGCCGTCGCCGCGGTCGCCGTCGTCGGCCTGCCCGACGACGTGCTCGGCGAGTCCGTGTGCGCGGTGATCGTGCCGAAATCCGACCCGGGACCACCGAAGCTCAAGGTGCTCAAGGCCTTCCTCGCCGAGCGCGGGCTGGCCCGGTTCAAGCTGCCGGACCGGCTCGTCGTCGTCGACGAGCTGCCGCTGACCGCCGTCGGCAAGGTCAGCAAACGCGACCTGGTCGCCAGTCTCACGACCTAGCCGACCGGCATGCCGCCCACCTCGCCGTTCACGCACCACCCGACCGGCCGGCCATCCGGGCCGTCGCGAAGCCAGACCAGGAAGGCCATGACGTGAGCACCGACAACCGCACCTCCGACGTCGCCGCGCTGCGGCGGGAGCTGCTCCGCCAGACCCTCGCGGCCCGCAACCTCGCCACCGCGGTCGCCACGATCGAACCGTCGGCCCCCGTCGGTGCCCGGCCGCTCGCCGCCGGCCAGCGGCGGATGTGGTCGGTACAGCAACTGGACCGCGACACCGTCGCGTACAACGTCCGCATCGCGCTGGACCTCACCGGCCCGGTCGACGCCGACCTGCTGCGGCAGGCCGTCCGCGGCGTCGTCGCCCGCCACGACATCCTGCGCACCACCTACCGCCTGACCGACGACGGGCAGGTCACCCAGGTCGTGCACGACGACCTGCCGGCCGCCTTCGACCGCCACGACGTGAGCGCCGACCGCGTCGACGAGCTGTGCCGGGCACTCGCCGCCGCACCGTTCGACCTGTCGTCGGACTCGCCGCTGCGGGTCCGGCTCGTCGTCACCGGCCCGCAAACCTCGACACTCGTCGTCGTCGCCCATCACATCGCCTGGGACGACACCACGTCGGAGATCTTCTTCCGCGAGCTGATGGCCGCCTACCCGCGGCCCGGCCGCGACCTCGGACCGGTCCGGCAGTACGCCGACGTGGCCCGCGCCGCCGAGCAGGCCGCCCACGGCCGGCCGGACGGGCTCGCGTACTGGCGTGACCAGCTCGCCGCGCTGCCCGAGCCGCTCGAACTGCCGATGCTCACCGGGGCCGACCTGACCGTCGGCGCCGACCAGACCCGCCCGCTGCGGCCCGGTGCCGCCCGGACGGTCCGCGACCTCGCCCGCCGCGACGGGGCCACCACGTTCATGGTCCTGCTGGCGGCGGTCACCGCGCTGCTGCACCGCTACACCGGCGCCGACGACCTCGTTGTCGGCGCACCCGTCGTCAACCGGGACCTGCCCGGCGGCGACGAGGCGATCGGCTACCTCGGCAACACGATCGCCCTGCGGATGCAGGTGCGGCCCGACGACACGTTCACCAGCCTCCTCGCCCGCGCCCGGCAGGTCTGCCTCGACGGGTACGCCCACCAGGACGTCGCCCTCGACGACGTCACCCGGGCCGTCGACCCCGACCGCACCCGGGGCGACGCCGGGCTGTTCAACGTCGTGCTGTCGCAGCGCAGCCCCGTGCTGGCGCCGTTCCGGGCCGCCGGCCTCACCGCGGTCCGCCGGCACGTCGCCGGCGACGCCGCCCGCTTCGACCTGACCCTCGCCGTCGAGACCGACGGCGACGACCTCACCGTCGAGGCCAACCACCCGCAGACCCGCCACGCGGACGCCGTCGTCGCGCAGCTGCTGGAGCACCTCGACGTCCTGCTGCACGCCGTCGCCGCCGACCCGGACCGCCGGCTCACCGACCTGGACCTGCTCACCGCCGGCCAGCTCGCCGACGTCGCGGCCTGGAACGACACGGCCGCACCGGTGGAGACCCGGCTGCTGCCGGACTGGTTCGCCGCGCAAGCGGCCGCCAGCCCGCAGACGACCGCGGTCCTCGCCGACGGGCACACGGTCGGCTACCGCGACCTTGACGAGCGGGCCAACCGGCTCGCCCGCCTGCTCGCCGCCGCCGGTGTCGGACCGGAACACACCGTGGCGATCTCCGTATCGCGGTCGGTGGAGATGGTCGTGGCCGTCCTCGGCGTCCTCAAGTCCGGCGCCGCCTACGTCCCGGTCGACCCCGGCTACCCGGCCGACCGGGTCCGGTTCATGCTCGACGACGCCCGCCCGGGCCTGCTGCTCACCACCGTCGACACCGCCGAGCGGCTGCCGCAGGCGCCCGGCCCCCGCGTGGTCCGCCTCGACGCCGCCGACGTCGCCGGCGTGCTCGCCGCCCTGCCCGGGCACCCGGTCACCGACGCCGACCGGCGCACGCCGCTGCGGCCGCAGCACCCGGCGTACGTCATCTACACCTCCGGCTCCACCGGCGTCCCCAAGGGCGTCGTCGTGTCGCACGGGGCGCTGAGCAACAAGCTCGCCTGGGCGGACGAGCGGTTCGCCGGCCTGTCCGGGCACACGCTGATGCACTCGTCGATCTCGTTCGACTTCTCCGTCACGCCCCTGCTGTCCACACTGGTCGCCGGCGGCACCCTCGAACTGTGCGCGGACTCGCCGGACGCCATCGCCGACGCCGTCGGCGCCGCGACCTTCCTGAAGATCACGCCCAGCCACCTGCCGCTGCTGTCGTCCGTGCGGTTCGCCGGCGCCGGGCCGCGCACGCTGGTGATCGCCGGTGAGGCCCTGCGCGGCGAGGCGATGGCCGACTGGCGCCCGCCGGCCGGCGAGTTCGACGTCATCAACGAGTACGGGCCGACCGAGACCACCGTCGGCTGCCTGCTCCACCCGATCGCCGGCGGTGTGGCGCCGGCCGGCGCGGTCCCGGTCGGCCGGCCCGTCGCCAACACCGCCTGCCGGGTGCTGGACGACCGGTTGCGCGAGGTCCCGGTCGGGGTGGCGGGGGAGCTGTACGTCGGCGGTGTCCAGCTCGCCCGCGGATACCTGCGCCGGCCCGCGCTGACCGCGGGCCGGTTCGTCGCCGACCCGCTCGGCGCCCCAGGCGACCGGCTGTACCGCACCGGCGACCGGGTCCGCCGGCTCCCCGGCGGCGACCTGGAGTTCCTCGGCCGCGCCGACGACCAGGTGAAGATCCGCGGGTTCCGCGTCGAACCCGGCGAGATCGAGTCCGTCCTGCTGCGCCACCAGGCGGTGGCGCAGGCCGTGGTGGCCGCCCGCACCGACGGGCCCGGCGGCACCTACCTCGCCGCCTACGTCGTCCCGGCCGCGGACGCCGACCCCGACGTCGAGGCGCTGCGCGCGCACGTCGCCGGCGCCCTGCCCGACCACATGGTCCCCGCCACGTTCACCGTCATCGCCGCCGTCCCGCTGTCGCCGTCCGGCAAGGCCGACAAGCGCCGGCTGCCTGTGCCGTCGTTCGGCACCGAAGCGGCACCGGCCGCCGGCCGCGCACCGGCGAACGACGTCGAGCGCACCCTCACCGCGCTGTTCGCCGAGCTGCTCGACCACCCCGGCATCGACGTCGACGAGTCGTTCTTCGCCCTCGGCGGCGACAGCATCGTCGCGATCCGGCTGGTCGCCCGGGCCCGCCGCGCCGGACTGCGGCTCACCCCCAACGACGTGTTCACCCAGCGCACCATCGCCAACCTCGCCCAGGTCGTCACCGTCGAACAGCCGGCCCCGGTCGACCCGGTCGACCCGGTCGCGGGCGACACCGACGGCGTCGGCGACGCGCCGTTCACCCCGATCATGCGCTCGTTCGCCGAGCGCGGCCCGCTCGGCGACGGCCACCGGATGTCCGTCGTCGTCGACGGACCGACCGGCGTCGAACGGACCGGGCTGACCCTTGCCCTGCAGGCGGTCATTGACCGGCACGACGCCCTGCGGGCCCGGCTGACCCGCGACGGAGCCGGTCCCCGCCTGGAGTTCCGGCCGGTCGGCAGCGTCACCGCCGACTCGGTCCTCCGCCGTGTCGACGGCCCCGGCGACGTCGCCGCCGAGCTGGCCACCGCGACCGCCGGACTCGCGCCGGCCGACGGCGCGGTGCTGCGGGTCGTATGGTTCGACGCAGGGCCGCAACTGCCGGCGCGGCTGCTGATCGTGGCGCATCACCTCGTCGTCGACGGCGTGTCCTGGCGGATCCTCGTCGAGGACCTCGCGACCGCGTGGCGGGCCGTCGCCGACGGCCGGCCGGCCGGGCCGGCGCCCGTCGCCACGTCCTTCCGGGCCTGGTCGCGGGCGCTGACCTCGCGGGCCGCCGACCGCGCCGCGGAGCTGCCGGCGTGGCAGCGGCTGCTCACCGGACCCGATCCCGTGCTCGGCGCCCGGCGGCCCGACCCCGCCGTCGACACCTGGTCCTCGGTGCGCACGGTCACCGTCACCCTCGACGCCGCGACGACCGGCGCGGTGCTCGCGGCCGTCCCCGCCGCGTACTTCGCCGGCGTCGACGACGTCCTGCTCGCCGCGCTCGGCCTGGCCGTCGCGGCCTGGACCGACGAGCGGGGCACACCGGTCCGCTCCACACTCGTGCTCCTCGAGGGGCACGGCCGGCAGGAGGCCGCGGTGCCCGGCGCCGACCTGTCCCGCACCGTCGGCTGGTTCACCAGCCAGCACCCGGTCCGCCTCGACCTGGGCGGTATCGACGTCGACGACGCGTTCGCCGGCGGCCCGGCGGCCGGTGCGGCGGTCCGCCGGGTCAAGGAGCACCTCCGCGGGCTGCCCGACCACGGCATCGGCTACGGCATGCTGCGGTACCTGCATCCCGAGTCCCGCGCAGCACTGGCCGGCCGGCCCGAGCCGCAGCTGGGCTTCAACTACCTCGGCCGGTTCGGCGCCGCCGGGGCTGACAGCTGGACCGTCCCGGCCGGGGGACTGGACGCCGCCTACGACCCCGGCATGCCGCTGCCGGCGGGCCTCGTCGTCAACGCCGTCACCGAGGACTCGCCGGACGGCCCGCGGCTGACCGCGCACTGGATGCACGCGAACGCCCTGTTCGACGCGGCGGCGGTCGCCGACCTCGCCGACCTGTGGTGCGCGGCGCTGCGGGGTCTCGCCCGGCACGCGGAAGGTCCGGGCGCCGGCGGCCGGAGCCCGTCGGACCTGCCGCTCGTGGCACTCGACCAGGCCCAGATCGACGCACTCGAGGCGAAGTGGAAGCGCGCATGAACCCGGCCGAGACCCAGGCGGTGTCCCGCATCGAGGACATCCTCCCGCTCACCCCGCTGCAGCAGGGGCTGCTGTTCCACGCGACGCTCGACGAGAGCGCCGACGGTGCCGCGGTCGACGTGTACATCGCGCAGCTGGTCGTCGACCTCGACGGATCCTTCGACGCGGCCCGGATGCGCCGGGCGCTCGCCGCCCTGGTCGCCCGGCACACCGCGCTGCGCAGCGCGTTCGTCCGTGACCTCGGCGAACCCGTCCAGGTCGTGCTCCGCGACGTCGACGTCCCGTGGACCGAGCACGACTGCACCGGACCGCACGGTGCGGAGCGTGCCGACGCCCTCGTCGCTGCCGACCGCACGACCCGGTTCGACCTGAGCGAGCCGCCGCTGCTGCGGGCGACGGTCATCGCCCTCGGCCCGGACCGGCACCGGCTGGTGCTCACCAACCACCACATCGTGCTCGACGGCTGGTCGACCCCGCTGCTGATGCGGGACCTGTTCGCGCTGTACGCCGCCGACGGCAGCGAAGCGACACTGCCACCGGCCCGGCCGTTCCGCGACCACCTCGCCTGGCTCGCCGGCCGCGACCGGGACGCGTCCCTGGCCGCCTGGCGGCGCGCCCTCGACGGGGTCACGGACAGCACCGCGCTGGCGCCCGGCGCCCGCGCCCGACGGCCCGAGCTGCCCGCCGAGGTCGTCGACGTCGTGCCGGCCCAGCTGCTGTCCGCGCTGCGCCGCCGGGCACGGTCGCTCGGCGTCACCCTCAACACCCTGACCCAGGCCGCCTGGGGCATCGTCGTGGCCCGGCTCACCGGCCGCGACGACGTCGTGTTCGGCGCGACGGTCGCCGGCCGGCCCGCCGACCTGGCCGACGTCGAGCACATGGTCGGCCTGTTCATCAACACCGTGCCGGTCCGCGTCCGGCTGCGTCCCGCCGAGCCGGTCGCCGACCTCGCCCGGCGCCTGCAGGCCGAGCAGGCGGCGCTGCTGGACCACCAGCACGTCGGGCTCGCCGACCTCCAGCGGGCCCACGGCACCGGGGGCACCGGATCCGCCGAGCTGTTCGACAGCCTGCTCGTCTTCGAGTCGTTCCCGTTCGACACCACCGCCATCGACGACGCGGTCGCCGCCGGCCGCCTGCGCGTCGGCCACGTGTCGCGGCCGATCTCCACGCACTACCCGTTCACCGTCATGGCGATGCCCACCGGCGGGACGCTGGAGCTCACCCTCAAGTACCGCACCGACGTCGCCGACGACCAGCAGGCCGGCATCCTGCTGACCCGGCTGCGCACCGTCCTGGAAGCCATCGCCGCCTACCCCGCCGCGCCGGTCGCGGCCGTGTCGGTGCTGTCGGCCGAGGAGACCGCGGCCGTGGCAGCCCGCGCGGCCGGGGACGCCGCGCCGCCGCTCGCTCCCGCAGGCCTCGCCGCCCTCTTCGAGGCGCAGGCGGCGGCGACGCCCGACGCCGTCGCCGTCGAGTCCGGCGCCGAGACGGTCACCTACGCCGAACTCGACAGGCGTGCTGATGCGGTCGCCGCCCGGCTCGCCGCGCTCGGCGCCGGCCCGGAACGCCTGGTCGCGATCATGCTGGACCGCGGTGCCGACCTGATCGTCGCCGCCCTCGGCGTGCTCAAGGCGGGCGCCGGCTACCTGCCCATCGACCCGGCCTACCCGGCCGAACGGATCGCGTTCCTGCTCGCCGACGCCGCACCGGTCGCGCTCGTCGCGACCGGTGACGTGCCCGGCGCCGACCTGCCCCGCGTCGACCCCCGTGTCGACCCGGGCGCAGCGGCCGCCCCGCGACCCACGGTGACCACCCACCTCGACGCCACGGCCTACGTCATCTACACGTCCGGCTCCACCGGCACGCCCAAAGGCGTCGCCGTCTCCCACCGCGACGTCGTCGCGCTGTTCGCCGCGGCCCAGCCCCTGTTCGGGTTCGACGGGACCGACGTGTGGACCATGTTCCACTCGTTCTCGTTCGACTTCTCCGTCTGGGAGCTGTGGGGTCCGCTGCTGTACGGGGGCCGGCTGGTCGTCGTCCCGCACGACGTGTCCCGCTCGCCCGCGGACTTCCTCGACCTGCTCGCCGAGCGGCGGGTAACCGTCCTGAGTCAGACCCCGTCGGCGTTCTACCAGCTGGTCGCGGCCGACGCCGACCGGCCCGGCCGCGACCTCGCGCTGCGGCACGTCGTGTTCGGCGGCGAGGCCCTCGACCCGGCCCGGCTGGCCGGCTGGCACGCCCGGCGCCCGGACGGGCCGCGGCTGGTCAACATGTACGGGATCACCGAGACCACGGTGCACGTCACGTACCGGCTCCTCGACCCGGCCGCGCTGGCCAGCCCGGCGAGCGTCATCGGCCGCGGGCTGCCCGGCTTCACGGTGCACGTGCTGGACAGCGGCCTGCGCCCGGTCCCCGACGGGGTCGTCGGCGAGCTGTACCTCGGCGGCCCGCAGCTCGCCCGCGGCTACCTCGGCCGGCCCGGCCTCACCGCCACCCGGTTCGTCGCCGACCCGTACGGTGCGCCCGGCGCCCGGCTGTACCGCAGCGGCGACCTCGCCCGCTGGAGCACCACCGGCGAGCTGGAGTACGCCGGCCGGGCCGACGAGCAGGTGAAGGTCCGCGGCTTCCGGATCGAGCTCGGCGAGGTGGAGTCCGCGCTCGCCGCCGTCCCGGGCGTCACCGCCGCCGCCGTCGTCGCCCGCACCGACGGGCCCGGCGCGGGCACCTACCTGGCCGCCTACGTGACCGGGCCGGCCACGCCCGGCGAGATCCGCGCGCTGCTCGCGGCCCGGCTGCCGGAGCACACGGTGCCGGCCGCGATCGTCACGCTGCCGGCCCTGCCGCTGACCACCAACGGCAAGCTCGACCGCAAGGCCCTGCCGGCGCCCGACTTCGGCGCGGCCCGCACCCGCGGACGGTCCCCGCAGACGGCGGTCGAGCAGCGCCTCGCCGACGTCTTCGCCGAGGTGCTCGGCACCGGCCCGGTCGGCGCCGACGACTCGTTCTTCGAGCTCGGCGGCGACAGCATCACCTCCATCCAGCTGGTCAGCCGGGCCCGGGCGGCCGGGCTGACCGTCACCCCGCGGCAGGTGTTCGAGCTGCGCACGGTCGCCCAGCTGGCCGCGGCGTGCGCCTCGGCCACCGCGGCGGCCGGTCCGGCCGCTTCGGCACCGGCCGCCGACGGCACCGGCGACGTGGAGCTGACGCCGATCATGCACGCGTTCCTCGGCCGCGGCGGTCCGTTCGAGCGGTTCTCGCAGGCGGTGGCCGTGCCGGTCGCCGCCGGGCTCGGCCTCGCCGACGTGACCCGCGCCGTCCAGGCCCTCCTCGACCGCCACGACATGCTGCGGGCCCGGCTGACCGGCGGCCCGCACGGGTGGGCGCTGGAGGTGCTGCCGGTCGGCGCCGTGCGGGCCGAGGGTGTGCTGCACCGCGCCGTCCTCGCCGCGGACGATGCCGACCTGCTGCGCCGCGAGCACGCCGCCGCCGTGGCCCGCCTCGACCGTGCGGCCGGGGTCGTGGTCCAGGCGACCTGGTTCCAGGCCGCCGACGGTCCCGGCAGCCTCCTGCTCACCTGCCACCACCTGGCGACCGACGGCTACTCGTGCCGGATCCTCGCCGACGACCTCACCGCCGCGCTGGCCGGCACCGAACCGGCGCCGGTGCAGACGTCGTTCCGGTCGTGGGCGAGCCACCTGGCGCGGCACGCGGCGGACCGCACCGACGAGCTCGACCTCTGGCGGCGGGTCGTCGACGGCCCCGACCCGACGCTCGGAACGCGCCGGCTGGATCCGGCCGTGGACACCCGTGCGACCGTCGAGGACACGACGTCGACCCTGCCGGCCGACCTGTCCCGGGCCGTGCTCACCACCATCCCCTCCGCGTTCCACACCGGCCCCGACGACGTGCTGCTCGCCGCGCTCGGCCTCGCCCTGGCCCGGTGGGGCGCCGACCGGGGCATCGACGCGGCGTCGACCGTCGTCGGTGTCGAGGCCCACGGCCGTGAGGCGCAGCTGGTGCCCGGCGCCGACCTGGGCCGCACCGTCGGCTGGTTCACCACGCAGTACCCGGTGCGGCTCGACACCACCGGAGTCGACCTCGACGACGCGTTCGCCGGCGGCGACGCGACCGGCACCGTCCTCAAGCGGGTCAAGGAACACCTCCGGTCACTGCCCGACCGGGGCGCCGGCTACGGCCTGCTGCGGTTCCTGCATCCGTCGGCCGGCGCCGAACTGCGCCGCTTCCCGGAGCCGCAGATCCTCTTCAACTACGTCGGCCGGGTCACCGGCGGCACCGGCGGTACCGACCCGGTCGGGTTCGCGGACCTCGCCTTCGGTGGCGTGCTGCCGGCCGCCGACCCGGGACTCCCCGCCGGCGCCGCGATCGTCGCCAACGTCGTCGCCCGCGACGAGGACGGCGGCCCGCGACTGCACATGCTGCTGCGCCACGCCCGGCACCTGTTCGACGCCGTCGACGTCAACCGGATCGCCGAGCTGTGGGCGCAGGCACTCGCCGGGTTCGCCGCGCACGCCGCCCGGCCCGGGGCCGGTGGACGCACCCCGTCGGACCTGCCCCTGGTGCGGGCCACCCAGGCCGACGTCGAACGCTGGGAGGCCCGGTATCCCGCGCTGGCCGACGTGCTGCCGCTGTCGCCGTTGCAGGAGGGGCTGCTGTTCCACGCCCTCTACGACGCCGACGCCGTCGACCCGTACTCGGTGCAGCTCGTCGTCACCCTCACCGGACCGCTGGACGTCCCCCGGCTGCGGGCGGCGGCCGCCGCTCTCGTCACCCGGCACTCCCTGCTGCGCACCGCGTTCGGCGCCGACCCGGTACAGGTCGTCCTCACCCACACCGACCCGGTGCTGACCGTCCGGGACCTGCCCGGACCGGAGGAGCTGGACGCGTTCCTGGCGGCCGACCGCGCCGCCCGCTTCGACCTCGCCGTGCCGCCGCTGCTGCGGCTCACCCTGCTCACCGACGGCGCCGAGGACCACCGGCTCGTGGTGACCAACCACCACCTCATCCTCGACGGCTGGTCCACGCCGCTGGTCGTGCGGGACCTGTTCGGCCTCTACCAGGGTGCCGTCCTGCCGGGCCGGCCCCGCCCCTACGCGGACTTCCTGACCTGGCTCGCCGGCCGGGACCGGGCCGCGTCGGCGGCCGCCTGGGCCGACGTGCTCGACGGCGTGGACGAGCCGACGCTGCTCGCCGGCCGGCAGGTTCCCGCCGGCACCGTCGTACCCGACGAGGTCGTCGACCTGGTGCCGGCCGAGCTGGCCCGGCGCCTGGAGCGCACCGCCCGCGGCTGCGGCGTCACCCTCAACACGCTCGTCACCGCCGCCTGGGGCATCACCCTGGGCCGGCTGACCGGCCGCACCGACGTCGTATTCGGCATCACCGTGTCCGGGCGCCCGCCGGAGCTGGCCGGGGTCGAGGACATGGTGGGCCTGTTCATCAACACCGTCCCCGTGCGGGTGCGCTGGTCGCCGGCGGACACGCCACAGGACCTGCTGGCCCGGCTGCACCACGCCCAGACCACCGTCCTGGAGCACCAGCACCTCGGCCTCAGCGACATCCAGCGGGTCACCGGCGTCGACGGCGGGCCGCTGTTCGACACCCTCATGGTGTTCGAGACGTTCCCGCTGGACACCACCGACCTGCTCGACCCGGCCGCCGCCGGCGGCCTGCGCGCCGAGGTCGGCTGGTCGCGCGGCTACACGCACTACCCGATGACGTTCATGCTCATGCCGGACGCCGACGTCGTGCGCGTGAAGCTGGAGTACCGCCCCGACGTCTTCGACCGTGCCGCCGGCGCGGCGACGCTGCGGCGGGTCCTGGCCCTGCTGGCCCTGTTCGCCGAACGGACCGACGCCCCGATCGCCGGGCTCGACACGCTGTTCGCCGGCGAGCGGGCCAAGCTCGACGACTGGGGCGGCACCGCGGCGGACCTGCCCGCCCGCACCGCCGTCGACCTGATCGCCGAGCAGGTGGCCCGCGACCCGGCCGCGACCGCGGTCGTCTGCGGCGCGGACGCGCTGACGTTCGGCGACCTCGACGCCCGGGCCGATCGGCTCGCCGGGCACCTGGCGTCGCTCGGTGCCGGCCCGGAGACGCGGGTCGGCATCGTGCTGCGCCGCTCCGCCGACGTGGTCGTGGCGACGCTGGCCGTGTGGAAGGCCGGCGCCGTCGCCGTGCCGGTCGACCCCGGCCATCCCGCCGAACGGGTCGCCATGGTGCTGGCCGAGGCCGACCCCGCCGTGGTCGTGGCCACCGCCGCGACCCGGCCCCGGCTGTCCGGGTACGGCGGGCCGGTCGTCGCCGCCGACCGGCCCGCCACCTGGACCGGCAGCGGAGCCCGTCGCGGGCCGGTGAGCCCGCAGTCAGCGGCCTACCTGGTCTTCACCTCCGGCTCCACCGGCCGGCCGAAGGGCGTCGTGGCCACCCACGGCGGACTGGCGAACCTGGCCCTGGCGCACCGGGCCGCCGTCATCGACCCGGCGCAGGCGCGGGCCGGGCGGCGGCTGCGGGTGCTCAACGCGCTGTCGTTCGCGTTCGACGGCACCCTCGACCCGCTGGTCTGGATGCTCGCCGGCCACGCCATGCACATCCTGCCCGACGACCTGATGGGCGACTCTTCCCGGATCGTCGAGCATCTGCGGTACCACCGGATCGACATGATCGACGTGCCGCCGTCGCTGCTGGAGCTCATGCTCGCCGACGGCCTGCTGACCGGCGAGCACGTGCCGGCCGTCATCTCCACCGGCGCCGAGGCCGTCCCCGTGAAGGTCTGGGACGCACTGGCCGGCGCCTCGGATGTGCTGGCCCTGAACTGCTACGGGCCGAGCGAGTGCACGGTCGACGCGGCGTGGACGCCGATCACCGCGGGCGTGGCACCGCACATCGGGCACCCGCTCGCCGGCATTCGCGTGCACATCCTCGATGCCGGTCTCGCCCCGGTGCCGGTCGGCGTGCCCGGTGAGCTGTACCTGGCCGGTGCCGGCCTTGCCCGCGGCTACGCCGGGCGGCCGGGGGAGACCGCGGCCCGGTTCGTCGCCGACCCGTCCGGCACCGGCGGCCGGCTGTACCGCACCGGCGACCGGGTCCGCTGGACGGCCGCCGGGACGATCGAGTTCCTCGGCCGGGCCGACGACCAGGTGAAGATCCGCGGCTTCCGGGTCGAGCCCGGCGAGGTCGAGACGGTCCTGGCCGGGCTGACCGGCGTCGACCAGGCGGTCGTCGTGGCCCGCGAGGACGGCGGGGTGCTGCGCCTCGTCGGCTACGTCACCTCCGCCGGCGGCACCGACCCGCAGGGGCTGCGGGCCGAACTGACCCGGCTGCTGCCCGCACACCTCGTGCCGGCGGCGATCGTGCCGCTCGCCGCGATGCCGGCCACCCCCAACGGCAAGCTCGACCGCCGGGCGCTGCCGGCCCCCGACTTCGCCGGTGTGACCGGACGCGCGCCGTCCACCCCGACCGAGCGGCGGCTCTGCGAGCTGTTCGCCGACGTCCTCGGCGTGGCGGACGTCGGCGCCGACGACTCGTTCTTCACCCTCGGCGGCCACTCGCTGCTGGCCACCCGCCTCATCGCGCGAATCCGGGCCGAGTTCGCCGGGGACCTGTCCATCCGGGCCGTCTTCGACCGGCCCACCGTTGCCGGGCTCGCCGCGCACCTCGACGGTGTCGGCGCCATCTCGCACCGGCCGGCGCTGGGCACGCTGCCCCGCCCGGTCCGGCCGGAGCTGTCGGCCGCCCAGCGGCGGCTGTGGTTCCTGCACCGGCTGGAGGGGCCGTCGGCGACCTACAACCTGCCGTTCGCGGCCCGGCTCGACGGCCCGCTGGACGTCGACGCGCTCCGCGCCGCGTTGGGCGACGTCGCTGCCCGGCACGAGAGCCTGCGCACCGTCTTCCCGTCCGGCGACGACCGTCCGTACCAGCGAATCGTCGCGGACGCGGAGGTGCCGTTCGCGGTGCGGGACATCCCGCCGGTGGCGGTGCCGGCCGAACTGGCCGAGCTGGCCGCGGTGCCGTTCGACCTGGAGACCGAGCTGCAGATCCGGGTCACCGTGCTGCGTGTCGCGCCGCAGCGGCACGTGCTGATGCTGGTGCTGCACCACATCGCCGGCGACGACTGGTCCACCGGGCCGCTGCTGCGCGACCTGGCCACCGCCTACGCCGCCCGCCGCCGGGGCACCGCCCCCGACTGGGTGCCGCTGCCCGTGCAGTACGCCGACTACGCGCTGTGGCACGCGGCCGTGCTCGGCGACGGTCCGGGCAGCCTCCGGCAACGCCAGCTCGACCACTGGCGCGGCGCGCTCGCCGGGCTCCCGGCGGCCGTCGCGCTGCCGGCCGACCGCCGAAGCGGCGGGCCCACCGGTGCCGGGCGGGTCCGGGCCGAGATCCCGGCCACCACCACGGCCGCCGTCCGCGCGTTCGCCGCCACCGCCGGCGCCAGCGACCTGATGCTGGTGCACACCGCCGTCGCGGCGCTGCTGCACAGGCTCGGCGCCGGCGTCGACGTGCCGCTCGGCGCGCTGGTCGCCGGCCGGTCCGAGCAGGCGCTCGACGACCTCGTCGGGTTCTTCGTCAACACCGTCGTGCTGCGCGCCGACCTGTCCGGCGACCCGACGCTGCGCGAGCTGCTCGACCGGGTGCGCCGCACCGCGCTGGACGCCTACGCACACGCCGACGTGCCCTTCGACGAGGTCGTCGCCGCCGTCAACCCGGCCCGGTCGGCGGGCCGGCACCCGCTGTTCCAGACGCTCGTGGACTTCTGGAACCCGGCCGGCACCGACGCCGGACTCGACGGCGTCCGGACCGCACCGCTGGATGCCGGTGAGCCGGTGGCGGCGAAGTTCGACCTGGCGTTCGGGTTCACGCTCGACCGCTCGACCGGCTCGCTGCGGGCCTCGGCCGAGTACGACGCCGCCCTGTTCGACCGCGGCACTGTCGAGGCGATGCTCGACCGGCTGGCGATCGTGCTGCGCGCGATGGCGATCGACCCCGATGTACGGCTGTCGCGCCTCGACGTCCGCTGGACGCCCGCCGACACAATCGAGGTGCTCGGCCCGGCCGATCGCCCGGTGCTCGACCGCGTCCCGGCGGCCGTGGAGCCGCGCCTGCCGCGGACCGGGGCGGAGGAGCACCTCGCCGAGCTGTTCGCGGAGCTCCTCGGCGTCGCGACCGTCGGCGCCGGCGAGTCGTTCTTCGACCTCGGCGGCCACTCGCTGCTCGCGGCCCGGCTCGTGTCGCGGATCCGGTCCCGGTTCGGCGACGGAGTCTCCCTGCGCGCGGTGTTCGACCACCCGACCGTCGCCGGGCTCGCGGCGCACCTGACCACCGGCGCGCCGGGGTCGGCCCGGCCCGCGCTGACCCGCCGGCCCCGGCCGGACCGTGTGCCGCTGTCGCCGGCCCAGCGGCGCCTGTGGTTCCTGCACCGGCTCGACGGGCCGTCCGGCACCTACAACGTCCCCTTCGTGGTGCGGCTCACCGGCGAGCTCGACACCGACGCCCTGGCCGCCGCGCTGCACGACGTCGTCAGCCGGCACGAGAGCCTGCGCACGGTCTTCCCCGACGCCGACGGCGACCCGTACCAGCTGATCCTCGACGACGTGCGGGTCCCGCTCGACGTCCGCACCGACGGCGACGTGGCGCGGCTGGTCGCGGCACCGTTCGACCTCGCCGCCGAGCCGCCGCTGCGGGCCGCGCTGCTGCGGCAAGGCACCGGCGAGCACGTGTTCGTGCTCGTCGCCCACCACATCGCCACCGACGAGTGGTCGATGGAGCCGCTGCTGGCCGACCTCGCCGAGGCCTACGCGGCCCGCCGCGCCGGTGCCGCTCCGGGCTGGGCGCCGCTGCCGGCCCAGTACGCCGACTACACCCTGTGGCAGCGCGACCTGCTCGGCGACCCGGCCGACCCGGCCAGCCTCGCCGCCGGCCAGCTCGGGCACTGGAGACAGGCGCTGGCCGGCCTGCCGGAGGCGGTCTCACTGGCGGCCGACCGGCCCCGCGGCGCGTCGGCCGGCAGCGACGGCGGCGTGGTGCGCTTCGCCGTGCCCGCCGACGTCGTCGCCGCCCTGCGCGCGGCCGGCCGGGCGGAGCGGGCGACCGACTTCATGACCGTGTACGCCGCGGTCGCGGCCCTGCTGCACAAGCTCGGCGCCGGCACCGACATCCCGCTCGGCGCGCTCGCCGCCGGCCGGGACACCGAGGCCGTGCAGGACATGGTCGGCTTCTTCGTCAATACTGTCGTGCTGCGCGCCGACTTGACCGGCGACCCGACGCTGCGGCAGCTGCTGCGCCGCTGCCGGGAGAGCGCCCTGGCCGCCTACGCCCACGCCGACCTCCCGTTCGACCGGGTCGTCGACGCGGTCAACCCGGAACGCGTCGCCGGGCGGCACCCGCTGTTCCAGACGATGGTGGACTTCCGCAACGCCGGCACCCGGCCCGCCGGCGGCCTCGAGGGGCTCACCGCCACCCCGATCGCCGCCGAGACCACCACCGGCGCCAAGTTCGACCTCGCCGTCAACGTCGGGCCACGGCCCGACGGTTCGTTCGACGGGTTCATCGAGTACGACGCCACCCTGTTCGACGCCGGCACCGTCCACACGCTCGCCGGCCGGCTCGTCCGGGTGCTGCGCGCGATCGCCGAGCGGCCCGACACGCCACTGTCCGCATTGGACATCCTCGACCCCGCCGAACGCGAGCGGCTCATCCACGGCTGGAACGACACCGCGGCCCCCGTGCCGCCGGTGACGGTGCCGGGCCTGTTCGCCGAGCAGGCCACCCGCACGCCGGACGCCCTCGCCGTCGTCGACGGCGAGCGGCGCCTCACCTACGCCGAGCTGGACCGCCGCGCCGACGCCGTGGCCGCCGCGCTCCTGGAACACGGGATCGGCGGCGAGGACGTCGTGGGCGTCCATCTGGACCGCTCGGCCGAGCTCGTCGCGGCGGTACTGGGCATCCAGCGCATCGGCGCGGCGTTCGTGCCCCTGGAACCGTCGTGGCCGACCCGCCGCATCGCCGACATTGACGGCACCGCCCGGCTGCGGGCCGTCATCAGCGTCGACGGGCAGGGGCTGCCGGACGACCTGGCCGTGCCCGTCCTGCGCACCGCGGACCTGGCCGGGACGGTGGATCCTGTGCCGCTCGCGGCGCTGCACGGCGACGGCCTGGCGTACGTCATCTACACCTCCGGCTCCACCGGCGTGCCGAAGGGCGCGATGATCTGCCACCGGGCGATCGCCGCCCGGCTGCTGTGGCAGCGGCGGATGCTCGGCTTCGGCCCCGGCGACGCGGCGCTGTTCAAGGCGCCGTTCAGCTTCGACATCTCACTCAACGAGATCTTCCTGCCGCTGGTCACCGGCGCGACGCTGGTGATCGCCCGGCCCGGCGGCGAACGCGACGTCGAGTACCTGCTCGACCTCATCACCCGCCACCGCGTGAGCTTCACCTACCTGGTCGCGTCGATGCTCGACATGCTGCTGCAACTGCCCGGCATCGACGCGGTGACCGGCAGCCTCAAGCACGTGTGGTGCGGCGGAGAGGCCCTCACCCCGGAGCTGTTCGCCCGCTTCCGCGACAAGCTCGACGCCGTCATGTACCACGGCTACGGCCCGGCCGAGGCCACGATCGGCGTCAGCCACCAGTTCTACCGCGAGGGCGAGGACCGGCACGGCATCAGCATCGGCCGGCCGAACCCGAACACCCGCATCCACATCCTCGACGAGGCCCTCAACCCGGTCCCGGCCGGCGTCGGCGGCGAGCTGTACACCGGCGGCCTGCCGCTCGGCCGCGGCTACGTCGGCGACCCCCGCCAGACCGCGGCCCGGTTCGTCGCCGACCCGTGGACCCCGGGCGAGCGGCTGTACCGCACGGGCGACCTCGCCCGGTGGACGGCCGAGGGCACCCTGGAGTTCCTCGGCCGGGCCGACCACCAGGTGAAGGTCCGCGGCATGCGGGTCGAGCTGCAGGAGATCGAGGCCGCGCTCGGCGAGCACGAGACCGTGCGCCAGGCCGTCGTCGTGGCCCGGCGCAGCCCCAGCGGCGCCACCCAGCTCGCCGGCTACGTCGTGGCCATGTCCGGCCGCCACGCCGACCCGCGTGAGCTGACCACGTGGCTCGGCGGACGGCTGCCGGAGCACATGGTCCCGGCGACGCTGCAGGTGCTCGACGCCATCCCGCTCACCGCCGCCGGCAAGGTCGACCGGCGCGCCCTGCCGGAGCCCGTGCTGCGCGGCACCGACCGGGCCGCGACCACCGCCGCCGAGCGGCAGCTGTGCGAGCTGTTCGCCGACGTGCTCGGCGTGGCGAGCGTCGGTGTGGACGACTCGTTCTTCGCCCTCGGCGGCGACAGCATCGTGTCGATCCAGCTGGTGGCCAAGGCCCGCGCCGCCGGCCTGCCGATCTCGCCCCGGGACGTCTTCGAGCAGCGCACCGTCGGGGACCTGGCCCGGGTCGCCGAACACAAGAAGGCACCGGCCGTGCGCACCGAGGACGGTACCGGACCGATCCCGCTGACCCCGGTCATGCGCACGGTGCTGGCCCGGGACGGGCTGCGCCGCCGGTTCGCCCAGACCGCGGTCGTCGACGCGCCCGCGGACCTGGACCTGCCGGCGCTGACGGCGGCGGTGGCCGCCGTCGTCGCCCGGCACGACATCCTGCGGGCGGTCGTCGACCGCGACGGCGACGGCTGGGCCATGACCGTGCCGTCCGCCGGGCCGGGCGGCGCCGAGCTGGTGCGCCGCGTCGCGTTCGACGGCGACTGGGCCGGCCCGGCGGCGATGACCGCGCTGCGCGCCGAGGTCGACGCGGCCGCGGACCGGCTGGACCCGCGGGCCGGGGTCATGCTGCAGGTCGTCTGGGTCGACGGCGGTGAGCGCGGCGGGCGGGTCCTGCTCGTCGCCCACCACCTCGTGGTCGACGGTGTGTCGTGGCGCATCCTGCTGCCCGACCTCGCCGCCGCCCACGCCGCGATCCGGGCCGGCCGTCCGGCCGACCTCGGCCCGGCCGGCACCTCGTTCCGGCACTGGGCGCGAGGGCTGCTCGGCGCCGCCCCGGCCCGCACCGCCGAGCTGTCCACGTGGGTGGACACCCTCGCCGGGCGGGAACCGGCGCTCGGCGCGCGCCCGCTCGACCCGGCGACCGACACCCTCGCCACCGTCGGCGACGTGGTCGTGCGGCTGACTCCCGAGGTGTCCCGAGCGGTCGTCACGGACGTGCCGGAGGCATTCCACGCCGGCCCGGACGACGTGCTGCTCACCGCCCTCGGCCTCGCCGTGACGGCCTGGCGGCGCGGGCGCGGGCAGCACGTCGCCGACGTGCTGGTCGACCTGGAGAGCCACGGCCGCGAGGAGGAGGTCGTGCCGGGCGCCGACCTGTCCCGCACGGTCGGCTGGTTCACCACCACCTACCCGGTCCGCCTGGACCTGGCCGGCGTGGACGTCGACGACGCCCTCGCCGGCGGACCCGCCGCCGGCGCCGCCGTCAAGGTCGTCAAGGAGCGCCTGCGCGTGGCGCCGGACCGGGGCATCGGCTACGGCCTGCTCAGCGAGCTCAACCCCCGCACGGCACCGGCCCTGGCCAGGCCGCGCGGCCCGCAGATCCTGTTCAACTACCTCGGCCGGTACGACGGCGGCACCGAACGGGGACCCTGGACACAGAGCCCGGAGTTCGCCGCGCTCGCCGGGGTGTCCGACCCGGCGGCGCCGGCCGCCGCCGACCTGGAGATCACCGCGCTGACCGAGGTCACCGCGGCCGGGCCGGTGCTGCGGGCCACCTGGTCCTACCCGGCCGGCCTGTTCACCCATGACGAGGTCACCGCGCTCGCCGACGCGTGGCGCGACGCCCTCGGCGCGCTGGCCCGGCACGCCGCCGTCGGCGACGCCGGCGGCTTCACCCCGTCGGACATGGCCCTGGTCAGCATCGACCAGGACCGGCTCGACGGATTCGAGGCAAGGTGGCGTACCGCATGAGCCGCTCCAACGTCGAAGAGGTCCTGCCGCTGGCGCCCCTGCAGGAGGGCCTGCTGTTCCACGCACTGCTGGACGAGGGCAGCACCGACGCGTACCTCATGCAGACCTCGCTGGACCTCACCGGCCCGCTCGACGTGGCCCGGTTGCGCGCCGCCGCCGAGGCCCTCGTGGAACGGCACGCGAACCTGCGGGCCGCGTTCGTCTCGGACGCGGCCGGCGCCGTGCAGGTCGTCCTGCGGCAGGTCACCGTGCCGTGGCGCGAGGTGGCAGCGGCCGGCGCCGACGAGATCGACCGGCTGCTGGCCGCCGACCGGGCCACGCCGTTCGTGATGGACGAGCCGCCGCTGCTGCGGTTCCTGCTGGTCCGCACCGGCCCCGGTACGCACCGGCTGGTCCTCACCATGCACCACATCCTGCTCGACGGCTGGTCCTCGCCGCTGCTGCTGCGCGACCTGTTCGCGCTGTACACCGGTGCCCCGCTGCCCCGGGTGGCCGCGTTCCGGGACTTCCTGGCCTGGCTGCGCCGCCGCGACCCGGCGGCGTCGCGCGCCGCCTGGGCCCGGGCCCTGGACGGGCTCGCGGCGCCGACGCTGGTCGCGCCCCTCCCGGCCGGCGCCACGCTGACCGCGGGCCCCGTCACCACCAGCCGGGTCGAGCTCGGCGACACGGCCGCGGCCGGGATCGCGGGGCTGGCGCGCCGGCACGGCGTCACCGCCGGAACCGTCATCCAGGCCGCCTGGGGCCTCACGCTGGGCGTGCTGACCGGCGCCGACGACGTCGTGTTCGGCCTGACGGTGTCCGGCCGGCCGGCCGACCTGCCGGGTGCGGACAGCATGATCGGCCTGTTCATCAACACCGTGCCGGTGCGGGTCCGGCTGCGGCCCGGCGACCCGATCGGCGTGCTCCTCGGTGCGCTGCACGCCGGGCAGGCCGCCACCGTCGAGCACCACCACCTCGGCCTCGGCGAGATCCAGGCGGCGGCCGGGCTGGGGGAGCTGTTCGACACGCTCGTCGTCATCGAGTCGTACCCGGTCGACGCCGCCGGGATCGATCAGGTCCGCACCGCGATGGACGTGCGGGTCAGCGGCGTCGACACCGCCGACGCCACCCACTACCCGCTGGCGCTGGTCGTCGAGCCGGGCGCGCGGCCGGCGCTGTACCTCGAGGTCCGCCCGGACCGGATCACACCGGCGTTCGCCGGCACGGTCCGGCAGCTGCTCGGCCGGGTCCTCGCCGCGCTCGTGGCCGGCCCCGACGACCTGCCGATCGGTCGCATCGACCTGCTCGGCCCGGCCCCGGTCGTCGCCGGCGAACCCGTGCCGGCGCCGCACCCGGCCCGCACCGCCGCCGACCTGCTCACCGAGCAGGCCGCGGCGAACCCGGACGCGCTCGCCGTCGTCTGCGGCCCGGTCTCGTTCACGTTCGCCGAACTGGACGAGCGCGCCCGCCGGCTCGCCGCGCACCTGGCGGCGCTCGGGGTCGGCCCGGAGGTACCGGTGGCGCTGCTGCTGCCGCGGTCCGCCCACGTCCCGGTGGCCCTCGCCGCCGTCTGGAAGGCGGGCGGGATCGCCGTGCCCGTCGACCCGGCGTACCCGGCCGAGCGGATCGCCGCGGTGCTGGACCAGGCCCGGCCGGCGGTCGTCGTCACCGCCACCACGGCCGCTCCGGCCGGGGTGCCGCACGTCGCGGTCGACGACCCCGCGACGTGGACCCACGCGGCCGTCCCGGCCGGGCCGGCGGCCCCGGACTCGGCCGCCTACGTCGTGTTCACCTCCGGCTCGTCCGGCCGGCCGAAAGGCGTCGTCGCCACGCACGCCGGGCTCGTCAACCTGGCGCTGGCCCACCGCCGGGCCGTGATGGACCCGGCGTCGGCCCGCCTCGGCGGGCGGAAGTTGCGGGTGCTCAACTCGCTGTCGTTCGCTTTCGACGGCGCCCTGGACCCGCTCGTCTGGCTGCTCGGCGGCCACGCCATGCACGTGCTGCCCGGCGAGCTGATGGGCGACCCCGCCGCGATGGTCGCGTACGTCGACGCGCACCGCATCGACTTCATCGACGTGCCGCCGTCGCTGCTGGAACTTCTCGTCGCCGACGGGCTGCTCGGGCTGCCGGACCCGCCGGCGGTCGTCGCCACCGGCGCCGAGGCCGTCGGTGGCCGACTGTGGGAGCAGCTGGCCACGGCGCCAGGAGTGCACGCGCTGAACTTCTACGGCCCGACCGAGTGCACCGTCGACGCGCTGTGGACGCCGATCGAGGCCGGTGTCGCCCCGCACATCGGCCGCCCGGTCGCCGGTCTCGTCGCGCACGTCCTCGACGCCGCGCTGCGCCCGGTCCCGGCCGGGGTGCCCGGTGAGCTGTACGTCGCCGGCGTCGGGGTGGCCCGCGGCTACCTCGGCCGCGGTGGCGAGACCGCGGCCCGGTTCGTCGCCGACCCCTTCGGTACCGGAGAGCGGCTCTACCGCACCGGTGACCTGGTCCGGCGGACGGCGGCGGGCACGGTCGAGTTCCTCGGCCGGATCGACGACCAGGTGAAGATCCGCGGTCACCGGGTCGAGCCGGGGGAGGTCGAGGCCGTCCTCGACGGTCTGCCCGGCGTCACCCAGGCCGTCGTCGTGGCGCGCCGCGACGGCGCGGTGACCCGCCTGGTCGGCTACGTCACCGGTACCGGCGTCGATCCCACCGGGCTGCGCGACCGGCTCGCGTCCCGGCTGCCGGACCATCTCGTGCCGGCCGCCGTCGTCGTCCTGGCGTCGATGCCGGCCCTGCCCAACGGCAAGCTCGACCGCCGGGCGCTGCCGGCACCGGACTTCGCCGGTACGTCCGCCCGGCCCCCGGCGAACCCGGCCGAGCGGGCCGTGTGCGGGATCTTCGCCGAGCTGCTCGGCGTGCCCGACGCCGGCGTCGACGACTCGTTCTTCGCCCTCGGCGGGCACTCGCTGCTCGCCGCCCGGCTGGTGTCGCGGATCCGCGACGAGCTCGGGGTGACGCTGCCGGTCCGGGCGGTGTTCCGCAGCCCGACCGCGGCCGGGATCGCGGCGGCCCTGTCCGCTCCGGTGGCGGGCGGTGACGGCGCCTTCGACGAACTGCTGCGGCTGCGCGACGGCGGGACCGCCGCCCCGTTGTTCTGCCTGCCGCCGGCCCTCGGCCTCAGTTGGTCCTACGCGACGCTGGTGAGCCACCAGGACCCGCGGCGCCCGGTGTACGGGCTGCAGGCCACCGAGACGACCGGCGGCGTGACGCTGGCCGGGCTCGCCGAACGGTACGCGGCCGCGATCACGGCCGCCGCCCCGTCGGGCCCGGTGCTGCTGCTGGGCTGGTCCCTCGGCGCGGTGGTCGCCCACGCCGTCGCCTGCGTCCTGCAGCGCCAGGGCCGCACGGTCCCGGTGATCGTGATGCTGGACGGCTACCCCGGCCCGGACGACGAGCCCGTGGCGCCGGCCTTCTCGCAGTTCCTGCACCTGTGGCTGCGCCGCGCCGGGTACGACACCGCCGGGCTCGACCCGGACACCGTCTCCGCCGACGACGTGCGCCGGATCGCCGACACCCACGGCGGTGTGCTCGCCGGCCTCCCGGCCGAGCGGATCACCGCGCTCGCCCGGAGCATGCTCGCCGCCTCGCTGGTGGACACCGACGGCAAACCCGACGTGTTCGCCGGCGACGTGGTGTTCGTCCAGGCACTCGACGCGACGCCCGACGACGGCACGACCGGCCCGGACCCGCGGGACTGGGCCCCGTACGTCGCCGGGCGCCTCACCGTGCACCCGGTGCCGTTCGGCCACGAGGACCTGGTGTCCCCGCCGGCCGCCGCGGTCATCGGCCCCATCTCGGCCGCGGCGTTCGCCGCGACCATCTGACGAAGAAAGGCAACACGGAGATGACGGAGTTCACCCGGCCCGCCGCCGCGCGGGCATTCACCCGGCGGTCCTTCCTCGGCCTGGCGTCCGGGGCGCTGGCCGCCGGCCTGGCCGGCTGCGGCTCGGACGCGGAGCCGGCCGCTCCGGGCAGCGCCGCGCCCGGCGGTGGCAGCTTCCCCGTGACCATCAAGGGCGCCGAGGGTGACGCCGTCATCCCGGCCGTGCCGCAGCGGGTCGTCACGGTCGGCTTCATGCGCGATCTCGACGAGGCCGTCTCGCTGGGTGTCGTCCCGGTCGGCGCCACCCCGGCGACGAACTTCGACTCGGGCCTGCCGCCGTGGGTGGAGGCCAAGCTCAAGGGGGCCACCGCACCGAAGCAACTGTCCTATGAGGACAACCTGCCGTTCGAGCAGATCAGCGCGCTGCGCCCGGACCTGATCCTGGCCACCGACAGCTACAGCCTGGCCGACGACTTCGCCAACCTCAAGGCGATCGCGCCCACCCTGTCGTACGAGACCGACGTCGCCGAGGACTCGTGGCAGACCCGCGTCAAGCGGATCGGGCAGGCCCTCGGCCGCTCCGCCGAGGCCACCAAGCTGATCAGCGACATCGAGGGACGCATCGCCGCCCTCAAGGAGGAGCACAAGGCGAAGCTGGCCGGCAAGACCTTCACGTTCAGCCTGCTCAACGGCGAGGGTGCGCTCGCCACCGTCATCCTGCCGACCGACGCCTCGGCGCAGTTCATCTCCCAGATGGGCCTGACCCTGGCGAAGTCGGTGACCACCCTGCCGCAGTCCGGCCCGGCCGGCCGGGCGGTCGTGGCCCAGGAGAACACCAACCTCATCGACGCCGACGTGGTGCTGTTCTCGTACCGCACCGCGGAGGAGCGCGCCAAGGTCGAGGGCGACCGGCTGTTCCAGAACCTGGCGGCGGTCAAGCGTGGCGCCTACGTGCCGCTGGAGGTCGGCACCGCGCTGTCGATGGCGTTCCCGTCGACGCTGAGCATCCCCTTCGCCCTGGACGCCGTCGTCCCGAAGCTGGTCGCCGCGGCCGGCAAGTAGCGCACCCCGAGCCCGCCCGGGCGGTGCGTGCCGCCGCCCGGGCCCACGAGAGAGGAATCCCATGACCGGCAAGGACTTCCTGGTCACGATCGAGGGCGAGGGTCCGGTCACGGACGTGCTCGCCCGGGACCGGGCGGCGGTGCGGGCCCAGCTCGCCACCCGGGGCGCGGTGCTGCTGCGCGGCTTCGACGTCGGCGGCGCCGAGGGCCTCGCCGCCGCGGTACGGGCGGCGGCCGGGGAGCCGCTGTCCTACACCGAGCAGTCGTCGCCGCGCAGCGTCATCCAGGGCAACGTCTACACCTCGACGGAGTACCCGCCGCAGGAGACCATTCCGCTGCACACGGAGATGTCGTACCAGAAGGTGTGGCCGCTGACGCTGTTCTTCCACTGCGTCGAGCCGCCGTCGACCCAGGGCGCCACTCCGCTGGCCTCGGTGCGCCACGTCCACGACCTGATCGACCCGGCCGTGCGCGAGGAGTTCCAGCGGCGCCGGTGGATGGTCGTGCGCAACTACGGGGAGGACATCGGCCTGCGGTGGCGAACGGCGTTCGGCACCGACAGCCGGGCCGAGGTCGAGCGGCAGTGCGCCGCCGGTGACATCGCCGCGCAGTGGTCGGCCGACGGGGACGGGCTGCGGACGACGGCGGTGCGCGACGCGGTGCACCGGCACCCGGCCGACGGGTCGCCCGTGTGGTTCAACCACATCGTGATCTTCCACGACAGCAGCCTGCCGGGGGAGGTGCGGGAGGCGTTACTGGAGCTCTACGGTCCCGGAGGACTGCCGAACAACTCCTTCTACGGCGACGGCGGCACGATCCCCGACGACGTGGTCGCCCACCTGCGTCAGTGCTACCGGACCGCGTCGACCCGGTTCGACTACCAGCGCGACGACCTGCTGCTGGTCGACAACATGTCGGTGGCGCACGGCCGCGAGCCGTTCACCGGCCCCCGGCGCATCGCGGTCGCCATGGCCGAGCCGTCGGACGCGCCCCGCGTCTGATCGGCGGTCCGCGTCAGGCGGGCTCCTCCCGCCCCGCGGACCACGCCGCCCACAGCCGGGCATAGCCGCCGCCGGCCGCCACCAGGTCGGCGTGCGGCCCGCTCTCCACGATCCGGCCGGCGTCGACCACGACCACCAGGTCAGCGGCCGCGGCCTGGGTGAGCCGGTGCGCGACGACGACGCCCGTGCGGCCGTGCAGCACCCGGGCCGTCGCCGCCTCCAGCACCCGCGCGCCGCTGCTGCCGGCGTCGGCGGTGGCCTCGTCGAGGATCGCGACGAGCGGGTCGGCGAGCAGGACCCGGGCCAGCGCCAGCTGCTGGGCCTGCACGACGGTCAGCTCGTGGCCGCCGTCGCCGACGACCGTCCGCGGACCGTCGGGCAGCGCCGCCACCCACTCCTGGGCACCGACCGCCGCGAGCGCGCGGTCGATGTCGTCGTCGGTGGCGCCGGCGGCGGCCAGCCGGAGGTCGTCGGCCACGGTACCGGCGAACACATGGCTCTCCTGGGACACCAGCACCACGGATCGGCGCAGCGCGCCGGCGTCGAGGTCGGCCAGCGGGACACCGCCGAGGTGGACGCTGCCGCCGGACGGCTCGTGCACGCCGGCGAGCAGCTTGGCGAGCGTGGTCTTGCCGCCGCCGCTGGCCCCGACGAGCGCGACCGTGCTGCCGGCCGGGATGTCCAGGTCGACGTCGTGCAGCACCGGGTGCCCGGGCCGGTAGGCGTACCGCAGGCCGGAGGCCTTCACCGCACCGTCGGCGGGGACGGCGCCGGGTTGCGGGCGCTGCTCGGCCGGCAGGTCGGTCACCCCGACGAGCCGGGCCAGGCTCGCGTGCGCCGACTGCAGCGTGTCGAGCAGGAACAGCACGGTGTTGATCGGCCCGAACAGGTTGGCGAAGTACAGCGCGGCGGCACTGGCCGCGCCGATGCTCGCGGCGCCCGTGTTCACCAGCAGGAACCCGGTCGCCAGCACCGCGCTGAGCCCGACGGCCTCGGCGACGTTGAGCCGGCCGAAGAACCGCGTCTGCAGGCGGATGACGCGGTACAGCAGGTCGATGCTGCGGTCGACGCGGTCGGCCACGTGCCCGAGGTGCTCGTCGCGCAGCCCGAACGCCCGGACCGTCTGCGCGCCGCCGATCGTGTCCAGCAGCTGCTGCTGCTCGGCCCCGGCCGCGACCCGCCGTTGGGCGTAGAGGGGCGCGGAACGGCGCACGTACCACCGGGCGGTGCCCGCCTGGACCGGCACGGCGAGCAGCGCCGCCGCGCCGAACCGCCAGTCGAGGGCGGTCAGGCCGACCAGGGTGAGCGCGATGACGAGCACCGACTGCACGAACTCCGGGAACGAGCCGCGCACCGCGACGCTGATCATCGCCACGTCCTCGGTGATGCGTGACGTCAGGTCGCCGGCGCCTCCCTGTTCGATCCGCTCCAGCGGCAGCCGCAGGGCGTGGTCGACGAACTCGTCGCGGATCGCGGCCAGCACGACCTCGCCGAGGCGGGAGATGAGCTGCAGCCCGGCGAAGGCCAGCCCGCCCTGCCCGACGGCGGACGCGGCCAGGAGCAGCACGGGACCGGTGATCGCGCCGGGGCCGGCGCCACCGGCGGCGAGGTCGACGACCCGGCCGAGCAGCGGCGCCGTCACCAGGCTCAGCGCCGCGGCGAGCAGCAGGGTCACCGCCGAACCGGCGGCGAGCAGGGGATGGCGCAGCACCATGGCTCGCAACGCGGCCCGGGTCCGGCGCGGGCCGGCGATCGGCAGCAGCACCGGGCCGTCGGCCGGTTCGGGCGCGGCAGGCGTCATGCCAGCACCAGCGTCCGGTAGGCGGGTTCGGTGCGCAGCAGGTGTGCGTGGGTGCCGTGAGCCGCGACGGCGCCGCCGGTGAGGAACACGACCCGGTCGGCGGCGGCCAGCAGCGCCGGGCTGCTGGTCAGCACGACGGTGGTCCGCCCGGCACGCACGTCGCGCAGGCCCGCCGCGATGGCGGCCTCGGTGACGGCGTCCACCGCGGTGGTCGGGTCGTGCAGGACCAGCACCGGCGGGTCGGCGTGCAGGGCCCGGGCGAGGGCGACCCGTTGGCGCTGTCCGCCGGACAGCGACCGTCCGCGGGCGGTGACGGCGGTGCCGAGGCCGTCGGGGAGGGCGGCGGCGACCTGGTCCACACCGGCGGCCGTGACGGCCGGGCCGATGTCGCCGGTCCGCCCGGCCCGGATGTTGGCCTCGACGCTGCCTTCGAACAGGTCGGCGTCGTGCGGGGAGGCGAGCACGGTCGCCCGCCAGGCCTGCCGCCCAACATCGCCGGCGTCGACGCCGTCGACCGTGATCGCGCCGGCGGTGGGCTCGGCTTCGCGGCCGAGGAGCCGCAGCAGGGTTCCGGCCGCGACCGGCTCGGCCACCACGCCGACGAGTTCGCCGGCGGCCACGTCGAGGTCGATGCGGTCGAGCCCGGGGCCGGTCAGGCCGCGCAGCCGCAGCCGCCCGGCCCCGGCGGGCGGGTCCGCGGCGGCGGGGGAGGGGGCGCC